>NZ_JBXWOF010000011.1:0-147034 GCF_059610745.1 Ruegeria sp. CDSC042
CTTCGGCTTCGGCTTCGGCTTCGGCTTCGGCTTCGGCTTCGGCTTCGGCTTCGGCTTCGGCTTCGGCTTCGGCTTCGGCTTCGAAAGGCGTTTCGTCTACGGGGTCAGCATCGTCAACAGGTGCCTCATCCGGGGTCTGGACAATGTCCTCGACTGCGTCAGCCTTGGGGTCATCTTCCGGCTTTTGATCGGTTTTCTTCTTACCAGCCACCGCAATGTTCCCCTTTTCGAATCCAAAACAACCTGAACAACTAACCAGACTAAGTTAATCTGTGGCCTCGCCGCCCTCAACCCGCATCGCATGTTTCACAAGCTTTTTAACGGCTTTCCGCATTTTCTTCGGTGTCGGCTCTTTGGCAATCTTCAGGCGGACATAATCCAAGGAATAAAGGGGTTCAGCCGTGGCCTCGCTGATTGCAGCCAGCCAAAGTGGTGCCGAACCCACCCAGATGTCGGCAAATTGTCGCGCTGTTCTGGGTGAAAATATGGGGGCAATCACCGGTTCATTGCCCTCAGCAACGGCGCCTGCCCGATCTGTGAGCGGTAACAAGTGCTGTTTATAGACAGGTTGTTCACGCACAGCCAGACCGGATTCGGTCAACCGTTCAGCAATGTTACCCCGGCTGTGCTCCCCCCGAAGATGAAGCAGCGGGCTTTGGGGCCGGTGCTTTAGCAGGTTTGCAATCAGCTCTTCGGCGGTAGCACCCACCATCCGGGCATCCCAGCCAGCGCCTTTGGCCGTTCCGGTGGTAACAGGACCCACACAAAAGGCCGGCATCTTTCGAGATACATCTAAAGACATCGCCGCATTAACGGCGTTGGCCGAAGTAAAGATCAGCCCCTTTGCTTCATCCGCATGCACTTGCACCGCCAAAGGTTTTATTTCCAGGATCGGCGAATGGATAACCTCTACCCGGCTTCTGATGCGGGTTGGCAACTGCGCGACGAACCTTTCAGACGCAGCGCGCGGGCGGGTCATCAACAAATACAACAGTTGGCGCCTTCGGCCTTGGGATTGTTTGCATCCGCGCAGGGTGATACCCCGCTTGGCAACCAAGGTGTAACGGATCAGGCCAATGGTGCAAACACTTACTGTCCTCGGGTTGGAAAGCAGCTGTGATGACACGGCCGCCGCAGTCGTGCGCCAATCCGATGATACAGCCGCCGAGGTGCTGTCCTCGGTTGTCTATGGCCAGACCGAATTGCACAGCGCATTTGGTGGCGTGGTGCCTGAGATTGCCGCCCGCGCCCATGCGGAAAAGCTGGATACCTGTGTGATGCAGGCTTTAGAGGCCGCAGGTTTGGGCCTTGCCGACATGGACGCTATTGCCGTAACCGCCGGTCCCGGCCTGATTGGGGGAGTTATGTCAGGCGTCATGTGCGCCAAAGGGATCAGTGCCGCCACGGGCCTGCCATTGATCGGAGTCAACCATCTGGCCGGTCACGCACTGACGCCACGCCTGACGGACGGGATCGCGTTTCCCTACCTGATGCTGCTGGTCTCGGGCGGGCACTGCCAATATCTGATTGCCCATGGGCCCGAGCAGTTCACCCGTCTCGGCGGCACCATCGACGATGCCCCGGGAGAGGCCTTTGACAAGACAGCCCGCCTGCTGGGCCTACCGCAACCCGGTGGCCCCTCGGTCGAGGTCGAAGCCCGCACGGGCGATCCCAAGCGGTTCCGGTTTCCGCGGCCACTGCTGGACCGTCCGGGCTGCGATTTGTCCTTTTCCGGGCTCAAGACCGCGCTGATGCGAATGCGCGACCAGATCGTGGCTGAAAAAGGTGGCCTGACGCGACAGGACCGCGCCGATCTTTGCGCCGGGTTCCAACAGGCCATCGTGGACACTTTGGCCGAGAAAACCCGCCGCGCAATCGACCTTTACCTATTGGAAGGCCCTGCGGAGGCGGTTGTGTCTGTTGCGGGCGGCGTTGCGGCAAATACGGCCATTCGTACCGCGTTAGAGTCTATCTGCGCCGAAAAAGGTGCCAGATTTACCGCCCCTCCGTTGGCCCTGTGCACCGACAATGCCGCCATGATCGCCTATGCCGGAATTGAACGTTTCCGCACGGGTGCCCGCGATGATCTGACCCTGACCGCGCGTCCGCGTTGGCCTCTGGATCAAACTAGCCCGGCCATGTTGGGCAGCGGCAAAAAAGGAGCCAAAGCATGAGCGTGTCGGTTCTGGGGTCCGGAGCGTTTGGAACAGCTCTGGCGATTTCGCTGGCCGGAAAAGGCCCCGTCACGCTATGGGCTCGGGATCCGGATCAGGCCCAGATGATGCAGAACCATCGCGTAAACAGCGCGCGCCTGCCGAATGCACCTCTGCCCAAAGCGATTACGATTACTTCGGACGCTGATCTGGCGTCAGAAAGCGAAATCATCCTCCTGTCCGTGCCGATGCAGAAATTGCGGAGCGCGCTGTGTGCGCATTCTGCTACCCTCAGAGATAAAACGCTGGTCGCCTGCTGCAAAGGGATAGAGCTGACCTCGGGCCTTGGGCCGGTTTCCGTTATCCGTGAAACCGTCCCAGAGGCGCGCGCTGCGTTGTTGACCGGGCCAAGCTTTGCGGACGACATCGCGCGCGGCCTTCCCACCGCATTGACCCTCGCTTGTACGGATGATGCGATTGGCCGTGACCTGCAGCATGAATTGAGCACCACAAATCTGCGCCTCTATCGCACTGCGGATACTGTTGGCGCCGAGCTCGGCGGGGCCCTGAAAAACGTCATGGCCATCGGATGCGGCGCCTGTATTGGCGAGGGCATGGGCGAAAGCGCCCGGGCCGCTTTGATGACGCGAGGCTTTGCCGAAATGCAGCGCTTTGCGCTGATGCGCGGGGCCCGCCCTGAAACATTGATGGGCCTGTCGGGTATGGGTGATCTGGTACTGACCTGCTGTTCCGAACTGTCCCGGAACTATCGATTTGGCCTGTCGCTCGGGCGTCGGGATGCTTTTGACACAAACACAACCGTCGAAGGTGTTGCCACGGCCAAGGCTTTGGCCAAAATTGCCAAAGCAGAAGATTTGGACATGCCCATTAGCACCATCGTGTCAGAAATAAGTACCGGAGAATGCAGCGTTGGTGAAGCCATGCGCTGGCTGCTGAACCGACCCCTGAAGGAGGAATAACATGCTGATCGCCCTTATCGCCAAGGATAAACCCGACGCGCTGCAAACCCGGCTGGATAACCGTTCCGCCCATCTTGCCTATATCGAAGAAACCGGTGTTGTTGCCCAGGCCGGGCCCCTTCTGGAAGGCGATGCGATGATCGGATCACTTATCATCCTCGAGGTCGAGGATATGACGGCGGCGCAAAACTGGGCCGACAATGATCCCTATGCCAAGGCAGGTCTGTTCCAGTCGGTTGATCTGATCGTCTGGAAAAAGGTGGTCGGCTGATGGCGTATTGGCTGTTCAAATCTGAACCCTCGACCTGGAGTTGGGACCAGCAAGTCGCCAAGGGCGCAGAGGGCGAAGAATGGGATGGGGTGCGCAACTATCAGGCACGCAATTTCATGCGGCAGATGGCCGTGGGCGACCGTGGTTTTTTCTATCATTCGCAAAAAGACAAGGCGATTGTCGGCATTGTTGAGGTTTGCGCCGAAGCCCATCCAGACAGCACCACCGAGGATGAGCGTTGGGAATGTGTGGATATCAAAGCCGTGCGCCCGTTCACCATCCCAGTCACGCTGGATCAGATCAAAGTGGATGAACGTCTGGATGAGATGGTTCTGGTCAAGAATTCCCGCCTGTCCGTACAACCGGTCAGCGATGCCGAATGGCAGGTGATCTGCGATCTGGGGCAGACGAAATCGGATTGATTAAAGGGAAGGTCCTGACAGATGCAGAACCTTCCCTACCCCGCGTGCTCCCGACTCACCACACGCGTATAGAATTTCGGTTCTGACCGTCCTGGTCACAAACTGACACTAGCCCATTTGGCCGGTTTGGCACAAACAACAAGTACCTAAAATTGGAAACGCCCGCCACAGATCGGGCGGGCGCTGATTGGTCGAAACCCGGATTTAGCTATAGACCGACTCTTTGCCGAAATGCTTGGTCAGCATATAGTAAACGACAGCACGATACTTGTTGCGCTCGGACATGCCATAGGTTTCCAGCGCCTTGTTGATCGCTTCCATCAACTCGGGGCCGTCGGAAAGGCCCAGTTTCTTGATCAGGAAGTTGTTTTTGACGGTCTCAAGCTCACCTGACTGAGTGGCTGCCACGGTCGACGCGTCGGCGTCATAAATCGCCGGACCACATCCGATTGTGACCTTGGTCAAGAGGTCCATGTCGGGGTCCATCCCGCATTTGTTTTTCAGATCATCTGCGTATTTGGCGATCAGTTCGTCGCGTTTTCCCATGAATATTTCTCCCGTTGAGCAGCTTTGGCTGCGATTTTCAATGCGCCTATGAACAGGTGTCGGAAGGTTAGTCAGTTGTTCTGTTTACACAAAGGGAAAATTTCAGGTCATTCCCCGTAAGCGAAATTATGGCAGCACAGATAGACTCCGCGTACCACAATGCCTGATTCTGGCCTTCTGTTAAGGGTCAGGTGGTTTGGATTCAGGGCGCAGCGGGAAAATGTTGAAACCAGCGCAGCGTGCCGACATGGCACCTACTAACCGACCGGTGGTTATCTGCAATATCCCCAACCCGGTCCCTGAAGATGGAAGTGGTCCGCATGCAGCCGGTTGTAGTTTGGCCCAAGTACCACCCGAAACCATTCGCATGCACCCCGGCCAATCCGGTGTAGAAAATCTGCTTCGGGTCCGGGTGTTGTCCAGTCCGACAACAGGCTCAGGCTTCGCCCATCTGCCAACTCGACCCCGACAATATCGATGGCATCAGCGGTGGCATGACTGCTCCAACCGCTGTCCTTTCCCTGCGCGGTGCGCATTCGCCGGCAGTTATAGCTGCCCAGGTGGCGCAAGCTGCGCACCCTGCTGCCAAACATCTCGCGCGCGGCGGGTTGGACCACATGGTGTTCCCACATGGCCAATCGCAGAGCCGTGGCACAACGGGTCTCGACGCCATTGACGCTGGCCGTGGTTAAGCCCGAGAGAACCCCGCGCCCGGCTATTCCGCATTTCTCGTCGACAATCAGATCCTCGACCAGGGAAACGCTTACCCCCGCCCCGGCCAATGCGGCCCTGCACTGCGTTTCATCGGCCAATGCTCGTCGCATTTGCACAGGTGTGACCGGCGTGACCCGAGCCGTAATGGTCAGATCTCGCAAAGGGTTCCAGTGGTCCGGAACCGGTGATTGCGGGTGGGACAAAAGCCAGTAGCCACCCCCACCCATCAAAACCACCAAGGCGAGTGCTGAGAAAACGAAAGACGCCGCCAGATGCAATATCCGACGGCGTCCAGAAGGTTTGGTCATGCCTGACCCGCAATCAATAGCGGTAATGTTCAGGCTTATAGGGGCCTTCCGGATTCACACCGATATACAATGCCTGTTCGCTGTCCATCTGCGTCAGCTTCACGCCGATACGGTCCAGATGCAGGCGTGCAACCTTCTCGTCCAGATGTTTAGGCAGGATGTAGACCTTGTTTTCGTACTGATCGCCTTTGGTGAACAGCTCAATCTGGGCCAACACCTGATTGGTGAACGAAGCCGACATCACAAAAGACGGATGACCGGTGGCGTTGCCCAGGTTCAGCAGGCGGCCTTCGGACAACAGGATCAGACGATTGCCCGAGGGCATCTCGATCATGTCCACCTGTTCCTTGATGTTGGTCCATTTGTGGTTCTTCAGGCTGGCCACCTGAATTTCGTTGTCAAAGTGACCAATGTTGCCGACGATGGCCATGTCCTTCATCGCGCGCATATGCTCGATACGGATCACGTCCTTGTTGCCGGTCGTGGTGATGAAGATATCCGCGCTGTCAACTTCGTCTTCCAGCAGCGTAACCTCGAACCCGTCCATCGCGGCCTGCAGGGCGCAGATCGGATCAACTTCGGTCACTTTCACACGGGCACCGGCACCGCGCAGCGACGCGGCCGAGCCTTTGCCCACGTCACCATAGCCACAGACCACGGCAACTTTACCAGCCATCATAGTGTCGGTGGCGCGGCGGATACCGTCGACCAGCGATTCCTTACAGCCATATTTGTTGTCGAACTTCGACTTGGTGACACTGTCGTTGACGTTGATCGCTGGGAACGGCAGTTGGCCTTCCCTGACCAGCTGGTACAGACGGTTCACGCCGGTCGTGGTTTCCTCGGACACGCCTTGGATCTGGTCGCGCATTTTGGTGAACCAACCGGGGGACGCGGCCATACGTTTGGCGATCTGCGCCTTGATGGCCTCTTCCTCTTCCGAGCCCGGTACGGGGATAATGTCTTCGCCCGCTTCGGCGCGGGCGCCCAGCAGGATATACAGCGTCGCATCGCCGCCATCGTCCAGGATCATGTTGGGGCCGTCGGTGAACAGGAAGGATTTGTCCAGATAATCCCAATGCTCTTCCAACGTCTGGCCCTTGATGGCGAACACCGGAATTCCGGCTTCGGCAATCGCCGCCGCCGCGTGGTCCTGGGTTGAGAAGATGTTGCACGACGCCCAACGCACATCCGCGCCCAGCGCCACAAGTGTTTCGATCAGAACGGCTGTCTGGATGGTCATGTGCAGCGACCCGACAATACGCGCGCCCTTCAGGGGCTTTGCGTTACCGTATTCCGCGCGCAGGGCCATCAGGCCCGGCATCTCGGTCTCTGCAATATCCAGTTCTTTGCGGCCAAACCCGGCCAGCGAAATGTCTTTGACGATATAGTCCCCGGCCATCAGGTGCTCCATTCCGGTATAATTCAATCCGGGTTGCCCTAGCATCCCTTTCGGGACGTGGCAACGCAGATGGCCGGAAACGGGGTTTTAAGCCGCCAAAATCAACTTGGTATGCCCTCTACCTTGATTTTGGGGATCGCTTGGAAAAAGTCGGTCCCAACGGCGACAATGCAGCTGATGCCGTTCGGACGTGTCACCAAAACGGTATAGCTACCCGTTTCCTCTGAGGTCCAGACCTCCATCACCGATTGCGAGCCACGGGATTTTTGCAATCCGCCAAAGGCCAGTTCCTCGGAATAATTGTCCTGTAGCGTTGAAATCAGTTGATCACGCAACGCACAGCTTTGCTGGGCAAAGGCAGGCGGTGCAGTGGCGGCCATACCAAAGGCCAGAGCAATTCCTAACAAACGCTTGAACATAGCAAGCTCCTTTCGATACGAGTTACGTCCGAGAGGGGCACACCGGGAGGAGCATGCGCCCCCCTCGGTACAAATGTCGGTATCACCGCGCGCTTGTTCAAAGCACGATTGCTCAAGAAAAAGTTGGCAGCTGGTGATCTTGACAGGTACAGCTTACCACAAAAATGCGAATTTAATGTGTCCCACTTCACAAGGCATGGCAGAATGGCAACACAACCCCGCGCATGGCAAAGAATGCTGTCCGGGCGCAGGCTGGACCTGCTGGACCCAACACCGGTGGATATCGAGATTGAGGATATCGCGCATGGGCTGGCCTTTGTGGCCCGCTGGAACGGGCAGACACATGGCGATTTCGCCTATTCGGTGGCCGAGCATTCGCTGTTGGTCGAAGAGCTTTTTGGTCGTATTGCCCCCAAGGCACCGGTCAAATGGCGGCTGGCGGCCCTGTTACACGATGCGCCGGAATACGTGATCGGAGATATGATCTCTCCGGTCAAATCCGCTGTCGGTCCCGACTATGGCGCACTGGATGACCGGCTGGCTGCGGCGATCCACATCCGGTTTGGCCTGCCTGCTGCGGTGCCTAAAACGGTTAAACGGCAAATCAAAAAGGCCGACAAGATCAGCGCCTGGATGGAAGCCACCCAGATCGCGGGCTTTTCCGAGGCCGAGGCGACAAAATTCTTCGGCCGCCCGGACAGGGTTATTATGGAAGGGCTGCAGATCAAATTGCGGCCACCCGTTGAAGTAAGATGTGCCTATACGCATAGACATTCGGCATTGATGGCCGAGATTGGGCCCTGACCACTTTCAGCTTTCTGATCGCGCCACCTTCTGAAAGACTTTGCCGTCAATCTCATGGGCATGCCAACGCACTGGCGTCGCCTTCAGATTTGTTATTTCGGCCTTGCCCTCAGTCTTTTGTACTTCAATCTGCATAATCGTGCTGCTGGCAATGTCTCTATCGGCGAAACCCCACAGCAGACTTCCTAGGGAATAGGCGATTGGCACCGTCCGATCTCCGGTCTGCGTGCGATACAGCTGAATCGGCTGAGGGACATGGGGGTGGTGGCAGACGATAAGATCAGCTCCGAATTCGGCCAAGTCCTGTGCGGCCTCTTGCTGCGCTCGGCGCGGGAACAGCTCGAACTCATGACCCCAATGAATAATCGCAATAACCAGATCACAGCCAGCCGCTTTTGCGTTCGAAATCTGTGTCTTTAGAAGGGTAGTGTCCGGCGCTTGATGCTTTGAAGTCAGCTTGGCGATATTGATGCTCTGCTTTTGACCTTCAGGAAGCGCGTGGCCGTTGGTACCAAAAGCGCAGGACGCAAATCCGAACTTTATCCCTTTTCGTTCGATCGTTTTGACGGCTGTGGCTTCTGTCAAACTCTCATTCACGCCGATTTGCATGATATTTCTGTCACTTAAGGCGTTTAGAGTCGTCTCAAGCCCCTCAACACCCATGTCGAGAATATGGTTGTTTGCAAGGTTCAAAACATCAATGAACCTCTCGTTATGGCTGGTCAAAGCATCGAACTGTTCTTCCGACGCACATTCGATCGGCGGGCCGGCGTCCCCGATCACTTCGTCAATCAAAGGCTGTGTCGTTACAGGTGACTCGTAGTTGGCGACCAAAATATCATCCTGAAACAAAAGATCTTCGATCTCAGCATATACCTGGTCTTTTGCGACACTGGCCCTGTGAGTTCTTAGAATGTCCCCGGCAAAGCTCAGAGTGACCGAATTTGATGTGTCACTGATGTCAGCGGTTGAAAGTCGTACGGCCGTTTTAGTCATAAAGCCGGACTGATCCAGCTCCGCTTCAGGCTGCTGAATGGGGTTCTTACTTTTATAGACCCAGTACAGGTTGTCCAAAATGTTCATTTCGGAAAGCTCACCCGCAGCGCCCTTTCGTGGTCGCGCCCAAAACCCAAATCTCTCTGCTGCCCAGGTGACAACAGAGACAATGACTTTAAGGGCAGGGTTGGAAATACGGAGGCTTTCGTATGGCGTATTAGGGAGCGGCGACACTTCGATACATCTCAACTATTTGTTCGGAAAATATAATTATTGAACTTAACGACAACACAAACTGGTTAACAGACACTAAATTAAAGTCTTCAGGGGTGGCGGTCCATCAGCCGCGACAAAGCATATGTTTGGTGGCCGCATGTCGAGACTCAATTCGGCTTTTCGGCTTCATGAGTTCTGGTCTGTTATGCGCAAGCTAAACCCACGATCTCATCGCGGGCTGCGCTTCGCCAGGATCCGTTGCAATGTCCGGCGGTGCATGTTCAGGCGTCGTGCGGTTTCACTGACGTTGCGATCACACAGCTCATAAACCCGCTGGATATGCTCCCAGCGCACGCGATCCGCGCTCATTGGGTTTTCCGGCGGCGGAGGCAGTTCGTCGCCCTTGGCCAGCAATGCGTTGGTGATGTCGGTGGCGTCGGCGGGCTTCGACAAATAGTCGGTGGCACCGATCTTGACGGCAGCCACAGCGGTGGCAATCGCGCCGTACCCTGTCAGAACCACAACCCGGCTGTCGGGGCGCTTTTCGCGCAGCACTTCGACCACATCCAGGCCGTTGCCATCCTCCAACCGCAGGTCAACAACCGCATATGCAGGTGGACGTGCTGTGGAAATTGCGCGGCCAGCGGCGACAGAGCCGGCGGTTTCAACCTCGAACCCGCGTTTTTCCATGGCCTTGGCCAGACGTCTCAGAAACGGTTCGTCATCATCCACCAATAACAGCGATTTATCCGGGCCGATGTCGAGGTCAGAGCTGTCCGCCATATTCTATTCTTTCCGCTAATTCACGCCGTTGGCTTAAACATGAGTAATAGCAGCGCCATTGCAAAGGTCAAACAGACCGTTGCGTTCTAGATCTTGTCCAGAAAGCAGCCTACCTTGTCAGCCATCTGCTCGGCTGTGTCATTGCGATCGAAAAATTCGATAAACCCGTCCTGGGGTGTGACCAGATAAGTAAAGGTCGAGTGATCAACCAGATAGTACTCATCACTTTTGTCATGGGCCTTATAATAGGTCTTATAGGCCTTGCTGGCGGCCTTGACCTGCTCGGGCGTGCCGGTCAGGGCGATGGTCTTACCACCAAGGTTAAAGGCGTAATCGGCCATAACTTCGGGTGTGTCGCGATCCGGGTCGATCGAGATAAACAGCGGCGTCACCGATTGCCCGCGTTCGGCCAGAATATCCACCGCTTCGGCATTGCGGGACATGTCAAAGGGGCAAACATCCGGACAGAAGGTATAGCCGAAGTAGACCAGCGTAGGTTCGGTTATCACCTGTTTGTCGGTCACAGTCTCGCCCTTGCCGTTGATCAGTTCGAAGGGCCCGCCAATGGTGGCCGTACCCCCTGCGATCTGGCTGGACCGGCACTGCGCGAATTTGTCGTCCGAGCCTGCGCCGCGCGTCAGCAGCCACATGGCCCCCAGACCTACGGCCAAAACAACTGTTGCAAGGATAGCGTATAGACGGACCATGGCATCTTACCTGACGATAGAGGAGTTGTTGATCGTTCCGGCCGGGACACCTATCAAGATGAACAGCCGATGCAACAGGACATAATGGACCAATGGCAGATTCCAACATCACTTTTTGGCCTGGTCAGGAACGCAGCTGGATTCGCCTGCGGACGCTGATCCTGCTGCGCTGGGTGGCCATTTTTGGCCAGATCACCGCAATCACCGTGGCGCAACAGACCTATGATGTGCAGTTGGATGTGACGCTGTGCTATCTGGCCATCGGCATTTCGGTCATGGGCAACTTGACGGCTATTCTTGTCTTTCCACGCAACAAACGCCTGTCCGAGTTCGAGAACTTTCTGATGGTGTTGTTCGATTTGTTGCAGCTGACCATCCTGCTGTACCTTACCGGAGGCCTCAATAATCCGTTCGCCTTGCTGTTGGTGGGTCCTGTGACTATCTCGGCCAATGTCATGAGCACCCGGTCAACCCTGATCATCGGTACGGTGGCCATCATTCTGACCACGCTGCTAGCCGAATTTCACCTTCCCCTGCACACGGATGGCGGTGTGGATCTTGAGATCCCTGATATCCTTCTGTTCGGAAACTGGGCTGCCATCGTTATCGCGATCGTTTTCCTGGGGGCCTATTCCCACCGCGTAAGCTCTGAGGTGCAGTCGATGTCTCAGGCGCTGTCGGCCACGCATATGGCCCTCGCTCGTGAACAGAAACTGACCGATCTTGGTGGAGTTGTCGCCGCCGCCGCGCACGAACTTGGAACACCTCTGGCAACAATCAAACTGACCAGTGCCGAACTGATTGAAGAGCTGGACGACCGCCCGGACCTGAAAGAAGACGCCGCCTTGATCCGCGAACAGGCCAATCGTTGCCGCGACATTCTGCGCGACATGGGGCGGGCTGGCAAAGACGACCTCCACCTGAGACAGGCCCCCCTGTCCACTGTCATCCATGAGGCCGCCGAGCCACATATCAACCGCGGCAAGCAGGTACACTTTGCCGAAGGTCCGGTTGGGGATGGCGATGTTCAACAACCTTCGATCCTGCGTAAACCTGAGATCATCCACGGAATGCGCAACCTCATCCAGAATGCTGTGGATTTCGCGCGCAGCAACGTCTGGGTCGAAGCGGAATGGACAGCCGAAAGGATTACGATCAACATCATGGATGACGGCCGCGGGTATCCTTCGCAAATGATTGGCCGGATCGGGGATCCGTTCATGCGCCGACGGCGGGCAGAATCGGAAAAGCGGGCCCGGCCGGAATATGAAGGTATGGGCCTGGGCCTGTTCATCGCAAAAACCCTGCTGGAACGCAGCGGTGCGCATTTGGACTTCGCCAATGGCTCTGATCCATATCAGACCTTGTCGGACAATCCCGAACGTATAGGGGCCATCGTCCGGGTATCCTGGCCGCGAAAACTTGTGGATGCACAGACCGGCGACACCCCCGTTCCTTCAGGTGTAAATCAGCATATCCAAGTCTGAGTTAAGACCCCGTTAACCATTTCCACCCATAGCTATACCCGTGAATTCACCGCGGGAGAGCACATGGTCGACTGGATCATATTGGCCGTCATCAGTGTGGTGTCTGCCAGTCTGGCGGTTCAATGGCTTTTGCCCCGTCGTCAGCTGACAAGTGACAATTTCGGCCTGTCCGAGCCGGCCTCGTTGTTCAATGTCGTGTTTCTGTTCGACGGTGACCGCCTGATCAGCCACACAGACATCGCTCTGGATGGGTTTGAGGCTGTGCGCGACTGGTCAGATCTGCGTCGGCTGCTGCAGCGGGATTTTCCGGGCTTTCCTGAAACCCCTGAACGCGTCAGGCACGAAGGGAATCTTGTCATCCCCGCCATTGATTGCTCGGTCGAGCGGGACGTTTTGTGCGAATGGATCGACGGGGTCGTGCGCGTACAGCTGCGGGAAAGCTCTGATTACCCCAGAACCGTATTGCGCGAGAATAGCGATCCGATCCGCCTGGCGATGGAACTGGCGCCCTACCCGGTCTGGCATCTGGATTATCAAAACAAGATCCGCTGGTGCAACGCCGCCTATGTCTCGCTTGTCCGCAAAGTGCGCGGTGGCGATACCGACCTGACTGCACCTCTTTTTCCCGGGCCCGAAAATGGCGCGCGTATCAGCGCCAAGACCCGTGTATTCATTTCGTCCGAAGACAGTGCAAACAAGCTTTGGTTTGACCTGACGATGGTGGACCATCCGGAAGGCAGCCTTTGCTATGCTGTGGACATCAACGCCATCGTCGCCGCCGAGACAGCGCAGCGAAAATTCGTACAGACGATGACCAAAACCTTTGCACAGCTGTCCATCGGCTTGGCCATTTTTGACAGAAATCGCCAACTTGCACTGTTCAACCCCGCCTTGATTGACCTGACCACCCTGCCCCCGGATTTCCTGAGCTGCCGCCCCAATCTGTCCAGTTTCTTTGACCGCCTGCGCGATCAGCACATGATGCCGGAACCCAAGAACTATCGCAGCTGGCGCAATCAGATGAACGATCTGCTAGAGGCCGCAGAAGACGGAAATTACCAGGAAACATGGTCGCTGCCATCCGGCTCGGTCTATTCCGTCAGCGGCCGCCCGCACCCGGATGGTGCGGTGGCCTTTCTGTTCGAAGATATCACGGCCGAGATCACGTTGACCCGCCGCTTTCGGGCGGAAATGGATTTGATGCAATCCATCCTGGATAAGCTGGCCGACGCGGTTGCCGTTTTCGGTGATGACGGTACCTTGGCCTTCACCAATTATGCCTATCAGAAATTATGGGGTGAAGCCGATGGTGCCGGATTTGAACCCGACACGGTTCTGGACGTGACCCGCAACTGGCAGAAACATTGCACGGCCACTCCAATTTTGGGTGAAATCCGGGATTTCGTGGAAATGCGGGACAGCCGGGCTGAGTGGTCAGCCAGAATCCAAATGCGTAACGGAACCGATCTGAACTGCACCATCTGCCCATTGCAAAACGGGGCCACCATCATTCGCTTTGCTACGCACAATGCGTTGCCACAGCACGAGATACAGCAAATCAGCGCCTGAACCGGGTTGCAGCCAATCCAGCGTGGGGCCATTGTGGCGCCATGACGTTACCACCCCTCAGGATCACCCTGAATTCGCCCGAAGATACGACAAATTTTGCCAGTCGGCTGGGCGCGATTCTGCATCCGGGCGACATCCTGCTGCTGCAGGGTGAGATCGGAACCGGTAAGACCCATTTTGCGCGTAGTCTGATCCAATCGCTGATGACCCGGTCCGAGGATGTGCCCTCGCCCACATTCACGCTGGTTCAGGTCTATGACACCCGTAAAGGTGAGATCTGGCACTGCGATCTATACCGGCTGAGCGCGGTGGAGGAAGTCGAAGAGCTTGGGCTGGCCGAAGCGATGGAGCAAGCGATCTGCCTGATTGAGTGGCCCGAGAAACTGGGCCTGCTGACACCCGGTTCTGCCCTGACGATGACATTTGAAACAGACCCGGACATGCTGGATATGCGCCACATCACCCTCACATGGACCGACGAAAAATGGGCTCAAAAACTGGAGGTCAGCGAATGACAAACCGCGCCGTCCTTGCCGAAGCTCTGATTTCACACACGCCGTGGTCCAAGGCCCGCCGAGAGCCTTTGGCGGGGGATGCCTCGAACCGCCGGTACGAGCGCCTGACCGACCCGGTTACGGGCAAGTCCGCTGTTCTGATGGATTCACCACCGGGCCAGGCGGAACCGGTCGAAGCCTTCGTACGGATGGCCCGGCATTTACAATCTATCGGACTAAGCGCCCCACAGATCTACGCCGAAGACACGCAATATGGGTTTCTTCTTCTGGAAGACCTTGGCGATGACCTGTTCGCGCGGGTTCTGGTCAAACATCCCGATATGGAGCGGGAATTATACGAGGCGGCGACAGATGTTCTGATCACGTTGCACGAGGCCCCGACCCTGTCGCTGCAATCTTACGGCCCGGCACTGATGACCGAACTGGCGGCCTTATCCTTCACCAAATACGCCCAAGGGGTTCTTGGCGATTATGACCAGGATGCGCAGGATCGGTTCGAACACCGATTTGCTGATATCCTGCATCAAGAAACATCCGGCACCAAAGTTGTTGTCCAAAGGGATTACCACGCGGAAAACCTGATCTGGCTCCCTGACCGCCAAGGGGTTGAGCGCGTTGGATTGCTGGATTTTCAGACCGCCATGCTGGGCCATCCTGCCTATGATCTGGTGTCTTTGCTCCAGGATGTGCGCCGCAAAGTGACGCCGGGTACGGAAATGCGGATGGTCAGCCACTATATCTCGGCTACGGGCGTCAACGATCATGATTTCCGCAGTGCCTATGCCGTGCTGGGTGCCCAGCGAAATCTGCGGATTCTTGGTGTGTTTACCCGGCTTGCGACCGAGTATGGCAAACCCCATTATGTCGATTTGATCCCGGCTGCGTGGGGCCATCTGATGCGGGATCTGGATCACCCGGCGCTGGTGAATGTTGCCGACCTGCTGCGCGCGGCTCTGCCCGCGCCAACACCCGAAAACCTGAACAGGCTCAGACAGAGATGACCCAGCCCCCCAATGCCGTCATGCTGTTCGCAGCCGGGTTCGGCACCCGCATGGGCACCCTGACCCTGAACCGCCCCAAGCCGCTGATCGAGGTAGCCGGGCGCCCGCTGATCGACCATACGCTGGATCTGGTTGACGCGCTTGGGCCGGTTCGCAAAGTGGCCAACCTGCATTACCTGCCAGATCAGCTTGAGGCGCATCTGGCCCCGAAAGACGTGCTTGTCTCACATGAACAGCCCGACATTCTGGATACTGGTGGCGGACTACGGGCAGCTTTGCCTCTATTAGGGTCTGATTCAGTGTTCACGATGAATTCAGACGCCATTTGGTCCGGCCCGAACCCGCTGACAATGCTGCGGGCCGCCTGGAACCCTGATTTGATGGACGCATTGCTAATGTGCATCCCGACCGCGCAGGCGATTGGTCATGCCGGCACCGGAGACTTTACTGCTGATGAAGCGGGCCGGATTACCCGCGGCCCCGGATTGATCTACGGAGGCGCGCAGATCATGAAGACGGAAGGGCTGGTCGAAATTCCAGACAAGGTGTTTTCGCTGAACCTGCTTTGGGATCGGATGCAAAAGAAAGACCGGCTGTTTGCCCTAACCTATCCCGGCCGCTGGTGCGATGTTGGCCATCCGGAAGGGATCGCCCTTGCTGAAGGTCTGTTGGCGGATGTTTGACCCCTCACCCCTGCCCCGCGTCTTTGCCGTACCTTCGGGTGTGGATTTTCCAAAGGCGCTGGTCCGGGGGTTGAGAAATCGCTGTGCCGCTCTTCCGCCCGAGGCTTTGGCCCGAGTGGAGCTGGTTGTTAACACGCGGCGTATGGCTCGCAGGGTGCGTGAGCTGTTCGACCAGGGCCCTGCCTGTTTGTTGCCGCGCCTATCACTGGTGACTGATCTGGGTGAAAGCGTGAATCTGGCGCAGATACCACCCGCAATCCCGCCCCTGCGACGGCGGCTGGAATTGACGCAGCTGGTCTCGAAGCTGCTGGATCAACAACCGGATCTGGCGGCGCGCTCGTCTTTGTTTGACCTATCAGACAGTCTGGCCGCATTGATAGATGAGATGCAGGGCGAAGGCGTTTCAACCGAAGCGATCCGGCGGCTGGATGTCGGCGACATGTCTGGGCATTGGGCCCGCGCGCAGGCCTTTATCGGGATTGCGGATCAGTTCATCGACTCAGAAGACGACATCCTGGACACACAGGCCCGGCAGCGCCGCGTGGTCGAGAACCTAATCGAACATTGGCGAGTGGATCCACCTCAGCACCCGGTCATTCTTGCCGGCTCGACGGGGTCACGGGGAACGACACTGATGCTGATGCAAGCTGTTGCTTGCCTGCCGCAGGGCGCATTGATCCTGCCGGGCTTTGACTTTGACCAGCCCGATCAGGTCTGGGCTCAGCTGGATGCGGCGTTAACCTCTGAGGATCACCCGCAATACCGGTTCCGGAAACTGATGAACCAGCTTGGGCAGAGCCCGGATCAAATCACAGCCTGGACCCAGGACAATCCACCCTCAACCGCCCGTAACAGACTGATATCGCTTGCGTTACGCCCCGCCCCGATCACGGATGCGTGGATGTCCGAAGGTCCACAACTGACCGATCTGCATGGCGCAACAAAAGACCTGACCCTGGTCGAGGCGCAGTCCCCCCGGGCCGAGGCCCTGGCCATAGCGCTCCGCATGCGAGAGGCGGCTGAAACCGGCCAGACCGCCGCTCTGATCACCCCCGACCGCATGCTGACTCGTCAGGTCAGCGCTGCGCTGGACCGGTGGAACATCCTGCCCGATGACAGTGCTGGCCTGCCGCTGCAGCTGTCCCCACCCGGACGGTTCCTGCGCCATGTCGCGGCCCTGTTCGCGCGTCGATTGGACGGCGAAGCGCTGTTGACCCTGCTGAAACATCCGCTCTGCCATGACGGGGGCGAGCGTGGCTCTCATCTGTTGCACACCCGCGATCTGGAACTGGACCTGCGCCGCCACGGGCCGCCTTTCCCGGATGCCGCCAGCCTGACGGCATTTGCCATCCGCAAAGAGGTGCCCGAAGGCTGGGTCCAGTGGTTGGTGCAGCATTTCTGCGACCAGCAAATCGCTGATGAGTTGCCACTGGCGGATTGGGTTGATCGCCTCTGCGGGTTGGCTCAGGCCATTTCCGCCGGTCACACTGACGATCCCGGCACTTTGTGGGACAAGAACGCCGGTCAAAAGGCGCTGGCGGTTGTGACCGAGCTGCGAAATGAGGCTCAGCATGGCGGCACCATGACCGCCCATGACTTTGCCGATCTGCTGGGTGCTTTGCTGGCCGGAGAAGAGGTCCGCGACCGCGACGCGCCACACCCCCGGATCATGATCTGGGGCACACTCGAGGCCCGGGTGCAGGGCGCGGATTTGCTAATCCTTGGCGGTTTGAACGAGGGCAGCTGGCCCGAGGCGCCCGCGCCTGATCCCTGGCTGAACCGGCAGATGCGCGATAAGGCCGGGCTGTTGCTGCCAGAGCGGCGCATTGGCCTGTCGGCACATGACTTTCAGCAGGCTATCGGCGCGCCCGAGGTCTGGCTGACCCGGTCGACCCGGTCCGACGATGCCGAAACCGTTCCTTCCCGCTGGTTGAATCGGTTAACTAACCTGTTGAGCGGCCTAGCAGAACAGGGTGGCCAAACCGCCCTTGCAGAAATGCGCGGCCGAGGGCGGCAATATCTGGGATGGTCCGAACAACTTGAATACGCTCCAGAAATCAAGGCGGCACCGCGCCCATCTCCGCGCCCTCCGGTCGGGTCGCGCCCGCGCCGCCTGAGCGTCACTGAGATCAAGCGCCTGATCCGTGATCCTTATGCGATCTACGCCAAACATGTGCTGCGGTTGAATCCTCTGGACCCTTTGGTTCAGGCCCCGGATGCGCTGCTGCGCGGGATTGTAATCCATGAGATTTTGGAGCAGTTCGTGAAGGACAGCGTGTTGGACACGGCCTTGCTGACACGCGAAAGCTTCCTGAAACGCGCCGAAAGCCTGCTGGTCCAGCATGTCCCATGGCCCACAGCGCGCAAATTATGGCTCGCGCGGCTGGAACGGATTGCGGATGATTTCCTGCGGGCCGAGACCACCAGGCGCAGCGATGGTGGGCCTGTGGCTTTTGAGGCCGCGATGAAACTGGCGCTCAGTCCGCTGGATTTCACCATAGTCGGGCGCGCCGACCGCATTGACCTGAACAGCCGCGGGGCGCTGCGGCTGGTCGACTATAAAACCGGTGCGCCTCCGACCGAAAGCCAGCAGGCCAAGTTTGACAAACAGTTGCTGATCGAAGCCGCAATGGCCGAGCAGGGCGGGATCGAAGGGTTTAACCCGCTGCCTGTGGCCGAAGCAATTTTTGTCGGCATGGGCGGCACCTATAAAGAGGTGCCCGCGCCTCTGACCAAAGAGCCGGTCGACAAGGTCCTGGCCGAGCTGAAACAGCTGATTTCCTCTTATTTAGAGCCTGACCAGGGCTTCACCTCGCGCCGCATGCTGCACAAGGATACCGATATCGGGGACTATGATCATCTGGCACGTTTCGGTGAGTGGGACCGAACCAGCAACAGCGCCCCCGAGGACCTGAAATGAGCGCCCGCAACGACGCCACCGAACGGCAGGTGCAGGCCGCACGACCCGATACCTCGACCTGGCTGGCGGCAAATGCGGGATCTGGCAAAACGCGGGTTCTGACCGATCGGGTGGCGCGGCTGTTGCTGGACGGGGTGCAGCCGCAACACATCCTCTGCCTGACTTACACCAAGGCTGCAGCCAGCGAGATGCAAAACCGGTTGTTCAAACGCCTCGGTGAGTGGGCCATGCTGGGGGATGCTCCGCTATTGGCGCAGTTGACCGATCTGGGCGTTCAGGGTGCGATTGACCCGGACCGTCTGGCACAGGCCCGCACATTGTTTGCCCGCGCGATCGAAACGCCCGGCGGACTGAAGATTCAGACCATCCACTCTTTCTGCGCCTCGCTGCTGCGCCGTTTCCCGCTTGAGGCCGGAGTGAGCCCGCAATTCACCGAGATGGAGGATCGGGCCGCCGCCTTGCTGCGCGAAGAAATCGTCGAGGATTTTGCCCAAGGGCCTATGGCCAATCTGATCGGCGATGTCGCCCGTTTTGTGACTGACACAGGGTTCGACAAACTGACCGCCGCCATCACGCAAAAGCGCAATCTGTTTGCGCAGGCCGTCGATTGGACGCAGGTTTTGCAGCAATTCAATCTGCCCGCTGGCTTTGACGAAGAGCTCTTGCTGGGTCAGGTGTTTTTGGGGGGCGAGGTCGACCTTATTCGCAGCGTCCGGCCCGCACTAACCGAAAGCGGCGGGAACAACGCCAAGGCAGCCACCAGGCTTGCGGCCTTCACCCGCGCCGAAATCGGCGCGCTGCCGGTGCTTGAAGATGTATTTCTGACCGGAAAGGCGGCCAAGGACCCGTTTACCGCCAAGATTAACGCTTTCCCGACCAAACCCCTGCGCGAAGGTGTTCTGGCGGGTCAGATGCCACAGCTAGAGGCGTTGATGTTGCGCATTGAAGCCGCGCGTGAACAGCGGCTTGCACTGGTTGCGGCCCGCAAAACGCTGGCGCTTCAGCGGTTCGCAATGGCCTTTCTGCCAGAATATGAGCGGCGCAAGCAACTGCGCGGCTGGCTGGACTTTGACGACCTGATCTTGCGCGCCCGAAACGTACTGAACGACCCGGCGGTAGCGTCTTGGGTATTGTACCGGCTGGACGGCGGGATTGACCACATTCTTGTGGATGAGGCCCAGGATACCAGCCCGGACCAATGGGACGTCGTCGAAAAGTTGGCGCAGGAATTCACCAGCGGGGAGGGGGCCCGGTCCGGGATTGAGCGCACTATTTTCGTGGTGGGTGACAAGAAACAATCGATCTATTCCTTCCAGGGGGCCGACCCTCAGGCCTTTGACAGGATGCAGGCCGAATTTGGGCGGAAACTGGAAGAATCAGGCTCTAAACTGTGGGATTCTACGCTGGAGTACTCGTTCCGCTCCTCCAGCGCCATTCTGTCTCTGGTCGATATTCTGTTCGAAAACCATGCCGAGGCCGGGTTTCACAAAGAAAGCCAGCACCGCGCCTTCAAGTCCGATCTGCCAGGGCGCGTCGACCTATGGCCGGTGGTCGAAAAAGTCAAAGACGAGGAAGATACCGAATGGACCGACCCGGTGGACCGCCCTGGAGCGCGCCACCATACCGTTGTTCTGGCCGAGCAGGTTGCACAGTCGATCAGGGATATGATCGAACAGGGGGAAACCATCCCCGAAGATGGCGAGGTACCGGGCAGTTTCGTCCGGCGAAAGGTACAGCCGGGGGATTTTCTGATCCTCGTCCAGCGCCGCTCGGACCTGTTTGCTGAGATCATCCGCGCCTGCAAGGCTGCCGAACTGCCGATTGCAGGGGCTGACCGGTTGAAGGTCGGAGCGGAGCTTGCGGTCAAGGACCTGGCGGCTCTGCTGAGCTTTTTGGCCACGCCCGAGGACAGCTTGTCGCTCGCCACGGTACTGAAATCGCCTCTGTTTGGCTGGTCCGAACAGCGGCTTTTTGATCTGGCACATCGGCGACAAGAGCAATTCCTTTGGGCAGCGCTGCGAAATCGGGCCGAGGAGTTTCCCGAGACGCTAGCCATTCTGAATGACCTACGCAGCCAAATCGACTTTCTGCGCCCATATGACCTGATCGAGCGGATTCTGACCCGTCATCACGGGAGACGCCTGCTGCTGGGTCGGCTGGGCCCCGAGGCCGAAGACGGCATCAACGCGCTGTTGTCACAGGCGTTGGCCTATGAACGCACCGACATTCCAAGCCTGACAGGTTTTTTAGTCTGGATGCAGACGGACGATCTGGAGATCAAACGGCAGATGAGCGGTGTCGGCAACATGATCCGCGTGATGACCGTGCACGGATCGAAAGGGTTGGAAGCCCCCATCGTGATCCTGCCGGATACCGGCAGACGGCAAGCCCCGCGCGATGCCGAGATCATGGTGACGGATGCTAAGCCACTATGGAAAGTACCGGCAGACGCGTCCCCGGCGCTGATCGCGCAGGCGCGAGCCGAGGCGCGCGAACGGGAAGAGAATGAACGGTTGCGCCTGTTATACGTGGCGCTGACCCGTGCAGAGAAGTGGCTAATCGTTGGTGCGGCAGGGGATGTCGGCAAGGACGGAACCAGCTGGTATCAACTGGTGCAGGCGGCTATGGCGCGGGCAGGGGCAACAGCTCTGCCCAACAGTGAGATCCTGCGCTTGTCGCACGGAGATTGGCATGGTCCGGAATCTATCGAACACACAGGCGCCGTTCATGCCCACAGCGAATTGCCACCGACCTTCCTGAATTCCGCCCCCGCCATTGATGCGGCGCCGGAAACCCTCAGCCCGTCTGATCTGGGCGGGGCCAAGGCCTTGCCCGGGGACATGGGCCAGGATGAAGAGGCCGCCAAGCTGCGCGGCACCCGCCTGCACCTGCTGCTGGAGCATTTGCCGCGGGTCCTTCCTGAGAACTGGCCGCAGCTTTGCGCACGGGTTCTTCCCGATATGCGTGAGGCCGAGCGGCAAGGATTGCTGGCCGAGGTGCAAAATGTGTTGACGGCGGATCACCTGAAGGCCGTGTTCGCCCCCGATACCTTGGCCGAAGTCCCGGTAACGGCCGATCTGGGCAGTCGGCGTATCCATGGTGTCATTGATCGGCTGATCGTCACTGAAACGGACGTCCAAGTAATTGATTTTAAATCGAATATGACAGTGCCAGACAATGCAGCATCCTGCCCCGAAGGACTGCTGCGGCAGATGGGTGCCTATGCTGATTCATTGTCGCAGATCTATCCGGACCGCGAAGTCAGAACTGCAATTCTGTGGACCCGAACAGCCCAGCTGATGTGGCTGCCACACGATCTGGTGAAAGCTGCGCTAACCCGTGCGCTGACGCCTTGACCTTGGCATACCCGACACCTAGTTTCAGTGACCAAGCATTCCCCATTCAGGAGACAGAATATGTCGACCGTAGCTGTTACCGACGATACTTTTGACGCCGAAGTCAAGAATTCCGACATCCCCGTAGTTGTCGATTTCTGGGCCGAATGGTGTGGCCCCTGTAAACAGATCGGACCCGCTCTGGAAGAGCTGGCGGCTGAATATGGCGACAAGGTCAAGATCGCCAAAGTCGATGTAGACAGCAACCCGAACTCTGCCGCCGCCATGGGCGTACGTGGCATCCCGGCGCTGTTCATCTTCAAGGATGGTCAGGTCGTTTCGAACCGCGCAGGCGCCGCACCGAAAGCCGCGCTGCAAAGCTGGATCGAAGAAGCGCTCTGATCCGGTTCGGGAAACAACGTTTGAAGGCGCCTTATTCGGGGCGCCTTTTTTCGTATCTGGGGCAAAGCGCTTCCGCCTGAATTGTCTGACTGGAAAAAGCGGCGCAGAAAAAGAAAAAGCCGCCCAGACCCGGGCGGCTTATCTTGAATTCACGAATTCTCGTGGATCAGAGGGTGGTGATATCCGCGCGGCACAGGCCGATATCGTCCAGCTGTTCATCACTGAGAGCCGACAGGGCATTGCGGGTTTTGCGGGATTCATTCCAATCGGCGGCTTTTTCAAAAGCGCCAAAAAACGCGTCCACTACATGCAGGATGGTAGCTGCTCCGAGCGGCGCATGGATATTTGCGGTAGTTGCCATTTGCGCATTCCTTATAAACAGAAACAGCCGACCCGTTGTCGGTTGTGAGCCTCATGTAGGATTTTCAACTGAGTCCCACAATTGCTGGTTTTACAGCCCCGATTTGCGTTTTTTGCATATCTTATAAGCAAGTTGTGAACTGTTGCGCTGCGGATGAGACCGGCCCATATAGAACAGCAGGCGAAAACGGAGGCCCCCATGGCAGACAGCGACTTTCCCGGTTGGCACGGCACAACCATTATTGGCGTCAAAAAAGGCGGGCAGGTGGTCATTGCCGGGGACGGGCAAGTCAGCTTGGGCCAGACCGTGATCAAAGGGACCGCGCGCAAGGTACGCCGCCTGTCACCCGGCGGGTTCGAGGTTGTCGCAGGCTTCGCCGGATCAACCGCCGATGCCTTTACCCTGCTGGAACGTCTGGAAACCAAGCTTGAGGCCACGCCCGGCCAACTGGCGCGCGCCTCGGTCGAGCTGGCCAAGGACTGGCGCACCGACAAATACCTGCAAAAGCTTGAGGCGATGTTGATCGTCACTGATGGCAAGGATCTGCTGGTGATCACCGGGGCAGGGGATGTGCTGGAGCCGGAACACAACGTGGCTGCCATCGGATCGGGTGGTAATTTTGCCCTGGCAGCGGCGCGCGCGATGATGGATGGCGACAAACCGGCGGAACAAGTCGCCCGCGAAGCCATGGCCATCGCCGCCGATATCTGCGTCTATACCAATGGCAATCTCACGGTTGAGACGATCTAAGACGCAAGTTGTCTCAGGCCAACAGCTCTCGGATCTCTTTGCCCTTCCACCGCATATGCATCCCGACCAGCCCCAACAGGGCGGTCAGGATCACGATGTAGTAGGGCAGTCGGATGTCGATACTCATCAACCCGCCGCCGATCAGGGACATGACGCCCCCGGCCAGACAGAAGACGGCCGTGGTCACCCCCATGACCCAGCCTTGATCGGTGTCGCTGACACTGGAGGAAAACAGGCCCAGCAGTGTCGGGTATGAGACGCCAAAGAAGAAATAGAAGAAAAAGACCGGGACATAGCTCAGCACACCGCTGGGGCTGAAGGCGAAACCTAGGCCGCTGATCACCATCACAACCAGTGAGACATAGATGATCTGGTGTTTGCTGAACCGTTCCTGCACAGGTTTGACCAGGAAGGTGCTGGAAAAGGCCAGCGCAACCCCAATGACGACCATGGCCATGCTGCCGCCGATGACCCCGTATCCAAATGCGCTGGTCAAGAAGTTGTCGACAAACACATAGAAGGTCACATTGGCGATCATAAACAGGCCATAGACCGGCATGATTTTCAGAACCATCGGATGTTCGCGCACCGCTATCAGGCTGTCGGTGATATCGCGGGGGCGAAAGACAAAGGGCTCACGCTCGGTCCGGGTATCCTTGAAATACGCGGCGACAAGGAAAATGGCGATCAATACCAGAACAAAGGCGCCGTAGAATGGCGTTTTCAGCGTCGCCGCGCTGCCCAGCAGGGCCGAGTCCGACAGGACCGCGCCAATAATGGGACCGCCAACCAGGCCAAAGCTGACACCTGTCACGATATAGCCCATGTTGCGGTCGCGGTCGGCGGCATCAGTGCTGCCGTCAATCATTGCCGCCTGCGCGATCGGCTGATTGCCAGCTGTAAACCCGGTGATCGACCGGCCGACAATCAACAGCAGCAGGCTGTTGAGATACAGCGCGGCGATGGTCAGCGCATAACCTATCAATGCCCCTCCCAGACACACTAACAGCGCGTTCTTGCGACCAATGGAATCTGAAACCTTAGAGACATAGACCACGCCCAGAAACCAGGACAGAAAGAAACAGCCAATCACCAAGCCGTAGTAGAAATGCCGGGTGCCCATGGCCGTGTTTTCAGGCAGGAACCCCGATTTCGTCTCCATGATCAGTGAGTTGATGATCGGAAAGACCAACCCTTGCCCGATCAGGTCGACAAACACGACAAACAGCAGGGTGATCTTGGCAATCTTGGTCATTTCCGCGCTCCGGGCTCTCAACGCTTTGAAATCACTGTAACAGAGGCCGGGCGCTTTACCTATGGAAAGCATTTGCAAACCGGGTGGGGCATTGCTAACCAACGCTGCCGCTGTTGTTTTCGCCGTTGCGGTGATTACCTAGACCGCAGCCAACTTATGCCGACCGAAAGGACTGCCCCCGTGACCGACCTGACCCCGCGCGAGATTGTCTCGGAACTGGATCGCTTTATCATCGGGCAGAAGGATGCCAAGCGTGCAGTCGCCGTGGCGCTGCGTAATCGCTGGCGGCGCAAGCAACTGGCTGATGACATCCGGGATGAGGTTTATCCCAAGAATATCCTGATGATCGGCCCCACCGGCGTTGGCAAGACTGAGATCAGCCGGCGTCTGGCCAAGTTGGCCCGCGCACCCTTCATCAAGGTCGAGGCCACCAAATTCACCGAGGTTGGATATGTTGGCCGCGATGTGGAACAGATCGTGCGTGATCTGGCCGATGCCGCGATCCTGCAGACCCGTGAATTCATGCGTGAGGACGTCAAAGCCAAGGCCCATCAGGCCGCCGAAGACCGGGTGATTACTGCCATTGCCGGGGAAGACGCACGTGAGGGCACCCGCGAGATGTTCCGCAAAAAGCTCAAATCCGGAGAGCTGGACGACACAGTGATCGAGCTGGAACTGACGGATACCTCAAGCCAGATGCCGATGTTCGATATCCCTGGCCAACCCGGCAGTCAGATGGGGATGATGAATTTGGGCGATATTTTCGGCAAGGCCTTTGGCGGGCGCACCGTCAAGAAACGCCTGACCGTCGCCGAAAGCTATGACATGCTGATCGGAGAAGAGGCCGACAAACTGTTGGATGACGAAACCGTAAACCGCGCGGCGCTGGAATCGGTTGAACAGAACGGCATCGTGTTTCTGGACGAGATCGACAAGGTTTGCGCCCGTTCGGACGCACGCGGCGGTGATGTCAGCCGAGAGGGGGTGCAGCGTGACCTGTTGCCTCTGATCGAAGGCACAACCGTCTCCACCAAGCATGGGCCGGTCAAAACCGACCACATTCTTTTCATTGCCTCAGGCGCGTTTCATATTGCCAAACCATCCGACCTGTTGCCGGAACTGCAGGGGCGCCTGCCGATCCGTGTCGAGCTGCGCGCACTGACCGAAGAGGATTTCGTCCGCATCCTGACCGAGACAGACAACGCGCTGACCCGCCAGTACACTGCCTTGATGGGCACCGAGGATGTCACGGTCAGCTTTACCGAGGACGGCATCGCAGCCCTGGCGAAAATCGCAGCGGATGTGAACCAAAGCGTCGAGAATATCGGTGCACGTCGGCTTTACACCGTGATGGAGCGCGTATTCGAGGAATTGTCTTTCACAGCCCCCGATCAGGCCGGTTTGGAAATCACCGTGAATGCACAGTTCGTTGACGACAATCTGGGTGAGCTGACAAAGTCTACGGACCTCAGCCGTTACGTTCTGTAATATCTCCAGCCGGTTTTTGCCGGTCCGTGTCATTGACCCCGCTGGACCTGGGATCAGAATAGAGTAGCGTGTGCGCAAATTCCTTAGGGGGCGACAGGTGCTGCGCTATATTATTTTTGTCCTGACTGCGGCAACGCTAGCCGCATGTGTCGACCGGACCGTATCTCAAACCGTGCCCTCGGCACTGGAGATTGGCACGCCCAAAACCATTTACGCAGCAACCACCCGCGCGCGCGAAGCGGACGGATCCTATGGGTACCGCCGCAGCGATCAGCTGCAGTTTCTCGAGATGACGGTCTCGATTCCACCCAATCACACACCCGGGACATTGGATTTTTCCTATGCCGACCCGGACCCGGAAAATCAGTTCGTGATGGCTGATGAAGACGAGCTTGCTGGACCCCAGGGCCTTGCCTCGCGACTAAGAGGTGTGGACGAGGTTTCGATCTTTATCCACGGCTATAACACGACCCAGTCGGAAACAGTGTTCCGCGCCGCGCAGTTGGAACATGATCTGGAAATACCGGGTGAAACCATGGTCTATTCCTGGCCAAGCCAGGCAACGGGTTATGGCTATGCCTATGACATCGACAGCATGCTGTTCGCCCGTGATGGTCTGGAACAAACCGTTCGCCAGCTGAAATCAATGGGGGTCGATCGGGTTATCCTTGTGGCGCATTCCATGGGCACCGCCCTGACGATGGAGATGATGCGGCAGGCCGAGCTGCGCGAACCGGGCTGGTCGCATCGGAATATCGAAGGGGTTGTTCTGATCGCACCGGATCTGGATGTCGATCTGTTCCGGTCGCAGATGGACAGCATCAAAACGCTGCCTGACCCGTTCATTGTGATGATCTCACGCAAAGACAGGCTGCTGAGTATATCCGCACGCCTGCGCGGTACCGCCAAAAGCGAACGTCTGGGAAATATCAGCTCGGCCGATGCGCTGTCCGAATATAAGATCAGTATTCTGGATACGACCGCCTTCAACAGCGATGCCGGGTCGTCTCATTTCGTGGCTGCAACCTCTCCGGCGCTTTTGGCGATTATCAATTCCGCCCGCCGGGTCAGCAGTACCTTTGGCAGGCAACGCGGGATTGACGTGATCGCCCCCGCCGAGGTCCGCAACCCGACCGGGGCGACCGAGATTGAGCTGACCGAGACCGGGCAGGCCAAGGTCAGCTCTCCGTAATGTCCTTTCACCTGGGGCATTATCTGAAAGCAAATGCCTCATGGCTTGGCGCCGGAGTTCTGCTGACCTTTCTGTCCTGTTTTGGGCAAACGTTCTTCATCTCGATCTTTTCCGGCGAAATTCGTGCGACGTTCGGGTTGAGCCATGGGGCCTGGGGTGGGATCTATTCGCTGGGTACGACCGCATCCGCCATCATCATGATCTGGGCGGGCGGGCTAACGGATATCTTCCGGGTGCGTGTGCTCGGCCCCGCTGTCCTGGCTGGGCTAGCCGTGGCGGCGCTAGCGATGGCGTTGAACCGCTGGCTGATCCTGCTACCGCTGGTGATCTTCCTGTTGCGCCTGTTCGGGCAGGGGATGAGCACCCATCTTGCCTTGGTCGCGATGGCGCGTTGGTTTACCACAACGCGCGGCAAGGCCTTGTCGATCGCCTCGGTCGGATTTGCGGTTGGCGAAGCGCTTTTGCCGGTAATCTTTGTCACTGCGATGGTGTTTTTGGATTGGCGCCTGCTCTGGATCATCTCGGCAGGTATTTGTGTGGCCGGCATTCCGATTCTGCTGCGCTTGCTTCGGCAAGAGCGCACACCGCAAAGTCTGGCCAGCGAGTACTCAGCAGCAGGTATGCAGGGGCGGCACTGGACACGCACCGACGCTTTGCTGAACCCGTTGTTCTGGTTCATGGCCCCCGCCTTGCTGGGTCCTTCTGCCTTTATCACCGCATTCTTCTTTCATCAGGTCCATCTGGCCGAGGTCAAAGGCTGGCAACATATCGAGTTGGTGGCGCTGTTTCCCGTCTACACAGGTGTTTCCCTGATCTCGATGTTTGTCGCGGGATGGGCACTGGATAAATGGGGAACCGCCCGAATGATGCCCTTCTATCAGGTGCCAATAGCTATCGGCTTCATGTTGGCGGCTGCAAGCACCTCGATTGGGGGTGCGGTTGCTGCATTGGTCTTTCTGGGGCTTACCGTCGGCGCAAACAGCACCTTGCCCAGTGCGTTCTGGGCGGAATTCTATGGAACCCGTCATATTGGCGCGATCAAGGCCATGGCCACTGCGGTCATGGTCCTTGGGTCGGCGATTGGCCCCGGACTGACCGGCGTGTTGATTGATCAGGGGGTTCCTCTGGACACGCAGTTCCTGTGGATCGGAGTATTCTTCCTGCTGGTTTGTCTGCTGACCTGGATTGGCATCAGCCGCGCCGCACGCACGCTTTAGCGACTGCGGCGCAGATAGACGTAATAGGCCCCGTCGCCACCATGGCTGATATGCGCGGGCGTCACCTGCATCACAGCCTGTGCCAAGGGCGGCAGTGACAGCCATTGCGGTACCTGATTGCGCAAGACGCCGCGCGGAGTGGGGATGGGGCCGGGCTCATCCCGGTCCTTGCCTTTGCCGGTCACTACCAGAACCAGACGCTTGCCCGAAGCCTGCGCGGTTAGCACAAAGCGCACCAGCGCCGGATAGGCCGTGTCCATCCGCAAGCCATGCAAGTCCAACTTGCCCTCGGGTCGGAGCTTGCCACGTTTCATCCGGGCAAAAGCCTTGCTGTCCATTTGCACTGGGTTGGCGCGTAACCCTTCGGTAACGGATGGTTTCAACACATGCCGTACACCCCTGCCAGCCGCGTTCTGCCCCACTTCAAACGCCTCGATCCGGGGCTTAAAGATTTTTGTCGGTTTCGGCTTGGGCAATGAGGTGGGGTGCACCGACTGCGGCAGTTCGGGATGCAGGCGATCTGCCTGTTTGGTCACCTTGCGCCACAGATCCATTTCGTCAGGGGTCAATTTGCGGCGCGACATCAGAACTCGTCCGGTAAAAGAGCATATGCGCGCTGAATCGGCAGCAGAACCACCATGCGACCCGGATCTTTCAGGCGCCCCGCTGCGGCCCCTGCGGCATCGCCGGTTCCAAAGAAAATATCAGCCCGTTGTGCGCCCTTGATGGCCGACCCGGTATCCTGAGCGATCATCAGCCTGCGCAAAGGATCCTTGCCGTCCTTTTCGACCCAGACTGGAGCACCCAGCGGTGTGTATGCCGGATCGGCGGCAATGCTGCGCATGGTGGTGACCGAACGGTTCATCGCACCCAGAGGGCCAAATTCCGGTGCAACACGATTCACCTCGCGGAAGAACACATAAGACGGGTTGTGAAACAGCAATTCGGTACCCGCCTCGGGGTTCTTGCGGACCCAGGATTTGATCATCTGCGCACTGACCTGATGCGCACCTAGGGCACCGCGCCGGATCAGTTCGGACCCGATCGAACGATAAGGATGCCCATTGGCGCCCCCATAACCGACCCGCAGCGCCCTCCCATCGGGCAACCGGATACGGCCTGAGCCCTGAATCTGCAGAAAGAACAGCTCGACTGGGTCGTCCACCCAGGCGATTTCAAGACCGCGGCCCTGCATGACATCACCGGTCAGCAGATCGCGACGGGATAACCATTTTTCGGCTCCGCGCGCCTCAGGAGGCATTTTATAGATCGGGTATTTATACCGCTCCGATCTGGTTTTGGACCCGTCCAGTTCGGGTTCAAAATAGCCTGTGAACAGGCCATCCTTCCCGTCTTCGACCAGAACGGGACGGAAGAACAGCTCAAAAAATGACCGGGCCGCATCGGGCTTATAGGTGCGTGCCACGCCGCACAATGCCTGCCAGTCCGGATCATCCAGATCACCGCACGTGTTCAGAAAAACCGAAAGGGCCGCCCCGTGATCATCGGCGGCCCAACCATTCAGGTCATCATAGGACAGTATGGATCGTGTCACCTCGGCACTGGCAGAGGTGGTCATGACAGCCACCAGGAAAAGCGACCGAAACGCTGCAATCATGCGTCCGTGGCAACAAGCAGCCAGTTCGGATCGTCCGAGCCCATAACGCGGGCAAAGGTCCAGCTGTCCTTTTGACGTTTAACCGTGTTTGGGTTGCCCTCGATGATATCGCCACCACGATCCCGCACGGCCGAAGTCAGCTCACCAACAAATTTCATGGTGATTTCGGCCTGGTTGGTATCCTTGTCAAAGCTCACATCTGCCAGTGTGGTTTCGCGCACACCGATAAATTCGGCCTCGATGGTCAGCCCCTGATCCTCGCGCGCGGCAACGACCGAAACAAAGGTTTCAAACACCTCTTCCGACAGGAAGGGCTGGATTTCATCCAGATTGCCCTTTTCGAACCCCATGACGATCATCTCATAAGCGCCGCGAGAGCCCTGAACAAATTCACCCACCGAAAAGCCCGGCTCGATCCGTTTCATAGCGGATAGGGTCTGCGCCTGTTCGCTGTCCTCGGGCACGTGATCGGTAATGTCGTGATCTGGCCCGCCCTCAATCACCTCAAAATCACGGCGCGACTTATTGGCTTCGGACTGTTGTTGAAGCGGGGGTTTCTCAAAACCCTCACGTGTACCCAGTACGCTTTTCAGGCGCAGGATCAGGAAAACGGCAATTCCGGCCAGGACCAGCAACTGGATCATTGGTTCGTTCATTTCATCCTCTTGGTCAGACCGCGACTTTGTATACACGGCCTCTTGCCACTATGTAGGTGACAGTTCGGGACAAGTCTACCGCCCGACCTGCAGTAAAGGATAATGCAAATGTACCTGTTCCTGGCTTTTTTACTTGTTCCGATCATCGAAATCGGCCTGTTCATTCAGGTTGGTGGGCTAATCGGACTATGGCCAACCCTTGCGATCGTGGTTCTAACGGCCGTTCTGGGTACCGCTTTGGTACGGACACAAGGTCGCATGGCGTTGGAAAACCTACAACGATCCTTTGCAGAGCTTGACGACCCGACCGAACCTTTGGCCCATGGCGCGATGATCTTGCTGTCCGGTGTCTTGCTGCTGACACCAGGGTTTTTCACCGATGCCGTTGGATTTGCGCTGTTAATCCCTGGCGTCCGGGTCTCTGTATTCCGCTATCTCCGCTCGAAGGTCACAATCACGCAGTTTCAGATGGGCGGCGGGACGCAGTTCAGGACCGGGCCCCAAGCATCGACCCAGGGCGATGTGGTCGACGGTGAATACACCGAGGTTCGCCCCCGTCAGAACCCGTCAAAGCCATCGAAATGGGTCGAAGGGCCGCACCAGCATTGAGGTGCCTCGCCCAACTTGCTAAGCAGTGGCGAATTTCAGTTTCGGAGTAGACCCATGGCCGAAGACGGCGCCCAAGAAAACACCGCGGCCCAGACCGCACCCCAGATCCAGATGCGCGTTCTGGGACAATTCATTCGCGATATGTCCTTTGAAAACGTGATGGCGCAAAAAGGCGTGTCTGGCGATGTCCAGCCCGAGATCGCGGTTCAGGTCAATCTGGACGCCAAAAAGCGCCCGGCTGAGCATCAATACGAGGTGTCGATCAAGCTGAACCTCAAATCCAAAGCCAAGGGCATGGAAGACATCCTGTTCCTGTGCGAGCTGGATTATTGCGGCCTGTTCCATGTGGAAGGTGTCGCCGAAGACCAGCTGCATCCGTTCCTGATGATCGAATGCCCGCGCATGCTGTTCCCGTTCCTGCGCCGCATCGTCAGCGACATCACGCGCGATGGAGGATACCCGCCGGTTAACCTGGACAATATTGATTTTGTCAGCCTGTACCGGAATGAATTGATGCGTCGCCAGGCCGAGACGCAAAAGACTCAGGCCTAATCAGGCCTCCCCGCGCCGGAGTGACCTCAGGCGCGGGACCAAAGGGCGTTTTCGCCCAGTTTATCAATAAATTTCTCATGCGCCGCGCGCTCGTCTTGGGTGATCCGGGACGGCAAGGCATCTTTGCGCGGCGATGGCCGCCACTCTTCTGCTCCGCCAGCGGAAGACGACACAGAGGTCGAAAGCCCGAAATCTGGCTGACGTCCGCCGATCAGCTCAAGATAGACCTCAGCCAGAATTTCAGAGTCAAGCAACGCCCCGTGCAAGATCCGGTTCGAGTTGTCTATGTTGAACCGCCGGCACAATGCATCCAGCGAGGCGGGCGAGCCCGGAAACCGTTTGCGCGCAATCGCCAGCGTGTCCAGTGCCTGATCCATCGGGATCGGCGGCAGTCCCATCCAGCCCAGCTCGGCATTCAGAAACTTCATGTCGAATGACGCGTTGTGGATCACCAGTTTCGAATCCGCGACAAAATCCCGAAACCCCTGACCAACCTTGGCAAAAACCGGCTTGTCCTTAAGCGTGACCTGACCTTTTTCCACTGGGCGGGGTGGTTCCAGCAGGTCGGGGCCAATGCCGTGCACGCCAAACGCCTCTTCGGGCATGAACCGTTGAGGGTTGATATAGACGTGATAGGTTTCGCCCGTGGCGACGTGATTCCAAAGCTCAACCGCACCGATTTCCACAATCCGGTCGCCGCTCTCAGGATCAAAGCCCGTGGTTTCGGTATCGAGTACAATCTCACGCATCTGCCAGCCCTGCCCGTATCTGCCTGACCACATCCTGCACCTGTGTGCGGGCGTGGTCCAGACTGTCCGTGACGATCACAAAATCAGACCGCGCGCATTTTTCGTCATTCGGCATCTGCTTGGCTTTGATCTGCTCGAATTGCGCCTCGGTCATGGTACCGCGCGCCATCACGCGGCGTTTCTGCTCGTCAGCTGGGACCGAGACACAGGCGACCGCATCCATCGCCGCATCTCCATCGGTTTCAAATAGCAAGGGAATATCGAAAACCAGAATATCTGCGGTGGCTTGTTCCCGGAACGCCGCTCGATCCGCCGCCACCAGCGGGTGAACAATGGCCTCAATCGCTTTCAGCGCCGCTGGGTTTGCCGAAATGAACCGTTTCAATACTTCCCGGCTAACCGCGCCGTCGATAATGGCCTCAGGAAACGCCCTACGCATCGGCTTGATCGCTGTCCCGCCACGCGCGTATAGCCGATGCACGGCGGCATCTGCGTCCCACAACGCACAGCCTTCGTCGACGAACATGCTGGCAGTTGTGCTTTTTCCCATGCCGATAGAACCGGTCAGGCCAAGTGCAAAGCTCATCCCAGTACCGCAGCACGCAAATCAGAAGTGACTTCAGGGCGCACCCCAAACCAGCTTTCAAACCCAGGTACGGCCTGATGCAACAACATGCCAAGGCCATCTACGGGTGTGCATCCCGCCTGTTCTGCTGTTTCCAGCAAGCGTGTCTTAAGTGGCGCATAGACCAGATCGGTGACTATGGCACCGGGCTGTAACCCGTCCAGAGGCACCCGCAGCTCGGGCTGGCCGTGCATCCCAAGCGAACTTGTGTTGACCACAAGTTCCGCATCTTCAACCACGTTGCCCGCTTTCAACCAATCCACCACCGTTATGGTCGTACCAAACTCTTCCTTCAGGCGATCTGCACGTGTGCGCGTCCGATTGGTCAAGAAAATCTCGGGCACACCTGCATCGACCAACGCTTGAAGAACAGCACGCGCGGCGCCTCCGGCACCAAAGACAACCGCGGGACCATCCGCTGGGATCCAATCTGGGGCGCCGCTGCGCAGGTTCTGCATGAACCCGTACCCATCGGTGTTATCCGCATGGATCGAACCGTCGGGCTGAAACACAAGCGTATTAGCAGCCCCGATCTGCCTGGCCCGGTCCGAAGCCGTATCCGCCAGATCCAAGGCCACCTCTTTATGGGGCACTGTGATGTTGGCCCCGACAAATCCGGCTTTGGGCAAGGTTCGTAGAACAGCCTCAAGATCATCCGGTGCGACATCCATGGGGATATAGTGACCGGCCAGGCCATAAGTTTTCAGCCAATGGCCATGCAGTATTGGGGATTTCGAATGGGAAATCGGATGCCCGATCACACCCGCCAGCGGGATCTGCTTGCCACTCATTGATCAATCACCCCTTTGACCGCCAGAAAATTCAACAGCTCCAATAGGGGCATACCCAAAACGTTAAAATAGTCACCGTCAATGGTTGCGAACAGCCGCACGCCTTCTTCCTCAAGCTTATAGGCCCCGACTGCGTGGCGGATGCTGTCCCAGTTGCGCGCAACATAGTCGCGTAGATAGGCGTCCGAACTCATCCTCATCCGCAGGCGCACCTGACCTACATGTCGCCAGATCGGCTCGCCATTCTGATAGATGACGGCTGCGGATAACAGCATATGCCGCTTGCCCCGCATCGCTTTGAGCTGCGCCAGCGCATCCTCGGGCGATTGCGGTTTGGACAAAAGCTGACCTTCGAAATCCAGCACCTGATCACATCCCAGAACCATCGGCCCCGGCACCTTGTCGCTGACCTTGCGGGCTTTCATCTCTGCCAGAGTATCGGCAATATCACGTGGAGATGCCTCTTCGGCCAGCAAAGCCCGTTTGGCGGTCTCTTCGTCCACGCGTGCAGTTTGAACGATAAACCGCACGCCCGCATTCTCTAGCAACTGCGCACGAATGGATGACCCCGAGGCCAATATGATGGGGACAGAAATGTGGAAAACCCCCTGAGCAAATGGTTGATCGTTCAAGGATGGTTTGTATGGTTTTCCTGTTGACACGCAAGCCCGGTGTTTTCGCGAAAAACTTCTATGAGTCGCCCGAACCCTGTCCAGTCTGGACAAGGATAACTTTGAACATCGGGACAAGCGGGATATCCCAGCTTATTCATCAAGTTATCCCCGGAGAATTACGCATTACATATTAATAACATATTGTTTTATTGTGGTTTTTTATGAAATTAACAGAATCACCCAGTTCTCGGGTGAAACTATCCACCTGGGGAAAACAGATGGGTAAATAAGTAATCCACGGAATTTGATCTCCCTACAAAACCATCATCCTTTCTCTTTTCCTATTTTTTTTATAGGGAGAGATCCAAACCACGCCCGGAGCTGGAATGACTGATCTTCTTTTCGCCATCTATCCTTGGGTGAAGTCCCTGCACATCATGGCCGTGATCTCTTGGATGGCTGGTTTGTTCTATCTGCCTAGATTGTACGTCTATCACGTAGAAAAAGCCCAAGGCGTTGACGGGGCGCAGGAGATCTTCTTTGAAATGGAAGAAAAGCTGCTGCGGGTGATCATGCGCCCGGCGATGTACGTGGCCTGGGCCTGCGGCCTGATCATGGTATTCACACCAGGCATAGTCGGCTGGGATTTTGCCTGGCCCTGGGTCAAAGGCGCAGCAGTGATTGCGATGACTTGGTTCCACTACTGGCTGATGGTACGTCGAAAGGACTTCTTAGAGGGCCGAAATACGCTCACTGGGCGGCAGTATCGCATGATGAACGAGGTGCCTACCATTTTGATGGTTATCATCGTTCTGGCGGTCGTTCTGAAGTTCTGAGCAGCTATTTGACTCTTTGTAGGTAAGCGCTTATTTATCGCGTAACACGCCCGTCCGGGCGGCGTATCTTCCGTATTGAAATTCCAGTCCGAGCCGCATCCATGCGGCCAAGGTTCTTATCATCATGTCTAATGAATCCCTCAATCTGGCCGATCTGAAAGCCAAAAGCCCCAAAGACCTTCTGGCGATGGCCGAAGAGCTTGAGATCGAAAACGCCTCGACCATGCGAAAAGGCGAGATGATGTTCCAGATTCTGCGCGAACGCGCAGATGAAGGCTGGACCGTGGGCGGCGATGGCGTACTTGAGGTTCTGCAAGATGGGTTCGGGTTCCTGCGTTCGCCCGAGGCGAACTATTTGCCCGGTCCTGATGATATCTATGTCTCGCCAGAAATGATCCGCCAGCATTCGTTGCGCACCGGTGATACGGTCGAAGGTGATATCAAGGCGCCGGACGAGAACGAACGGTATTTCGCACTGATCAAGGTCACCAAGATCAATTTCGAAGATCCCGAGAAAGCCAGGCATAAAGTTGCTTTCGACAACCTGACACCGCTTTATCCGGATGAGCGCCTGAAGATGGAAGTCGAAGATCCAACCATCAAGGACAAGTCCGCCCGTGTCATCGATCTGGTTTCGCCGATCGGTAAAGGTCAGCGGTCGTTGATTGTGGCACCGCCACGGACTGGTAAGACGGTGATCCTGCAGAATATTGCGAACTCGATCGAAAAGAACCACCCTGAGTGCTATCTGATCGTCCTACTGATCGACGAGCGGCCGGAAGAGGTGACCGACATGCAGCGTTCGGTGAAGGGCGAGGTCGTGTCGTCGACCTTTGATGAACCCGCCACCCGCCACGTTGCCGTATCTGAGATGGTTATCGAAAAAGCCAAGCGTTTGGTCGAACATAAACGAGATGTTGTTATTCTTCTCGACTCGATCACAAGACTTGGTAGGGCATTTAATACCGTGGTTCCATCCTCGGGTAAGGTTTTGACCGGCGGTGTAGATGCAAACGCTCTGCAACGACCTAAGCGGTTCTTTGGTGCGGCACGGAATATCGAAGAAGGCGGCTCGCTGACCATCATCGCCACTGCGCTGATTGATACCGGCAGCCGGATGGACGAAGTCATCTTCGAAGAATTCAAAGGCACCGGTAACTCGGAAATTGTTCTGGATCGTAAGATCGCAGATAAGCGCGTGTTCCCGGCTATCGACATCCTCAAATCCGGTACGCGGAAAGAGGATTTGCTGGTCGATAAGGGTGATCTGGCCAAGACCTTTGTTCTGCGCCGTATCCTGAACCCGATGGGCACTACCGATGCGATCGAGTTCCTGTTGTCCAAGTTGAAACAGACCAAGACAAATGGCGAGTTCTTCGATTCGATGAACACCTGACACAGGTCCTGGACGCAAGCGAGGCGGTCGAATGGATACGATATTCGCCTTGGCCAGCGCGCAAGGCAAGGCAGGGGTGGCGGTCATCCGTCTCTCGGGCCCCTTGGCGCATCCTGCCGCGGCTGCTCTTTCCGGTGCTGCTTTGTCCTCCCGCGGGATGCGGGTGCGCAGCCTGTATGGCAAAGACGGATCGCGCCTGGATGATGGGGTAGTTCTGACCTTCCAGGCCCCGGCCAGCTTTACTGGCGAAGACGTGGCAGAGCTACAGATTCACGGCAGTACAGCGGCGGTCAACGCTGTCATGCGCTGCCTTGCGGACATGGACGGTTTGCGCCTGTCCGATCCCGGGGAATTCACCCGCCGTGCCTTGGAAAACGGCAAAATGGATTTGACACAGGTCGAGGGCCTTGCCGATCTGATCGACGCTGAGACAGAGGCTCAACGCAAGCAGGCACAGATCATTCTGGCCGGAGAGCTTGGGAATTTGGCTGAACGCTGGCGGCGCGATTTGATTCGCGCCGCATCGCTGCTTGAGGCAGTGATTGATTTTGCCGATGAAGAGGTGCCAACCGATGTTACCCCTGAAGTGCGCCAGTTGATCACAGATGTCATTGCAGATCTACAACGTGAAGCTGAAGGGGTTCGTATTGCAGAACGCATTCGAACCGGGTTCGAGGTTGCGATTGTTGGCTTGCCAAATGCCGGAAAGTCGACATTGCTGAATGCTCTGGCCGGTCGCGATGCAGCGATCACGTCGGAATATGCCGGCACAACGCGCGATGTGATTGAAGTTCGAATGGACCTTGAGGGACTTCCCGTTACTTTGTTGGATACAGCGGGCTTGCGGGAAACCGACGATCACGTCGAAAGCCTGGGAATTGAGCGGGCCAAAAAGCGCGCCGAGGCCGCCGATCTGCGCGTATTTCTGACTGATGATCCAAAAGAGCTGGGCGTTCAGATGTTGGAAGGAGATATTCAGGTTCTTCCGAAGTCCGATCTGAGAAACAGTTCTGATGAAGGAATCTCAGGGAAAACCGGGCAGGGTGTGGATCGGTTGATTTCCAACATATCGCGTGTATTGGGTGATCGTACTACTACCCATGGTATCGCCACGCGTGAAAGGCATCGTATAGCGCTGATCACAGCGCGCGACGCACTTAGTGCTGCAATCGTTGTTCTGGAATCAGGTCCCGACCTGTATGATATTGCAGCCGAGGAACTGAGGACCGCGATCCGCGCTTTGGAAGCTCTGGTTGGCAGAATTGGTGTAGAAGACTTGTTGGATGAAATATTCTCAAGCTTCTGCCTGGGAAAGTAAGGAGTGTTTCACGTGAAACATTCGGATTTTGACGTCGTCGTTATCGGAGCGGGCCACGCCGGAACAGAGGCGGCCCATGCAGCCGCCCGGATGGGTGCGACTACCGCCCTTGTGACTCTGTCGGCCACTGATATCGGCGTAATGTCCTGTAACCCCGCTATTGGGGGCCTCGGCAAAGGGCATCTTGTCCGCGAAATTGACGCGTTGGACGGGGTGATGGGGCGCGTCGCAGACCAGGCGGGAATTCAGTTTCGTTTACTGAACCGCCGTAAAGGCCCCGCTGTGCAGGGGCCCAGAACGCAGGCAGACAGGGCTTTGTACCGAGCTGCGATGCAGCGAGAAACCACGGCACAGCCGAACCTCAGCGTCGTAGTCGGCGAGGTGACAGATTTCCTGGTGAATGGACCTGCTGTTACCGGAATTCGATTGGCGGATGAGTCTGAAATACGGGCCGGCGCTGTGATCCTGACGTCTGGGACATTTTTGCGAGGCGTTATTCACATTGGTGACGTATCGCGCCCTGGCGGACGTATGGGGGATCGTCCCTCGGTAAAGCTGGCCGAGCGTTTGGATAGCCTTAACCTGCCGCTAGGACGCTTGAAAACGGGGACACCACCCCGGCTGGATGGTCGGACGATTGATTGGTCAGGTCTCGAACGTCAGGACGGCGATGATGAACCTACGCTGTTCTCATTCCTTTCGATGGGGGTGGTGGCACCGCAGATTTCTTGCGGGATTACGCATACCAATGCCAGAACACATGAGATCATTGAAAAGAATCTTTCCAGATCGGCGATGTATGGGGGACATATTGACGGTATAGGCCCCAGATATTGCCCTTCGATCGAAGATAAGATTGTGCGGTTTGCGGATAAGGAATCTCATCAGATTTTCCTCGAGCCAGAAGGTGTGAATGATCACACAATCTATCCGAATGGAATTTCTACCTCACTGCCACAGGATGTTCAGGTCGATTATGTCAGATCCATTAAGGGGCTGGAAAAGGCAGAGATCCTCCAACCTGGCTACGCCATCGAATATGACTACGTAGATCCTCGCGTTCTGACATCATCACTGTCGTTGCCTGAGGCGCCAGGACTATATCTTGCGGGTCAGATTAACGGCACCACAGGATATGAGGAAGCTGCAGCTCAGGGAATGGTGGCTGGCCTCAATGCTGCCCTTCAGGTATTGGGTCGGGATCCAATCCATTTCACGCGTTCCGACAGCTATATTGGTGTCATGGTCGATGACCTGACCACTCGCGGAGTGGCAGAACCTTATCGGATGTTTACCTCACGGGCAGAGTTTAGATTGTCTTTGCGCGCCGATAATGCCGACCAACGACTGACACCTATTGGCATACGCCTAGGTTGCGTAAGCGAGACACGCCGCAAGCACTTCTCTGAAAGGATGGAGAAGTTGGAGGCTGCAAAAAAGAAGCTCACAGATCATACCTATACTCCGAAAGAAGTGCGAGAAGCTGGTATCGAGGTCAATCAGGATGGCAATCGCCGCGATGGTATGGCGATTTTGGCCTTTCCTGATGTGAGCTTTGAGGACCTTGTTCCCTTGATTCCTGAGTTGCAGGACGTTGATTCAGGCATTCGGCAGCAAGTGGAACGAGATGCGCTGTATGCGAATTATATCGAGCGGCAAAGACGTGATGTCGAAGCGATGAAACGCGATGAAGCCTATGAGATTCCGCGTGATTTTGACTTCTTCGCATTGGATGGGCTGTCGTCAGAGATGAAGCAGAAGTTGTCCAACGCCCGTCCTGAGAATGTAGCGCAGGCAAGCCGGATAGAGGGTGTGACGCCGGCTGCGCTGACTCTGGTGTTGGCCAAGCTTCGCCGCGATCAGAGGGTGCGCAAAGCATGAAGGAAGAGCTGTTTGACGGTCTGAATGTTTCACGTGAAACATATGATCGACTGGCAACATATGTTGCCCTTGTCGAGCGCTGGAACCCGAAAATCAACCTCGTATCGCGCAAAAGCTTGTCCGAAATCTGGACACGGCACATTTTGGATTCCGTTCAGGTTTTTCGATGTGCCGAGAACTTTTCGCATTGGGTTGATATTGGAAGTGGTGGTGGGTTTCCCGGTATGGTCTGTGCAATTATGGCGATCGAAGAAGCGCCAGACGCAAAATTCACCTTTGTTGAAAGCGATCAGCGAAAATCTGCGTTTTTACGCAATGTATCCCGGGAATGTGGCGCAAACTGTAAAGTGGTGGCGAAACGCATTGAAGCGGTGGACCCCCTGAATGCAGATGTTTTGTCTGCCCGCGCCTTGGCAGATCTCGGGGTGTTATTGTCTTTTTGTGACAGACATTTAGGCGATCCTGGCGTCGCTTTGTTGCCGAAAGGTGTAAGCTGGAAAAAAGAGGTACAGGATGCGCAGGAAGAATGGAATTTCACCTGTGATCCGATTACAAGTTTAACAGAACCCCAAGCCGTCATCCTCAAGGTCAAAGGAGTATCACGTGGTTGATCTATCTCGTCCCTCAGGCCCCCGGATCATAGCGGTAGCCAACCAGAAGGGCGGGGTTGGGAAGACGACAACAGCCATAAACTTGGCAGCAGGCCTGGCCGAGGCCGGATGCAGGGTTCTAGTGGTTGATCTGGATCCACAGGGGAATGCTTCAACCGGTTTAGGTGTCGAGGATCGAGATTGGACAACTTATGACCTGATTCTGGATGATGCGCCTTTGGATGCGGTCGTTCAGGACTCGGAGATTGAAGGCATTCTCGTTGTCCCCGCTACGGTAGACCTCAGTTCCGCCGATATCGAACTGATTTCGAACGAAAAACGCAGCTATTTACTGCATGATGCGTTACGCCAGACTGCTATTGATAAGTACGATCTGGATTTCGTCCTGATTGACTGTCCGCCATCGCTGAATCTTCTGACGGTAAACGCGATGGTCGCAGCGCATTCCGTACTGGTGCCATTGCAAAGCGAGTTCTTCGCATTAGAGGGTTTGTCCCAGCTCATGCTGACCATTCGCGAGGTGCGACAGACTGCGAATCCAGACCTCAGAATCGAAGGTGTTGTGCTAACTATGTATGACAACCGCAACAACTTGTCCCGTCAGGTCGAAAAAGACGCACGTGACAATCTGGGCGAGATGGTATTTAAAACCAAAATACCCAGAAATGTGCGGGTCAGTGAGGCTCCGTCATACGCGTTGCCGGTTTTGCAATATGACTCGGGGTCTCTGGGCGCGATGGCCTATCGGCATTTGGCCCGGGAAGTCATGCATAAGAACAATAAAACCGCAGTCTGAGCGGTACTAGGAGGACCCTGTGACAGCCAGAAAATCAAAACCAAGAGGGTTGGGTCGCGGGCTTTCGGCGTTGATGGCAGATGTCACACAAGAGCCCCAGGGACGCGTGCCAACTGATTCACGGCGGCCGGACCTGACGATTCCAATCGAAAAGCTTCACGCAAACCCAAATCAGCCGCGCCGCACCTTTGCCCGGGAACATCTGGATGAGCTTGCCGCTTCGGTCAAAGAGAAGGGGATCATTCAGCCGTTGATCGTCCGCGAGATTGCCGAAGGCGATTATGAAATCGTCGCGGGTGAACGCCGCTGGCGCGCGGCGCAAATGGCGCAGTTGCATGATATCCCCGTTATCGTTCGCGATTTTGATGACACTGAGGTTCTGGAAGTCGCCATTATCGAAAACATTCAGCGCGCGGATTTGAATGCGGTGGAAGAGGCGGCCGGCTATAAGCAGCTGATGGACCGCTTTGGTCATACGCAAGAAAAGCTGGCTGAAGCATTGGGCAAAAGCCGCAGTCATATTGCCAATTTGCTGCGCCTGTTGTCCCTGCCAATGGATGTACAAACCCTTGTAATAGAAGGAAAATTATCGGCTGGCCATGCACGGACGCTGATCACGGCCGAGAATGCCTCGGACCTTGCAAAGCAAATTGTCAAAGATGGGCTGTCGGTGCGGGCAACGGAAGCGCTGGTGAAGAAGCAACAGCAGGGGGATGCGGCCCGACCGGCACCAAGGTCTCGGGATCTGAATGCGGGTAAAGATGCGGATACCCGGGCGCTGGAAAAGGATCTTTCCGCGATTCTGGCGATGAAAGTGGCGATCAATCACAAAGCGGGCTCGGAAACGGGGCAGGTGGTCCTGACCTATGAGAACCTGGATCAACTGGATGATCTTTGTTCCAAGCTCAGCCGCTAGGGCGGGTCCAGATAAAGAACATCACGCCGCCTAGTACAATCGCCTGGATGATCAGGACATGAGACGGCGCAGACATCATGACCGATAATCCAAATACAGCGGTGACCGACAGGGTGGCCGCCCTTTTTGCGGCCGGACGAATCGCGCCTGAACTCTGCCAATCGACGATCATTGGGCCAAACAGTCGGTGCGTTATCAGCCAGCTATGCAGCCGTGAAGACGAGCGGGCAAAGAAGAAGGCGGCGAGTAGCAGAAATGGAACCGTTGGTAGTAGGGGAAGTACCACCCCAACAGCGGCCAGCCCGACGCATAACAATCCAAGCCCTGCCCACAGATATTGCATGGTCTATCCCAAAAGTTCGCGGATCACGGCGTTCAAGACGGCCCGCCCGTCGGTTGTGGCTATCAGTCTACCATCCAGCATTTGAACCATGCCGATATCCTGAAGATGGCCCAAAGGGTCTTGTGGTAAGGGGTGGCCTGATATTTCCGTATATCTATCTATATCTAGCCCGTCGGTAACTCTAAGACCCATCATAAGGTATTCACTTGCCTGATCTTCACGCGACAATGCGGCGCGTTCTTTCTCTCCGCTACCACAGGAAGCCGCATCCAACCACCGCTGCGGATTCAGATAGGTTTCAGTCGCGTATTTCTGGCCATTCTGGGTGATCCGCCCATGGGCGCCGGGGCCAATGCCGACATAGTCACCATAGCGCCAATAGATCAGATTGTGCTGTGATTCCGCGCCGGGGCGGGCGTGGTTCGATACCTCATAGGCGGGCAGACCATGAGCCTCGCAGATTTCTTGCGTGGCCAGATACATATCGGCGGCGCTATCATCCAAGGGCAGGCCGCGTAGCTTGCCCACGGCATAGCGATCACCAAAGGCGGTTCCGCCTTCAATGGTCAGTTGGTACAGCGACAGGTGATCGACCGCCATCGACAGGGCTTCGGTCAACTCTGTGCGCCAGGCATCAAGGGTTTGATGTTGCCGCGCATAGATCAGGTCAAAGCTGACCCGTTCAAAACAATGACGGGCTATGTCATAAGCAGCCCGCGCTTCGGCCACGCTGTGAATGCGGCCCAACCGGCGCAGATCGTCATCATTCAGCGCCTGTACCCCCATCGAGATACGGTTGACGCCTGCTTCTCGGTAGGCAGCGAACCGTCCCGCCTCGACCGAGCCGGGATTGGCTTCAAGTGTGATTTCCATGTCATTGGCGGGGCGCCAAAGGGCGCGGGCGGTATCAATCACTGTGGCGACGGTTTCGGGATCCATCAGAGACGGGGTGCCGCCGCCAAAGAAGATGGTGTTCAGGACACGGTTGGGGGTTTCGGAAGCACTACGGCGCAGCTCGACCAGATATGCATCAAGCCATTGTTTTTGATCAATATTTTTTGAAACATGGCTGTTGAAATCGCAATAGGGGCATTTGGCCTCGCAAAAGGGCCAATGCACATACAGGCCAAAGCCCCCATTGCGCCAATCATCCGCCAAAACAGCCTTTCACGAACATCTCAACCGCGCGACCGCGATGGCTGATCTTGTTCTTTTCCCAGCGATCCATCTCGGCAAAGGTAATGTCATGACCCTCGGGCACAAACATTGGATCATAACCAAAGCCGTCCGCACCGCGAATGGGCCAGACCAGATGGCCGGGGGCGATGCCTTCGAACACCTCGTCATGCCCGTCGGGCCAGGCCAGCACCAGAGTGCATCGGAATTGCGCGGTGCGGGGGTGCGGGGCGTTCTTGGCCTCCAGCTCTTCATGCGCGCGGGTCATCGCCATCAGGAAATCGCGACCATTGCCGGTTTCTGCCCAATCGGCGGTATAGACGCCCGGCGCGCCATTCAGCGCGTCGATGGTGATTCCGGAATCGTCCGACAGCGCAGGCAGGCCGGTCGCGTTGGCCGCGGCATGGGCCTTGATCCGGGCATTGCCGACGAATGTATCCTCGGTCTCTTCCGGTTCAGGCAGGTCCATGTCCGCGGCGCCGATAACAGTGACGCCAAAGGGTTCAAGCAGATGTGCCATCTCCTCAAGCTTGCCTTTGTTATGCGTGGCCACCAGCAACCTGTCGCCGTCGAACTTGCGGGTCATGCGGTGGCGGCCTTTTGCGCAGCAGCCAGTTCACTAACGCCCTGTTCAGCCAGATCCATTAGTTGATCCATCTGAACGCGGCTAAAGACCGAGCCCTCGGCGCTCATTTGAACTTCGATCAATTTGCCGGACCCAGTCATGATAAAGTTGCCGTCCACGCCGGCTTCGCTGTCTTCGGGGTAATCCAGATCCAGCACCGGTTGACCGGCGTAAATACCGCAGGACACGGCCGCAACCGGGTCAACCAGCGGGTCCGAGATCACGTCACCCGTTTTCATCAGCTTGTTGACCGCAAGACGCAGCGCAACCCAACCGCCTGTGATCGAGGCACATCGGGTGCCACCATCGGCCTGGATCACATCGCAGTCGACGGTGATCTGGCGTTCACCCAAGGCAACCCGATCGACACCTGCACGCAGGGCACGGCCGATCAAACGCTGGATTTCCACGGTACGACCACCCTGCTTACCGCTGGCAGCCTCGCGCCGCATCCGTGTATTGGTCGCACGGGGCAGCATGCCGTATTCAGCGGTAACCCAGCCCAGGCCCGAACCCTTGATGAACGGTGGCACGCGATCTTCGATCGTGGCAGTGCACAACACATGGGTATCGCCCATCTTAATCAGGCAGGAACCTTCGGCATGTTTGGTAAATCCCGTTTCGATTGAAACGGCGCGCATTTCGTTTAGATCACGTCCTGAGGGTCGCATGGGAATTCCTTTGTTTGCTGGTTTGGGGATACCGCCCCGCAGCGTCAGGATGCAACCCTGATTGACCTTTCGCCTACCTGCTATTTAATGGCCATCCAGCAGAGGATTGCCGATGAGTGACGCAAGCAAAATTCTGAACGAGATGAATGACCGGTCGCGCGAGGTGTTTCGGCTGATTGTCGAAAGCTATCTGGATAGCGGTGAGCCTGTCGGCAGCCGTACCCTGACGCGCACTTTGTCGGAAAAAGTCAGTGCGGCGACGGTTCGCAATGTGATGCAGGATCTTGAGTTTCTGGGCCTGCTCGACAGCCCTCATGTCAGTGCGGGGCGGATTCCGACGCAACACGGGTTACGGATGTTCGTGGACGGATTGCTGGAGGTCGGTGATCTGGGCGCGGATGACCGGCAGAAGCTGGACGACACACTGGGCGCTAACTCGGGGGATGTCGGCGGGATGCTTGATCGTGTCGGCGCGGCCTTGTCACACGTGACACAAGGGGCCTCGCTGGTTTTGACGCCGAAACACGAAGCGGAAATCAAACATATCGAATTTGTGTCGCTTGGGCATGACAGGGCCCTGGTGGTTTTGGTCTTTTCCGACGGTCAGGTGGAAAACCGGCTGTTCAAGCCGCCACCCGGGCAAACGCCCAGCTCGATGCGGGAAGCGGCGAATTTTCTGAACGCGCTGATCGAGGGCCGCACCATCAGCGAGGTTCGCCGTCAGATGCTGACCCAGATCGATGTGCGGAAACAGGAAATTGACGTGCTGGCCCGTGAAATGGTCGACAGCGGCATGGCCGCATGGGACGGGGATGATGGCGACTCGGCTCGTTTGATCGTCCGAGGGCGGGCGAATCTGCTGGGTGAACGTGGCGAAGCAGATGAGTTGGAGCGCATTCGCACCCTGTTTGACGACCTCGAACGCAAGCGCGACATCGCCGAATTTCTGGAATTGACCGAAGAAGGCGAAGGTGTGCGCATTTTTATCGGGTCTGAGAACAAACTTTTCTCACTTTCGGGTTCCTCTTTGGTGGTGTCTCCATATATGAACGCTGATCGTAAGATAATCGGTGCGGTTGGGGTCATCGGGCCCACACGTCTGAATTATGGACGGATCGTGCCGATCGTGGATTATACGGCGCAACTGGTCGGCAAACTGATATCCGACCGGAGCTAGAGGGTAAGAGATGGCAGAGCCCAAGAACGAAGATTTTCTGGACGATATCGCAACGGCCGAGGCCGAAGAGCTGGCTGATGAATTTGCTGAGATCAGCGAAGAAGCGCTGGAGCTGGATGAGCTGCGCGCCGAGCGCGACGACTACAAAGACAAATTCATGCGTGCATTGGCCGATGCGGAAAACGCGCGCAAGCGCGGCGACAAGGCACGGCGCGATGCTGAACAATATGGCGGCTCGAAACTGGCTCGTGACATGCTGCCGGTCTATGACAATATGAAACGCGCGCTTGAGGCCGCAACCGACGAGCAGAAAGAGGTCGCAGGCGCTTTGCTGGAAGGTGTTGAACTGACCATGCGCGCGCTTAAGGACGTGTTTCAGAAACACGGGATTCAGGTGATCACGCCAGAAGTTGGCGATCGGTTTGACCCCAATGTGCATGAGGCGATGTTCGAGGCCCCTGTGCCCGGAACACGCGCTGGTGACATCATCCAGGTATCTGCAGAAGGCTTTATGCTGTACGACCGGCTCTTGCGCCCCGCGCAGGTGGGTGTGTCGTCCACGCCGGCAAGCTAAGCACCTAAGATATCAATCAATTATTGAGGCGGTCAGGATCTGGCCGCCTCTTTCAATTTATAGATCAGGTCCAATGCCTCGCGCGGGCTTAGCTCATCCGGCAAGATCTCACCCAACATATCCGCAACGGGTGAAGCTTTTGGGGGAGGCGGTGGCGGCGGGGCAGCCGAGAACAGCGGTAGATCGTCGATCAAAGCCTTTTGCTTGCCGCCTTCGCGTTCGGTTTTCTCCAGCTGGTCCAGCACAACGCGGGCACGTTCGACAACGGATGCCGGCAGGCCAGCCAGTTGCGCCACCTGGACACCATAAGATCGATCCGCGGCGCCTTTGTGAACCTCGTGCAAAAAGATCACCTCGCCCTCCCATTCCTTGACCGCAACGGTGGCGTTGTCGACACCTACCAGATTTCCGGCCAGCGCGGTCAGCTCGTGATAATGCGTTGCAAACAGCGCGCGACATCTATTGGCGGCGTGCAGATGTTCGAGCGTGGCCCAGGCGATGGAAAGCCCGTCATAGGTGGCCGTCCCGCGTCCGATTTCATCCAGGATGACCAGCGCATGATCGTCGGCCTGATTGAGGATGGCGGCGGTTTCGACCATTTCAACCATAAAGGTTGACCGCCCCCTGGCCAGATCGTCAGATGCCCCGACACGGCTGAACAGCTGGCTGACCACGCCGATATGGGCTTGTTCGGCGGGAACATAGCTGCCCATTTGGGCAAGCAGGGCGATCAGCGCATTCTGCCGCAGGAAGGTTGATTTACCCGCCATGTTGGGGCCGGTCAGCAACCAGATTGCAGCACCATCTTCCGCGCTGAGATCACAATCATTGGCGATAAACGCGTCACCGCTTTGTTGGCGCAGCGCATGTTCAACAACCGGATGCCGCCCGCCCTGAATATCAAAGGCACGAGAGGCATCGACCTGCGGGCGACACCAGTTCTCGCCCCGTGCCAGATCGGCCAGCGCAGTGGTTAAGTCCAGTTCTGCCAGCCCGCGCGCGGCTTGGTTCAGCTGCGCAGCACGGGTAAGAATCTCATCAGAAAGCCTTTGATAGAGCCGCTTTTCAATCTCCAGAGCATGATTTCCGGCGTTCAGAATACGGGTCTCGATCTCGGAGAGTTCAACGGTGGTGAACCGCACCTGATTGGCCGTGGTCTGGCGGTGGATATAGGTTTCGGAGAACGGCGGGTTCAACATCTTTTCGGCATGGGTTGCCGTGGTTTCAATGAAATAGCCCAGCACGTTGTTATGCTTGATCTTCAGTGAGGTGATGCCGGTGTGCTCGGAGTATTTCTGCTGAAACCCGGCGATGACGGATCGACCTTCGTCGCGCAGGGTGCGCGCCTCATCCAGTTCCGCGTCATAGCCGGGGGCAATGAAGCCGCCATCGCGCGCCATCAGGGGCGGTTCGGCCACAAGCGCATCATCCAGCAGGGTCAGCAGATCATCAAACCCCGTCAGGTTTTGCACTGCAGTGGCCAGCAATACCGGCAGATCTCCGGCATTGCACAGTTCGGCGATGGTTGCGGCCTGCGCCAGCCCGTTGCGGATGGCGGCCAAATCGCGGGGGCCGCCACGATCTAGCGACAGGCGCGACAAGGCGCGGTCCAAATCGGGGGTTTTGCGCAGGGCATCGCGCAGATCTTGGGCGATCAGGCTGTCATCGGCTGTAAAACTTACCGCATCCAACCGCCCGTGGATCACATCCAGATTGCGCGAGGGGCTGGACAGGCGCTGTTCCAACAGCCGCGCGCCGCCCGGCGTCACCGTACGGTCAACCACCGACAAAAGCGATCCGGCGCGCCCACCAGACAGCGACCGGGTCAGCTCCAGATTGCGGCGCGTTGCGGCGTCGATTTGCACCACGCGGTCCTCGGATTCTTTCAGCGGCGTTTGTAGCAGTGGTAATTTGCCTTTTTGCGTGATCTCCAAATAGTCAATCAATGCGCCCATAGCGGACACTTCGGCCCGGCCAAAATTTCCAAACGCGTCCAGCGCGCCCACGTGAAACAAATCGCAGATGCGCTTTTCAGCCGCCGTGCTGTCGAAACTGGCACGGCCAATGGGCGTCAGTGAGATGCCCAGATCGCGGGCAGGTTCGTGCAGGACCTGTTCGGCCCCGTCTGCCACGATCAGTTCCGACGGGGCCAGTCGAGCCAGTTCAGGGCTTAGGCGCACAGAGGTCAAAGGCATCACGTGAAATGCCCCGGTTGAGATATCGGCCCAGGCTAGCGCCGCTTCATCCCTCACCTCGGCATAACAGGCCAGAAAGTTGTGGCGGCGCGCCTCTAGCAGCGCGTCCTCGGTCAGTGTTCCGGGTGTCACCAGCCGGACAACACCGCGCTTTACCACTGATTTAGAGCCTCTCTTCTTGGCCTCAGCCGGGCTTTCCATCTGTTCGCAAACGGCCACGCGAAAGCCTTTTCGGATCAGCGTCAGCAGGTATCCTTCGGCGGCATGGACCGGCACACCGCACATCGGGATGTCGGCGTCGTTGTGCTTGCCGCGTTTGGTCAGGGCGATGTCCAGCGCCTCGGCGGCGTTGACGGCATCCTCGAAAAACATCTCGTAGAAATCGCCCATCCGGTAAAACAGAAGGGCGTCGGCATGGGCCTCTTTGATTTCGAGATATTGCGCCATCATCGGCGTGACTGTGGACAAGGCTGATCCCTTTTGACGGCGTTCGGTCGCGACCTTACAAATCCGCCATCTGGTGCGAAAGGCAAAAGTATTCTCGTTGAGGCGCGCGCGTGCCTGCGCTATGAGGCAGAAGCCCCGTAGTTGCAGAGAAACGACGTATCAAATGCCCAAAGCGAAGATCACCAACGAAGAGGCGCTGGCCTTTCACCTGGACCCAACTCCTGGCAAGTGGGAGGTACAAGCCACCGTTCCCATGACCACGCAGCGCGACCTGTCGCTGGCCTACAGCCCCGGCGTGGCTGTTCCATGTGAAGCAATCGCGGAAAATCCAGAAACGGCCTATGACTATACCAACAAGGGAAATCTGGTCGCCGTGATTTCGAATGGGACGGCGGTTTTGGGTCTTGGTAATCTGGGCGCGCTGGGCTCAAAACCGGTGATGGAGGGCAAGTCAGTCCTGTTCAAGCGTTTCGCTGACGTAAACTCAATCGATATCGAGCTGGACACCGAAGACCCGGATGAGTTCTGCCGCGCCGTGCGTCTGATGGGCCCGACCTTTGGTGGCATCAATCTGGAAGACATCAAGGCGCCCGAGTGTTTCATCATCGAACAGCGCCTGAAGGAAGAAATGGATATCCCCGTCTTCCACGATGATCAGCATGGCACGGCGGTGATCTGTGCGGCGGGCCTGCTGAATGCGCTGCGTATCTCGGGCAAGAAGATCGAAGATGTGAAGATTGTTCTGAACGGTGCCGGGGCTGCTGGGATAGCGTGTATCGAACTGCTCAAGTCCATGGGCGCGCGGCATGAAAACTGCATCGTGTGTGACACCAAAGGCGTGATCTATCAGGGCCGGACCGAGGGCATGAACCAGTGGAAATCGGCCCATGCGATCACCACGGATCTGCGTACGCTGGAAGACGCCATGAAAGGCGCAGACGTCTTTCTGGGCGTGTCGGTCAAAGGGGCTGTGACGCAAGATATGGTCGCCAGCATGGCCGATAACCCGGTGATTTTTGCCATGGCAAACCCCGATCCGGAAATTACGCCGGAAGAGGCCCACGAAGTGCGCGTGGATGCCATCGTCGCCACCGGGCGCAGCGATTATCCGAACCAAGTGAACAACGTGTTGGGCTTTCCCTACCTGTTCCGCGGCGCGCTGGATATCCACGCCCGCGCCATCAATGACGAGATGAAAATTGCCTGTGCCCACGCCCTGGCCAACCTTGCGCGCGAGGATGTCCCGGATGAGGTCGCGATGGCCTATGGTAAGTCGCTGACCTTTGGGCGCGATTATATTATCCCGACACCTTTCGATCCGCGCCTGATTCACCGCATTCCGCCCGCCGTTGCGCGGGCCGGGATGGATACCGGCGCGGCGCGGCGTCCGATCATCGACATGGACGCGTATGAGCTGAGCCTGAAATCCCGCATGGATCCGACCGCCAGCATTCTGCGCGGCCTGAACGCGCGGGCCCGTCAGGCGCAAAGCCGAATGATCTTTGCCGAGGGCGACGATCCGCGTGTGCTGCGGGCTGCGGTGATGTATCAACGCTCGGGCTTTGGTAAAGCGCTGGTCGTAGGCCGCCCGGATGACGTCAAGCAAAAGCTGGAAGAGGCCGGGCTGGGCGATGCTGTGCGTGAGCTGGAGGTCGTGAATGCCGCCAACACTGCGCATCTCGATACCTATTCTGATTTTTTGTACGATCGCCTGCAGCGTAAAGGCTTTGATCGAAAGGATATTCATCGACTTGCCGCGCGCGACCGGCACGTGTTTTCATCGCTGATGCTGGCGCATGGGCATGGCGACGGTTTGGTCTCGGGCGCGACGCGTAAATCGGCGCATGTGCTGGATCGGATCAACCATGTGTTCGATGCAGATGCGGCCCGTGGCGCGGCCGGTGTGACGGCGCTGTTGCACAAGGGGCGGATCGTGCTGATCGGCGACACTCTAGTCCATGAATGGCCGGACGAAAACGATCTGGCCAATATCGCCGAGCGTTCAGCAGCCGTTGCCCGCCATATGGGGCTGGAGCCGCGCGTTGCCTTTGTCAGCTTTTCGACGTTTGGCTACCCGGTGTCGGAGCGGGCCGAAAAGATGCACCGCGCTCCTGCCGTTCTGGATCAGCGTGGCGTAGATTTCGAATACGAAGGTGAAATGACGGTGGACGTGGCGCTGAATGTCGACCAGCAGTCAAACTATCCGTTCCAGCGCCTGACCGGACCGGCGAATATCCTGATTGTCCCAGCACGGCATTCGGCCTCGATCTCGACCAAGTTGATGCAGGAAATGGGTGGGGCCACGGTGATCGGCCCGATCTTGTCGGGCATCGACAAGCCGATTCAGATCTGTTCGACCATATCGACGGCCAATGACATTCTGAACATGGCCATTCTGGCCTCCTGCGATATTGGTTAAGCCATGACAATTTGGAATCTAGGCTCGATCAACGCAGACATGATTTATGATGTGCCACACCTGCCTGGCGCGGGTGAGACGCTTTCGGCCAACCGTTTGGATCGGTTTCTGGGCGGCAAGGGCGCGAATATGTCCGTCGCCGGCGCGCGGGCCGGCGCACGGGTGGCGCATATTGGGGCCATTGGGCCCGACGGGCGCTGGGCGCGTGACAGGCTGACCGAATATGGCGTCGATACCCGGTGGATTGCCGAGGTTTCAGATCCTACCGGGCACGCCATTATCGCCGTAGACGCCGAGGGTGAAAACAACATCATCCTGTTTCGAGGCGCAAATCATGCAATTACGTCAGATCAACTGGGCCAGGCGCTGTCATCGGCGGATCAGGGTGATCTGATTGTGACGCAAAACGAAACCAACTTGCAGGTCGAAGCCGCAAAAATGGGTAGCGAAATGGGGCTGACTGTCTGTTACGCCGCGGCCCCTTTTCAAGCCGATGCAGTGCGGGCGGTTCTTCCGTATCTGGATTTCCTGATCCTAAATGAGGTCGAGGCCGAGCAGCTGCGGCAGGCAACCGGACAAGGCCTGTCCGAGTTGGGGATAGAGCATGTCATTGTGACCCTCGGATCAAAGGGCGCGCGATATCATCATAAGGGGACGACCTCGGATTTTTTGGCTCACAAGGTTCAGGCGGTGGACACAACTGGTGCGGGCGATACGTTCACAGGTTACGTTCTGGCAGGAATGGATCGTGGCATGCCGATGGAGCAGGCCATATTGCAGGCAAACCGGGCTGCCGCGTTGATGGTGACACGGCACGGTACGGCGGATGTCATTCCTGATCTGAAAGAGGTGCGCGAAGCGCGCTTTGATTAAGACCCGGCAAAGGGCGCGTCACTGCCCCACAGCTGTTTGACGCGGGCGTCGCGACCGCAGGCTTTGCGATAGGCCTTATAGGCGTTGCGCTGGCGTTTGGGACCGAACCGCGTAAAGACCAGTTTTTCGCCCTTATAGTAATCCTGATGATAGGCTTCGGCCGGGTAAAACCGGTCCTGTTGCAGGATCGGGGTGACAATCGTTTGACGCAGGACGTTCTGCGCTTTGGATTTTGCAGCCTCGGCCAACGCCTTTTCGCCTGTATTAGAGACGAAAATCGCTGTGCGGTAACTCTCTCCCCGATCGCAGAACTGTCCGCCCGCATCCGTGGGATCAACCGAGCGGAAAAACAGGTTCAGCAGGGTTTCACGGGAAACACGGGCCGGATCAAAGGTGATCTGAACAGCCTCATAATGGCCGGTGCCGCCTTTGGTTACCTCGCCATAGGTCGGGTCCGCCGTTGCGCCCCCGGTATAGCCCGAGACCGCCTGAACCACGCCCGGCACGGATTCGAAATCGGATTCAACGCACCAGAAACACCCCCCGGCCACGGTCAGCGTCTCGGTTCCGGCAGCCGGTGCAGGCGCGGCGCGCAGCATTGCGACGATGAGGATCAGCGCAAACAGAAGCCATGGCTTGACTGCATCAAGATATGTGGTTCGGATCATGGTGGGTCTCCTTCCATGATCAGACTGCCTTGGGAAAACCTCAGGCGCAACGCGCTGACATCTGTTCTCACGCGCTGGTGAGGCGAGTTTATCGCCTCAGCCCAGCAACTGCCCCAGCTTCATCGCCACACCCATATTGCCCGAGATCTTGAGCTTGCCCATGGCAATACCGGTCATCGGGTTCAGCTTGCCGGTCAGCAGCTTGGTCAGGTTCTCTTGTGAGATACGGATGGTGCAATCCGTGTCCTGATCCTGCGTCGTCGCCTGATTGTCGGCCAGAACAATCACACCGGCATCACCGCAATCGAATTTCAACGACCCATCAAAGTTTTTGCCATTCAGACCGTTCTGAATACCTTCTGCGATATCCTGCAACATGCCCCATCCTTTCAGTGTTGTGAATTGGGTAAAGACATATCCTGCGGTGGAGCAAGAGTGACCTGACGGGAGGTGGCAAAAATGGACGTATAAAAAACCCGGCATCCTGAGGGGCTGCCGGGTCTTCAGGTCAAAATCTCAGCTGTCTTACTTTGACAGCCGTTTGTCGCGTGCTGCCAGCAGTTTCAGGCGCAGGGCGTTCAGTTGGATGAATCCCGCAGCGTCTTTCTGATCGTAGGCACCAGCATCCTCTTCGAAGGTCACGTGCGCCTCGGAATACAGCGAGTGTTCCGACCAGCGGCCAACGGTCGATGCCAGACCTTTGTACAGCTTCACGCGCACGGTGCCGGTGACATGATCCTGAGATTTGTCGATCGCGGCCTGCAGCATCTCGCGCTCGGGCGAGTACCAGAAGCCGTTATAGATCAGCTCTGCATATTGAGGCATCAGCTGGTCCTTCAGATGCATCGCGCCCCGATCCATGGTGATGGATTCGATACCGCGATGGGCCTCCAACAGGATTGTGCCGCCCGGTGTTTCATAGATGCCGCGGGATTTCATGCCCACGAACCGGCCTTCAACCAGATCCAGACGGCCAATGCCGTGCTTGCCGCCATATTCGTTCAGCTTGGTCAGGATGGTGGCCGGGCTCATCGCCTCGCCATTGATGCTGACCGCGTCACCTTTTTCGAACCCGATCTCGATGAATTCTGGTTTATTCGGCGCGTCCTCGGGGTGGACCGTGCGCTGATAGACGTAATCGGGCGCCATATCGGCGGGGTCTTCCAGTACCTTGCCCTCGGATGAGGTGTGCAGCAGGTTGGCATCAACCGAGAACGGCGCCTCGCCACGTTTGTCCTTGGCGATCGGAATCTGGTTGGCCTCGGCAAATTCCAGCAGCTTGGTGCGGCTGGACAAGTCCCATTCGCGCCACGGGGCAATCACCTTGATGTCAGGGTTCAGCGCGTAAGCGGCCAGTTCGAACCGCACCTGATCGTTGCCCTTACCGGTCGCGCCATGAGATACGGCATCCGCTCCGGTCGCCTCGGCAATCTCGACCAGACGTTTCGAGATCAACGGGCGCGCAATCGAGGTGCCCAGCAGGTACAGGCCCTCATACTGCGCATTCGCGCGGAACATCGGAAAGACGAAATCGCGGACGAATTCCTCGCGGATGTCCTCAATATAGATGTTTTCGGGCTTGATCCCCAGCAGCTCGGCCTTCTTGCGGGCGGGCTCCAACTCCTCGCCCTGACCCAGATCGGCGGTGAAGGTTACGACCTCACAACCATACTCGGTCTGCAGCCATTTCAGGATGATCGAGGTATCAAGGCCACCGGAATAGGCCAGAACAACTTTCTTGGGCGCGGACATCTGACTTCCCTTTATGCGTAGAACGACTGGCCCCTAGCGGGTTTTGAACGCGGGGGCAAGTTATCTGCGTTGACGCAGGTCGGGATTTGGGGTGAAACAGAAGGAAAGAAAACAAGGATTGGTTGAAGGGATAGATTTCAGATGTTGGGTTGGAAGATTTTTGCACATTCGGTGCGGATGGTTTTTGGGAATCTCAAACAGGTTTTGCAGATTACCTTCGGGCCATCTTTGGTTGCGACAGCGGTGATTGTCGCCCTGTTTTTTGTATTGGACGTTCCGCTGGATCAACTCAATACAACCACCGGAGAGTTGCCTGCAGGTGTTTCGAGCGGATCGGTGATTGGCTTCCTGGTGGGCTTTATGGTCGTGATATTTGTGACGATGTTCTGGATTGTGGTGTCGTGGCACCGCTTTGTCCTGCTTGAGGAATATCCAAGAGGTATTTTCCCAACCTTCCGGTTCGATAGAATTCTGGCCTATTTCGGGCGGGTTCTTCTGTTGGGTATCTTGATGGCTATCGCGTTCCTGCCGGCGGGCGCGGTACTTTCAGCGCTGGGCGGTGGAGCATTGTCAGTTGTGTTTGTCATTGTCCTTGTCGTCTTCCTCATCATCTGCTTCTACCGTTTGTCCATAATCCTGCCCGCAGCAGCGATTGGGCAACCGTTGACGCTTGGGCAAGCTTGGAACAACACCGCCGGTGCGGGTGGTGCGATCATCGTTCTATTGCTTGTAAGCTTTGTGTTCCAGGTCGTGGTCCAGTTGGTCTTTACAGCTCTCGCTTTCATCCCGGTTCTGGGTGTTTTGCTCTCACTGTTCTTTGGGGTTCTGGTTTTGCCGCTGATCAATGTCAGTATCTTGACCACCATGTACGGCGTGTTCGTTGAAAAGCGCCAGCTGACCTGAACTCGTACACATATGTATTCCTTGCTCTTTCAGCGATGATGGGGCAGGGAAACCGGCATGAGTGATTTCATGACCCGCGCCCGCGCTGCCGAACAGGCGATGCGCTCTGTGTTTCCGGTGACGCCTTTGCAGCGCAATGCCCATCTGTCTGATCGTTTCGGGGCCGATATCTGGCTGAAACGTGAGGACCTCAGCCCGGTGCGGTCCTACAAGATCCGCGGTGCGTTCAACGCCATGCGCAAACAGCAGGGGCAGAACCTGTTTGTCTGCGCCAGCGCGGGAAATCATGCGCAGGGCGTGGCCTTTATGTGCAAGCACATGGATGTGAAGGGTGTGATCTTCATGCCCGTGACGACGCCGCAGCAGAAAATCCAGAAAACTCGTATCTTCGGCGGCGACAATATCGAGATTCATCTGACCGGCGACTATTTCGATGACACGTTGGCCGCCGCGCAGGCGTGGTGCACCGAACAGGGCGGCCATTTTCTGTCGCCCTTTGACGATGTTGATGTGATCGAGGGGCAAGCCTCGCTTGCGGTTGAGATCGAAGCGCAGTTGGGTGGGTTGCCGGACCACATCCTTTTGCCAGTAGGCGGTGGCGGCATGTCTGCGGGCGTGGCTACGTGGTTTGGCGATCGGACCCATTGCCTGTTTGTGGAACCCAAAGGCGGTGCCTGTCTGCACGCGGCAATGGCAGCAGGACATCCGGTGGCATTGGATCAGGTGGACAATTTCGTTGACGGTGCTGCCGTTGGTCGGATCGGTGAAAAACCGTTCGAATTGCTGAAATCCCGTCATCTGTCGGATGCTCTGGTCCTGTCCGAAGACCGAATCTGCACAACCATGATCGAGATGCTGAATGTCGAGGGCATCGTTCTGGAACCCGCCGGGGCCCTCGCGATTGAGGCGCTGAGCGACATTCAGAGTTTTATCCGAGGGAAAACCGTTGTCTGCGTAACCTCTGGCGGCAACTTCGATTTCGAACGTCTGCCCGAGGTCAAGGAACGCGCGCAGCGCTATCTGGGGGTGAAGAAATACTTCATCCTGCGCTTGCCACAGCGCCCTGGCGCATTGAAAGAGTTCCTGAACATCCTTGGCCCCGAGGATGACATTGCGCGGTTTGAATACATGAAGAAATCGGCACGTAACTTCGGCTCGGTTCTGATTGGTATCGAAACCCGCAAGCCCGAAAACTTTGCCCGTCTGTTCGCGCATCTGGATGAAGCCGGGTTCACTTTTACGGATATCACCGAGGACGAGACCCTCGCCCAGTTTGTGATCTGAGCAAATGACCAGACTGCAATGTTGTCTTTCGCGGCGATGGATCAGCTGCGTTTGAAACAGGCAATATACAGGGCCGGGTTGTCACCCATCGCTAGTGTACCTGTTTGCTGCCTGTACGGCGCCGCTCAGAGCTCGTTCAATCCTGCCTGAAACTCCGTTGCTGAGGTCCGGAATGTGCCGACTATTTCGGCGATATCGACGGTTGCGGCCTGACCCTGTGCCGAATGGCGCTCACCATCCTGGCAGAGCCTGGCCAATGTCCTGAATCCCAGACTAAGCGCGCTGCCCTTCAAGGAGTGTAGATGCTGTTCGAAGTCAGACCGATCATCATCGACCTGCAAATGCTCCAGGCCTTGTTGCACCTCATCGAGAAAGATTTCCACTACCTCGTCAAACTCGTCGGCGCCGACCTCGTCCCGCAGCTGTCTGACCCTGGACCAGTCGATCATGGCCATCCTTTCCCTAAAGATAACGACCCGATTATCACTACAGGCCGTTGGTAAATCCGTGGTTAAGATGGATGTATTTACGACCTTCACAGGATGTTAAATAGCCGTGCGCTAGGGTCGTCCCGTTCCGCATTATATGGCAGAGCTGAGGGTCAGGTGGCAGAGGTCAGTCAGGCAGAAACAAAGGCAGAGCTGGATTTTGGTGCGATTCGCAAGGTGCTGGTCGTTGATGACAGTCGTCTGCAACGTCGCATCCTTGTGGCCTCGCTGAAGAAATGGGGCTTTGAGGTGCTCGAGGCAGACAGCGGAGAGGCCGCCATCGAAATCTGTGCGGCCATGTCCCCCGACCTGGTCCTGAGCGACTGGGTCATGCCGGGGATGAGCGGGCTGGAATTCTGTCAGGCATTTCGGGCGTTGGAGAATGACGAATACAGCTATTTCATCCTTCTGACTTCAAAAAGCGAAAAGCAGGAGGTTGCGCGCGGACTGGATGCCGGGGCGGATGATTTTCTGATCAAACCTCTTGAGGCCGATGAATTGCGGGCGCGCATATCTGCGGGCGCGCGGATATTGGATATGCAGCGTGAGCTGTCTGATAAGAACCGTATGATCGAGACCGCGCTCGAAGAACTGAAAGTGGTCCATGATGCGATCGACAAGGACCTGATTCAGGCGCGTAAGATACAGGAATCTCTGGTCCCCGAACTCACGCGTGATTTCGGTAGATCGCGTATCAGCATGTTGCTGAAACCTTGTGGGCATATCGGTGGCGATCTAGTGGGAATGTTTTCACCGGGGGTCAACCGTGTGGGGTTTTACAGCATCGATGTGTCCGGCCACGGCATCACCTCGGCGATGATGACAGCACGGCTGGGCGGGTATCTGTCCAGCAAACATTTCGATCAGAACGTGGCGATGGAAAAGCGGTTCGATAAATTTTACTCATTGCTACCACCTGATCAGGTGGCAGAGATGCTCAATTCCCGCCTTATGGCCGATGCTGGCGTCGAAGAGTATTTTACCATGGTCTATGCCATTATCGACCTGCGAAACGGACATCTCAAGATGGTGCAAGCAGGGCATCCGCATCCGCTGTTGTTGCGACAGGATGGTGGGACCGAGTATCTGGGGCAAGGTGGCCTGCCCATCGGACTGTTGCCGGATGTCACGTTTCAGCGAACCGATACCTACATGAAGCCCGGTGACAAGCTGTTGCTATATTCAGACGGGTTCACGGAATGCCGGATGGCGGATGGATCCCTGCTGGAAGAAGAGGGGCTGTGCAGAATGGTGACGGATTGTGCCACCGATCTCAGCGGGCCCGAATTTCTGGACGATATGTTCTGGCGGCTGACACAGGCCATGGATCCGGACCAGGGTATGGATGATGACGTATCTGCGGTTTTCTTTGAATACAGCGGGCCTTAAAGCCCCATCAGGTGTCCCGAAGCGAAATGTCGGTCACCGCTGTTGCCCAGCATCTGCGCGGCATCCGCACTGTCCAGCCAAAGGGCTTCGTGGAATGGCTCTGAAGGTGGACCTATGCGGCGCACAGGGCGGGCTCGATATATCAAACAGACCTTTTCGGCCCACAGGTCATATTCGGGCATGTATGTGAAACGGCGAAAAGCGCCGACCCGCCGCGGGCTGGCAATCAACCAGCCGGTTTCTTCAAAGACTTCGCGATGCAGGGCGGTGATGGGCGATTCGCCCGGGTCAATACCGCCACCCGGCAACTGTAGATCAGGGCCGGGCTCTGTCTGGCAGGTCAGCAACAGATGTCGTCCTCGAGGCAACAATGCGTATACACCCACACGTCGTGTGTATTTGCGCCCCGCTTGTGGGGTTTCACCGAACCGTCTGATCATGTATGGCCTCTTACAACCCGAAATCTTCGACCTATATGCTGGCGGTATGCCAATCTGTGGCGTTTAAGGAAACCCCATGTCTCTTGGAACAAAAATCGCGTGGGACGACACCGTCCTGCCCTTTCAACTTGATATACCGGATATGCGCGGACGTGTGGCGCGGCTGGACGGAGTGTTGGATGGCATTCTGAAACAGCACGACTATCCCGAAAAGGTCGAGGCTTTGGTGGCCGAGATGGCCTTGCTGACTGCTCTGATCGGCCAGACAGTCTCGCTGCGCTGGAAGCTGTCGCTTCAGGTTCAGTCCAAAGGCGCCGTTCGGATGATCGCAACCGATTACTACGCTCCGCAGGCCGAGGGCGAACCGGCTCGCATCCGCGCCTATGCCAGTTTTGACCCGGACCGCCTGACCGATTCCACACCGTTTGATCAGGTGGGTGAAGGCTATTTCGCCATCATGATTGACCAGGGCGAGGGCACGCAACCTTACCAGGGGATCACACCGCTGGCTGGCGGCTCTCTCAGCGCATGCGCAGAGGCGTATTTCGCACAGTCCGAACAGTTGCCGACGCGGTTTTCACTGAGCTTCGGAAAATCAACTGAACCTGGCGTCGGTGAGCACTGGCGCGCAGGCGGCATCATGCTGCAGCACATGCCCAAAGCGTCACCATTTGTAGCCAATGCAGAGGGTGACGGTCAGATTCTGTCGGCGGATGATCTGGTTGACGGTGAGGAAGGTGAAAATTGGGGGCGCGTCAATATCCTTCTGGATACTGTTGATGACCTTGAACTGATCGGCCCTTCGATTGCGCCAACCGACCTGTTGATCCGGCTGTTTCATGAGGAACAGCCACGGGTTTATGATGCGCAATCGGTTCAGTTCGGCTGCACCTGCTCGGAAGAGCGCGTGCGCCAAAGCCTGTCGATCTATTCGGCGCGCGACATCGAAAAGATGACAACTTCCGAGGGCCAGGTCACCGCCGATTGTCAGTTCTGTGGTGCCCATTACGTATTGGACCCCGTCACCGTTGGCTTCGATGCCGGTGAAGCCTGATCCAACAGAACAGCTGCGGGCGGCCCTGAGCCGCCCCGGCAACGGGTCCAGTGATTTCGATCTGAACCCTGATGCGGTTTTGCCAGCGGGGCGCAAGCTGCGTCCAGCCGGGGTTCTGGTTCCGATTCTTGTGACGGATGAGGCCCCACACCTGCTTTTGACCAAGCGCTCGTCGGCGCTGAAACACCATCCCGGCCAGATCGCCTTTCCTGGCGGAAAACAGGATGAGACCGATCCGGATGTAACCGCAACCGCCCTGCGGGAAGCACAGGAAGAGATTGGCCTTTCCTCGGATATGCCTGAAGTTCTCGGGCATTTGCCTACCCATGAAACCGTGACATCTTTTGTCGTAACCCCGGTTGTCGCGATCCTACGAGACGGGTTCGACCCAATTCCTGAGCCGGGTGAAGTTGACGAAGTTTTTTCAGTCCCACTTGCGCATGTTCTAAACCCTGCGAATTATATCGTTGAGTCGCGTCGCTGGCGGGGCCAGCGGCGGTATTATTTCACCGTGCCCTATGGCCCTTATTACATCTGGGGGGCTACGGCCCGGATGTTGCGGGGCTTGGCTGCGCGGGTGAGTGAATGATGAAGCTATCAGAAAGCTGGGTTACAAACCCGGCAACCCAGACAGTCTGCGCCGTTTTGATCGATGCCGGTTTTCAGGCGCTTTTCGTCGGCGGTTGCGTCCGCAACGCGCTTTTGGGGGCGCCGGTCTCGGATCTGGATATTGCCACGGACGCTCCGCCCCAGCAGGTGCTGGATTTGATGCGGGCGGCGGGGTTGAAGGCCATTCCAACTGGGATCGAGCATGGCACGATAACTGTTGTCAGCCAAAGCATCCCGCATGAGATCACGACCTTCCGGCGAGATGTCGAAACCGATGGCCGCCGGGCTGTTGTGGCGTTCTCGGACAATGTTGATGAAGATGCCAGCCGGCGCGATTTCACCATGAACGCGCTGTATGCCCGCCCGGATGGGACGCTTTTGGACCCGCTGAACGGACTGCCCGATCTAAAGGCCCGAAAGGTTCGGTTCATAGGCAACGCCCAGCATCGCATCCGCGAAGACTATCTGCGGTCTCTGCGCTATTTTCGGTTTCACGCCTGGTATGGGGATGTCGAAGACGGGTTTGATCCCGAAGCTCTGTCGGCCATTTCAACCAATCTGGACGGATTGGCAGGCCTGTCGCGCGAACGGGTTGGGGCCGAGTTTATGAAATTGCTGACCGCGCCTGACCCTGCGCCTTCGGTCGCTGCCATGCGCAGCACGGGCGTTCTGGCACAGATATTGCCGGGGGTTGAAGATCGATCACTTGCCCCGCTGATCGCCTTGGAACAGCAGGCTGGGGCAAAGCCCGAGCCGGTCCGGCGACTTTCCTCCATCGCCACGCCCGAGATTGCCCAGACCCTGCGTCTGAGCAAGGCCCAGATGCAACGCCTGACACGGATGCGGGATGAGGCCGCGGGAACCGCGGGCACTGCCGAGCTTGGGTTCCGTTATGGTGAAGAGGACGGCCTGCACGAAGTTCTGCTGCGTTGTGCTTTGTTGGAACAGCCCTGGTCCGAGGATAAGTGGCAAGCGCTCCGGGACGGGGCGGCAGCGGATTTTCCCGTGCGGGCCGCTGACCTGATCCCTGACTTTACCGGCCCGGCGCTGGGCAAGAAACTGGCCGAGCTTGAGGCGCGCTGGATCGCCTCGGGTTTCACCCTGACGCGCTCCGAGTTGCTGGTCGAGTAAATTGAAGTCTCAAAAGGGGATGACAAGCCGGATCGTTTGTGTTTTCTTGCGCCTGTAACATGAATGGAGGGATGCGAATGTATTACGGGATCTGGTTCGGCTAAAGCCATAACACTTGACCCGTAGGGGTGGTGTTCTGGCGCCATCTTTTTTCGCATGACTTGTTATCTGCTCAATCGGAGCACTCTCTATGTTTCGCTATTTCGAAAATCTCGTCGACCCTTTTGTCGACTACGAAGAAACCGACACGCCGCCGACACGGCTGTGGCCCTTTATGTTGAACTATTCCCGCCCTTTTATGCGGGTGTTCTTCTGGGCCGGATTGATTTCGGTCGTGGTGGCCGCGGTTGAGGTCGGTCTGATCTATTATATGGGTCGCGTTGTTGACTTGCTGTCCGCCCCGCCGGACGAAGTTTGGCAGACCCATAGTACGGAACTGATCCTGGTGGCGCTTTTTGTGCTGCTGCTGCGACCCATGCTGCATGTCGTTGACGTGCTGTTGCTGAACAACACGATCCTGCCGAATTTTGGCACTTTGATCCGTTGGCGCGCGCATAAGCACGTGTTGCGGCAATCGGTGGGCTGGTTCGAGAATGATTTTGCAGGCCGCATTGCCAACCGGATCATGCAGACGCCGCCCGCTGCGGGTGAGGCCGTGTTTCAGGTGTTTGATGCGATTTCTTTCTCGCTGGCATACTTGATCGGCGCAGCCATTTTGTTGATGACGGCTGATGCCCGGCTGCTGTTGCCGTTGTTGATCTGGCTCGTGCTGTATGGGTTTCTGGTGCATTGGACGGTGCAGCGGGTGGGGCCGGCTTCGAAGGCGGCCTCAGACGCGCGCTCGGCCGTAACGGGCCGGGTTGTGGACAGCTATACCAATATCCATTCCGTAAAGATGTTTGCCCATGGGGCACAGGAACTGGATTATGCGCGCGAAGCGATCGAGGAAACCCGCCGTACCTTTCAGGCTGAGATGCGGATTTTCACCATCATGGATGCGGTTCTGGTTGCATTGAACGGGTTGCTGATCGTTGGTGTGGTTGGCTGGGCGATTGCTCTGTGGATGCAGGGCAGTGCTACGGTCGGTGTGGTCGCGGCGGCCACAGCCCTGACCCTGCGCCTGAACGCGATGACCGGATGGATCATGTGGGCGCTGACCAGTTTTTTCCGCCAGCTTGGTGTCGTTGCCGAAGGTATGGAGACGATCGCTCAGCCGATCGACCTGTTGGATGCGCCGCAGGCCAAACCCCTGCATCTGTCCAACGGCAAGATCGAGGTTCGTGATCTGTCGCATCATTACGGTCGCAAGACCGGCGGGCTGGACCATATCAACCTGACCATCGAGCCGGGCGAAAAGATCGGTCTGATCGGACGGTCGGGAGCTGGTAAGTCGACCCTAGTTAAGCTCCTACTTCGGTTCTACGATGTGGAGCAGGGGGCCATTTTGATCGACGATCAGGACATTGCTCGGGTCACTCAGGACAGCTTGCGCATCCATATCGGTATGGTGCAACAGGACAGCGCGTTGCTGCACCGCTCGGTGCGCGACAATATCCTCTATGGCCGCCCCGAGGCTTCCGAAGAGCAGATGATTGCCGCGGCCAAACAGGCCGAGGCGCATGAGTTCATCCTTGACCTGCAGGACCCGAAGGGGCGTACCGGCTATGATGCGCATGTGGGCGAGCGGGGCGTGAAGTTGTCAGGTGGTCAGCGGCAGCGGGTGACGCTGGCGCGGGTGATCCTGAAGGACGCGCCGATCCTGTTGCTGGATGAGGCGACCTCGGCGCTGGATTCAGAGGTCGAAGCATCGATTCAGGAAACGCTCTATGGCATGATGCAGGGCAAATCCGTGATCGCGATTGCCCACCGCCTCAGCACCATTGCCCAAATGGATCGCATCCTGGTGATGGATGGCGGCCGGATCGTCGAGCAGGGCACCCATTCCGAATTGCTGTCACAGGGCGGGCTTTACGCCCAGTTCTGGGCACGGCAATCTGGGGGCTTCCTGAACACGGAGGCAGCTGAGTGAAACTTGCCGATCTCATAGATCCGTTCAAACCCACCGAAATGCCCCCGCCGCAAAGGCTGGGGGCGTTCATTCGCTGGTGCCTGTCCGGAGCTTGGCCGATGATCCTTGTCGCCTCCGTGTTTTCGGCCTCGGCCGGGGCGATGGAGGCCGGAACCGCCTGGATGCTGGGTCTGGTGATCGACATGGCAAACGAAAGCGGGCCGGATGGGGTTTTGACGGCGGGCAATCTTTGGATAATTGGAGGGGTCGCCGCATTTTTCATGCTGCTGCGACCGGCGCTGTTTGGTCTTTCGGCCTTTTCCAACAACTATATTGTCATGCCCAATATCCCGCCCCTGGTTCTGGCCAAGCTGAACCGGTGGACTTTGGGTCAGTCTGTGACCTATTTCGACGACGATTTTGCCGGGCGGATCGCTCAGAAACAGATGCAAACTTCGAACGCGATGGCCTCGGTCGTGTCCGAGACGATAAGCGCAATGGTTTTTGCGCTGGCGTCTCTGGCAGGGACTTTGCTTTTGTTAGGGTCTATTCATCTGCTGGTCATGCTGCCCTTCGCCGCCTGGTTGGCGGTGTATTTCCTGCTGATCCGCTGGTATTTGCCACGCATCCGGGCACGCTCAGCGGCGCGGGCCGGGGCGCGGGCGATGGTGTCGGGGCAGGTGGTCGACACGATCACCAATATCAAAACCGTCAAGCTGTTCGCCCATTCCGAGTTCGAGGATCAGGCAGCCCGAAACTCGATGGTCGATCTGCGCCACAAGATGCTGGCCTTTGGCAAGCTCTCCGCCAGTTTTAGGTTCATACTGATGGTTCTGGCCGGGGTGTTGCCCGTGCTGCTGCTGGGGGTGACCTTGCTGCTGTGGCGGTCCGGGTTGGCCAGCGCTGGTGATATCGTTGCGGCGGGCGCGATGTCCGTGCGAATTTCGCAGATGACAGGCTGGGTCAGTTTCACGCTGATGGGGCTTTATGCCAATGTCGGCGAGATCGAGAATGGCATGAAAACCCTGGCCAAACGCGACCGGGTTGAGGATGCAGCCGACGCCACCCGGCTGAGCGCGCCCCAAGGCCAGATCGAGTTTGACCATGTCAGCTTTGCCTATGGCGGTGATATTGGTGGCGTGACTGACGTGACCATGACCGTACATCCCGGCGAAAAGCTGGGTATCGTCGGGGCATCGGGTGCGGGGAAATCTACGCTCGTTTCGCTTCTACTCAGGCTCTATGAAGGGGAAAACGGCGCAATTCGGATTGACGGGCAGGACGTCAATCAGGTGACGCAGGACAGTTTGCGCAGTCAGATCGGGATGGTCACGCAGGAAACGGCGATGTTCAACCGCTCGGCGCGCGAGAATATCTTGTATGGTCGCCCCGACGCCTCAGAAGACGATATGATCGCGGCTGCGCAAAAGGCCGAGGCGCATGAATTTATCCTTGGCCTGCGGGATGCCCATGGTCGCAAGGGCTATGATGCTCATCTGGGCGAGCGCGGCGTCAAACTGAGCGGCGGTCAGCGGCAGCGGATTGCGCTTGCACGCGCCATCCTGAAAAACGCGCCGATTCTGGTGCTGGATGAGGCGACCTCGGCCTTGGATTCCGAGGTCGAAGCCTCGATCCAGACCGCGTTGCATCGGGTGATGCAGGGCAAGACGGTATTGGCGATTGCACATCGGCTGTCGACGCTAAGCGAGATGGACCGGATCGTCGTTCTGGATCAAGGGCAGATCGTTGAAATGGGAAGCCATGACGACTTGCTGGAACAGGGCGGGCTTTATGCCCGGTTCTGGGATCGCCAATCGGGCGGGTTTATTCAGGCCGCCGCCGCCGAATAAGGGTTTTGTTGTGGGTAAAGCCCAGCTATCAGGCCCTCATGACGCAGCATTACAGCATTTTACGCCTTGGTCATCAGGGCGACGGCATCGCCGATGGACCGATCTACGCCCCCCGCACCTTGCCAGGGGAGGTGGTCAGCGGGACATTGGTTGGTCAAGTGCTGAGCGACATTCGGGTCGAGACCCCCTCTGACCAGCGGGTCAAAGCACCGTGCCGTCACTACAAAGCCTGCGGCGGATGTCAGCTACAGCATGCCGCGGATGATTTCGTCGCTGATTGGAAGGTTGAGGTCGTGCGCAACGCGCTGGCCGCACAGGGGCTCGATGCCCCGATGCGGCCGATCCACACCTCGCCGGAACGCTCACGGCGACGGGCTACGATTGCGGTTCGGCGGACCAAAAAAGGCACCATGGCCGGGTTCCATGGCCGCGCCTCGGACACGATTACCGAGATTTCCGATTGTCATCTGCTTGATCCGGCCCTGATTTCAGCCGTCCCCGTGGCCGAGGCGTTTGCCCTTTTGGGCGGTAGCCGAAAGGGGGCGTTGGCCGTTACGTTGACCCTTTCCGAGGGTGGTTTGGATGTCGCCGTCAAAGGCGGCAAACCGCTGGACGGTCCGTTGGAACTGGCCCTGGCACAGGCGACCGAGGCACATGGGCTTGCGCGGCTCAGCTGGGATGGCGAGGTGATCGCCTCGCGTCACGCCCCGATTCAGCGATTTGGCGTGGCGGCTGTCGTGCCGCCTCCAGGGGCATTCCTGCAGGCCACGAAGGACGGAGAACAGGCTCTATTACAGGCAGTATTGCAGGCAACCAAGGGCGCCAAGCGGGTTGTGGACCTGTTTGCGGGTTGCGGGACATTCTCATTGCCACTGGCCGAGGACGCCGAAGTACACGCGGTTGAGGGTGAGGCCTTGATGACCGACGCGCTCGATCAGGGCTGGCGTCGCGCGCAAGGCCTGAAACGAGTCACGACCGAGGCGCGCGACCTGTACCGCCGCCCATTGATGCCTGATGAGTTGAAGAACTTTGACGCGATTGTCCTGGACCCGCCCCGCGCCGGGGCTGAGGCGCAGGTGGCCGAGCTGGCGCAGGCGCAACCGGCAGTGATCGCCTATGTCTCATGCAATCCGGTCACCTTCGCGCGGGACGCAAAAAATCTGATTAACGCAGGCTATACCCTTGAATGGGTACAGGTGGTTGACCAATTTCGATGGTCGTCACACACGGAACTTGCCGCGCGGTTTGCACTGAACCCCGCATCATGACCAAACAGGAGAGTTTCAGAATGGGGCTTGCCCAGCGCCTGCATGATATCACTGAAAACCCGACCTTCGGTCGGTTCATCACAGGTGTCATCATCTTCAACGCCATCCTGCTCGGCATGGAAACCTCACCGACGCTGATGGAGGCCGCGGGCCCTTTGATCGTGGTGTTGGACAGCCTCTGCCTGACCATCTTCGTTGCCGAGATCGCGATGAAGCTGGTCGCCACGGGGCGGCGGTTCTTTACCAATGGCTGGAACCTGTTTGACTTCATCGTTGTTGGCATCGCTCTGATCCCAAGCGCCGGCGGTCTGTCGGTGCTGCGGGCCTTGCGGATCCTGCGGGTGTTGCGGGTAATTTCAGTCGCGCCACGGCTGCGTCGGGTGGTCGAGGGTTTCATCTCAGCTTTGCCGGGTATGGCCAGCGTTTTCCTGCTGATGGCGATCCTGTTTTACATCGGCGCGGTAATTTCGACCAAGCTGTTCTCGGGCACATTCCCGGACTGGTTCGGCGATTTGGGCCTGTCGGCCTATACGTTGTTCCAGATCATGACGCTGGAAAGCTGGTCCATGGGCATCGTGCGCCCGGTGATGGAGGTTTATCCCTATGCGTGGATATTCTTTGTGCCTTTCATCATGGTTACGACATTTGCAGTGGTGAACCTGTTGGTTGGTCTGATCGTGAATTCAATGCAGGATGCCCATCACGCCGAGGATGAGGTGAAAACCGATGCCTATCGTGATGAGGTGCTGGAAAGGCTGGAATCCATCGAACGCCGCTTGCTTGAGCAGTCGAACAGCAAAAAGTGATTTCAGTTTTCTGGATTTCTGGCATAATCACAAAAAAAAGCAGAAGCAGGCATTAAACATGGATCGTCGAGCATTTGGAATGGGTGCTGTGGCTACGCTGGGTCTTTCGGCCTGCGCCTCGGCCAACCCCAGATTTCTGGCCTATGATGGCCCCGAGGTGACCTCTATGGTCATCAACAAAAGCGCGCGGAAGCTTTATCTTCTGCACAATGAACATGTCCTCAAGGAATATAAGGTCGATCTTGGCTTTGCCCCCAATGGCACCAAAACAAAACGCGGCGACGGCCGCACGCCAGAGGGCACCTATCTGATCGACCGGCGCAATCCCAAGAGCCGCTATCACCTGTCGCTGGGGATTTCCTATCCGGATTCGAAGGATATCGCAGAGGCCAAGGCTGCGGGCGTTGATCCGGGCGGTGACATTTTCATCCACGGCGAGCCGAAAACCCGGTCCGAGAAAAAGCGTGCCAAGAAGCAATCGGATTGGACGGCAGGGTGCATCGCTGTCAAGAATGAAGAGATCGAAGAGATCTATGCGATGGTGAATCGCGGCACAGTGATTACGCTGCGCCCGTAACCGGCTTCCAGACGTCAAACCCGAATTGCATATAGTCGCGCTGGTAGGTTTCGGCCGCCAGCGCCTCAAGTTTGGTGTCATAGATATCGCTCAGTGAAAACGGGATATCTGGTCTGGTATTGCCGGGCGCGGGCGGGCTGTCATGACCCAGCCGCCGCGCCAGATCCGGCAGGGCAGTTGCAATTTCTTCCTCGCGCAGGATCAGATCCGGCAGGGCAAAACCGACTACGCCCTCCAACACCTGCGCCTGACTGCACCAAACGCCGTCAACGCGCACAGGGGTTTGTCCCGCTAGGTTTTGCCGCAGGAAGGTCAGAAAAGCCGAGAATGCCTCATAATGCTGTTCGATGGGGTAGTTTTCAGCGCGTAACTGTCCGGGGATCGGAAGCTTGAACCGGTTGCGCAGCATATTGCGGATTTTCAGATAGGCGCCGGGCTCGGTGCTGAGGATATAGGAACAAAAGGCCGAATGTGCGCGTACCAGCGGGTGCCGCACCACGGTGAATTTGCGATGCCCCGGATGATCCTGTAACCACTGGCGGGTCTTTTTGCGGTTTTGATCAGTGATCAGGTCATCCGCACTGATTGAATCAAGCGCAGCCATCCATTGCTTCACAACCCCTTCAATGCCGCTCCGCACGGGCAGATACATTAACGGGGTTTTCGGCGTGGCGACATAGGTCGCAACGGCCGCGCCACGCCGGGGTTCAAAATTCGGAGTTCTGTGCAGGCTGAAACTGTCGATGCGCGATAAGGCCTGTTCGGTCTCATCAGGGTTTGTCACCTTGGACAAGGCCGGCTCAGGGTTTTGGGGTTTGAGCGTGTCGTCGATCGTGGTCAACCGACCCGATACCCCAAGCCAGGCCGCCAGGCCGTTCAGGCTGTCGAGCCGGTTCAGATCGTCGTAAGCGATGAAAAAGGCGGTTTGCCCGCTGGCCTGAAGATGATGCAGCAAAGTCAGTTGAAAGGCCTGTTGCTGGTCCAGATAGTTTTCGAACTCACGAGGGTTGAAGGCGATCTGCTCGGTGCGCCGCCGCTTGACGTTTTTCAGCTGCCATTGCTTGGTCTCGCGCGCAATCTTCAACGAGATATAGCTGTCCAGAGGGTTGCGCGTCAGAATGATCTTGGCGCAACTCGGATCATCCAAAACAGGCTCTAACACGCGAGGATCGTGGCCCTGAAAAAAGCGAAACCCATTCATTTCACCCTCAGCTGATCGGATGGCGTTCAGCAGGGTTTTAGGGTCATTGTCGCGTTCTTCGAGAGTGACGCCCAGCAGGCTGTCCCCCTTTAGCCTGCCAATGAAATGAGGATTGAAGGCCTCACCATGGCTGGAGACACCTTCCAATGCGTTCAGATTTGCCTCAAGCAGGTTCGATCCGGTCCGCATGGCGGCAAGTATTACGAAATAGTCGAACTTGGATGACATGAAACGCTATTGCACCAGATATGGTTTTCGATAAGGCCTGAGTTGCCGGCCAAAAATGTCATCGGCTGGAAAATCTCCCATAAGATAAGGGTGCATACCCTGGTTCTTCAGGTTTTGCAGGAACTTCCCGAACCCGGACAGGTCGACCATCGTAGGGGCTTCGGTCAGGTGGCTGGGGTTCTGGCATCCGGTTTCTTCCAGAATGGATTGCAGAGGCTCCATCGGAGATTCCACAAACTCGGCCAGCGACCAGGTGCGCACTTTGGCCTTGGTCCAGACCGAAGTTAAAACGTCAAGCTGTTTGGTCTCGATTTGTTGCAGGCGGGCGGCTTCGTTACGGATATCCGCGAAATTTCCATTCGAACGGAACAGGGGAATGGCCCAGGCGCCTGTGACAACGGAAATCTGCGCATTTCTGTCGCGCGCCAGAAACCAGTTGATATCCTGCGTATCCGTGGGGCCAAATTGAAAGCACTGCCTCTCGCCCCGAGTATTCCAGATCAGGTTCGACAGAAACGCTGTAGGGTTATAGTCCCGCAGGCTGGCACAATCGCTTAGTGCGCCGTTGACCAGAGGCGCCCCGCCGGCGAATTCCGCACGTTCGGGACCGAAGAGGTGACCGTGGACCTTTGTTCCGGTGGCTTCCGACAGCCAGGGCTCGAAATCTGCGAACAGTTCGGTAAACCCTTGGAATACCGAATAGGGGAACGACGTCAGTCCGTTCTCGCTGCCGTGGCGGGGAAAGCGGCTTTGCATATACAGGCCATCCCGGCCTCGGGTCCTGCGATCGACCGCTTTCGAGAATAACCGGTCGATCTTGCCCGGGTTGGGTTCTGTAGGCTTCATCGCCTGTGCCTGGTTGGTCAGAAACGCCTGATAAAGCCGATTGGCCTGGGGCCAGATCTTGCGTGCTACAAAACAGTCCGACCGTCGCAATAGCTGTAGATGATCGTCATAAAAGATATGCGGGCGACCTTGATAATCGAATTTGGACAGCGTCAGGGAGCGACTTTCGATATGTGTTGAATAAAGCCGAGTTAGGGTCTGAAAATAGCTTTCGTCGGGAATCCAGACGCGCCGGAAATAGCGATCATATGTTTTGCGTTTGGGATCTTGCAGAATGGCCGACAGCGTTTGACGGGTCAGGCACCACCATTGACTGCCCATATGTGGCACCAGACCTTCGGGTATCGACCGTCGGATTCCGATGGTCCGCTGTAGCTTTACGTAAGCGTCGAACAATTTGCGCTGTTTACGCCACGAGAACGGAAATCTCAGCGTAAATCGTTCCTGATCCAGTCCGCCAATCGTCCAGCTTACATCAGCTGTTGTCGCGCTTTCGATAAAGTCGACACGGGGCCGTTCCGCTAGATATGTGACCAGCTCATCGACGGGCCGTAGCGGCAGGCAGGCGCCCGAGGCCAGAAAGATATGGTGTACATCGGGAAAGGCCTTCAGCATCAGTTCAGCCGCTGATTGCGAGGCTGCAACGATGCCCCAACCGCCCCAGTTGCAGGTGTGGCGCTCCGAGAACCGGATCAGAGGTTCGTCCGCACAGGAGGCTACAAAGTCATCAAAAACAGTGTCCGCAACCTTGCGGTCGACATGGATCACCACCGGGCAGCCGGATGCCGCCCAATGGCGCGCGACCTGTTGCGCCCTTGGAAGCGCGGCATGCACCAGCATGATGACGCCAAGGCTGCTCATGCCCAGTTCCCTTTCGACATGAGGCCAAGAATCTCAAGCTGTCGCCAGTTTATATAAGCCTCGGACCAGTCGCACCAAAACACCGGACGGTCGTTCAGCCCTTCGGCATAGGCGCGATATTCGCCGGACCCGCGATAGTGCTGACGCCGCTCCATCTCTTCATGTGCCTTGTCGCCCAAGGTGTTGATCAGCTTGGCATGCAGCAACGCCCCGCTGGTTTTTTCGCCCCCCCAATCGTCATAGACCTGGTTCAGCCCGCGTGGCAGCAGCGAATGGGTCGAACTGACATAGACATACCGACGGTCCCACTTGACCAGCGGTATCTTGTTCAACGCAGGCGCCTTTTCCGGAGCCTGGCGGAAAAAGACACGGGCGCGCGGTCCACCCTGTATCCAGAGATTCCCGTATTCAGGGTTTTTGCTGATCACATAATTCCCGGCATCGAACCAACGGGCAATTTCGAAGGGGTCTTGCCCTTCACGATAGGGTTCGGCATCTACCGGGCCCTGCGGGTACATGTCGATCAGCATGGTGCCGAAACTGCGGACGGCACAGCCATCAAGCCAGTCGGTCAGGGCACGAATGGGCCGCGTGTCGCAGAACGGATAGATGAAGAACTCATCCGGATCGACCGTCAGAACCCAGTGCCCATCGGCGTATTTGCGCAGCAGATAGTTCGACCAATCAGTGCCATATGTGGCCCGCTTATAGCTGCCGTTGGACTGCCAGACCGATACGTCCGGCTGACTACTCAGAAACTCGCGGGTGCCGTCGTCGCTGTTGTTGTCCACAAACAAAAAACGATCAACGCCAAGTTTTCGGTAATATTCCAGAAAATAGGGCAGGCGGATTTTTTCGTTTCGCACAACGCTCATCAACAGGATGTCACCGGGTTGAATGGCGTTGGTTTTGTCGGAAACCGCTTCTAATTCGCGTCGTTTGCGAACGCAACGCAACAGGCGGCGCTTGCGCCGCAATCTCATTCGGTATGAATCCAACAGGCTCACGCGACTGCCCAACCTTTGTTTATACGCGAGCATACCCGGGGCCTGAACAAGCCAGAGTGGAGCCGGGCGAATGCCATTTTATGCCACTTTACCATCTAATGAAGCAACGCATTTAAAAGTAGTTAGTCCGAAACGTTGTCTTTCCAGTCAGTTTTGCCCATCAAGCCAAGCTCACACAGTTGGCGCCATCCGATATATTCCACCGATTGTGGATCCCACATGATCGGGCGGTTAATTATGCCATCATAATAGCTGTCGAACTCCGCCGGGTCGTGAAAATGCTGCGCTCGGGTTTTCTCGGTTCTTGATTTGATGACCACCTCGGGCAGGAACTTTGTGTGCAGTAGCACGCCCGAAGGGCCGTGGCTCCCCGGTCCGTCATAGGTGGCGTTCAAATCTCGGGGCAGGGCGGAATGGCAGGAGTTCACGTAAGCATAGTGCCGCGACCAGCGTACCAGCGGTATTTTGTTTAAAGTTGGTGACCGCTCGGGCCGGTCAGCAAAAAACACACGTTCCCGTGCACCGCCCTGAACCCAGAGATTGCCCAGCGGCGATTGCCGATTGGCGCGCAACGGGCCTGGATCAAACCAGCCCAAAACTTTGGTCGGGTCGGTCCCGGGGTCATAGGGCTGTGTGCCGAGCTGATCTTTGGGGTACAGGTCCAACATCAAGGCTCCGAAAGCGTCGCGCCCCTGCACCTCTAGCTGTTGGGTCAAATCCTGCAGCAGATGGCTGTCCCATTCGGGATAGATAAGCAACTCATCCGCATCCACCATCAAAGTCCAATGGCCGTGACCAAATCGCATCTGTAGCCAGGTCAGCCAATCCAGCCCGTATCGTGAGGCGCGATAGCTGGCATCGGTTTGCCACAAGGATACATCCGGTTGATCTTTCAGATATGCGACCGAGCCATCATCGCTGCCGTTGTCCACGATCAGAAAATGATCAACGCCCAGCGACCGGTAGTGATGGAAATACCAGGGCAGGCGCGTGATTTCATTTCGCAGGGTGGTAAAGACCAGTATCGCACCCGGGCGTATCTGGTCGGTTCGGTCGACCAGTTGGGTTAACTGATGGCGGCTGCGAAAGGATCGCCACAACAGCCGCCTGCGTTTCAGGCGCAAGCGATAGCGTTGCACCCATCCGATTGGCGGCAGGGTATCGCTCACGCGGCCCTCATCTGTCGTAATGCCCGTTCTGATGCCAGCGCCAGGCATCGGCAATCATCGTCTCTAACACGGACCTTTTGGGGGACCAGCCCAGTTCTTGCCCGGCCCTGTCCGAGCCCGAAACCAGCTTGGTGCAATCTCCGGCGCGGCGTGGACCGATTGTATAGGGCACTGCGCGATTGGTGACGGATTTCGACTGTTCGATCACCTCCATCACTGAAAAGCCGGACCCGGTGCCCAGGTTGAAAACGCGACTGTCTTTGCCCTGTTCCAGCCAGCGCAGCCCCAGAACATGCGCGTCAACCAGATCGCAGACATGCACGTAATCGCGGATACAGGTGCCATCGGGCGTGTCATAGTCGGTTCCGAACACAGTCAGCCCGTCGCGCTTGCCGTCAATCGCATCCAACATCAGCGGAACCAGATGGGTCTCGGGGCGGTGGAATTCGCCTACCTCTCCGTCCGGATCGGCGCCAGCCACGTTGAAGTAGCGAAAAATCACGTGGTTCATCCCGTGAGCGGCCTGGAAATCACGCAGGATATCCTCGATCGCGCGTTTGGAGGCGCCGTAAGCGTTCAGCGGGTTTTGCAGGGTGTTTTCGTCCAGGACCACATTGTCATGTTCGCCATAGGTGGCGCAGGTCGACGAAAACACGAAATCCAGACATCCAGCCGCCACGGCGGCCTCGATCAGGGTCAGCGAACCGGTGACATTGTTCGCCCAATATCTTCCGGGTTCAGACATCGCCTCACCCACCTGGCTGAGCGCTGCAAAATGCATCACGGCGGCGGGCTGATACTTGGCGAAAACCTCATCCAGCCGCGCCCGATCCAGCAGATCACCCTGTTCGAACGGGCCAAATTTGACCGCGTCCTGCCAGCCGGTGATCAGGTTGTCATAGGTGACAGGTGTGTACCCGGCCAGCGCCAGCGCCTTGCAGGCATGGGATCCGATATATCCGGCACCGCCGGTTACAAGGATATGTGTCATATCAGATCCCGTTATTCCGGTTTTTCAGGGTGCGACAGCCTGCGGCACTCAGTCCAGCCCCATCGCGGCCATCATCTCTTCAAGTTTGGGAACGTCCTGCGGATTGTTTAGTTCCCAGAACTGGCGGCCTTTGGATTCGACTTCAACACACAGAACCTTACGCCCGTTTTCCATGAAACGCAGCTGTTCCAGCCCTTCCAGCTGCTCTAATGGACCGACAGGCCAGGACGGATAAGCCGCCAGCGCGTCAGGGCGGTAGGCATAGACGCCGACATGGTGAAACACCGGCGTTTCCTCCCCACCCGCATAAGTCTGTGAAGTAAAGGGCACGACCTCTTTCGAGAAATACATCGCGCCGTGATCAGCGGCGAAAACGGCGGTTGTTCCACCGACGCGCCCGTGTTTGCGGTCATTCAGCAGGCTGTTGAGCGCATCGCCGTCGCAGCGCAGAACCGGAGTGGCCACCCCAGCCTTGGGTGCGGCACGCAGACCGGTGATCAGATCTTCGACGAACCAATGCGGGGTCAGCGGTGCATCGCCCTGCAGGTTCACCACGATGTCATAGCTTGCCCCCAGCACATCATGCGCTTCGGCGCAGCGTTCGGTGCCATTGCCACAGGTTTCCGAAGTCATCACAACCTCGGCCCCGAACCCTTCGGCCACCTCGCGAATGCGGTCGTCATCGGTGGCAACCACAACGCGGTCCACGCCCGAGACCGAACTGGCAGCGCGCCATGACCGCTCGATCAGAGTCATTGCATTGCCACTGGCCCCGGTGAGCGGCACCAGAGGTTTGCCCGGATAGCGGGTCGAGGCGTAGCGGGCGGGAATGGCGATCAGAACGGACATCAGGCCTCCTTCAGGTCTACACCCGGAGCGTAGGCGATAAAGAACGGGTTTGCATAGCCGTCCTTGCCATAGGTCAGCGGCGCATGATTGTCGAACCGGACAACTTTGCCGCCCGCACCTGTCAGCACGGCGTGACCTGCTGCGGTATCCCATTCCATCGTGCGGCCAACGCGGGGATAGATATCTGCCTCGCCCGTCGCAATCAGGCAGAATTTCAGCGACGAGCCCGCGCTTTTGCTGTCCTGCACTTGATATTTGTTGATGTAATCGTCGGTCGCCTGGTCACGATGTGACTTCGAGGCCACGACCAAAAGCGCGGAATTGTCTGGATCAGAGACCGAAATCGGAGCCACGGCGCCGGGTTGATCCTTGTCCAGCGCGCCGGTTTCCTCGACCGATTGCCCGTCGGCCAAAGTATAGAACATCCGGCCGCGGGCTGGCGCATAAACCACGCCACGCGTTGGGGTGCCGTTTTCGACCAGCGCGATATTAACGGTGAAATCGCCGCGCCGGTTGATGAACTCTTTGGTGCCATCCAGCGGATCAACGATCAGGAACGTATCGCCTTTTTCAGAATGCGAGGCGGCCTGTTCCTCAGTCACCAGCAGGATATCGGGGAACGCCACGCGCAGACCGGCCGAGATCAGCGCATCGGCGGCCTCATCTGCTTCGGTCACGGGGCTGGCATCGGATTTGACCTTCACGTCAAACTCATCCGAGTTATAGATGTCCATGATCGTATCGCCCGCTTCCAGGGCCAGACGTCGGATGACGGGGATGAGGGCATCATAGGTCACAAAAAAGCTCCGTTCCTGTGATTTGTTGATCGAATAACCTGACGGCCTTATGCTGTGCTGGTTACGGAACGGCAAGAATTTCGTGCCAGATTGCAGGCAATAATACAGGAAAGACGCTTCGGGTGTTTTATTACAAGCGAAACCGGTCGCTTATAGGCGGTGCGTTTACGACGGCGGAACTGGTGTTTCACGCCGTGGTCCGGAATGTCCGATCTCAACACAGCAATGCTGTGCTTTCGGTGCTTATCAATATTTTCCAGGTTCTGGTGCTGGTGAGTGTGTTTTACGTGATCATGTCCCTTCTTGGCGCGCGCGTTGCCAAAATCCGGGGTGAGTTCATTCTGTATCTGCTGTCTGGGGTTTTCCTGTTTCTGACGCACATTAAAGCCGTCGGTTCGGTTTCCGGAGTGGACACGGGTAATAACCCGATGATGCTGCATTCGCCGATGAACATGATGGTCGTGCTTATGGCTGCTGCTTTCGGGTCGCTGTATACTCAGGTTTTGACAATCGTCATCATTCTGTTTGTCTACAGCGTATCGGTTGCTCCGCTGGAAATTCAGGAGCCCGGTGGCGCCTTTGCCATGCTGATGCTGGCCTGGTTCACGGGCTGTGCGGTCGGCGTGGTGTTCATGGCGATCAAGCCCTGGTTTCCGACCACTGCGACGATCATGAGCACGATTTACCGGCGTCTGAATATGGTGTTCTCGGGGAAAATGTTCGTCGGCAATGCGCTGGGCGGGTTCATGTTGACCATGTTCGCCTGGAATCCGCTGTTTCACATTATCGACCAGTGTCGGGGTTTCGTTTTTCGAAATTACTATCCGCGCAATACCAACTGGGAATATCCTGTCTGGGTCGGGTTGGCTCTGTTGTTGATCGGCTTGCTTGGAATTTTCTTTACCCGCCAGCATGTGTCGCAAAGCTGGAGCGCACGCCGTTAACCCGCCACGCGCAAGGTCAGGTTGATCCGCCCGCCCTTTGGCAACAGTTTTGAAGACCCGAAACGAATGCGATCTACCCCGTGATAGGTTAGGCGCGCGGGTCCGCCCATCACAACAACATCGCCCGAGCCAAGCCAGATCGATTCCGTTTTGCCCCCTCGGGTCGTGTTGCCAATGCGGAACAACGCGTCGTCACCTAATGAGATCGAAAGGACCGGCCAGGAAAAATCGGCCTCGTCCTTATCCTGATGCAGGCCCATTCGCGCCCCTTCGCCATAGTAGTTGACCAAGCAACAGTCGGGGTCACGTTCGGGGCTGGCAAGATCGCGCCAGATATCCAGAATGCAGTCTGGAATGGCGGGCCATTCCATGCCCTTTGGATGGTGCGGCTGGTACCTGTACCCGTTCTTGTCAGTGACCCAACCCAGCGCCCCGGCCGAGGTCATGCGAACAGACATTTCCTTGCCCGAAGGGGTGGTCGGGCGGAACAAAGGTGCTGATTTCAGAATCGGACGCAACAGCGTGATCAGCTGTGCCTGGGCAGCTCCGTCAAGGTAAGCTTTCCTGATTTCAAAACCGCGTAAAAGCAGCCGCGCCATTCCAGATTCCTCAATCCTTGCCAAAACCTTGCTAAAAAGGCTGCAGATTCCTGAAAACCTGCATTTGTGAATGCTTGCAGGCCCCTGTTCCCGTCCTTATATACGCCGGGACGCGCGATGGTGTAGGACCATTGCGCAAATCAGATCGGGGCCAGATGCCATAACGGGTCGGGCCTCGGGACATCGCCTTGAAGAGAAAGGGATTGAACATATGGGAAAAGTAATCGGGATTGACCTCGGCACCACCAACTCGTGCGTTGCCATCATGGACGGCTCGCAGCCGAAGGTCATCGAAAACGCCGAAGGGGCCCGGACCACGCCCTCGATCGTCGCCTTCACCGAAGATGAGCGACTGGTCGGTCAGCCTGCGAAACGCCAGGCGGTCACCAACCCTGACAACACGGTTTTTGGCGTCAAACGCCTGATCGGTCGTCGTGTAGATGATGCCGAAGTCGAAAAAGACAAGAAAATGGTACCATACGCCATCGTTGATGGCGGCAATGGCGACGCGTGGGTCGAAGCCCGCGGTGAAAAGTACTCCCCAAGCCAGATTTCGGCCTTCACTCTGGGCAAGATGAAGGAAACCGCTGAAAGCTACTTGGGTGAGGAAGTCACACAAGCCGTTATCACCGTTCCGGCCTATTTCAACGACGCACAGCGTCAGGCGACCAAAGATGCCGGTAAAATCGCCGGCCTGGAAGTGCTGCGGATCATCAACGAACCGACAGCTGCCGCTCTGGCCTATGGTCTGGACAAGGAAGAAACCCAAACCATCGCGGTTTATGACCTTGGTGGCGGCACCTTCGACGTAACCATTCTGGAAATCGACGACGGGTTGTTCGAGGTTAAATCGACCAATGGCGACACCTTCCTGGGTGGTGAAGACTTTGACATGCGCATCGTCAACTACCTGGCGGATGAGTTCAAAAAGGAACACGGTGTCGATCTGTCCCAGGACAAGATGGCGCTGCAGCGTCTGAAAGAAGCTGCGGAAAAAGCCAAGATCGAACTGTCCTCGACCTCACAAACCGAGATCAACCAGCCGTTCATCTCGATGGGCGCCAACGGCCAGCCGCTGCACATGGTCATGAAACTGACCCGTGCCAAGCTGGAATCGCTGGTTGGTGATCTGATCAAGAAGTCGATGAAGCCCTGCGCGGCTGCTCTGAAAGATGCTGGCCTGTCGGCTGGCGATGTAGATGAGGTTGTTCTGGTCGGTGGTATGACCCGGATGCCGAAAGTGATCGAAGAGGTCACTAAATTTTTCGGCAAAGAGCCGCACAAAGGTGTGAACCCGGACGAAGTGGTTGCCATGGGCGCCGCCATTCAGGCCGGTGTTCTGCAGGGTGACGTCAAAGACGTTGTTCTGCTGGACGTGACACCGCTGTCGCTGGGTATCGAAACGCTGGGTGGTGTGTTCACCCGACTGATCGACCGCAACACCACGATCCCGACGAAAAAGTCTCAGGTCTTCTCGACTGCCGAAGACAACCAGAACGCCGTGACCATTCGCTGTTTCCAAGGGGAACGTGAAATGGCTGCGGACAACAAGATCCTGGGCCAGTTCAACCTCGAAGACATCCCGCCCGCACCGCGCGGCATGCCGCAGATCGAGGTGACTTTTGACATTGACGCCAACGGCATCGTCTCGGTTTCGGCCAAGGACAAAGGCACTGGCAAAGAGCAGAAGATCACCATCCAGGCATCGGGCGGCCTGTCCGACGAGGACATCGAAAAGATGGTCAAGGACGCCGAAGAGAACGCGGAGGCCGACAAGGAACGCCGCGAGCTGGTCGACGCAAAGAACCAGGCGGAAAGCCTGATCCACTCGACAGAAAAGTCGATGGAAGAACATGCCGACAAGGTTGATCCAACAACCATCGAAGCCATCGAGCTGGCGATTGCCGCGCTGAAAGACGAGCTGGAAACCGAGAATGCCGACAAGATCAAGTCGGGCATCCAGAACGTTACCGAAGCGGCCATGAAGCTGGGCGAAGCCATCTACAAAGCGCAAGCTGAAGACGGCGAAGATGAACCTGCCGCTGCGGATGCTGCACCGGGCGAGGATGACATCGTCGATGCCGAGTTCGAAGATCTGGACAACGACAAGCGTAGCTAACGGGTAACCGGGCCAATTCGGGCCGGTCCGGTCACCGGGCCGGCCCGATTACGTTGAGGCAGAAGGAAATACTGATGTCAAAACGCGACTATTACGATGTGCTCGGCGTATCCAAGGGTGCATCAGCGGACGAGATCAAGAAAGGCTTTCGCAAGAAGGCCAAAGAATTGCATCCCGACCGCAACAAGGACAATCCGGAGTCAGAGGCACAGTTCAAAGAAGCGAACGAGGCCTATGACGTCCTGAAAGATGCTGAACGCAAGGCGGCTTATGACAGGTTCGGTCATGCCGCATTCGAAAATGGCATGGGCGGCGGTGGCCGACCTGGCGCTGGCTTTGGTCAGGGCGACTTTTCCAGTGCATTCTCGGATGTGTTCGACGACCTGTTCGGCGATTTCATGGGTGGCCAACGGAGCGGGGGCGGTGGACGTCGTGCCGCACGCGGTTCGGATCTGCGCTATAACCTGCGCGTCTCGCTGGAAGAGGCGTATTCAGGTCAGCAGAAAACCATCAATGTCCCGGCAGCGGTTGCCTGTTCGTCCTGCGACGGATCCGGGGCTGAAGGCGGTGTTGAGCCCACCACCTGTCCGACCTGTTCGGGTATGGGCAAGGTGCGTGCGCAACAAGGCTTTTTCACAGTAGAACGCAGCTGTCCGACCTGTTCGGGCCTGGGTCAAATCGTCAAGAACCCCTGCAAATCCTGTCAGGGTGCGGGCCGTGTTGAAAAAGAACGCGCTTTGTCCGTTAACATTCCAGCCGGTGTCGAAACCGGCACGCGCATTCGTCTGGCCGGTGAAGGCGAGGCTGGAATGCGCGGTGGCCCTCCGGGTGATCTATACATCTTTGTAGAGGTCTCAGATCACAGGCTGTTCGAGCGTGACAGCGTGAACCTCTATTGCCGCGTGCCGGTCAGCATGGCCAAAGCCGCGCTTGGTGGTTCGATCGAAGTTCCAACCATCGACGGTGGCCGCGGGCGTGTGCAGATTCCAGCGGGCAGCCAATCGGGTCGCCAGATGCGCCTGCGCGGCAAGGGCATGCCAGCCCTACGCGGTGGCGGTGTTGGAGATATGTTCATTGAGCTGGCCGTGGAAACTCCGGTAAACCTCACCAGCCGCCAGAAAGAGCTGCTGCGCGAGTTCGACGACCTGGGTGAAGATAATCACCCGGAATCCAACAGCTTTTTCTCCTCCGTCAAATCCTTCTGGGACGGGATGAAGGGCTGAAGTCTTTTCCCAAAAAGGGGGCGCTGCCCCCCGCGACTCCCCCGAGGTATTTAGGGCCAGATGAAGCAGGTGATCCGCATTTCATCTGGCTAAAAATACCTCGGAGCGCGAGGCAGCGCCTCGTAATTCTTCGCTTGATTATTGTCGCCGCGCCTGAAATGGTCCGCGCAACCGTTGGGGTGCCTTGTTCGCAAGGCTGAGAGGTGCTGCTGCATCAACCCATCGAACCTGATCCGGGCAATACCGGCGGAGGGAACGGTCTTATGAATACAGACGTTTTCCCTGCCCCGTTGCCCCTAGAAGATGGAGCAACGACATGGCGGCAATTGCCCTGACCATTGCAGGGTCCGACAGCGGAGGCGGGGCCGGAATTCAGGCGGACCTCAAGGCGATGTCGGCGCTGGGCGTTTATGGGGCCAGCGTTATTACGGCGGTGACTGCGCAGAACACCCTGGCCGTGACAGCCGTTCATGGCATTCCTCTGAGTGTGATCCGCGCGCAAATCGAGGCCGTGCTGAGCGATCTGGATGTCGGGGCGATCAAGATCGGCATGCTGGCAACTCCCGAGATTATCGAGACCGTTGCAGATGCCCTTTCAGGCTATGCCGGGCCCATAGTTTTGGACCCTGTCATGATAGCGAAATCCGGGGATGCATTGCTGGCGGGTGACGCAATCCGGACCCTTATGGACCTTCTGATACCACGCGCGACTGTTCTGACGCCCAATTTGCCCGAGGCTGCGCGCTTGCTTGGACAGTCCGAAGCGCAGTCTCCGGATGAAATGGTGGTTCAGGGACAGGCCCTTTGCGCAAAGGGGGCCGCGTCTGTTTTGATGAAAGGTGGGCATGGACAGGGCGAGATATGTCATGATCTGTTGGTCGACGGTTCGGGATTGGTGGATGAATTCACAGCGCAGCGCCGGAACACAAAGAACACCCACGGAACCGGATGTACATTGTCCTCGTCAATTTCCGCCGGGTTGGCCAAAGGTCTGAGCTTGCGGGATTCCGTGGCAGAGGCACATGCCTATTTGCAGGGCGCCATCGCTCAGGCCGATGGGCTGCGCGTGGGCCAGGGCCATGGCCCGGTGCATCATTTCCATCGGGTCTGGCCGGCGTGACGATCTGGTCTGTCATAGGGGCAGGAGTGGCCGGTTTGGCTGTTGCGTCCGAATTGGCTCATCGCGGCGCACGGGTGCAAGTCTTTGACCCCGCCGGCCTGCCGGGTCCGCATAGCTGTTCTTGGTGGGCCGGGGGAATGCTGGCCCCGTGGTGCGAGTTCGAAAATGCCGAAGAGCCGGTCTTGCGCCTGGGGCAGGGTGCTTTTGACTGGTGGGCGACCCGGACCAAGGTTCATCAGCGCGGTACTTTGGTCGTTTGCGGTGCGCGCGACTTGCCGGATTTACGTCGATTTGGTCGTCGAACGCAGGGGTATCATGAGGTAGATCAGCAGGAACTAGCTGCATTAGAGCCTGATCTACATGGTTTCGGCAACGGTCTGTATTTCAAGGACGAAGCCCATATAGACCCACGCATGGCGCTGCAGGATGTGTTCGACAATCTTATCGCGCGGGGCGTTGCCTTTCATCGCGAACCCGCCCCTGCTGGGTTGGAGAACGCGATTGACTGCCGTGGTCTTCAGGCGCGGGACGCCTTGTCTGATCTTCGGGGCGTAAAGGGTGAGATGCTGGTGATCCGCTGCCCTGATGTGACGCTGACCCGGCCCGTGCGCCTGTTGCATCCCCGGATGCCGCTTTACATCGTGCCGCGTGGCGATGGCATCTACATGCTGGGCGCGACGATGATTGAATCCGAGGATAAAACCCGCATCACCGCGCGCTCGATGCTGGAACTGCTCAGCGCGGCCTATGCGTTGAACCCCGCTTTTGGCGAGGCCGAGGTGCTAGAGATCGGCGTCGATCTGCGCCCGGCCTTTCCCGACAATCTGCCTCGGATCCGGCGTCGGGGCAGGACGATTTACGCCAACGGGCTGTACCGCCACGGGTATCTGTTGGCACCGGCGCTGGCCCAGGGCGTTGCCGATCTGGCGCTTGAACACAAACATTCGGAGATGGTCGATGAAGATCGTGCTTAATGGCAAGCCGCGCGAGGTGCGGGCCGAGACCTTATCGGAATTGCTGATGGAATGCGGCTACTCGGGCCGTGTCGCCACTGCGGTGAACGAAGATTTCGTGCCCTCGGGGCTGCGTGTTGCCCATGCTTTGGCAGAAGGGGATCGGATCGAAATCGTCGCGCCGATGCAGGGGGGCTGAGGATGAAATCCTTTTACGGAACCACATTGGCCAACCCGCTGATGCTGGGCACGGCGCAATATCCCAGCCCGGCTATTCTGGAGCAGGCCTTTCGCGAAAGCGGGGCGGGTGTTGCCACGGTCTCGCTTCGCCGAGAATCAGGGGCGGGGCAGGCATTCTGGCAGATGATCCGCGATCTGGGCGTGTTGGTGCTGCCCAACACCGCCGGATGCCATACGGTCAAAGAGGCGGTAACCACCGCCCAAATGGCGCGTGAGGTCTTTGATACCAGGTGGATCAAGCTGGAACTGATCGGCCATACCGACAGCCTGCAGCCGGATGTGTTCCAGATGGTCGAAGCCGCGCGCATTCTGACCAGCGACGGGTTTCAGGTCTTTCCCTATACGACCGAAGATCTGATTGTTGGCGAACGGCTGCTTGCCGCCGGGTGTGAGGTGCTGATGCCATGGGGCGCGCCGATCGGGTCAGGGCGGGGGCTGAACAATGAATATGCCCTGCGTGCGATGCGGGCAGAGTTCCCGGATGTGCCCTTGGTGATTGACGCGGGCATCGGCCTGCCCAGCCACGCCGCCCACGCGATGGAGCTGGGTTATGACGCTGTACTGCTGAACACTGCTGTGGCCCGCGCCGGGGACCCCGTTTTGATGGCCCGCGCAATGGCCCGCGCGATCGAGGCCGGGCAACTGGCCCATCAGGCCGACCCGATCGAGGCGCGCGATATGGCGGAACCTTCGACCCCGGTTATTGGAAAGGCATTTCTGTCATGACACTCGACCGGTTTTATCCGATCTTCGATCATTCGGACTGGCTGCGCCGGATGCTGCCGCTGGGCATCAAGTTGGTACAGCTGAGGGTCAAGGACCAGCCCATGGATGTGGTGCGTGACCAGATTGCCAAGTCGCGTGACCTGTGCCGCGCAAATGGGACAGTTCTGGTGGTCAATGACTATTGGCAGGCGGCCATCGACGCCGGCTGTGACTGGGTTCATTTGGGGCAAGAGGATCTGGATGAGGCCGATTTGATTGCCATCCGCAAGGCGGGTTTGAAACTGGGCGTGTCCACCCATGATGATGATGAGTTAGAGCGCGTGCTGGCCATGGACCCCGACTATGTGGCGCTTGGCCCGGTCTATCCCACCATCCTGAAAAAGATGAAATGGCAGCAGCAGGGTCTGCCCCGCGTAACAGAATGGAAAGCGCGTGTTGGGGATACGCCGCTGGTTGGCATTGGCGGGATGAGCGTCGAACGTGCGCCGGGTGTCTTGCAGGCGGGTGCGGATATCGTCTCGGTTGTGACCGATATCACCCTGAATACCGACCCCGAGGCGCGCTTGCGCCAGTGGATCGAGGTCACCAGATGAGCCGATATGCCCGTCAGACGCTGTTGCCAGAGGTTGGGGCAAAAGGGCAGGGCCGACTGTCCTCGGCGCGTGTCTTGGTGGTAGGGGCAGGCGGGTTGGCTGCCCCGGCCCTGCCATTGCTGGCCGGGGCAGGGGTCGGGCAGATCACGATCCTGGATCGGGATCAGGTTGAGCTGTCCAACCTGCATCGGCAGACCTTGTTTTCTGAGGCGGATTGCGGACACCCCAAGGCCGAGCGTGCGGCGGCACGGTGCAAGGCGATCAATGGGGACATAGACGTCAGCGGCAAAAAACAGGCTCTAACAGGCGAAAATGCCAGTAACTCGGTCGCTCAGGCGGATGTGATCCTGGATTGTGCAGACAGCTATGCGGCCAGCTATATCCTCTCGGACACTTGCTTGGCGCAGGGCAAGCCGCTGATCAGCGCCTCGGTGCTTGGGCTGTCGGGCTATGTCGGAGGTTTCTGCGGCGGCGCGCCGTCTTTGCGGGCGCTGTTCCCGGATGCGCCGGACAGCGGGGCCAGCTGCGCCACCGCTGGTGTTCTGGGTTCGGTCGTCGGGACGGTCGGCGCGATGCAGGCACAGATGGCGTTGAACCTGATCCTTGGACTGACGCCCTCGGTGCTGGGTCAGATGGTTCAATACGATGGTCGGACACTCCGTAGCACGGCCTTCCGCTTTGACGATGCGCCCGAGCCGAACAGCTGTTTCCGGTTTCTCTCGGCCGGGCAACTGGCGACAGATGACCAGATCATCGAGCTGCGCAGCCCCGAGGAATCCCCGCGCCCGGTACATCCTGATGCGCAACGGATATCGCCGGATGATCTGAATCAGATAGACCCTAATAAGGGCAAAAGGCTGGCATTGTGCTGTGCTACCGGATTGCGCGCCTGGCGCGCTGCCGAACGAATTCAACCGAATTGGCCGGGCGAGATTGTTCTTGTCGCGGCTTCAACCTCGTGAACAGAAGGAACCGCGAGATATGAAAAAACTGATCGCTGCAATCGCCCTGCTGGCTGCCGCGCCGGCCTGGGCCGAGGATAAGATGACCGTCTTGTTGGATTGGTTTGTGAACCCTGACCATGGTCCAATTATCGTCGCACAGGAAAACGGCTATTTTGCCGACCAGGGGCTTGAGGTTGAGATCATTCCGCCCGCGGACCCCTCCGCGCCGCCGCGTCTGGTGGCCGCTGGTCAGGCCGATCTGGCGGTGTCCTATCAGCCGCAGCTGCACCTGCAAATCCATGAGGGCTTGCCGCTGAAACGGGTCGGCACGCTGGTTGCCACCCCGCTGAACTGCCTGCTGGTGCTGGATGATGGCCCGATCAAGTCGCTGGCCGATCTGCGGGGCAAGAAAATCGGTTTCTCGGTCGCCGGTGTCGAAGAGGCGATCCTGACAACCCTTCTGGGTCAGCATGATATCGGTCTGGATGAGATTGAGATGGTCAACGTCAACTTCTCGCTGTCGCCGTCGCTGATGACCGGTCAGGTGGATGCGGTTATCGGGGCGTTCCGGAATTTTGAGCTGAACCAGATGGATATCGAAGGTGTCGCGGGTCGCTGTTTCTATATCGAAGAGGAAGGCATCCCACCCTATGACGAGCTGATCTATGTCGCCAATCCCGATACGATGGATGCCGACAAAATCGCCCGTTTCTTGGCTGCAACCGAGAAAGCGACCCAATATATCGTCAACAACCCGGAAAAAAGCTGGGAAATCTTCGCGGCCACCTCGACCGAGCTGAAGGATGAGCTTAATGCCCGCGCCTGGGTCGACACGCTGCCCCGGTTCGCACTGCGTCCGGCGGCGTTTGATGCGGGTCGCTATGCGCGGTTCGAGGAGTTCCTGAAGAACAGCGGCATGATCGACAGCCTGAACCCGGTCAGCGACATTGCCATCGATGTGACCGCGCAATGAGCAATTACGGCAAAGCTTTCGCATTGATGCGGGATGCCGCGCAGGGGCCGTGGCGGGATTACACTCGCCACACCTTTGTGGAAGGGATGAAAGACGGAACGCTGCCGCGCGCGGCGTTCCTGCATTACCTGCGACAGGACTATGTGTTCCTGATCCATTTTTCCCGTGCTTGGGCACTGGCGGTTGTCAAATCCGAGACTCATTCGGAAATGCTGACCGCCGTAGCCACGGTAAATGCGCTGGTTGCCGAGGAAATGCAGCTGCATATCGGTATCTGTGAGGCGGCTGGGATCTCCCATGAGGAGCTGTTCGCAACCCCTGAACGCGCCGAAAACCTGGCCTATACGCGCTTTGTACTTGAGGCCGGGTATAGTGGCGATTTGCTGGACCTGCTGGCGGCTTTGGCCCCCTGTGTGATGGGCTATGGCGAAATCGGGACGCGGCTGGCCTCCGAGGCAACATCCGAGGTCTATCGTGACTGGATCAATACCTATGCCAGTGACGACTACCAAGGCGCGTGCAAAGCGGTTGGAGAACTGCTCGATCAGGCTCTAACACGGCGTATTGGTGAGAACTTTGCAGCTTCGCCTCGCTGGGACCGCCTGTGCCAGACCTTCCGCACCGCAACCGAGCTAGAGGTTAACTTCTGGCAAATGGGGCTGACCCCATGACACGGGCGCCCGAACTGAGCATCAACGGCACGGCTACGATTGACGGGGCGACGTTGTTCGCGCCGCTTACCCTGACCCTTGGGGCTGGGCAGTGGACTTGCCTGTTGGGCGGATCGGGCGTTGGCAAAACCACAATTCTACGTCTAATTGCCGGGCTTGATACAGGTGCCGAGTTCAGCGGGCAGATCACCGCCGGTGACGGTGCTCCGATGCAGGACCGCGTGGCCTATATGGCGCAGGATGATCTGCTGCTGCCCTGGGCAACAGTCGCACAGAATGTCTCGTTAGGTGCGCGGCTTCGGGGCAAGTCGGTCGATCTGGAGCGACGCAACCGTCTGATTCAGCGCATGCGATTGCAGGATCATATGACCAAGAAACCCGCCGAACTGTCGGGCGGCCAACGCCAACGCGTGGCCTTGGCCCGGACGTTGATGGAAGACCGCCCGATTGTTCTGCTGGATGAGCCGTTCTCGGCCCTTGATGCTCGCACCCGCGCCGACATGCAGGATCTTGCGGTCGAGGCATTGCAGGGCCGGACTGTTCTGCTGGTCACCCATGACCCGGGTGAGGCCGCCCGGCTGGGCCAGTCCATCATGGTGATGACACAGCAGGGCCTGACCCCTTGTGAACCGCCGCATGCACCTGCCCCGCGCCATGTGGACGACCTTGAGACGCTTGAGACGCAAGGTGCGCTGTTGCGCTTGCTGCGCGAGGCGGTCGCATGAAATATCTCTCAGCCCTTGCAGCCACCGTGTTTGCGATTGCGATCTGGCAGGGGATCGTCTGGACGACCGGCCTGCCTAAATTCATCCTGCCAAGCCCCGCCGTGGTGGTCGAGACCTGGTGGCAGAACCGTTGGCTGATCGCCGAACACACTTGGATCACTGCGGTCGAAGTGGTGATTGGATTGGCTTTTGGGACGGTTCTGGGTGTGGTCACGGCGCTGCAACTGGCCAATTCGCGGGCGGCGCGAGTTTTGGTACAGCCGATGCTGGTGTTCACGCAGGCTCTGCCGGTTTTTGCGCTGGCCCCGTTGCTGACGCTTTGGCTGGGCTATGGTCTGTGGTCCAAGGTCGCGATGGCGGTGCTGATCATCTATTTCCCGATCACCTCGTCTTTCTTCGATGGGCTGATGCGGACGCCGCAGGGCTATCTGGACCTTGCGCGCACGATGCAGGCCAGTCCGCGTGCAGTGCTGTGGTATATCCGCATTCCGGCGGCGATGCCCTCGCTGGCGTCGGGGATGAGGCTGGCCGCCGTCTATGCGCCGATCGGGGCGGTGATTGGTGAATGGGTCGGCTCGTCCCAAGGGTTGGGATATTTGATGCTGTTGGCCAATGGCCGTGCAAAGACTGATCTGATGTTCGCCGCGATGCTGACCTTGGGGGTGTTTTCCATCGTGTTGCATATGGTTGTCCGCCGCGCCACTGCCCGCATGGCAGGTGAGGTGCGTTAACCATCTGGAAACCGATTCTGCGTCAGGCTGAGAGCATGACACAGGACGCCTTTTCCGAAGCCCCAATGCTGTTCGATACAGACGAAGCCCCCGCGCAGCCGCTGCCGACGGGTCGGTTACCCTCCTACATCAAAGATCATCGCAAGCGGCTGCGCGAACGGTTCATGTCTGGCGGGTCCGCCGCCATGCCGGATTATGAGCTGTTGGAACTGGTCCTGTTCCGTTCAATCCCCCGGCAGGATGTGAAACCGCTGGCGCGTGCGCTGATGGAAACGTTCGGCGATTTCAATCGGGTGCTGACCGCCCCCGAGGAACGGCTGCGCCAAATCAAAGGTGTCGGGGATACTGTGATCACCGATCTGAAAATCCTTGAGGCCTGCGCCCATCGTATGGCCCGCGCGCGGGTGATGCGGCGACATGTGATTTCCGGATGGGACGCATTGCTGGACTATTGCCACACCACCATGGCCCATCGTGAGACCGAACAATTCCGTGTGTTCTATCTGGATCGCAAAAACGTGCTGATCGCTGATGAGGAGCAGGCCAAGGGCACGGTGGATCATGTCCCTGTCTATCCGCGCGAGGTTGCCAAACGGGCGCTGGAGCTGAATGCCTCGGCGTTGATACTTGTGCATAACCATCCGTCAGGTGACCCGACCCCGTCGCAATCGGATATCGACATGACCAACCGAATTCAGGATGCCTGCCTGGCACTGGGCCTGACGCTGCATGACCATCTGATCATTGGAAAGTCGAACGAGTTGAGCTTCAGGTCCGAAGGCTATCTGTGAGTGCTATTGAACCCAGACCTCGACCCGGCGGTTGACCTTTCGGCCCCATTCCGTGTCGTCGCAGGCCATGGGCATGGCCTCGCCAAAGGCGTCGACCGTGATTTCGACGCTGTCCCCGATAGCGGTTTCAATCTCGGCCAATACGGCATTGCGAACGGTTTTTGCCCGCAACAATGCGATCCGCGCATTGGTTGACGCTGCCCCTTCGCCATCGCTGAAGCCGACAAACCTAAGCTTTCGGGCATCGAGGGTCCCGGATTCCAAAAGAAGGGCAAGATGTCGGATATTGGACCGTGACTGCGCATCCGGGCGCGAGGAACCGGGCTCGAACCGGAAGGACAGTGACAGGCGGGACATGGGTCTGAAAATCTCGACCAGCCGCTGAAGTTCCTCCAAACCAACTTCTGATCCGCCCGACGCGATTGCATTGGCAAGTCGATCCCCTTGCACCCCAAGACCCATAGTCTCGGGGGTTTGATCGACAAAGCCAGCTTCGCGTATTGCCATCTGCGCCTCGATTCCTTGGGTGTAGGCCAGGAATTGACGTGCAAAACGCGGCAATCGCCGGTCCGGCAGGTATAGAAACATAGGCGAGGTCAGCGGATAATCTTCGGTCTTGATTGACTGCCGAGTTGCCGCCAGCGCATGACCGCACCCGCCGGTCAAAGGCAGGGCACGCGCGGTGCTGGCTTCGGCTTGGCTTGCGACACCTATTGAAAAGGGATCCGCAGCAACGGTACGCACCAGATCAGTACTGCGGTCATGCCGAATGGCCGCCTCGGAAAGGGCTGTGCCGGAGGGTCCCAGAAGCCTGTCTTCGACATTCTGGGCCAGACCCGAACCGGCTTCCGGAAGGTGCAGTGAAATTGGCGCATCGGGTCCGCCCAACTCGGCCCAACTCGTAATCTCGCCCGAAAACACCCGGGTTAATTCCGCAAGCGAGATTTGCTGTAACGGGTTCGAGTTGGCAACGATTGGTACCAAAGCGTCAAGCGCGATGACGCGGGCCCGGCGGGTGCGGGTCAGATCGCCAAGGCCTACCGCTTGTGCGGCTTGCTCCTCTTCGGGTCGGATTTCGCGCAACGCCAGAACAATATCAGCCTGGTTTTCTGCCTGCGCCCTAAATCCGCGCTCAGTGTTCCCTGCGTCAAAGAAGAACCGACCCAGCGGTGCTGCCCGCCCGGGTTGGTGCAGTTCGTAAGAAAATGTGTTGGCGGTCAGCCTGTTTGGGGTCGCCGACAACCCTTGCTGCTGTGCGAAGCCAACAATCAGCGCTGGTAGAACCTTTTCCGCCATGACCGAAGATCCGGCAAATCGGATTTCAGCCACAAAATCGGTCAGGCTTGGGCAGGCAGGTCCGGTACAGGTCACACCGGACCCATCAACTGTCAGCGTGCCGAATTGTGTTGCCACGCGATAGAACTCGCCGTCAAATCCCAGCAGGTCACCGGTGATTTCGACCTTGCCGTCATGCGACATAAGCGAGATGTCTTGCGCCTGTGCACCCGACGCGATTGTAACGGAAGCCAGTGCAGCCGCTGCCACACGAAAGAATTTCATAAGATGCCCGAGCCTGCCTGCGGATTTAGTTTGCGGCGATTGTCAGGTCTTGGAAGAGATTATTCAACACCAGAAACTCTCCGGTGCGGGAGCATTCAGGAAAACTCAGCGTCCTGTCTTTTGATCTCAACCGATCATCCCGCAATTCAAGCGACTGGATGTTCAGGTCGCGCCCGCAATTTTCTGAAGTCACCTCGGTTTCGACAGTGATTTCTATCGACCCGTTTTGGTTGGAAAGACCAGCAGGGAACGAATAGATTTCGATGTTTTTCATGTCCCCGGTTCCGGTATTGCCCAGACGCACTACCTGTCCGGCGCCTTCGGTCGGGGTCTCGGCCGAGACATGGCCATTGCCGCCATAGATGGCCCCGAATTCCAGCGCATGAATTTGCAGGTCAGTTTCACCCTGCCATTGCAGGGCAATGCGTTCGTAATTGGCAATGTCAGCGATATGGGTGGTTGCGACTGTTCCATGCTGGTCTTCAAACGAGATCAGAAAGATCGCATATTCTGACAGGGCCGGGATTGTCATGTCCATGCGCCCTACTGCGTCGGTGCGCTGTGTGACTGTCAGACCGCTATGGTGAATTTCCACGGATTCATTACTGTGGCAGGGGGCGTTGACGACCAGCCGGGCGGCAGCACCGGGAACGGCAGTAGCGCGCGCACTGAGGGTGCAGTCAACGGAATTGACAGGTTCTGATCGACTGGATTCGATAAAACGGTTGTCGGACCCGGTCTCTTCGCTTGTTCCGTGAACCGGCGCAGATGAGGTCAGAACGACTTCGCTTAACCCGGGGATGATTGAAGCCTGATCTGTAACTGATGCCACATCAACAGAAGCCCGCTCCCCTCGCGGTTGCGCAGGGGTTCCGTTCTGCATGAGGTAGCCAATAGCCAATGCACAAGCAACGGTGCCGCCAGTGGTTACATAGTTCTTAATTACAAACAAGACACCCTCCCCAGTTGAAGGAGCGATTCGCACCCTGCAGTTGAATCACGGCTAATATGTGGCCGTGAGGCGGACTCATTGTGTCTCGATTGTGGTGACGTCAGGTCAACCGGCCATGGCAATGCTTAAACTTCTTGCCTGAACCGCAGGGGCACTTGTCGTTGCGCGACGGGTTTCCCCAAGTTGCCGGGTCGTCTTCGACAAATCCAGGCCGCGCATCACCCGAGGCTTCGGCCTCGGCCACCGCTTCGGCGTGACCAGCGGCCTGATCTACCGCCTGCTGCGCGCGTGCCTGCTGCGCTTGCATCTGGGTCAGCATTTCGCGCTGTTCCTCTTCGGTCAGCGGTCGCACGCGGGACAGCTGCTGGGTCACGGTTTCGCGCAACGAATCCAGCATGGATTCGAACAGCTGGAAGCTTTCGTTCTTGTATTCGTTCAGCGGGTCGCGCTGGGCATAGCCGCGGAAGCCCACGACCGAGCGCAGATGTTCCAGCGTCAACAGATGTTCGCGCCATTTGCTGTCGATCGTGTTCAGCAAGACCTGCTTTTCGATGTTGCGCATGTTCTCGGGGCCGAACGCGGCCACTTTTTGCGCCATCATCTCGTCGGCGGCATTGATCAGCCGTTCGCGCACCTGGTCGTCATCCACGCCTTCTTCGGCGGCCCAGTCCTGAACCGGGGCGTCGATGGTCAGCTTGTCCTTGACCGCCTCGTGCAGACCCTCGGTATCCCACTGATCAGCATAGGATTTCGGCGGCATATATTCGTCGATCAGATCGTCGATCACCTGTTCACGCATGTCTGATACGATTTCGGACAGATCGTCAGCGGACATGATTTCGCGCCGCTGGCTGAAGACCACTTTACGTTGGTCGTTCATCACATCGTCGAATTTCAGAACGTTCTTGCGCATGTCAAAGTTGCGACCTTCGACCTTGGATTGCGCCCGCTCCAGCGATTTGTTCACCCAGGGGTGGACGATGGCTTCGCCTTCTTTCATGCCTAGCGTGGTCAGAACCTTGTCCAGACGTTCCGAGCCAAAGATACGCATCAGATCGTCTTCAAGGCTCAGATAGAACACGGTGCGGCCTGGATCGCCCTGACGGCCGGACCGGCCCCGCAACTGATTGTCGATGCGGCGGCTTTCGTGGCGTTCCGAGGCCATGACGTAAAGGCCTCCTGCGGCCAGAACCTTTTCCTTTTCTTCGGCATGGCGCGCCTCTTCGGTGGCGCGCAACTGGGCCGGGTCGGCATCGGGGTTTTCTTCCAGCGCCTGCAGAACCTTCATATCCACATTGCCGCCCAACTGGATGTCGGTACCACGACCGGCCATGTTGGTGGCGATGGTTACTGCGCCATATCGGCCCGCATCGGCAACAATCTGCGCCTCCTGCTCGTGTTGGCGGGCATTCAGAACATTGTGCTGGATACCTTCTTTGGTGAGCATCTGGCTGAGCAATTCGGACTTTTCGATGGACGTGGTGCCCAGAAGGACCGGTTGTCCGTTTTTCTGGGCTTCCTTTGTCTCGTCAATCATGGCGCCGTATTTTTCGGCTGCGGTACGAAAGACCTGATCGTCCTCATCCAGACGCGCGATCGGTTTGTTGGTTGGTACTTCGACAACGCCCAGACCGTAGATTTCGGCAAATTCCTCTGCCTCGGTCAGCGCGGTGCCGGTCATGCCACCCAGCTTGTCATACAGACGGAAATAGTTTTGGAACGTCACGCTGGCCAATGTTACGTTTTCGGGCTGGATCTGCACGTTTTCCTTGGCTTCGATGGCCTGATGAAGACCTTCCGAAAGGCGACGACCTGGCATCATGCGACCGGTGAACTCATCAATCAGAACGACATTGCCGTCCCGCACGATGTAATCTTTGTCACGTGTAAACAGCTTGTGCGCGCGCAAGCCCTGGTTCACGTGGTGAACGACTGTGGTGCTTTCAGGATCATACAGCGAATTGTCTTCTGGGATCAGGCCGTTGGCAATCAACTGTTGCTCCAGAAACTCGTTACCCTCATCCGTGAAGGTCACGTTCCGGGACTTTTCGTCCAGCGTGAAGTGATCTTCTCCCAATGACGGGATCAGCGCATCAATCGCGGTATACAGGTCCGACCGGTCCTCGGAGGGCCCGGAAATGACCAGCGGCGTCCGCGCCTCGTCAATCAGGATCGAGTCGACCTCATCCACGATCGCGAAATTGTGGTGTTTCTGGTAAATTTGATCCAGTTCCGCCTTCATATTATCGCGCAGATAATCAAAACCCAGCTCATTGTTGGTGGCATAGGTCACGTCACAGGCATAAGCAGCCTTTTTCTCGGCATCGGGCTGCCCTGACCAGATGACACCGGTGGTCATGCCCACGGCGGCAAACACCTTGCCCATCCATTCCGAGTCGCGCTTGGCCAGGTATTCGTTCACCGTGACCACGTGCACGCCCTTACCGGTCAGCGCGTTCAGATAGGCGGGGAGGGTCGCAACCAATGTCTTGCCTTCACCCGTTTTCATCTCGGAAATATTGCCCTGATGCAGGAAGGCGCCGCCCATCAACTGCACATCAAAGGCACGCAGGCCCAGCGCGCGTTTTGCCCCTTCGCGTACGTTGGCAAACGCCTCGGGCAGCAGATCATCCAGGCTTTCGCCTTCCAGCGCACGTTTGCGCAGCTCGGCGGTCTTTGCGATCAGGCCGTCATCCGACAGATTCTCGAACTCGGGTTCCAGCGCGTTGATCTGTTCGATCAGGGGGCGGGTCGCCTTGATCTTGCGGTCGTTCGGTGTTCCGAACACCTTTTTGGCGAGCGTTCCGAGTCCCAGCATGTTCACTCCAGCGGATCTGTTCTTGTCTTGGTTTTGACAGGCTTGCCCACCTTGCGCGCAACCCATAGATACGGGGGGTGAAAGGCGGCCCTGTCCAAGGCTTCAAAGCGATGTAAGCGGCAGGTTCCAGAGTGTCAACGCTGCGCCCTGCCGTGGCAAAGAAATAGGATGATTCCATGCCCAAAGGCCTCACTTTTCTGCCATCGCTGGCCCTTGCAACGGTGATGGCGCTGCCATTGGCCGCCGAAACCAAGCCCGATGCCAGCACGGTGGTCGCCCGCGTAAACGGCGAAGAAATCACTCTGGCGCATGTGATCGCAACAGTTGCGACACTGCCCCCCAACTATCAGCAGGTCGAAGATGATGTTCTGTATGATTTCATCATCGAACAGCTGATTCAGCAGCAGTTGCTGGGCCAGGAGCAAGAAGGGCTGAGCAATCTGAACGCCTTGGCCATCGAGAACGAGACGCGGTCTTTGCTGGCGGTTCAGACCGTAAATGCCCTGATCGACGAAGTTGTAACGGCAGAAACCATTCAGACCGCCTATGATGCGCGCTTTGCCGAGTTTGAAGGCGAAGATGAGTTTAATGCCAGCCATATTCTGGTCGAGACCGAGGATGAGGCCAAAGACCTTAAGGCTCAGTTGGATGATGGCGCCGACTTTGCCGAGCTGGCCAAAGAAAAATCAACCGGTCCTTCCGGCCCGAATGGCGGGGTGCTGGGTTGGTTCGGCAAGGGGCAGATGGTTCCCGAGTTTGAAACCGCAGTTGTCGCGCTTGAGAAGGATCAGGTGTCGGACCCGGTGCAGACACAGTTCGGCTGGCACGTGATCATTCTGAATGACAAGCGCAAATCCGAAGCGCCCGCACTTGATGCGGTGCGCGACGAGCTGGCACAGGATCTGCAAAGTGAAGCTATTCAGGCCCGTATCGGCGAGTTGACCCAGGCTGCACAGATCGAACGTCCTGCGCTCGAAGATGTGACCCCGGGCATCGTGCGTCAGTTGGACCTGATTCAGGAGTAACCCCGTGGCCTCGATCACTAAAGTCTCTCCGCTGGCCCCGGCGGCGTTTCCCGAATTGCCCGCGATTGACGGTGTGCGCTTTGCGACCGTCGAAGCCGGCGTACGCTATCAAGGCCGCACTGATGTGATGCTGGCGGTCCTGGATCCGGGCACATCAGTGGCTGGGGTTTTTACCCGCTCTGCCACACGCGCGGCACCCGTGCTGGATTGTCAGGACAAGATCGGCGGGCCAAGTGACGGACCGGCGGCGATCCTTGTGAATTCGGGCAATGCCAATGCATTTACCGGGCATTATGGCCAAAGCTCGGTCGCCGAGGTGACGCAAGCAGTGTCCAAGACCACAGGCGTACCGGTCGAACGGGTTTTTACGTCGTCAACTGGTGTGATCGGTGAGCCCTTGCCGCATGACCGCATCGTGGCGCAGCTTGAGGCCCTGAAATCCGGGCTCAGTCGCCACGCAATCGAAGATGCAGCGCGGGCCATCATGACCACGGATACCTTTCCGAAAGGAGCCTCGGCGCAGGTCGAGATTGATGGAAAAACGGTCTCTATTGCGGGGATTTCCAAGGGTTCTGGCATGATCGCGCCTGATATGGCGACGATGCTGGTTTATATCTTCACCGACGCCCAGGTCGAGCAATCCGCGCTGCAGCAGATGCTGGGTGCGCAAACCGACCGCACTTTCAACTGCATCACCGTCGACAGCGACACTTCGACCTCGGACAGCCTGCTGCTGTGTGCTACTGGGGCTTCGGGGGTGGATGCGACAGACAATGCCGCCTTTGCCGAGGCTTTGGAAACCGTGATGCTGGACCTTGCCCAACAAGTGGTACGCGATGGCGAGGGCGCCACGAAATTCGTAGAAATTCGTGTGACCGGGGCCGTCACCGATGCCGACGCCAAGGTGCATGGATTGGCGATTGCCAATTCACCACTGATAAAAACCGCCATTGCGGGCGAAGACCCGAATTGGGGCCGCGTCGTCATGGCCATCGGAAAATCGGGTGCAGCTGCCGACCGTGACCTGCTGAGCATTTCTTTCGGAGACATCCTTGTGGCCGAAAAAGGCTGGGTCAGCCCCGATTACCGCGAGGAAGACGCCGCCGAATACATGAAGGCTCAGGACCTTGTAATCGGCGTCGATCTAGGGCTGGGCGCGGGTAAATCCACCGTTTGGACCTGCGACCTGACCCATGGCTATATCGAGATCAACGCGGATTACCGGTCGTGAAAACAGTTCTGGTTTCTGCGGTCGCCCTGATAGACATTGAGGGCCGGGTGCTGCTGGCGCAGCGCCCCGAAGGCAAATCCATGGCTGGACTTTGGGAGTTTCCCGGCGGCAAGATCGAACCCGGCGAAACGCCCGAGGTCGCCCTGATCCGCGAACTGTACGAAGAACTGGGCATCAATACATGGTCCTCCTGCCTTGCGCCGCTGACCTTCGCCAGCCACAGCTATGATGATTTCCACCTGCTGATGCCGCTGTTTGCCTGCCGCAAATGGGAGGGCATTCCGCAATCGAAGGAAGGACAGGCGCTGAAATGGGTGCGTGCGAATGATCTGCGCAGTTACCCGATGCCTGCGGCAGATGTGCCGTTGATCCCGATTTTGCGGGATTGGCTTTAGGGTCCCGGTTCGATCTTGTCTGGACGCTGGAATTCAGCGGGCGATTTAAACCTATTGCAGCGCTTAGGCGCAGGCAAGAAATGGAAAAGCGCACGAGCGCAATCGCTTGAAAATTAGGGAGATGTTTGGAGTTTGGTGCCCAGGAGAGGACTCGAACCTCCACGTCCATACGGACACTAGCACCTGAAGCTAGCGCGTCTACCAATTCCGCCACCTGGGCAGGTGTCGTGGAGGGGCGTTTAAGCCTACTGGCGGAAGGCGTCAACCGGATTCGGGAAGTTTTTCGAAAGTTTTTTGACCACCGCTTTCAACCGTCTGTGCCGCGTTGCTTTTTCGTGGCTGCGCGGCGTTATTGCGCCTTGTTTGAAAGGGCATTGGGCGGTAGATCGGATCAGGACCCAATAGCAGGAGCCCTCAAATGTCCAAACTGGTCACGATTTATGGCGGATCCGGATTTGTCGGCCGGTATATTGCGCGACGTCTGGCGAATGAAGGCTGGCGCGTTCGGGTTGCGGTGCGCCGTCCGAACGAAGCGATGTTTGTTAGACCCTACGGTGCGGTGGGGCAGGTCGAACCTGTCCTGTGTAACATCCGCGATGACGCTTCGGTTGCTTTGGCGATGCGGGGGGCTGATGCGGTGGTGAACTGTGTTGGTGTGTTGAACGAGATTGGCCGGAATGAATTCGATACCGTTCAAACCGAAGGGGCTGAACGCGTTGCGCGTCTAGCAGCCGCTGAAGGTGTAACCCGTATGGTCCATATCTCGGCCATTGGTGCTGATGCCGAGGCGGGGAGCGAATATTCTCGTACCAAAGCGCAGGGCGAGGCCGGTGTTCTGGCGCATATGCAGGGTGCAATGATCCTGCGCCCTTCGGTGATTTTCGGAACCGAGGATCAGTTCTTCAACCGTTTCGCTGCGATGACCCGGATGGGGCCATTTCTGCCGCTGGTCGGGGCCCAGACGCAATTTCAGCCGGTCTATGTGGATGATGTCGCTAAGGCTGCGGTGCAGGGCGTGCTGGGGCAGGCCAGCGGGGGTGTCTACGAACTGGGCGGACCCGAAGTGAAAACCTTCCGTGCGTTGATGCTGCAGATGCTGGATGTGATCAACCGCCACCGGATTATCCTTGGGATTCCCTTTTGGGTGGCCCGGATCATGGCGGGAATGCTGGACGTAATGAAATTTGCGAGCTTTCAGTTGTTTCCGAACAATATCCTGACGCGTGATCAGCTCAAGAATCTGCGTCACGACAATGTTGTCTCAGATAGCGCGCTTGGCTTTGCCGATCTGGGGATCGAGCCGGCGACGCTGGAATCGGTCCTGCCGGATTATCTGTGGAAGTTCCGCCCCTCGGGTCAGTATGATGACATACAGAACTCGGCCAGCAATATGCGGACCTGATCAGCTGTAGGCGATGACCAGAAGGATTGCGCCCACTACTACGCGGTAGATCACGTATGGCGTAAAGCTGACGCTGCGCAACAGGCGCATCATTAGCGACAAGGCAAGCAGCGCGGACAGAAACGCAAAGAACGCAGCAACAGCACTGTCGAACGCCAGTTGGGCATTTGCCTGGCGGATGACCTCTGTGGACAGCAGCGCTCCGGATGCCAGAATCGTGGGTATGGACATCAACATCGCGATGCGTGCACCGTCTTCGCGGCTGTATCCAAGCTGGCGCGCCCCGGTGATCGTGATCCCGGACCGGGATGTTCCGGGGATCAACGCCAGAACTTGCCACAGGCCCATGATCATCGCATCGCGCAGGCCCCAGTCAGAGGTTTCTTTGCTTTGCGGCCCTTTCTGGTCCATCCAGTAGAGCAATATGCCGAACCCCAGCATCGTCCAGCCGATGACCGTCATTGAGCGCAGAGACTGGCTGAGCCCGGTTTTGAACAGGATCGCTCCGACAATGACGGTTGGGATCGTGGCCAGAATCAGCCCCAGGGCCAATCGGGCTTGTGGTGTATCGGTGCGCCCCAAAAGAGCCTGGGGCAGTCCGGAAATCGCCATTTTTACATCAGACCAGAAATACAGAATTACGGCGCCCAGAGTGCCCACATGCACAGCGACATCGATGGCCAACCCCTGATCGTCCATACCGGTCAGGCTGGGTAAAAGTATCAGATGACCCGAAGATGAGATCGGCAGAAATTCGGTAATTCCCTGAATGACTGCTGCAAGAATCAACTGAAAAAGACTCATTTACCTGCCCGTGCTGCCGTCACGTGTTCTTTGTGAACCCTGCGTATAAGCGCGGTAAGGAAAAGAAAAGGATGCAAATAGGTCCGAATCGGAGCTAAAATCCTGTATTTCTCACTGGCCATCGGTGAAATCCCGCAAAGTTTTTGAAAAAAGGTCAGTACACTTGACTTTTAATCCCCCTGCGCATCTTTTAAAGAGGCGCGACCAAGCCAATTCATGGAGTCTGACCCGTGGCCAAGCAACCGATGCTGAAATTTGTGCAGATCGACCGAGTAATGCCGGAAAAACGGGCCGCAGATGCCCGCACGGAAGACTTTGACGAAATCTATGCCGAATTCGCTGCTGCCAAAGCTGAAGAACAGGCCAGCCGCTGCAGCCAATGCGGTGTGCCTTATTGTCAGTCGCATTGCCCGCTGCACAACAACATTCCCGACTGGCTGAACCTGACCGCAACGGGCCGTCTGGAGGAGGCCTATCACACCAGTCAGGCCACCAACACCTTCCCCGAGATTTGTGGGCGCATCTGCCCACAGGACCGCCTGTGTGAAGGGAATTGCGTGATCGAACAATCCGGGCACGGCACTGTTACCATTGGCTCGATCGAGAAATATATCACCGACACAGCCTGGGAAAAGGGGTGGGTCAAGCCGGTCGTACCGGGTGCTGAGCGCCGCGAAAGCGTCGGCATCATCGGCGGCGGCCCTGGTGGACTGGCAGCGGCGGACATGCTGCGCCGTGCGGGTATTCAGGTCTCCGTGTATGATCGCCATGACCGGGCAGGCGGACTGCTGATGTATGGAATTCCGGGTTTTAAGCTGGAAAAAGACGTTGTTCAGCGCCGCAATGACCTGTTGGCTGATGGCGGGGTTGAGTTTGTTCTGAATTGCGACGTGGACGCCGCCAAATTCGCGGAAATCCGTTCCAAACATGATGCGATTATCATCGCAACCGGCGTTTACAAGTCGCGCGACCTGTCCATGCCTGGGAGCGGTTTGACGGGTATTGAAAAGGCCATCGACTTCCTGACAGCCTCGAACCGCAAAAGCTTTGGAGACGAGGTCGAAGATTTCGACAATGGCCGTTTGAATGCCGAAGGCAAAAAAGTTGTCGTGATCGGTGGCGGTGATACCGCGATGGATTGCGTGCGGACTTCGATCCGTCAGGGTGCGACCTCGGTCAAATGCCTGTATCGCCGCGACCGCGCGAACATGCCCGGATCGCAGCGCGAAACGCAGAATGCCGAGGAAGAAGGCGTCGTATTCGAATGGCTAAGCGCGCCAAAGGGCTTTACCGGCGATGATCAGGTTTCCGGCGTTATGGTCCAGAAGATGCGTCTGGGTCAGCCCGATGCCACCGGCCGTCAGGCCCCCGAGTTGATCGAAGGCGCGGATTATGTCGAAGACGCTGATCTGGTGATCAAGGCGCTGGGGTTCGAGCCCGAAGACCTGCCCACCCTGTTTGGCCAGCCTGACCTGCCCGTGACCCGCTGGGGCACTGTAAAAGCAGCATTCGAGACCGGCGAGACCGAGATGGACGGGGTCTATGCCATCGGTGACATCGTGCGCGGTGCCTCGCTGGTGGTCTGGGCGATCCGCGATGGGCGCGACTGCGCCGACGCGATCCTTGAACGTTTCAACAACACGGCTGCGGTTGCAGCCGAATAAGCCCCGCGACAGGAGGGACAGAGATGCCCGAATTGCAAGGCCAATGTATGTGCGGCGCGGTCACAGTGACTGCCACCCCGGCGAAAGAGTCGTTGGGCGCGTGCCATTGCGACCAGTGTCGCCGCTGGACTAGCTCGATGCTAATAACGTTTCCCGCGCAAGAGGGGTATGCGGCCCTTGGGCCGGTTAAGACCTTTACGTCCTCGGACTGGGCGGAACGCGCGTTTTGTGCCGATTGCGGATCGGCGCTTTGGTACCGGATTACCCTGCCAGGTCAGATGCACGGCCATACCCAAATGGCAGCAGGCCTGTTCGACGACACGGACAACCCGCTGCAACTGGAACTTTATATCGACAAAAAACCCGACGGGTACGCGTTCGCAGGTGAGCGTCGGCAGATGACCAAAGCTGAGGTCGAAGCCATGTACGGCCTGCCGGAAGAAGGAGACAGCCAATGACCAAATATGATGCCGATTGGGTACGGGCCGAAGAAGCCAAACGTCAGTTCATGGCCGAAAACGGTCTCTATTCCGAGGAAGAAGAGCATTCGTCCTGCGGTGTGGGTCTTGTGGTCTCAGTCGATGGCAAGCCGTCACGCAAGGTTGTGGATGCTGGCATCGCCGCGCTCAAGGCGATCTGGCACCGCGGCGCGGTAGATGCGGATGGCAAAACCGGCGACGGCGCGGGTATCCATGTGCAGATCCCGGTTCCTTTCTTCTATGACCAGATCCGTCGCACCGGGCACGAGCCCAAATTAGATCAGCTGATCGCGGTTGGTCAGGTCTTTCTGCCCCGCACCGATTTCGGCGCGCAGGAACAGTGCCGGACCATCGTGGAATCCGAAGTGCTGCGCATGGGTTATTATATCTATGGCTGGCGCCACGTTCCGGTTGATGTCACCTGCCTCGGCGAAAAGGCCAACGCGACCCGGCCCGAGATTGAGCAGATCCTGATCTCGAATTCCAAAGGCGTGGACGAAGAGACATTCGAGCGTGAACTTTATGTCATCCGTCGCCGTATTGAGAAGGCTGCCGCAGCGGCCGGGATTTCCGGGCTGTATCTGGCGTCACTGTCCTGCCGGTCAATCATCTACAAGGGCATGATGCTGGCCGAGCAGGTTGCGGTTTTCTACCCCGATCTGATGGATGAACGGTTCGAATCCGCCTTTGCCATCTATCACCAGCGCTATTCCACGAATACCTTCCCGCAATGGTGGCTCGCCCAGCCCTTCCGCATGCTGGCCCATAACGGTGAGATCAACACTCTCAGGGGCAACGTCAACTGGATGAAAAGCCATGAAATCCGCATGGCCAGTGGCACCTTTGGCGATTACGCCGAGGATATCAAACCGATCATCGCTGGTGGATCGTCGGATTCTGCCGCATTAGACTCTGTATTCGAAGTTCTTGTACGCGCAGGCCGCTCGGCCCCGATGGCGAAAACCATGCTGGTGCCCGAAAGCTGGTCCAAGCAGGCGGTGGAACTGCCGCAGGCCTGGCGCGACATGTATTCTTACTGCAACTCGGTGATGGAACCCTGGGATGGCCCTGCCGCGTTGGCCATGACCGATGGCCGCTGGGTCTGTGCCGGTCTTGACCGGAATGGATTGCGTCCGATGCGTTATGTGGTCACTGGAGATGGTCTTGTAATTGCAGGCTCCGAGGCCGGGATGGTCCCGATTGATGAGGCCAGCGTGACCGAAAAGGGCGCGTTGGGCCCGGGCCAAATGCTGGCCGTGGATATGAAAAAGGGCAAGCTGTATCGCGATACGCAGATCAAGAACAAGCTGGCCCGCGCACTGCCATTCGGCGATTGGGTCGGCAAGATCAACGATTTGGACGAGTCTCTGGCTGGAATCACCGAAGCGCCGATCTATGCGGGCGAGGAGCTGCGCAAGCGTCAAATCGCCGCCGGATATTCGATCGAGGAACTGGAGCAGATTCTGGCGCCAATGGCCGAAGATGGAAAAGAGGCACTGGCTTCAATGGGCGATGACACGCCATCGGCTGTTCTGTCGAAACAGTACCGTCCGCTCAGCCATTTCTTCCGCCAGAACTTCAGCCAGGTGACCAATCCTCCCATCGACTCGTTGCGCGAATATCGTGTGATGTCGCTGAAAACCCGGTTCGGAAACCTGAAAAACGTGCTGGATGAAGACAGCAGCCAGACCGAAATTATCGTGCTGGAAAGCCCGTTTGTGGGCAATGCCCAATGGGAAGCACTGGCTGAAAACTTCAATGCTCCATTAGCAGAAATCGACTGTAGCTTTGAAGCCGGACAAGGGGCGCTGGGCGCAGCTTTGGCCCGTATTAGAGCCGAAGCCGAAGAGGCCGTGCGCTCGGGCGCGGGGCATTTGGTGTTGTCCGATATGAATTCAGGTCAGGGTCGCGTGGCGATGCCAATGATCCTGGCAACAAGCGCGGTGCATTCGCATCTGACCCGCAAGGGTCTGCGCACCTTCTGCTCGCTGAACGTGCGGTCGGCGGAATGCGTTGATCCGCATTACTTCGCCGTTCTGATCGGGTGTGGGGCCACTGTGGTCAACGCCTATCTGGCCGAAGATTCTCTGGCCGATCGTATTGATCGCGGGTTGCTGGATGGCAGCCTGACCGAAAATGTCGCGCGGTACCGCGAGGCGATTGACCAGGGCTTGCTGAAAATCATGGCCAAGATGGGGATTTCGGTGATCTCATCCTATCGTGGCGGATTGAACTTTGAGGCCGTGGGCCTCAGCCGTGCCATGGTCGCCGAATTTTTTCCCGGTATGACCAGCCGGATTTCCGGCATCGGTGTTACGGGCATTCAATCCAAGGCCGAAGAGATCCATGCCAAGGGCTGGGAAAGCGGTCTGGATGTTCTGCCGATCGGTGGTTTCTATAAGGCCCGTAAATCAGGCGAGACCCATGCGTGGGAAGCGACTTCGATGCACATGCTGCAGATGGCCTGCAACAAGGCGTCTTACGAGCTGTGGAAGCAGTATTCGGCCAAGATGCAATCGAACCCGCCGATCCATCTGCGCGACCTGATGGATTTCAAACCGCTGAGCAAGCCGATCCCGATTGAAGAGGTGGAATCTATCACCTCGATCCGCAAACGGTTCGTGACGCCGGGCATGTCGCTGGGGGCGCTGTCGCCCGAGGCGCACAAGACGCTGAACGTTGCGATGAACCGGATCGGGGCGAAATCCGACAGCGGCGAGGGCGGCGAAGATCCGGCGCATTTCGTGCCGGAACCCAATGGTGACAACCCCTCGGCCAAGATCAAACAGGTGGCTTCGGGCCGGTTCGGTGTAACCGCCGAATACCTGAACCAGTGCGAAGAGCTGGAAATCAAGGTTGCCCAGGGTGCCAAACCCGGTGAGGGCGGGCAGTTGCCTGGCATGAAGGTCACCGACCTGATTGCGCGCCTGCGCCATTCGACCAAGGGTGTAACACTGATCTCACCGCCGCCGCACCACGATATCTATTCGATCGAGGATCTGGCGCAGTTGATCTATGATCTGAAACAGATAAACCCGCGCTGTAAGGTGACGGTCAAGCTGGTGGCGTCCTCGGGTGTTGGCACGATTGCTGCAGGTGTAGCCAAGGCAAAAGCGGACATTATCCTTATTTCAGGTCACAATGGCGGCACCGGCGCATCGCCGGCGACCAGCATCAAATATGCCGGGCTGCCATGGGAGATGGGCCTGACCGAGGCGCATCAGGTTTTGGCGATGAACAACCTGCGGGATCGCGTGACCCTGCGAACCGATGGCGGCTTGCGTACCGGTCGTGACATCGTCATGGCCGCGATGATGGGGGCCGAGGAATACGGTATAGGCACCGCCGCCCTTATCGCGATGGGCTGTATCATGGTGCGTCAGTGCCAGTCCAACACTTGCCCAGTTGGCGTGTGTACTCAGGACGAAAGCCTGCGCACCAAATTCACCGGTAACGCGGATAAGGTCGTCAACCTGATCACCTTCTACGCGCAAGAAGTGCGCGAGCTGCTGGCCAGCCTGGGTGCGCGGTCGATTGACGACATCATCGGTCGGGCCGATCTGCTAGCGCAGGTCAGCCGAGGGTCGGCGCATCTGGATGATCTGGACCTCAACCCGCTGCTGATCACCGTCGATGGTGCCCATAACATCGTCTATAATCGTGACAGAGACCGGAACGCGGTGCCCGATACGCTGGACGCAGAAATCGTGCGCGATGCGGCCCGGTTCCTGAAAGACGGCGAGAAAATGCAGCTGTCTTACGCGGTGCAAAACACGCACCGAACCGTTGGGACGCGGGTTTCCAGCCATATCGTGCAAAATTTTGGGATGCGGAACACGTTCCAGTCGGATCACCTGCACGTGAAGCTGCAGGGCTCTGCTGGTCAGTCGCTGGGGGCGTTTGCAGCGCCGGGACTCAAGCTTGAAGTTTCAGGTGATGCCAATGACTATGTCGGCAAGGGCTTGTCTGGTGGTATGATTGTTGTGCGTCCACCGCAGGTCAGCCCGCTGAAGGCGGATGACAACACCATCATTGGCAACACGGTTCTGTATGGGGCCACGGACGGGTATCTGTTTGCAGCAGGCCGCGCCGGAGAACGGTTCGCGGTGCGCAATTCAGGCGCCAAGGTGGTGATCGAAGGCTGCGGCTCGAACGGGTGCGAATACATGACCGGCGGGGTCGCCGTGATCCTGGGCAGTATCGGCGCCAATTTCGGAGCGGGCATGACAGGCGGCATGGCTTACCTGTACGACCCCGACGGCAAGGCGCAGGCGCTGATGAATATGGAAACGCTGGTGACATGCCCCGTGACCATTGGCCATTGGGAAGATCAGCTGAAATCGCTGATCGAAACCCATCAGGCCGAAACCATTAGCCGCAAGGCTGCGGATATCCTGCAGCACTGGGAGGTCGAGAAGGCGAACTTTATCCAGGTCTGCCCGAAAGAGATGCTGAACAAGCTCAGCCATCCGTTGGCGGTCGAGGCAACAGCGGTTCCTGCAGAGTAATCTGAGGACTAATGAAAATGGCAACCCCGCGTGTCTTTTAAAACACGTGGGGTTTTCTTTTATTGGTCCTAGGTGGTCGTTTGCCTTGTCGAAACGGGCCCAATAAGCCTAGATTTCGTCACTTTTTGTTCGGAAGTTGCGGTTAGGCTGCTTTGCAGTCGTGCGAACGCGTAGGAGTCTGTTAGATGCCAACCACATATCTTGATCAGTTTTATTCGTTTGACCCCGCGAATCCGCCACCGGGCGGTACATCAGTAGTTGTTGATAAATTCAACCTCACCGATGTGGATGACGATGGCGAGATCGACGCGCCCAGCGGGGATACGGTAAACGGCCAGGATGTTACTTCGTCGTGGCCGGGTGATGTTGTTACGATTAACGTGACCGGCGTTGGCAATGTCACCTATACCGGCACGACCTTCTATCTTGCTGACGGAACCCGTGTCTTTACACCAACAGACGGGCAGGTTCTGCAACCGGGCACGTTTGTCTCATCAACCTTTGTCAACACGCAGGGGCCGCTAGATGTTGGCAATCTTGGCCCGCCCTGTTTCACCCCCGGAACGCTGATCGAAACGCCTGATGGCCCGCGTCTTATCGAAGATCTGAAGCCCGGCGATATGGTCATCACATCGGACAACGGTGCGCAGCCGCTGCTTTGGGTGGGGCGGACCACGGTTGAGGCCGAAGGCAAGCTGGCGCCGATCCGGTTTGAGGCTGGCGTGCTAAGGCTGGAACAGCCTTTGATCGTGTCGCCACAGCACCGGATGCTGGTCTCGGACTGGCGGGCGCCGTATTTGTTCGGCCATTCCGAAGTGCTGATCGCAGCGCATTGCCTGGTCAACGGGGATTCTGTTACGCGTGTTGAGGGTGGTCAGATCGACTATATTCATCTTCTCTTTTCGCGCCATGAGATCGTCATTGCAAATGGGGCCAAAAGCGAAAGTTATTACCCTGGGCACGCGCTCTCTCAGTCTGACGCCGAGACAAAGGCTGAAGTTCTGGCCCTGTTTCCCGAATTGCAGACCCGCGATGCGGTCCTGCCAGAAACCGCCCGTCCCGTGATACGTCCGCGCGAGGCGCGCGCTTTGGCGATTTAATCCGTTCCAAACATCGTCGCCGCGTCGTATAGCAACAATATGGCAAAGAAAGCAGCGCGCAAATCGAGCAGTAAGAAAAGTAAAGCGTCGAAGGCAAAGAACCAGACACAATCGCGGATTCGCCGCTGGGTGACCCGCGCGGTATTGGGTCTGGTTGCGTTTGTTGTGGCGCTTGTGGTGCTTTTTTCTGTGGTGAATCCCCCGGTAACCCATACGATCTGGTCTGAATGGCGGCGGCTGGGCAAGGTTCAGCGCGATTGGGTGCCGATTGAACAGATCTCGCCCGTCATGGCGCGATCCGTGGTGGCGGCAGAGGATGCCAATTTCTGCCTGCACTGGGGGTTTGACGTCGATGCCATTCGCGATGCTTTGGAGGAAGGCGGTACACGTGGCGCCTCTACCATCACGCAGCAAGTGGTGAAGAATGTGTTCCTGTGGCAGGGGCGCAGTTGGGTGCGTAAGGCGCTTGAGACATCTCTCACCCCCGTGGTCGAGATTTTCTGGAGCAAGCAGCGCATTCTCGAGGTCTATTTGAACGTGGCCGAGACTGGCGAAGGTGTGTTTGGCGTTGAGGCCGCAGCCCAGCGCAACTTCAATGTGACCGCGGCCCAGCTGTCGCCAGTTCAGGCCGCACGTATTGCCGCAATCCTGCCTTCTCCCAAAAACAGGTCCGTTCGGGATCCGTCGGTCCGCACACGCAGACGGGCTGCCTCGATCCTCGATGGGGCGGCCACCATTCGCGCAGATGGTCGCGCGGATTGTTTCGAGGATTGAAACCCAAGGCCCTGCAAGGCTAAAGCTTGAGTGTAATCACTGGTTCGATTGGAAGCCCATGGCGCGTCTGTTTCATGTTCCCCTGTCCCCCTATTGCCGCAAAGTGCGCCTGTCGCTTGCGGAAAAGAAGATCGAGGTTGAGCTGGTCGAGGAGAAATACTGGGAGAAAGACCCGGATTTCCTGCGGCGCAACCCGGCCGGAAAAGTCCCGGTTCTTCGTCTGGACGGAAAGATCATGTCCGAAAGCAACGCGATTTGCGAATATATCGAGGAAACCCGGCCCGATCCTGCGCTGATGCCCCAAACGCCGGAGGCACGATACGAAATGCGTCGGCTGGTGGCCTGGTTTGATGACAAGTTCCATCACGAGGTAACATCCAAACTGGTTTATGAGCGTGTGAACAAGAAGGTCACCGGACAGGGCTATCCCGACAGTAAGAATGTCAAACAAGGTGCCAAGGCCATCAAGTATCATCTGGATTACATGGCCTGGTTGCTGGATCACCGCCGTTGGCTGGCCGGGGATCAGATGACATTGGCCGATTTTGCGGCTGCGGCGCATCTATCGGCGCTGGATTATATCTCGGACGTGGATTGGAACCGGTCGCAGGCGGTTAAGGACTGGTATGCCAAGATCAAATCCCGGCCTGCGTTCCGGTCAATTCTTGCAGATCAGGTTCCGGGGTTCCGCCCACCGGCCCATTACGCAGATCTGGATTTCTGATAGGGTCGCACAAGGGGGGCTGTTTGCCCCCCATCGCGCCTTGGGGCGCGATTCCCCCGAAGGTATTTAGGGCCAGATGAAGAGCGGATCGGGTTTAAAGGATAGGCTGGTGGCACAGGCGCTGAGCGAGGGCTTTGTGTCTTGTCGCATTTGTCGCCCGTGGGATGTCCCCGAAGTGCCCGCCCGGCTGGAGGCGTTCCTGCAGGCCGAATATCACGGGCAAATGGGATGGATGGCCGAGCGGACCCATTGGCGAGGCGATCCGGCAGCGCTCTGGCCCGAGGCGAAATCGGTGATCATGTTGGCAGAAAGCTATGCGCCCGAACATGATCCAACCGAGATTCTGGACCACCCCGAGAAGGGGGCGATCTCAGTCTATGCGCAGAACAAGGACTATCACGACCTGGTCAAGAAGCGGCTCAAAAGGTTAGCCCGCTGGTTGATAGCCGAGGCTGGTGGCGAGGTGAAGGTCTTTGTCGATACCGCCCCGGTTCCGGAAAAGGCCTTGGGTCATGCTGCGGGGTTGGGATGGCTGGGTAAGCACACCAATCTTGTAAGTCGCGATTGGGGAAATTGGGCCTTTATAGGGTCTGTTTTTACAACTCTGGACCTACCTTCGAATCAAGCAGAGGTGGATCACTGTGGATCCTGCCGGGCCTGTTTGGCCGCCTGTCCGACAGACGCATTCCCGGCGCCTTATCAGTTGGACGCGCGGCGCTGCATTTCTTACCTGACAATCGAACACAAGGGTCCGGTTGATCATGACCTGCGCGCGAAACTCGGCAATCGGATCTATGGTTGCGATGATTGCCTTGCCGCCTGCCCCTGGAACAAATTCGCAGTCACGGCAAGTGACATGCGCTATGCAGCGCGTGAGGATCTGAAGGCTCCTCGGCTGGCGGAATTGGCTGGCCTGGACGATCCGGAATTTCGAACGAAATTCTCGGGCTCTCCAATTAAGCGGATTGGACGGGACCGGTTTGTGCGAAATGTGCTGTACGCCATTGGCAACTCGGGCCTGCAGGGGTTGATACCGATTGCACAGGATTTGACAGAGGATCCGGATTCAGCCGTGGCAGATGCCGCGCGCTGGGCGGTCAAACAACTCTCCTAGGTGCCGCAAACAGGCTGGACGTGTCGGTGCAAACCGCTAAACCCAATCACAGCGAACAGGAAGGAGAACCCGATGGCGCTGGCTTTGGGGGTTGATACAGGCGGAACCTATACGGATGCGGTGCTGGTCCGGGATGAGACTGAGGTGATCGCTTCAGCCAAATCTCTGACAACACGAGCTGATCTGGCGATTGGCGTCGGCAAGGCGATTTCCGCGGTTCTGACGCAGGCTCAGGTGTCACCGGAGCAGATCTCAATGGCGTCCCTGTCAACAACTTTGGCCACGAATGCGCTGGTAGAAGGGCAGGGTGGCCGGGTTGCCCTTGTCTATATCGGGTTCAGGGAAGGAGATCTGGAAAAGCATGGTCTGCGGGATGCTTTGAAAGGGGATCCAGCTTTGGTTGTGGCGGGCGGTCACACGCATGCTGGAACAGAGGCCAGGCCATTGGATGTTCAGGCGATTGAGGCCTTTTTAGACTCCAACTCTGGTATCTCCGGCTTCGCGGTGGCCGGGCAGTTCGCCACTAGAAACCCGGCGCATGAACTTGAGGTCGCCCGCATTATTTCTGATCGGACGGGTGCGCCGGTGACATGTTCGCACCATCTGTCGGCCAAGTTGAATGGCCCAAAACGTGCGGTGACAGCGGTGCTGAATGCACGGTTGATTGGCATGATCGACCGCTTGATCGGACGGGCACAGGATCAGCTTGTGACGCTAGGTATTTCAGCGCCAATGATGGTGGTTCGCGGCGACGGAGCGTTGATGAGCGCCGAACAGGCGCGGGATCGACCGATTGAAACGATTTTGAGCGGCCCTGCGGCCTCGATCGTCGGGGCGCGCTGGCTAACGGGAGCCGAGAACGCGCTGGTATCAGATATCGGTGGTACCACAACCGATGTCGCCTTGATCCGGGATGGCAAGCCCGCCATTGATCCCGAAGGTGCCAGGGTTGGCGGCTTTCGCACCATGGTGGAGGCCGTCGCAATGCGGACCCACGGGTTGGGCGGGGACAGTCAGGTACATGTTGTAACCGAAGGGCTGGGCGGCGGCATCTTCCTGGGACCGCGCCGTGTTTTGCCCGTATCTCTGATCGCGTCAGAAGCGCCCGACGAGGTTCACACGGCCTTGGATGCGCAGTTGCGGGCCCCAACTGTGGGTGAACATGACACCCGGTTCGCACGTCTGGTACCGGGTGTTCATGCCGAAGGTCTGGGGGCAAGGGAAACCGCCCTGGTGGATCGCTTGGGGCAGAAGGTCCTGCCGCTGTCTGATTTGCTTAAAACGCGGATGGAGGCAGGCGCACTTACTCGTTTGGTGGATCGTGGAATCGTTCAGGTATCCGGCGTGACACCTTCGGATGCCAGCCATGTTCTGGGCCGTTTGGATGCCTGGGACGCAGAGGCTGCACGCAAGGCGCTGGAACTGGTGGCGCGAAAACGGATTGGCACCGGTGATATGCTGGCTGCAACACCGGATCTGTTGGCGCAGATGATCGTTGATCAGTTGACCGAACAGACCTCTTTGACCTTGTTAGAGACCGCTTTCTCAGAAGAAGCCGAGGAGTTCGGCGTTCCGGCACCCGATCTGGCCCGGCATGTTTTGACGCGGAAAGGTCTGGCCGGGCATCGCGGTTTGGTGGCGCTGGACGCGGCACTGAATGTGGATGTGATCGGTCTTGGGGCGTCGGCCCCCAGCTATTACCCCGCAGTCGGGGAAAGATTGCGATGCCGCATGATTTTGCCGGAACACACGGGCGTGGCCAATGCGATTGGAGCGGTTGTTGGCAGGCTGACACTGCGCCGGGCCGGGACCGTCACGGCGCCATCCGAAGGGCGGTACAGGGTGCATCTTGAAGACGGGCCTCAGGACTTTAGCGATTCTGACGAGGCGATGGCGCTGCTGGAATCCATCCTGAGGGCTGAAGCGGAAGGAGAAGTGCGCGGAGCCGGTGCAGAGGATATCCGAGTGATCGTCGACCGGGATATCCGCACCGCCCGTATCGAAGCGCAGGAGGTCTTTGTTGAGGCAATGATCACCGTCGAGGCCAGTGGAAGGCCGCGGGTGGCGTCTGACTAGCCCCAGATCCGGGCCTAATCCTTACTCGGCCGCGTCGCGTTTGGGCAGAACCCAATCCGGGCGCGGGAAATGGCAGGTATAGCCGTTCGGGATGCGTTCAAGATAATCCTGATGCTCGGACTCGGCCTCCCAGAAATCGCCAACGGGTTCCAGCTCGGTCACGACCTTGCCGGGCCAGATGCCACTGGCATTCACATCGGCAATGGTGTCCAGGGCGACCTGTTTCTGGGCGTCATCGACATAATAAATGGCCGAGCGATAGCTCATCCCCATGTCGTTCCCTTGCCGGTTCACCGTAGTCGGGTCATGGATCTGAAAGAAAAACTCAAGCAGATCGCGATAGGTGGTCACAGTAGGATCGTAAAAGATCTCGATTCCCTCGGCATGGGTGCCGTGGTTGCGATAAGTGGCGTTGGGCACGTCTCCACCAGTATATCCGACGCGAGTGCGGAAAACGCCTGGGCGTTTGCGGATCAGATCCTGCATGCCCCAAAAGCAGCCTCCGGCCAGAACAGCGCGTTGTTCGGTCATTCGATCTCCTCCACATGAATCAGGAATTCGCCATAGCCCTCGGCCTCCATCTGATCGCGATGGACGAACCGCAATGAGGCTGAGTTGATACAATATCGCAGCCCGCCATGTTCGCGCGGGCCGTCGGGAAACACATGCCCCAAATGGCTGTCGCCATGTTTCGAGCGCACCTCGGTGCGGATCATGCCCAGCGAGGCATCGCGCAGTTCTTCAACATGCTCATGCACGATTGGTTTGGTGAAACTGGGCCAGCCGCAGCCGGATTCGTATTTATGCGCCGAGGCGAACAGAGGTTCACCCGAGACGATATCCACATAGATGCCGGGCTCTTTGTTGTTCAGCAGTTTGCCAGTGCCGGGCCGTTCGGTGCCGCTGTTTTGCGTGACGTGATATTCCTCGGGCGACAATGCGGCGATGGCCTCAGGGGATTTGGTGTAACGGGTCATGGCTCCTCCGGTCGCTTTGGTGGTTCGCATTATAGATGGGGTTTGGCGGCGGAAAGCAAAGGGGGTTTTGCGTTCCTCGCGCTTATGTGTGGGTCAGGCCGGTTTTGCAGCGGGTTGGCGGGACAGTTGCACCGCCAGAATGCCCAGAGTGGTGATCAGCACCCCGACCGCATCCAGCGGCCCCAGTTTTTCCCCCAACAAGATCGCGGCGATGGTGACACCAAAGACCGGGTTGAGAAAGTGAAACGTGGCCGCCCGGGTTGCGCCGATCCGATCCAGCAGCAGGAACCAGATGAACGTGGCCAGAAGGCCGGGAAACAGAGTTGTATAGGTGAAGGCCAGGACCAGCGGCACCGTCAAGTGGATATGAATCGTTTCGAATACCGGTGCTGCAACAAACAGAATGGCCGATCCGACCAGCATCTGTAAGCCAACCACCATCATGAAATTCCCGCCCGATGTCGCCCCACGCACTGCGAGCGTGGCAAATGTCAGCGCAAGCGCTCCAATGCCACAAAGCATGACGCCGAACAGATCAACGCCGTCGCCGATCCGACTGCTCATGATCAGAGCAACACCGGCGAACCCGGCACACAGGCCTACAATTCCAACTGGCCGTAATCTGTCGCCCATAAACAGCCAACTGGCCAAGGCAACCAGCAATGGCATGGTCGAGGCGATGATGGCGGCAACAGAGGCCTCGATTGTTTGCATCGCATAGAAGTTTAGGCCCAAATAAAGGGCATTTTGACATATCCCGAACAGGATGGTGGCATACCATTGTGACCGCGTCAGCCGCCAGCTTTGGCCCATCGCCCGTGCAATCACGACGCCAATCAAACCCGAGATCAGAAACCGCAGAGCCAGGGAAAACAACGGCGATGCGTCCGCCACGATGATCCGGGCCGAGGTGAAGGCCGAAGACCAGATAAACGCAAATGTCAGCCCCATGGCCATTGCGCGAAAATCCATCGCGACCCCCTGTTCAGATTTTCGCGCACTGTTGACCGAATAAGCGCGCGCCGCAAGCAGTGCTGTTTTTATTGATTGATCAGCCAATAAACTATAACAGCGTCATGAACTGACATTAATGGGAGGATTGTCGGTGCTATTGGAGTACATACTATCATTTGGCGTCTTGCTGGCGTTGGGCCTTGTGGCCTTCTTTGTGGTGAAGTGGTGGAATCTGCGGATTGTCGGCGTGACGCCGGTTCATCTGTTCACCTTCATCGCGATCCTGTTCACATCCGGGTTGGATGTCGGCCTGATCATGTTTCCGCTGACCGAATTCGGCGGCTATGCCGAAGACCCCGCCTATGCGTTTGCCAACCCACTGGCGATCGAATTCGGGTTCTGGGGCTTTCTGATCTGGGCGTTCTACTTTCTGACTGCGTTCTATTTCTGTGTCATCGAGCCGCGCGTGAAGTTCTTTGAAATCCCGCTGGTCAAGCTGATCAACAATGTGGTCATCATCGGCACCTGCGCTTTCACCGCCAGCCTGTTCCTGATCTACCTGCCCGGCTACCTGCCCGAGGTCGGAGACGGCGAGTCAGTGGTCACCACCTTCTATGTCATCGTGTTTGTCGTCATTCTGGCAGCGGCCTATTCTTCGACCGACCTGAAATACGTGCGTATCCTGTCGGTGGGCTCGACCTTTTTGTTCCTGGCACTGATCCTGGGCATGTGGGTTGCTGCGGGCATGGGCGTGAATGGCTTTGTGGAAACCGGAAGCAATGTTGGTGCCTATTTCACCAACCTGCACAAGTTTGTCCTGCCGCTGACAGATTATCACGCTTTCTACCTGTTCTGGTGGTTTGCCTGGTCGATCATGATCGGCCAGTTCACATCTCGCTTTGTAGGTGGGCTGAAGACCTGGCAACTACTGGCTGCTCTGCTGATCTTTCCGTCGATACCTTTGGCGATCTGGTTCACCGTTCTCTACTATTACCACCTGAACGGCATCAGCACCGCAGGCATCACCAACATTGCGATGGTGATTGTGGGCGTGACCTTCGTGATCAACTCACTGGATTCGTTGATCAGGCTCTATACGGACAACCTGAACATGACAGTCGCCCGCTTTGGTAAAGCGATCTATGTGGCGGGCAATGTTGTGCTGCTGTTCGTCCTGACCCTGCTGTTCCAAAGTCAGTGGTTGCAGATCCAGTGGATCGGTGCAGTTGTTGTCGGCCTCTATCTGGCCTGTGTGGTTTATATCCTGATCACCAAGCGCAAAGAGGTGCTGAGCATAACTGGGATGCCCGAAGACCGTGATCTGGATTTCCACAAGGTCGAGACGGTTCACTGATCAACATCGAGAAAAAGCTAATACGGGCGCCTCGGTGCCCGTATTTTTTTGGCCGCGACTGTGTAAGCAATGCGGAAAGGGTCAAAAAGGCCAAACAAAGCGACACGTGTGAAATCACAAACTTGCAATATCTTTTACTTATGTTGGCTTAGTTCAATCTTCACTCACTGAAGAGCTATCTTGAGGCACGCTCTTCCTTGGAGTTGATAACCTTAATGGTCCCTCAGGCGCGTTTTTCACCAATCGTGGCCACACCCAGAACAGACAGGACCTTGGCCTCGATCTGTTCGGCATTCATACCGGCAACCGCATACATATCCGCCGGGTTTGCCTGATCAATGAAGATATCCGGAAACACCATCGAGCGGTATTTAAGGCCCTGATCAAACACACCCTCATCGGCCAGTAGCTGCGCCACATGGCTGCCGAAACCGCCAATCGCACCCTCTTCGATGGTGATCAGCGCCTCATGATCGGAGGCCAGATCCAGGATCAGGTCGCGGTCCAGCGGTTTGGCGAAACGTGCATCGGCTATGGTAGGGGTTATGCCGCGCGCCGATAGGGCCTCGGCGGCTTTTTGTACTTCGGCCAAGCGCGTACCGAAAGACAGCAATGCCACGCGCGCGCCCTTCTGAATTATCCGGCCTTTGCCGATTTCAAGCACTACACCACGCTCGGGCAGGTCCACGCCCACGCCTTCACCGCGGGGATAGCGGAAGGCGATCGGGCCTTCGTCGTGGGCGACGGCGGTGGCCACCATATGCATCAGCTCGGCCTCATCTGCGGCGGCCATCACGACCATGCCCGGTAGGTTGGCCAGATAGGCAATGTCAAACGATCCGGCATGGGTCGCCCCATCAGCGCCCACCAGACCAGCGCGGTCGACGGCAAATCGCACGGGCAGGCGCTGAATGGCCACATCATGCACGACCTGATCATAGCCGCGCTGCAGGAAGGTCGAATACATAGTGCAGAACGGCTTCATCCCGCCCGCAGCCAAAGCCGCCGAGAACGTCACACCATGCTGTTCCGCAATCGCTACATCGAAACAACGTGACGGGTAGCGTTCGGCAAACAGGTTCAACCCGGTTCCATCGGGCATGGCGGCGGTGACGGCGACGATCTTGTCGTCCCGCGCGGCTTCTTCCACCAGGGTCTTGCCGAAGACCGACGTATAAGAGGGCGCGTTTGACGGCGCCTTCTTTTGCTCACCCGTCACAACATCGAATTTCGCGGTCGCGTGACCCTTGTCGCGGGCCTGCTCGGCGGGGGCATAGCCCTTGCCCTTTTTTGTCAGCACATGGATCAGGATCGGGCCGGTGGCCCGCGTCTTGACCGTGCGCAGCACCGGCAACAGCTGATCCATGTCGTGTCCGTCAATCGGGCCGAGATAGGAAAAGCCCAGTTCTTCGAATAAAGTACCCCCTACGGCCATGCCCTTGAGCATTTCCTTGGCGCGTTTGGCGCCTTCGCGGAACGGTTCCGGCAACAAGGACACCGCGCCCTTGGCGGCGGCCTTCAGATCGTGGAACGGTTCTTCGGCATAAATGCGCGACAGATAACTGGACAGGGCGCCAACCGGCGGTGCGATGCTCATTTCATTGTCGTTGAGGATAACGATCAGGCGCTTTTTCAGGTGGCCCGCATTGTTCATCGCCTCAAACGCCATACCCGCCGACATCGAGCCATCGCCGATTACCGCAATGGCATCGCCCAGACCTTCGGGCGTCACGCCACCCAGATCGCGCGCCACGGCAAAGCCAAGGGCAGCACTGATCGAGGTGCTGGAATGCGCCGCGCCAAACGGGTCATAGGGGCTTTCGCTGCGCTTGGTGAACCCGCTCAACCCGCCGGGTTGGCGCAGGGTACGGATCCGGTCGCGCCGCCCGGTCAGGATTTTATGCGGATAGCACTGGTGCCCGACATCCCAGATGATTTTGTCACGCGGCGTATCGAATACCGCATGCAGCGCAGTGGTCAGTTCCACCACGCCCAGACCCGCACCCAGATGCCCGCCGGTGACCGACACGGCCGAGATCGTCTCGGCCCGTAATTCCTGCGCCACCTGATGCAGCTGCGCGTCCGAAAACTGCCGCAGGTCGGCCGGGCGGTTCACAAGATCCAGCAGAGGAGTGTTCGGGCGGTCAGACATATGGCGCGTTCCTGGCTTAGCTGTCCCGGGCAATAACGAAGCGGGCGGCGTCCTTCAAGGTTTCAGCCGACGCGCCATAGCCTTCCAACGCGGCGCAGCCCTGTTCCACCAGCTCCGCGGCACGGGTTCTGGCGGCGTCGAGGCCCAGCAGAGACACAAACGTGGCCTTTCCCGCCTCGGCATCCTTCTGAAGGCGCTTGCCCGCAATTTCGGCGTTACCCTCTATATCCAAGATGTCATCTGCGATTTGAAAAGCAAGACCAAGGGATTGGGCATATTGGCGCAAGGGCGCAAGATCAGCTTGGGCCAGACGCGCGCCGGCGCATGCAGACCACTCGATCAGCGCTCCGGTTTTTCCTGCCTGCAAATGGGTGATTTCTTCCAGCGTCAGCGGAGAGTCTGCCGATTCCGCCGCGATATCCAGCGCCTGGCCCAGCACCATGCCCTGCGCTCCGCTTGCCTGCGCCAGAGACAAGGCCAATTCCGCGCGAATTTCGGCGGGGCCAATTTCGGGACGGGTGCAAAGTTCGAATGCCAGCGTCTGCAACGCGTCGCCTGCCAGAACCGCGATGCCCTCATCCCATTTCACATGAACTGTCGGGCGCCCGCGACGCAAATCGTCGTTATCCATGCAGGGCAGGTCATCATGCACCAGAGAATAGGCGTGCAATGCCTCGATCCCCGTGGCAGGCCAGATCGCACGCGCTGTATCCACATCATGCAGCCGCGCGCTTTCCAGCACCAAAAACCCGCGCAGACCTTTGCCGCCGTGCGTGGCATAGGCCATCGCCTGTGTCACATCCAGATCGTCCAGCGCGCCCAGAACCAGATCAAAATGGCCCTGAATCAGCGTTGCATCCTGCGCCAGTCTTTCGCGAAACATTTACTGACCTTCGACAACCGTCGTCCCGGTCGGTTGACCATCGGCGTCCAAGGTGATCGCGGCCACTTTTTCCTCGGCCCGCTTCAGTTCATCCTCGCAGCGTTTCTTCAGCGCTGCACCCCGTTCATACAAGGCGATGGACTGGTCCAGCGCCACATCGCCACGCTCCAGCTGGCCGACAACGGCCTCAAGCTCTTTCATCGCCTGTTCGAATGTCATCTGGTCAACGGGTGTATCTGTCATCGGGCTGCCTTCATCAACTCTTCCACATGGGCACGTGTGGCCTCGGCCAAGGCTTTCAGATCATACCCGCCTTCCAAAGTCGAGACGATACGTCCCGCGCAATGCTCATCGGCAATCTTGCACAATTCGGCAGTGATCCAGGCGAAATCTTCGGTGGCCCAGTTCAGATTGGCCAGCGGATCATCCTGATGGGCGTCAAACCCGGCAGAGATTATGATCAGCTCGGGTTTGAAGGCGCGCAGTCGAGGGAAAGCCAATGTTTCATAGGCGGCGCGCATCTTGGCGCCGCCGGTTCCGGGGGACAGTGGAATATTCAGGACGTTTTCAAAGGCGCCGGTCTCGTCGGCGTGGCCTGATCCCGGCCACAAGGGCATCTGTTGGCTGGTGATCACCAACGCGCGCGGCTCATCCCACAGCAAATCCTGCGTGCCATTGCCGTGATGCACATCGAAATCCACCACAGCGACGCGGCGCAGACCGTGATGATCCAACGCGTGTTTCACCCCCAATGCGGCGTTGCCGAACAGGCAAAACCCCATGGCGGTTTCATTCTCGGCGTGATGGCCGGGGGGGCGAATGGCACAGAACGCATTTGGGGCTTCTCCGCCCAGCACTAAATCCACGGCTTTCACCACAGCCCCTGCAGCCCTAAAGGCCGCATCTACAGATCCCGGCGACATGAATGTATCGCCGTCCACCTGCCGGAATCCCCCTGTCGGGCGGCTTTTGCGGATGTCGCGAATATGGCTTTCGGGGTGAATACGCAGCAGGTCATCATCGGCTGCAAGCGGCGCGGTCACACGATCCAGGTCCAGCCTATCCAGCGCATGAAGGATATGTTCCAGTCGCGCGACTTGTTCCGGATGCCCCTCGGGTGTCACGTGCCCAAGACAATCCGCATGGGTCAAAAGGGCAGTTTTCATCACAATCCCCTGTTCATCTGGTCAAAATACCTTCGCCGAAGGCAAAGAACCGCCACGCAGCGGCTCAATCAATCCGGAGCCAGCATGTACCCGGCCCCGCGCACGGTTTGCAGGTACCGGGGTTGTTTCGGGTCTTGCTCGATCTTGCGTCTCAGCCGTGTGATCTGCACATCCACGGCACGCTCCTGCGCCTGACCCTTGTCACGGCCCAGATCCTCGACCAGCTTGGCGCGACTGATAGGGGCGCCGGGTTGGGCCGAGAAGATCTTCATCAGCTGGCTTTCCGTTGCGGTTAGGCGGACCGTTTCTTCGCCCCGCCACATCTCACCGCGCTCAACATCATAGCGGATCGGGCCGAGATGCAGAATCTTGGTTGCGGCATCCTGTGCCGGGGTTTCCGGCATCCGGCGCAGGATCGCATTGATCCGCAACAAAAGCTCTTTGGGCTCGAACGGTTTGGCCAGATAATCATCGGCCCCCGCCTCAAGCCCGGCGATACGGTGTTCGGTTTCGCCCCGCGCCGTCAGCAACAGGATCGGGGTGGTGTGGGTCTCGCGCAAGGCTCTGGTCAGGCTGACACCATCTTCGCCGGGCATCATCACATCCAGAACGATCATGTCGAAATCCAGCCCCGACAGCACCCGACGTGCATGGGCCGCATCCCGCGCCGCGGTCACCAGAAACCCGTTTCGCATAAGGAATTTCTTGAGCAGATCGCGAATACGCTCGTCATCGTCAACGATCAACAGATGGGCGTCCATATCACTCATGAGGTCGTATCCCGCAATTTGGTATAGGCATGACGCATATCAGCATCCATCATTGCTTCAAGCACTTTGCGAAACCCAGACACCGCTTCTGGGCCTGCGTCCTTATAGGCCGCGCGCATCCGCACGCGCTGGGCCTCGGACAGCCTGGTTTCAAGCGCCCTCCCGGCTTCGGTCAGAAACAGGTGCCGTTCGCGCTTGTCCACTGTACCGACCCTGCTTTCGACCAACCCATCGTCAATCAATGTCCGAAGGACCCGGTTCAGAGACTGTTTCGTCACTCCTAGAATAGCAAGCAGGTTATTGACGGTCGTCCCCGGCGCGCGATTTATAAAGTGGATAGCACGGTGGTGTGCCCGCCCATATGCCAGCTGTGTCAGAATGCGATCCGGGTCCGCCGTGAACCCGCGATAGGCGAAAAACATCGCCTCGATCCCCTGCCGCAGCTGTTCATCCGTAAGAAACAACAGGCTTTCTCCGCCAAAGGCCTGGGCGGGGCGGGTATCTGACATATTCTGCCTCATTCGTTACACAGGTCCGAGTTTATGTCAGCGTTGTTGACATTCCAAGAGCGGACAGGTATCGAATCGCAGTTTTTGCGCAACTTTATGTCCACTTCGGACCTATATTGCGCAATAATCGGAATATTCAACCCAGGCAGGGAGGTTTCGCATGGCGGGGTATGATGATCGTGACGGTGTCATCTGGATGGATGGAGAACTTGTGCCCTGGCGCGAGGCGAATGTCCACATTCTGAGCCATGCGATGCACTATGCGTCTTCGGTCTTTGAGGGCGAGCGGGCCTATAACGGCAAAATTTTCAAAAGTCGGGAGCATTCTGAACGGCTGGTCGCCTCGGCCGAGGCGCTGGACATGCCGATGCCCTATACGATCGACCAGATCGAAGCGGCAAAGGAAGACGCGCTGAAGGCAAGTGGCTTGCAGGACGCCTATGTCCGTGCGCTGGTCTGGCGTGGTTCGGGCGAGGATATGGGTGTGGCTTCGGCCAAGAACCCGGTCCGCATGGCCGTAGCGGTCTGGCCCTGGGGTGCCTATTACGGCGACGCCAAGATGCAGGGCGCCAAGCTGGATATCGCGGAATGGAAGCGGCCCAGCCCTGAGACCATCCCGGTCCATGCCAAGGCGGCTGGGCTTTACATGATATGCACCATTTCCAAGCATAAGGCCGAGGCCAAGGGCTGCTCGGATGCGCTGTTCATGGACTGGCGTGGTTATGTTGCCGAGGCGACCGGGGCGAACGTCTTCTTTGTGAAGGACGGCGAAGTTCATACCCCGTTGGCCGATTGCTTTTTGAACGGGATCACCCGCCAGACAGTGATCCAGATGCTAAAAGACAAAGGCATCACGGTGCATGAGCGCCGCATCAAACCTGAAGAGATGGCCGATTTTGAACAATGCTGGCTGACCGGTACTGCGGCCGAGGTCACGCCTGTGGGCCAGATCGGCGACTATACGTTTGAGGTCGGTGACCTGACCCGCGAGATTGCCGCCGATTACGAAAAACTGGTCCGGGCATAACCCGCAACCAAATTGAAACCCCGCCTTGGCGGGGTTTTATGCTTTTGGGCAACCGTCAACAGGTTCGGTTAGATATGTGAGTGCGCAAACTACCTTACAATGACCGAATTGAGCCCAAACTTCCTATGGTCGGATGAGTTCCACGCAATTCATTTCGTAGTACAGATAAGCCCATGAAGAGGCTAGCAGCAAACCGAAACAAGCAGACACGACGGCCAAGCCCTTCTTACTGTTTTTCCAGAAAGTGAGCGAGATAGCCAATGCCACAAGGGCAATTAACCAGCTTTCCCAGTCGAAATATATGGACCGCAAACATTCTTCATAAGTCATTTAGTTTCGGTTCCATGTCGAGTTTACGTCTGGAATTCAAACTGGCTTTCAAAGTTTTGCCAATGACCGCATAGTCCGCTCATCAAACCTTGCGCTAGCATTCCCTCAACCCGGCCTACCCGCTCTGTAAAACTGACTCTAATCCTAGAAATCGACGCCACGCTGGGCTTTGATCCCGGCTTGAAACGGGTGCTTTTCCTCGGTCATTTCGGTAACCAGATCGGCATAGTCGCGCAGCGCCTGTGGCGCATCGCGACCAGTCAGGAACACGCTGGTCTTGTCAGACCGCGCCTTGAGCCCGTCGATCACCTGATCGACAGTCAGATATTCATAGCGCAGGGCAATATTGATCTCGTCCAGAACGACCAGATCATACTCACCGCTTTCCATCAGTGCCCGCGCCTTGTCAAAAGCGGCGTTGGCAGCAGCGATATCGCGTTCGCGGTCCTGAGTGTCCCAGGTAAAGCCTTCGCCCATCGTGTGCCAGGTGACCAAGTCGCGCTCTTCAAAGAACCGTCGCTCACCGGTTTTCCACTTGCCCTTGATGAACTGTACGACGGCAACTTTCTGACCCCATCCCAGCGCTCGGATCACGACACCAAACGCGGCCGAGGATTTGCCCTTGCCCTTGCCGGTATTGATCAGCACCAGACCACGGCCCGGGTCGACGGCCTCGGACACTTTTTTGCGGTGCTTGGCCTGCACCTGCTGCATCTTTTCTTTGTGATCCTGCGCGTCGCTCATTCGGGCACCTCTGTGATTGTTGGGCCCAAACTAGGGCAAGATTGAAAAAGGTAAAGTCACGCTTTGTGATCGGTCAGGGACCGGGCCTTGCCGCGTTCCAGCCCCAGCTGGTGTTCGCGCCAGATCACGACCACATTGCCCGCAATCACCAGCGTCGCACCCAACAGGATCGCAAGCGTCGGCAGCTCATCAAACCAGATATAGCCGATGAATATGGCAAACAGCATGGTGGTATAGTCATAAGGCGCCAGCATTGAGGCCTGACCAAAGCGATAGGACGAGGTGACCAGAATCTGTGCAACACCGCCGATCAACCCCATTATGATCATAATTAGAGCCTGATTAAGTGTTGGCATGGTCCAACCCCAAAACGCGGTCAGAGCTGAAAGCAGGGTAGCGGTCATCGAGAAATAGAACACGATCGCGGCCGGGTGATCCACCTTGACCAACTGCCGGATATGGATCTGAACAAAGGCACGGGCGAGTGTGGCCGCCAGCACGCAAAGCGCCCCGATTGTGGCTGCCATCTCCATCTGGGTGGTGCCCAGCCTGGGCCAAACCATAATCAGCACGCCCAACAATCCCAGCGCGACGGCACCGATGCGGATCATGCGAATGCGCTCGCCCAGAATCAGCGCGGCTAGAATCAGGGTGAAGATCGGCGTGGCATAGCCTATCGCTGTTACCTCGGGGAGTGGCAACAGGCTGAGACCCGTAAAAGTCAGACCCATGGCGCTGGTGCCCAGAACGCCGCGCCAGAAATGACCCATCGGCTTTTTGACCACAAAGCCCTGCGCCAGCTCTCCGCGCCAAAGCAACCAGGCAATGATGACGGGAATGGCGAAGAGCGACCGGAAAAACACCAGTTCACCGGGGGGGAAGTCCTCGGACAGTGCTTTGACCAGCGCCGACATTGAGGTGAACAGAACCAACGCAGCCAGTTTCAGGCCCACGGCAAGCATGGGTCGGTGGGAAGTCAGGGATTGTGCCATTGGCCGGGAACCTGAGCCTTTGACTGCGAAAGATCAACGATTGGATTGTACCAATCAGGCAGATTTCCACGTGTCGGGCAGGGGTTGGCCGATCTCTTCGCTGAACGCCTCAAGAAACCGGATCATCCGTGCTACACGCGCCTGTGCCAATTCGCGCCCGGTGGGCGTCAGCATGTCTGCCGGCAGGCTCAACAGTTTGACCTTCCAGTGATCAATCGAGAATTGCTGATCATCCAGATCGCGGGCAGTGGCAAAAGCATCCTCGGGATCATACAAGTCGCGACCCAGAGCACCTGACACAGCGAAGTTGCGCGCAATACCGATGGCCCCCAGCGCATCCAGCCGATCTGCGTCGCGAAGGATGCGGGCCTCGGGCGTTTCAGGCAGTATCCCGGCCGAGAAACTATGCGCGGCGATGGCGTGTTGAGTGGCATCGATTTCAGGCTGAGAAAACCCCAATTTCGCTAAAATAGGCTCTGATTCAGCCGCAGATTGGCGTGAGGCGAGGTGACGATCAGGGTCATCTTTGGGCAAGTTGACCAGGTCATGAAGATAGCTTGCCGCAAGCAGAACCCGAATATCTGCTTGCGTGTCCGCGATGGCCTGTACATTGATCCAAACGCGATCCAGATGCGCCAGATCATGGGCAGGATCTGTTTTCATGCGCTGCGCGACGATGCCGCGCAGCCGGGTGCGCAGCTCAGCCGATATGGCCACGGTTCTCGCCGATCTGACCCCGGTGCAAGAGCAGGTGGTCAAGGATTACGCAAGCCATCATCGCTTCGCCAACCGGAACCGCACGGATGCCGACACAAGGGTCATGGCGGCCTTTGGTGATGATCTCGGTCTCTTCTCCAGACTTGGTGATCGTTTTGCGCGTGGTCAGAATCGACGAGGTCGGTTTGACCGCAAAGCGTACGACTATATCCTGCCCGGTCGAAATCCCGCCCAGTATGCCGCCTGCGTGGTTCGAGCTGTATTGCGGGCCATTCTGCCCCATGAAGATTTCATCGGCATTGGCCTCGCCGGTCAGTTCAGCGGCGGCCATGCCTTCGCCGATCTCAACACCTTTGACTGCGTTGATCGACATCATCGCTGCGGCAAGATCAGTGTCTAACTTGGCATAAACTGGCGCACCAATCCCGGCAGGGACACCTCGCGCAACGACCTCAACCACTGCCCCGACCGAATTGCCGGACTTGCGTAACCCGTCTAAATAGGCGGCCCAATCTTCGGCGGCTGTCGCATCGGGCGTCCAGAATGGGTTCTGTTCAATCTGTGACCAATCGAAATTCGTGCGGTCGATCTTGTGCGGGCCAATCTGAGTCATGTACCCGGTGATCTGGACATTCGGCGCGATCTGCTTGATGGCTTCGCGGGCCAGGCCCCCGGCGGCAACGCGCGAGGCGGTTTCGCGCGCCGAACTGCGGCCACCACCACGATAATCGCGGATACCGTATTTTTGCCAATAGGTGATATCAGCATGGCCCGGGCGGAATTTTTCCATGATATCGCCATAGTCTTTTGACCGCTGATCAGTGTTCTCGATCATCAGCTGGACCGGAGTTCCGGTCGTCTGCCCTTCGAACACGCCGGACAGGATTTTCACCTGATCGGGCTCGCGCCGCTGGGTGGTGTATTTATTCTGTCCTGGTTTGCGCTTGTCCAGCCAGTGCTGGATCACCTCTGCGTCGATGGTCACCCCCGGCGGGCAGCCATCAACAGTGGCACCCAAGGCGGGCCCGTGGCTTTCACCCCAGGTGGTGACGCGGAAAAGATGGCCAAAGTTGTTCATCGACATAAGGCGTGCTCCTTCTGAGCATCGTGATTAGCGGGCAAGGCCCGTAGCCTCAAGCGGATTTGCGGTTGGGGCCCAGCACCCCAACCCTTTCCGGTCAGGCCGCCGAGGACAGCTGCGTCCTCATGGCTGTGATTTTCAACGCCGCCTGTGCGGCCTCGTGCCCCTTATCCACGAAATGCGCGCGGTAGATGGTATTGTGGTGGTCCGTCTCTTGATACTGGTGTGGCGTCAGCGAAACAGACAGAACCGGAACACCGGTATCCAGACCTGCGCGCATCAACCCGTCGACCACAGCTTGCGCCACGAAATCATGCCGGTAGATGCCGCCATCCACCACAAAGGCCGCGCAGGTCACAGCTGCATAGCGCCCAGTCTGGGCAAGATCGCGGGCCAGCAGGGGCATTTCGAATGCGCCTGGAACGTCGAACACGTCCACTTGATCGGCGGGTATCAATTCCAGAAACCCGTCGAGTGCACGGTCGACAATATCGGCATGCCAGCTGGCCTTAACAAACGCATAGCGGGTGTGTGTCATCAAGATCTCCTTCCGGTTTGGTGGTCTGCTGGCGGTTGCGAAAACCGGTTCCCACTTTTCGCTGCCAGCACGACATGACACGTCACCCAAGGCGATCACGAGCAGGCGCGCGGGGTTACCGGCACACTGCACGTTCTCTTTCATCCGGACTGTAACCGTCGGCTCTGGCCTCTCACCAGATCTGCTGACACCCCGAAAAGGGGCCGCTCGCGGGCTTACGGGTCATCGCCCGCATACCGCCGGTGGGGAATTCCGCCCCGCCCTGAGAACGAGGCGCACCTTGCCAATAGGTGCGCGGTTCTGCAAGAGCTTTTGCAGGAGGACCGCCATGCACCCCAATCCCGCCTTCCGCGCCGAGGATCGTGACAGTCATATTGCTTTTGCGCGCGAGCGCGCATTTGGTGTTTTGGCTTTGTCAGCGGACCAGGGGCCTTTGCTTAGCCATGTGCCGTTTCTGTTGTCAGAAGATGGCGCAGAAGCCTCGCTGCATCTGGTGCGGTCCAATCCGATCGTCCGGGCATTGAATGAACCGCGCACGGTTCGAATCGCTGTATCGGGGCCTGACGGATATATCTCGCCCGACTGGTACGGGATTGAGGATCAGGTGCCCACTTGGAACTATGTGGCGGTGCACCTGACCGGAACGCTTTCGCTTCTTCCGCAGGACGCGTTGCGCGATTTACTCGATCGTCAGTCGGATTTTTATGAGCGCCGGTTGAACCCCAAGCCACCCTGGAGCGCCAGCAAGATGAGCGCGGAGGCTCTGGACAAGATGATGCGCATGATTGTGCCCTGCAAATTGCAGGTAGATGACATTCAGGGCACCTGGAAGCTGAACCAGAACAAGCCGGACGATGTCCGTCTAGCCGCCGCAGATCATGTGGCGGTAGACGGGTTCGGAAGCGAGACCACTCACCTCGCCGCGCTCATGCGGTCTAGGTGAGCGGACGGGCTGGTCAGTTGCTGAAGGTCGCCAGATAAGCGGCGACATCCTCAGCCCCTTTTTTCAGTTTGACGCTCATGTTCGGGCGGGCGGTTTCGTCATCCAGATAGTCCCTCAGGAAAACAATCGGGTCCTGCGAATATTCGACGATGTTTTCCTGTGTCCAGACCAGCCCTTCCTGGCCTGCACGGATCATGTCATCGGTGTACATCCCGATTGGTAGGCGTTCGCTTCCGTTCAGGTAATCGGTTTCTGTTCCGGCCACCCGACCTACGACCCCATAGAGATTCGGCCCGGTGATGCCGCCTTTGACCAGAACTTTTCCATCTTTGATAATTGCATGGCACGAAGAGCACCGATTGTAGAGGCTTTCCCCCTTTGCCGGATCGCCGGCGGCGAAGGATTGCGATGAAAGAGTCAGGGCGAAGGTCAGAGTGGCTGTAAAAAGCTTTGGCATGGAAAAATCCCGTTAAGGTTGGTCCTGTTACAGGCCCTTGGGACATTCCAGCCAAATGTGCAATCGAATTGAGACTCGTCTAGTGTGTTGAAAAATATCTATTTTTAACTCATTATTTTTACCAAGGTAGATTCAATCGAAGTGGATTTTTGCGTGGCAAAATCAGGTCAGAATTTTGCAGATTTTCGCCGATCAACAGTCTTCGGTTCTGTGTTGTGAGGGTGTTTTCGTTGCCTGGTTGCCATCCGAATCACTCCGTGAACCACCCGCGCGGCAGGGCAAACCTTCACGGGTAATCCGGCCCATCCCTTGAAAAAAACGCCTTTCGTTGTGACATGAATGCCAAGATGCGGCGTAGTGCGCGCCTATGACCGCTGGACGAACCGATTTCTCCCGGATAGATAGCCGCGATGAGACGCCGCTTTGATGCGGTGCTGATGCATGTTTGCCCGGTATTGCCGGGCGCCGGAATCGGAGAAAACCTCGTGTCCCACGCAGAAGACCACGAAGGCACCCGCAGAGATTTCCTCTACTACGTCGCTGGCGGCGCAGGTGTCGTTGCGACGGGTGCAGCCGTATGGCCCCTGATCAACCAAATGAACCCCTCGGCAGACGTTCAGGCCCTGTCCTCGATCCGCGTGGATGTGAGCGGTGTCGAGCCCGGAACCCAGCTGACCGTCAAATGGTTGGGCAAACCCGTGTTCATCCGTCACCGCACCGGTGTCGAAATCGACGAAGCGCAGAAGCAGGACGCCGATGGCGTGGATGCCCTGCCTGACCCGCTGGCCCGTAACTTCAATCTGAATGCTGATGCACCGGCCACGGATGCAAACCGCGTGATGCCGTCGCCGGAAGGCGAAGCCGCAGGTGCCTGGATCGTCCAGATGGGCGTCTGTACTCATCTCGGTTGTGTCCCGCTGGGCGATGCTGGTGACTTTGGCGGCTGGTTCTGCCCCTGCCACGGTTCGCATTACGATATGGCTGGCCGTATCCGCAAAGGTCCTGCACCTGAAAACCTGCCCGTTCCGCCCGCTGAGTGGACGGACGCCAGCACCATCAAACTCGGCTAAGGGAGACCCAGATGTCCGGAATTCCCCACGATCACTATGAGCCGAAGACAAGTGGCGAGAAGTGGCTGAACAGCCGCCTGCCCATCGTCGGCCTGATCTATGACACCCTGATGATCCCAACCCCCAAGAACCTGAACTGGTGGTGGATCTGGGGCATCGTCCTGGCGTTTTGCCTGGTCCTGCAAATTGTCACCGGTATCGTTCTGGTGATGCACTACACTCCGCATGTTGATCTGGCCTTTGCCAGCATCGAGCACATCATGCGCAACGTGAATGGCGGCTATATGCTGCGGTATCTGCACATGAACGGCGCATCGCTGTTCTTTGTCGCGGTATACATCCACATCTTCCGCGGCCTGTTCTATGGCTCGTACAAAGCCCCGCGCGAGGTTACGTGGATCATTGGGATGCTGATCTATCTCTGTATGATGGGCACTGCCTTTATGGGCTATGTTCTGCCCTGGGGTCAGATGTCCTTCTGGGGTGCGACCGTGATCACCGGCCTGTTTGGTGCGATCCCGTTTGTGGGTGACGCGATCCAGACTTGGCTGCTGGGCGGACCGGCTGTGGACAACGCCACGCTGAACCGCTTCTTCTCGCTGCACTACCTGCTGCCCTTTGTAATTGCGGCGCTGGTCATCGTGCATGTCTGGGCTTTCCACACCACCGGCAACAACAACCCGACAGGTGTTGAGGTTCGCCGCGGTTCGAAAGCCGAGGCCGAGAAAGACACGCTGCCCTTCTGGCCTTACTTCGTGATCAAGGACCTGTTCGCACTGGCGGTCATCTTGGTTGTGTTCTGGGCGATTGTTGGTTTCATGCCGAACTATCTGGGCCACCCGGATAACTACATCGAAGCCAACCCGCTGGTAACACCGGCACATATCGTGCCCGAATGGTACTTCTTGCCGTTCTACGCGATCCTGCGTGCCTTTACCGGCGAGGTCTGGGTTGTTCAATTCGCCAGCTTCATCACCGGCGGCATCATTGACGCCAAGTTCTTTGGTGTTCTGGCGATGTTTGGTGCGATCCTGGCTATGGCTCTGGCGCCATGGCTGGACACGTCAACCGTACGTTCGGGTAAATACCGGCCGATGTTCAAATGGTGGTTCTACCTGCTGATCGTCGACTTCTTTGCCCTGATGTGGCTGGGTGCGATGCCCGCAGAAGAGCCCTATGCGACCTTCTCGTTAATCGCATCGGCCTACTGGTTCGGCTATTTCTTCGTGATCCTGCCGGTTCTGGGTGTCATCGAAAAACCCGATGCACAGCCGGAAACCATCGAAGAAGACTTCAACGCGCATTATGGCAAGGCTGACGCCGATGCCACGCCGGCCGAGTAAGAAGAGGGACCGGAAACATGTTCAAGAAACTTGCAATCGGTGCCGCGTTTGCTATCGCACTTGCTCCTGTCGCGTCTAACGCGGCAGGCGGAGGCGAACAGCATATCGAGGACTTCCAATTCTCATTCGAAGGCCCGTTCGGAACCTGGGATCAACACCAGTTGCAGCGCGGCCTGCAGATTTACACCGAGGTTTGCGCGGCCTGTCACGGCCTGCGCTATGTGCCTCTGCGTGACCTCGAAGCGCTGGGCTATTCGGAAGACGAAGTCACCGCCTATGCGGCGGGCAACTTTGAAGTGTTCGACCCCGAGCTGGACGATTTCCGCCCGGCTAAACCCGTTGACCATTTCCCCGCCAATGATGGCGTTGGCGCACCCGACCTGAGCCTGATGGCCAAGGCGCGCGCTGGTTTCCACGGCCCTTACGGTCTGGGGATCAACCAGCTGGTCAACGGCATGGGCGGCCCGGAATACATCGCCTCGTTGCTGGATGGTTATACCGGCCACGAAAAGGAAGAAGCGGGAACGGTTCTGTACGAAAACACCGCCTTCCCCGGTGGTTGGATTTCGATGGCGCCCCCGCTTTCGGATGAGCAGGTCGAGTTTGCCGATGGCCACGCAAATGACGTCGAGCATATGTCGGAAGACGTTGCAGCCTTCCTGATGTGGACGGCTGAACCGAAGATGATGGAGCGTAAGTATTCGGGCTTTGTCGGTGTTGTCTTCCTGACGCTTCTGTCGGTCCTGTTGTACCTGGTCAACAAGCGTCTGTGGGCAGGCGTTAAAGGTAAGAAGAAACACTAAGCGCCTTTTCTGAAAAGTTAAAAACCCCCGCGCCACTGGCAGCGGGGGTTTTTTGTTGCATGCAGGTGGAAGGGGCGGATCAGGCGCTGAGCTGTGTTGCGGAGCGGCCGATGATGGTGGCGGTCACGACTTGCCCTTCGGATTGAGCGGTTTTGAACGTGACTTCGGTGAACTGCTCGGTCCGGCCCATATGCGGGTTTTCCATCAGGATGTGATGTATCTTGCCAACCTGGGCGGTCAGGTGCTTGGCAATCTGCACCTCGCCAGCGGCACGCAGACGGGCGGCGCGGGTTTTGATGACATTGCCGTTGACCTGCTGCGGAATGCGGGCAGCGGGTGTACCTTCGCGTTTGGAGTAGGGGAAGACATGCAGCCATGTCAGATCGCAATCGGCAACCAGCCTTAGCGAGTTTTCGAAATGGGCCTCGGTCTCGGTCGGGAAACCGGCGATGATGTCAGCGCCAAAGGTCATCTCGGGGCGCAGCTTGCGGGCCTCTTGGGTAAAGCGGATCGCATCGTCACGCAAATGGCGGCGTTTCATCCGCTTCAGGATCAGATCGTCGCCATGCTGCAGCGACAGATGCAAGTGAGGCATCAGGCGGCGTTCTGTGGCAATGGCCTGCATCAGGTTTTCATCGACCTCGATCGAATCGATCGAGCTGATCCGCAGGCGCGGCAAATCCGGCACCAGTTTGAGGATGCGCATAACGAGATCACCCAGCTTTGGCTGGGCAGGCAGGTCAGCCCCCCATGAGGTCAGGTCGACGCCGGTCAAAACGACCTCATTATAGCCCTTATCGACCAGACGCTTGATCTGGTCCACAACAACGCCCGCGGGGACGCTGCGCGAATTACCGCGGCCATATGGGATGATGCAGAAGGTACAGCGGTGGTCACAGCCATTCTGAACCTGTACATAGGCGCGGGAACGAGTGCCAAACCCGTCGATCAGGTGGCCAGCGGTTTCGGTAACCGACATGATGTCATCAACCTGGACGGCCTCGGTTTCACCAATGAAATCCGCCGCCATGCCTTTCCAGGTTTCGGGCTGCATCTTTTCCGTGTTGCCGATCACCGCGTCGACCTCTTCCATCAGGGAAAAGGTCTGCGGTTCTGTCTGCGCAGCGCAGCCGGTCACAATCAGCCGGGCATTCGGGTTTTCGCGGCGCAGTTTGCGGATTTCCTGCCGGGCCTTGCGCACGGCTTCGGCGGTCACGGCGCAGGTGTTCACCACCACCGCATCGGTCAGACCGGCCTGTTGTGACAGCTCTTTCATCGCCTCGGTCTCATAGGCGTTCAGGCGGCAGCCCAGCGTGGCGAATTTGGGCGGGTTCATCCCAGCGACCTCAGGAATTCCGGCGTCAGCAGGCCCGAGAAGACATGGGCCGTGGGGCCGGTCATCCAGACGCCATCGTCGCGCCAGTCGATCCAGATTGTGCCGCCGTCCAACTCGATCTGCACCTTGCGTCCGGTCAGGCCGCGCCGGGCTGCGGCCACGGCGGTTGCACAGGAGGATGACCCAGAGGCCAGGGTGATGCCCACGCCGCGTTCCCACACCCGCATGCGGATGTGATCTGGCCCGATGATCTGCGCGACCTGCACGTTGGTCCGCTGCGGGTAGAGCGGGTGGTATTCATAGCGCGAACCGAACTCTGCCAGCGGGATCGCCTCGGCATTTTCGACGAAAAAGGTGCAATGCGGGTTGCCCATGCCAGTGGCGGTTGGGGCGCCCTCAATCGGCAGCTCCAGCGTGTCCACGTCTTCGGCCAGCGGGATATCCTGCCAGTTCAGCTGCGGCGGCCCCATGTTTACCGAGGTCAGCCCGTCCCCCGCATCGCTTGCGTATAGCGTTCCCCGCTCGGTGGTCAGGGTAAGGGTTTGTTTGCCGGTTTCCTCCATCAGAAACCGCGCGATACAGCGGGTGGCATTGCCACAGGCGGCCGAGGTCGAGCCATCGGCGTTATAGAACACCAGATGCGCATCTGAGGCGCCTTTTTCGATGACGGCGAGCTGGTCGAAACCAACCCCAAACTGCCGATGCCCAATGGCTTGAGCCAAGGCTGGTGTCACCCCGACCTCATGCGCGCGCGCATCCACAATGACAAAGTCATTGCCCAGCCCATGCATCTTCATAAAGGGCAATCCGGTGTTCTGAATTCCTTGCATGGCGGGCATATAACGTTGCTGCGGATGGGAATCCACCCTGTGGCGCAGATTCGTGAAAAAAGGGGTTGACCCCCTTGCGCCACCTGCCTAAGTAGGCCGCCTATCGGGACGCCGTTTCGAAAGAAACTACAGGCGTAACGAGGTGTGAAATAAGGCCTTGAACCCAGTCGGGAAAATGCCTTACAGAGCGCCACGGATCCAAAGGATCCAAACAAAAGAGTGGGCCGTTAGCTCAGTTGGTAGAGCAACTGACTTTTAATCAGTGGGTCGCAGGTTCGAATCCTGCACGGCTCACCACTTTTTACATAGCACCAAGGCGTTACGCAGGATCAGATTGATGCGAACGTATAACCACACCGCATGTGCGATGATCTGCCGAGGAGATCCGTGGCGATTGTAGCTGATCGGCGATGGCTTCTTCGATGTCACCTTCGTCCAATAACGGGTGTGAGAAACCAAACGGCAAGTTGACGGGACAAAGCCCTTCGAAGTGCGGAAATCACTTTACGTTCAAGTGGTTGCGATTTCTGCTTACCTCTGAAAGTAAATGGTGCCTCAAGAGGGACTCGAACCCCCGACCTTGTCCTTACGAAGGACCTGCTCTACCAGCTGAGCTATTGAGGCAAGCGAGGCCCGTTTAAACCCTCGTGCGGGTGCTTGCAAGCGGTGAAACCCCGGGTTTCGTGACCTCAGAAATACCCGGCTCCACCCTTCGCAACCTTCGTTCCATGGGCGGTCGGCTGACACCGGGGAACGCAACAGGGTTGACGGCAATCTATTATTTCCATAATTCATGAAAAATGGATATTGAAGCAACAGAACAACTGGCCACTTTGGGCCATCCGCAACGGCTGTCGGTGTTTCGCATGTTGATGCGACGCTTTCCCGACACCGTCCCGGCGGGCGAGCTTGCCTCGGGGCTGGGGATCAAGCCCAACACGCTGTCGAACTATCTGAACGCGCTGCGCCATGCGGGGCTGGTTCGGCAGGATCGCTCTGGCACCTCTTTGCTCTACTCGATCGAGATGAAGAATGTGCAACACATGCTGGATTACCTTCTGAACGATTGCTGCCGTGGACGTCCGGAAATCTGCCTCCCGTCCGGCAAAACCAGCGACAGGCCAGCGGGCCGGAAGTATAATGTTCTGTTCCTGTGCGTCGGCAATTCCGCCCGTTCGATCTTTGCCGAATCTATCCTGCGCACGCTGGCGGATGAGCGTTTCACCGCATATTCTGCGGGCACACACCCCTCATCCGGGCTCAGCCCCATAGCGGTGAAGGTCCTGAAGGACAAAGGGCATGATGTATCCACCCTGCGCTCGAAACATATGTCAGAATTTGCCGCCCCCGACGCGCCCGAGATGGATTTCGTCTTTACCGTCTGCAATCAGGCCGCCAACGAAGATTGCCCGGCCTGGGATGGGCAGCCGATCAGCGGACATTGGGGGGTGGTCGACCCGGTCAAGGCAACCGGCACCAAGGCCGAGAAGAGCCTGGCCTTCCAGAACGCCTATGGTGCGCTGAGGCGTCGGATTGAGGCCTTTGCCGCTCTGCCGGTCGAAAGCCTCGACCGGATCGCCTTGCAATCTGCCGTCGATGATATCGCCCGAACACCCGATGAGGACACATTATGACTACCTTCGCCGTGAATGGCCTTGGCCGGATGGGCAAGCTGGCCCTGAAACCCCTGTTGGAGAAAGGCGCGAAGATCGCCTGGATCAATGACGGGGTCGGTGATCCGGAAATGCATGCGCATCTGCTGGAATTCGACACGGTTCATGGCCGTTGGGATGCCGATTTTGACTATGACAAAGACAGCGTCACCATAGAGGGTATGCGCTTGCCGTTTGTCGGTACCCGCGACCTGAACGCGCTGCCACTGGACGGGGTCGACGTGGTGATTGACTGCACCGGCGCCTTCAAAACCGAGACCAAGCTGGCGCCATATTTTGATGCAGGCGTCAGGAAGGTTGTCGTCTCGGCACCGGTCAAGGATGGCCCGACCGCCAATATCGTGATGGGCGTGAACGAAGGCACATATGATCCGAGCGCGCATCACATCGTGACGGCTGCGTCCTGCACCACCAACTGCCTGGCGCCGGTGGTCAAGGTGATCCACGAAAATCTGGGCATTCGGCACGGGTCGATGACCACGATCCATGATGTGACGAATACGCAGACCATCGTGGACCGACCCGCCAAAGACCTGCGCCGCGCGCGCTCGGCCCTGAATTCGCTGATCCCAACCACCACCGGCTCGGCCACGGCAATCACCTTGATCTACCCCGAGCTGACAGGCCGGTTGAACGGCCACGCGGTCCGGGTGCCGCTGCTGAATGCCTCGCTGACCGATTGCGTGTTCGAAGTGGAGCGGGAAACAACCGTCGAAGAGGTCAACGCGTTTTTCAAAGAAGCCGCCGATGGAGATTTGAAGGGTATTCTGGGTTATGAGACCCGCCCTCTGGTCTCGACAGACTATACCAATGACCCGCGCTCCTCGATCATCGATGCCCCGTCGACCATGGTGGTGAATGGCACACAGGTGAAGATCTACGCCTGGTATGACAATGAGATGGGATACGCGCACCGTCTGGTCGACGTCGCCCTGATGGTCGGAGCAGCCCTGTGACCCAGAAGCCCGAAGGGTTGTCCGCCTATATCGCGGTCACGGCGGCCTATTGGGCATTCATGCTGACCGACGGCGCACTCCGTATGCTGGTGCTGCTGCATTTTCATACGATGGGCTTCTCTCCGGTCCAGCTGGCTTATCTGTTTGTACTGTATGAAATCGCCGGCATCGGCACCAATCTGGCGGCGGGCTGGCTAGCGGCTCGGTTTGGGTTGACCTCGACACTTTATGCGGGGCTTGGCCTGCAGGTGGGGGCGCTGCTGTTGCTGACTCAACTAGACCCTAATTGGGCAATTCCTGCCAAAGTGGCCTTTGTCATGATCGTTCAGGGTGCCAGCGGCGTGGCCAAGGATCTGGCCAAGATGTCATCGAAATCCGCTGTGAAACTGCTGGCTCCGACCGAGGATGGTGGCCTGTTTCGTTGGGTGGCCCTTCTGACGGGGTCCAAGAATGCCGTAAAGGGGTTGGGCTTTTTGCTGGGCGCAGGTCTGTTGGCAACGTTTGGCTTTAACTGGGCTGTCCTGGCCATGGCCAGCGTTCTGGGCGTCATCTTGATTTCGGTGATTTTGTTCATGCCGCCGGGCCTGCCCAAAGGGCGTAAAGGCGCAAAATTCTCTGAGGTTTTTTCGAAATCCCCCAATATCAACTGGCTGTGCCTGTCCCGCATGTTTCTGTTTGGCGCGCGCGATGTGTGGTTTGTGGTCGGGATTCCGATCTATTTCTATGCGGTATTGTCCGACGGGTCCGAAACCGGGAACCGAGCGGCCTTTTTCATGATCGGGACATTCATGGCGGCCTGGATCATCCTATACGGCGCAGTTCAGGCCAGCGCCCCAAAGATCCTGCGCGCCTCTGACCGGTCCGAGCCCCAATTGATCCGCGCCGCGCGCGATTGGGCCGTAACCTTGTTCTGCGTGCCTGCCGCCCTGACCGTCGCTGTGGCTTTGTCCTCGGGGTCCGCCACTTGGTTGACCATTACGCTGGTGATCGGCTTGCTGATCTTTGGAGTGATCTTTGCCGTGAACTCCTCGCTGCACTCCTATCTGATCCTGTCCTTTTCTCAGGCCGAGCGGGTCACGATGGATGTCGGTTTCTATTACATGGCCAACGCGGCCGGCCGATTGCTGGGCACAGTGCTGTCTGGCCTCACTTACCAGATCGGTGGTTTGGCAATGGTTCTGGGAACAGCCGCAACAATGGTCGCTCTGTCCGCGATGGCCTCGGACAGGATGCAGGACCGTTTGGCGGTGGGTTAGCATTCTCACCAAGCTTGCTCGCGAATGCGGCATGGACGTCATTATATTTGCGGATGAATTCTGTGACGGGACAAGTGGAATTAGCCCCTACATGTTACGCTATCCGGTAGAAACGCTTTGTTGGCGATGCCGCAGGGCATTTCAGCGGATCCAATTAGTTGTTTCAAAATCTCAGTGGCACACTCGGGAAGCGCGCAATGCCACGCGTTCGAAAGCTCACTGAAGCAAAAGACTATTTTGATTGGTACCCAAGCAATAAGGTTTGCAGTGGTTCGTGGCCGACCGCTCAGTCTTAACAATCCGATATCACTGCCCAGAGGCATTTGACCTGGAAAGCCACCACTCGAGTTGCATGAGGTCCGAGCATCAGCATTCCTTGGTCGGGTAGAAGTTAATGTCACACCACCGTGGCTATTCTGCAGCGTTCGGAACCGTCGCTTCTGCGTACATTCCCTTCACACGATCCTTTGTTGGATCGAAATGCGGGAATGGCACGATCTTGGCTTTCAACCGCTTTTGTTGGCCGTCCAGCTGCCCGATTTCGATGTCCGCTCCAACGATGGCATGGGTAACCGAAACCCGACCCAAAGCGATGACCTTGCCGAGGATGGGTGATTTCATCGCGCTGGTAATCTCTCCGACCTGCGCTTTCCCAACGCGCACGCAGTCACCGGGTGAGGGGACCGTACCCCCTTCGATCTCAAATCCAACCAGTTTGCGGTGTGGGTGGGCCTTGCGCTCCTCTATCGCCGCCCGCCCGATGAAGTCGTCGGTCTTTGATTTCAGCGGCACAGTAAAGCCGATGCCGGCCTCGAACGGATCGGTCTGATCGTCGAATTCTGACCCGGCAAAGATCAGACCGCCCTCGATCCGCAACATGTCCAATGCGGCCAGGCCCAGAGGCGCAATGCCATACCCTTGCCCCACCTCCCAGACACGATCAAAGATTTCGACGGCATCCTTGGGATGGCAGAAGATTTCATACCCAAGCTCTCCGGAATAGCCGGTCCGAGAAATTACAACAGAAGTCCCCTGCACATCACCAACCCGCGCGACCGAAAGCCGGAACCACGGCAGTTCGTCGATCGTTGGTTGCTGAGGCGGTGTCCAGAATATCTTGGAAAGTATGTCGCGGCTATGCCGCCCCTGAACTGCAATGTTGTGCAACTGGTCCGTAGAGTTGCGCACCCAGACATTCATATTGCGTTTGAGCGCCTGTTCCTGCAGCCATAACCCGCTGGTGTCATTCCCACCGATCCAGCGGAAGTTCGTCTCACCCAACCGGTAGACGGTGCCATCGTCGATCATACCGCCGTGCTCGTAGCACATGGCCGTATAAACGACCTGACCAACGCTCAGCTTTTTCATGTTGCGGGTCACGCAAAGCTGCATCAGTTCTTCGGCGTCAGGTCCCACGACTTCGTATTTGCGCAGCGGGCTGAGGTCCATGACAGCAACCTTGTCCCTGCAAGCCCAATATTCGGCAATCGCGCCATGATTGGTCATCGTGTTGGGCAGCCAATAGCCATTGTATTCGACGAAATCACGGGTGTGCCGTGCAAAGCAGTCGTGAAATGCTGTTTTCTTAGTTTCTTCCACATCCGCCTCCGCAGATTTTCTATAGCCGTAGGATCTTTTGAAATCCTCGGTCGCCTTGTAAGTTCGCACCTGAATATCGGTTGGATTCCAGCCATTTGCTGGATCAATGTCGCAGGGACAGCCGGTGCTGACGCAGACCAGATCGGTCAGGGCGCGCAGCAGGACGAAGTCACCGGGTCGCGACCACGGATCGTCCATGCCAATGGCGTTGGTGTCATCCAGCATCGTGTTGAAAAAGAAGTTGATCGCTGGCCAGCCACCGCGCGGCTTGATGCCATATTGGTCCAGATCCTTGTTGATATTGTCCGAACAATTCACATGGCCGGGATAGCCAAGGTCTTCGTAATATCGCGCCGTACAGGCCAGACCGAACGTGTCATGGCGCCCACAGGTATCTTGAACGATTTCGATCAGAGGCTCTTGATCTACTGACCAGTACTTTGAGAAAATCCCGGGTTGAGGATACAAGCTGCCCATCAGGCTGCGTGTTGTTGTCGGGTCGATTTCACGCTCGATCCCCTGATCCAGTGCGCGGCGGCTGAATGCCTGAAAATCGGAACACTCTCGGCCACGAATATCGACGATCTGGATGAATTCACCGGCCTTCACTTCGTATGAGTGCGCATTTCCCGGCTGAATATTGAAATCCTTAAGCGGATCGGCCAGCGGATCGGGTGGTCCGATATCGGGCTTTTCCAAACCGGGTGCAGAGCGCTGAATGTACAGGATGATATCTGTGGGAGGGTTGTTATCTTCGGGACGCATTGCCTTGCCGGGTGCAGCCACGATCAGAAGGCCATCACGTTCAGCGACGAAATGCACCATGTCACCGGGGCGCGACCCGTCGGTAAACGCCCGGATCGCGTCACCTTTTCCGATGTCAAATCCAGCAACTTCCAAAGCGCGCAGCACTTTCTTGCCAGACGGCGATCCATTTGCCAGCGTCGTAATCAAACCATCCGGACGTCCATGTCCCTGCGCGCCAAGCATGGCCGCATCAGAACTCCGGTCAGGGGCAAAGAAGACCATCTCGGCCTGTTGCATCCCGTCGCGGTCCAACAAGGTTATCGTATCACCTTTGGAAACCGGAACAGCGCGCGACCCCATTCCGGGGACCGGGTGGCGTTCCGTTCCATGTGGCAGGATCGGAAGGCCGGGGGCCAGAACTCCGCTGCGTTCGAACGGAACTTCGAAGGCCGGCTTCACATTCATAGTGTGTTTTCCTGAATGGCTTCGGTTGCACCGCGATGGGTGACCACCAAGAGGCATCCCGCCTCGGTTCGCGAATAGTGGCTGAACCCGGCAGCAAGGCTGACAAAATCGCCGCTGCGATATCGAAACCCGTCGTGGTCGGTCAGATCGCCCTCAAGCACAAAGAACTCTTCCGGCCCGTAATGGACATGAGGGTTCGAACGTGTGCCTGGCGCCATCTTCATCAGATAGCTGCCTTGTCCGGTTTCTTCATCGAAACTGATATTCTTCCACCAGACCTGCGCATCGGGCAGGCCGTCCATCCGCATCCGGACAAATCCGGGGTCATCGAAGCGGATAACGGTGCGTGCGCTCTGTTGTTGTGCCATCTTAGTCGAGCCCCAACCGCTTTTTGCGCTGATCAGCCCAGCTGCTGATCGCCATGTCGAAGGTAAGCGCCATCAGCGAGACATTCATGCCGAGCACAAAGTTCTTGCCCAGTTCGGTACCTGCCAGAGTTCGTTGAAGTTCCTGCCCCAGATCCTGCGTTCCAATGAAGGCCGCGATAATGACCATGAAGAAGGCGAACATGATGGCTTGATTAAACCCGACCGCCATAGTTGGCAGCGCCAGAGGGAACTGAACCGACATAAGTTTTTGCCGGCGGGTCGAGCCGGACATATCTGCTGCCTCGGTCATTTCCGGCGGCACGTTGCTGAGGCCAATAATGGTGTACCGGATCAGCGGGACAGCGGCGAAGATCAGAATCGAGAACACAACCGCGACATCATTGACCCCGAACAACATGATCGCAGGGATCAAGTAAATGAAGCTGGGGAAGGTTTGCGCAGTGTCGCAAGCCAGCAAAATGCTCTTGGACCAACGCGCGGACCGCGCAGCGACAACGCCCAGGGGGATACCGATCATGGTTGCCAGCGCAACGGCCGAGATCACGGTATACAAAGTAATAACCGACCGATCCCACCAGCCCGAGAACGCGACAATCGTAAAGAAGACTGCTGCGTAGATGCCGGGCTTTCGGCCACCAACCCAATAAGCAAAGGAAACAACCAGAAGGATGAACGCGGGAGTTGGAATGGCGAGTAGCGTATTCCGGAATGGAATCAGAACCTTGACGTTCAGAAACCAGCGCAACCATTCGGTTGTCCCTTTGATCATGTCGATGGCCAGGAACGACTTGATAACCACGTCGATTTCCTTGCCCTGGCTTAGATGCTGCTTGCGGCCAATTTCGGCCAGGATCGGGAAGACCTGAGACAGCAGAGTGAACCCAACAAACAGACCCAGTGCGACCAGCGAAATCTGGTGGCGCTTCCACCATGGGGTGCCGCGTTCGAAGTGCACTGGCTGTTTGACGACCCAGGCCTTTGACATCCGATCCAACGTGACAGCCAGAAGGACGATGGTTACGCCAATCTCGAAAGAACGGCCCAGCTTGAAACTACCCATCATCGCCAGCAGTTTCGCGCCAAGACCGGGCATTCCGATAAAGGCGGTCAGAACAACCATCGCAAGACACAACATGATCACCTGATTGACGCCGACCAGAACCTCGGTCCGCGCGGCTGGAACGTAGACGTGGCGCAACATCTGCCATTTGGTACATCCAGACATCTGGCCTGCTTCGATCACTTCGGGGCTGACTTTTTTCAAGCCCAGAGTGGTCATCAGGATCATCGGCGGGATGGCAAAAGTAATTGTTGCGACGGCCCCAGCTGTCGGTCCGACCTTAAAAAAGATCACTGCTGGCAAGAGATACGTAAAGAAGGGCAGGGTTTGCAGCACGGACAGCATGGGTTTCAGCATCCGCTCGAACCAGCGGTATTTCCAGGCGGCGATGCCCAGTATCAAGCCCAAAAGAAACGCCAGCGGTGCGGCAACCACGATGACAGACATCGTCTGCATGGCGATCTTCCACTGCCCGATTGCGGCCGTCCAGATGAAGGTTCCCGCGCCTAATGCGGCCAGACGCCAACCACCTACGGCGTAGCCGACGACGGCTGCCACTGCGGCGATTGCGGACCATGGGATCGGGCCTAGATTGGGCCAACGGCGCTTGCCTTCCAGAAGGTTCGCTGACGTATCCAGCAGGAACTCAAGCGGACCTTCGGCGATAAATCGTGTGACATAGATCAGGCCAAGATCATTTTGGATAAAGTAGAAGACTGCATCCAGAACCTGCGCCGTCGGCGGAATCGCGGCTTCGGGGATGCGGTTTAGCCATTCGGGCAGAACTCCGACAGCTTTGGCAACGATCAGCACGAAGGCGGCGGCCAGCAGTGTAGTCAGGACTCTGGTTTTTCCCCACGTCCCGTCTGAAGTGTCCGGTACTTCGGTGGACAGCGCCGCCATCATTCAGCTCCAAGCAGAACATTCAATGCGGCGTCACGTTCCAAAACACCGGTGACAACGCCTTTGTCATCCGCCACCGGCAAAAGAATGCGGTTATCGTTGACAAGAACTCGCGCCAGCTCGTGAATGGTTGATCCACCATTGATTGGTGCGCCCTCCAAGGCATGACCGTTCACAGGTTTTGCCAGGCCTTTGGCATGCACGACCCGGGCCTTGTCGACATCTTCGGTAAACTTGGCCACGTACTCGGTGGCAGGGTTCATCACAATCTTGTCGGGGGTGTCACATTGTTCGACCGCGCCGTTGCGCATGATTGCAATCCGGTCTGCCAGACGTAGTGCTTCGTCAAAATCATGCGTGATGAAAACGATGGTTTTGCCCAGCATCTCTTGCAATCGCAGGAATTCATCCTGCATTTCGCGGCGGATCAGTGGATCAAGCGCCGAGAATGGCTCGTCCAGAAACCAGATATCGGGTTCAATGGCGAGCGACCGGGCGATTCCCACTCTTTGCTGTTGGCCGCCACTCAATTCCCGTGGGAAGTATTCTTCCCGACCTTCAAGGCCCACCAACTTGATGACTTCCAGCGCGCGTTCGCGCCGATCATGACGATCTTGTCCGCGCATTTCCAACGGAAAGGCCACGTTGTCCAAAACCGTGCGATGTGGCAGCAGTCCGAAAGACTGAAACACCATGCCCATCTTGTTTCGGCGCAATTCAATCAGATCGCGCTCGCTCAGGCTCATGATGTCCTGACCTTCAACCTCAATCGTTCCGCCTGTAATGTCGTGCAGGCGCGAGAAGCAACGTACCAGCGTCGACTTGCCTGACCCTGACAAACCCATGATGACCAGCATTTCGCCACGGCCAACCTCAATCGAGACATCCTTGACACCGGCGATATACCCATCTGCACGGATTTCATCAAAACCGCGGCCAGCGGGCATGGACTTCAGGTAGCTCTCTGGCGAGTGCCCAAACAGTTTCCATACATTTTTGGCTGAGATGACAGGCGCTGTGGCGGACATGGCTGCCTAACTTTCTTGTTGAGCGCGGCCTTGCATCGATCAGATGGTCAAGGCCGCGCCAGTTTCGGTGGATGTAGCCGGGATTATGAGCTGCAGGAACTGATCCAAGGATCGACGACAGCGCGGTTGGCGTCCAGCCATTCTTCGGCGGCTTCTTCCGGTTCAAGCTCATCAGTATCGACCAGCTTCGCCATCTCGGCAATCTGCGGATTGGTGAAAGAAATCTCTGTCAGGGCGCAATACGCGGCCGGCCATTTGTCTTTCATACCATCCCAGGCTGCCTTTTTCAGGTAACCTTTGGCGGGGTTGCCGCAATCATACAACGCATTCGGGTTAGGACCCTTGGCTGGGTCTTTGTCGCATCCGTCTTCCCATGCTGGGAACTCAACGAACTCACCAGGCCAGACGGCTTCGGCAAAGTTTGGCGTCCAGTTAAAAACCAGTACCGGCGTTTTGTCGGCCTCAGCCGCGCCAATCTCGGCCCAAAGGGCTGCGGCGGAACCCGCATTGATCACGGTAAAGTTCAGATCAAGTGCTTCGGCGCGTTCTTTACCGTGCTTCAACCAGTCAACTGGACCATCCAGATACCGACCCTTGTCGCCGGTTTCGGCTGTCGCGAACAGGTGTGCGCAGTCGTTCAATGCATTCCAATCTGGCAGGCCCGGGCAGGATTCCTTGGTCCACATGGGATACCACCAATCCTCACGTGTAACGGCGTCATGATCGCCTGCGTCATGCAGGCCACCTTTTTCCAATGCCGCCCTGTAGGACGCGCCAAACGCGCCTTCCCAGACTTCCATCTCCAACGCCACATCGCCCAGGCGCACCGATTCATAGACCGCCTGGCTGTCGGTGGTGACGTATTCGACGTTGTTGCCCATCTCTTCAAAGATCAGGCCGACAACGTTCGACATCACGATCTGGCTGGACCAATTGTGAATTGGGATCACGATCGGGTCGCTGCTGTCTTCTGCAGTCGCCCCTGTTCCCGCTACTGCTGCCAAAGTTGCAGCAGAAAGGAGGTTTGTAAGTTTCATGTTTGCTCCCTGAGTGATGTTCATTTTTTAGGTTGTGGACTCTTCCGGCCCCGAATTTGTGCATTCTGCGCAGAATCGCCCCAGACGCAGAACAGAAATTTGAGGGTCTTTGGCTATAAATTCTTGAGGCTAACCCAACTTTTTGCTATCTTAACAATTAGTTGCCTGATCGATTGCCAGCAGATGAGGCCAAATGTTTTTCGATCGCTATAACGTCCAGTTCGGGAATCCGCTCTGAAATGCCAAAGAAAACTTCAGTCACAGGGAAAGTCCTTCCACCGCTCGACTATTTGTTGGCGTTTGAAGCTGCCGCAAAGGCGCAGAGCTTTGCGCAGGCCAGTAAGGTTCTGAACATCTCTGAAACGGCGATCAGCCGCAAAGTGCGGTTGCTAGAGCAACACTATGATGTGCCGTTGTTTGTGCGAGGGCACCGATCTGTTTCGCTTACCCAACAAGGGGCCATCCTGCTGGCAACCGTGGAGAAGTCGCTGGACCTGATGCGGGATGTCAGCCGGGATATGCTGGCCAAACATCAGGCCAACACGGTATCGATCTCCGCCACCAACTCTGTCGCTTCTCTTTGGCTGATGCCGCAACTTCGCAAGTTCAACAAATCAAATGGCCGCATCCGTATTTCGCTGGTCTCTTCTGACAGCGACGCAGAGTGCCTGTCGGATTCGATGGACTTGACGATCCTGCGTGGAGATGGCGATTGGCCGGGATACGAGGCACAGCTTTTGTTCGGAGAAACCGTATTTCCGGTCTGCAGCCCAGAGTATCTCAAGAGCAACCCCAAGGCGGCAGATATATCTGCGCTGCCGGAACTGGACCTTATTGAAGTGGCCAGTGGCCATGCAGAGTGGATGACATGGCGCACTTGGTTCAGTGGCAATGGGGTATCGACCTCCTCGATGGAACAGGCAGTGGAGTTCAATACCTATCCATTGTCAGTGCAAGCAGCTGTCGATGGACTGGGAATTGCATTGGGTTGGGCCCATCTTGTTGATCCTTTGCTTGAAAGCGGCACTTTGGTCAGACCGGTTCAGGGCGCATCAGTGCGAACACAGTCCGGATACTACCTGTTAAAAAGGCCTCTTCACAAAGCTTTCCCAGAGCAGCGCATCGTTGAAGATTGGTTGCTTGGTCTCAGCGCGGGTCGGAAAAGATACGCCTGATCGCTGTGGCCAGCCTCTGTTTCCTAATGATGAATCGAGTAGCACTTTCAGGGAGTGTTAAACTCGCATATTGACCCTAGGGAATAAATATTTACTTTAAAGAAAAATATATGCGAATCTGGTTCGGCTCCTTGCCGTTCTGGTTGGAACACTATTGGCCTATTTTATGCAGGGAGACCGAAACCCAATGAGCTATAAATCTGACATCGAAATTGCGCGTGAGGCGAAGAAGAAGCCGATTCAGGAGATTGG
>NZ_JBXWOF010000012.1:0-118813 GCF_059610745.1 Ruegeria sp. CDSC042
ACGGTGAGGTCGAGGCCAAAGTCAAAACCGAAGTCGCAAACCTCTGCGCCAGATTCCCTATCTATCCAAACTTGTAAGAATTCAGTCATCCAAGAACAAAACGGCGCCAACCCGGCGCCGTTTTTTTTGTGGTCAGATAAGCCCCTGCCACATCATGAAGATCAGCAACAAAGCAGAAAAGGCCAACAGGTTAAAAGTCAGCCCGCCCAGCATTCCCAGAAACCACCCCATCCGCCGATCCGCCAAATTGATACCCCCCAGATGTTTTTGCACCTCTTCCGAGGCCTGGATCAGTTTCGGATTGTCCAGCACAAGTCGCAGTTTTGGATGGGCCGCCATCTGCTCTGCTTGTGCCAGAACCATTGCCTGTTTGTATATCCGGCGCGGCAGTTGCCTTTTGGCCTTTTTGACCGAGGCGGTCAGCGTTTTGTCGCGCACACCCAACTTGTCACGCAACAGCTGTATGGTCTGCGCAATTTGGGTTTGTATATCTGTGTCTTGCGGCATGCTGCGGCCTCCTGAGCTGACAGTTTACCCATGTGGAATAGGAGCCACAATGGGGCTGGCCGTTTCAGATTGCGGCGGGTATCACGGCTATATGCTGAACACGATCATACATGGTGAACCAACCGACAGGCCCCCTTTGCTGATCGCCCATGGCCTATATGGCTCGGCCCGGAACTGGGGGGTCATCGCCCGCCGGCTATCTGACGAGCGGCAAGTTGTGGCGGTTGATATGCGCAACCACGCAAACAGCATGTGGACGCATGACCATAGGTATTCCGATCTGGCGAATGATCTGGCCGAAGTCATCGACCAGTTCGGCGGACAGGCAGATGTCGTCGGACATTCGATGGGCGGCAAGGCATCCATGACTTTAGCCCTGCTGCACAGCGCAAAGCTGCGCAAACTGGTGGTGGCAGACATCGCCCCGGTGGCCTATAGCCACAGTCAGATTCAGTTTATTGAAGCGATGCGCGCGGTGGACCTTTCCCGGGTCGAGCGTCGCTCGGACGCTGAACAACAACTGGCCGACAACGGAGTCGAAAAAGCCCTTCAGAGCTTTTTCACGCAGTCACTCGACATCAACGGACAGCGTTGGCTTTTGAACCTGGATACTTTGGCCTCTGAAATGCCCAAGATCATGGGATTTCCTGAAATAGACGCATCCTGGGGTGGTCAAACACTGTTTTTGTCCGGGGGGGAGTCCGACTATGTGCTGCCTGAACATCGCTCTGTGATCCGCGGAATGTTCCCTTCGGCACGTTTTGCAAAAATACCTGGTGCAGGACATTGGTTGCATGCGGAAAAACCGCGTGAGTTCGAGGCCGCCGTCAGGACGTTCCTCAACGCCTGACCTGACCTTTCGAACGATCACAGCTCGGGTTCTGGCGTTTCCTATTGGCTAGGCGACTTCGCCCCCGCCATTCACCCAATCGACCAAGCCACCCAGGTTATAGACCTGCTCATACCCCATGTCCTGCAACAGTTTTCCCGCAAGGGCAGCGCGGCCACCCGAGGCACAATACAAGACAATTGGGCGATCTTTGCGAAGCTCTGGATCATGTGATTGCAGAGTGTCATCGGCCCGAAATTCCAACATACCGCGCGGGATATGATGTGACCCCGAAGCACGCCCTGTCTGCTGCAATTCCGCTGCATCGCGGATGTCCAGAAGCAGGCCACCTCGCTCCAGGATCTCGACCGCTTTGGCTCTCTGGATTCGCTCGACGGTGGAGTTCGCAGCTTCCATCATTTGTTTTACGGTCAACGGCATATGGTGTCTCCTGAAGAAATTTACGGGATGCTAACATGCAGGAACTGGAAGGTGTAGCCTGACAGGCCCTCACCTTAGACTGGATAGATATTGGACATTTAATGCAGGACACCGATTTTTGCGCTGGACCAATCCCGGTATTCAATTCCCGCCGAACCCGAACCAAAGCAAATCGGGAGAGGTTCCGCTGCATCGAGACTTGAAAATCAATCAGGGTGGCAGAGGTGGTGCGGGCGGTGGGACTCGAACCCACACGGGCATACGCCCTTCAGATTTTAAGTCTGATATGTCTACCATTCCATCACGCCCGCACAGCGCGTTGGGCCAGTTTTTAGGCTGAAAGCACCAGTAAGGCCATAAGGCTATGAACACAATGCGTTTCGCCGATGCAACTTGCGGAAATTCAATCGCCGCCTTTGACCACCACCCCATTTACGCAGGTCATCAGAAAAAGTCCTCGGAAAAACTCTTCGTTACGCAATTCGCCTGCGCTGTCCCAATCATTCTGACTTTTGGAAAATCAAGAAATAGAAAGAATCTTAGAGTGAAATGGTGCCCCCACACGGACTCGAACCGCGGACCTACTGATTACAAATCAGTTGCTCTACCAGCTGAGCTATAGGGGCACTTGGTGTCGATTAATGCCTCTTGTTACGGACTTCAAGACAGAATTTTGCCGCCGCTTAACGATTTTCTGTATTCATGGCACTGGGTCTGGCCCAGAGATTTTACTCCGCCTGGTTTGACTGTGCGGAGTACAGCCTGTAACCCAGCAGATAATGTGCACGAACGCGAGGGTAAAAACCGAATATGCAGGTTGCAATCCACGCAGGTGCTGCGTTCACCGATGAAGGTCTCGTATTGCGGTCCCTTCAACGCAACACCGGCGCGTTGCATCAAAATGGTGCATCCGTATTTGGCCCGCGCCGTTATCGGCAAATTTTCGAACCCGCCTTTGCTGCCATTGAAAACCAGGATGAAATCGGTGCCGCAAAGGAAATGCTTCGGGCTGGGTTGCGATCGGCTCCGAAGGTCGATCGTTTGATTTACTCATGCGCCAGCTTTGCAGGCGATGTTGGAAATGCACTGGACGACGGGCAGCTATACCCAAATGCGGGACGCCGAATGGAGTTGCTTGAAAAGTCCTTTCCTGACCACGAAATTGAGCTTTGTATGGGTTTTTTAAGCCCTGGCAGATTTATTCCCAAAGCTTTGATGTCGCTACCTGAACAGAGTCGCCTCGACAAAATGCGAAGTACCGATATCAGCTGCCTCAGCTGGATCAGCATGGTCGAGGACATCAGAGATCTTGCGCCCAATGTCAAAATCACACTCTGGAGCAATGAGGACGCACCTCTGATCTGGGGAGATATAATCCGTGCAATCGCGGCCCTCCCCCCGGACAACACGCTGGTTGACGAGTTTGATTTACTGCTGTCACTTCTAGACGATTCAGGCAAATCCAAAGGTCTGGCATTGATTGATCAAAGCCTGGAACAGGACGAACATTTGCGTGACGACCTTGCCACGGTTTTGGAGGAACACGCCAAAACCGAGCTCACAACAGAAGAGCTTGATCTGCCAGATTGGAGCATGGAAATCGTCGACGCGTTTGCAGAATTATATGCGCAGGACATGGACCGACTTGAGTCCATGCCCGGAGTGCAGGTTCTAAGACCTTGAGTCTATAGCGGGAAAGCAGCCGTTACATTCCCAGCGCTTCTTTGTACATTTCCAACACCGCCTCTTCCTCGGCAATGTCGTCTTTGTCACGTTTGCGCAATGCGATCACTTTCCGCATGACCTTGGTGTCGTAGCCCCGCGCTTTTGCCTCGGCCATCACTTCTTTTTGTTGCTCCGCCAAATCTTTCTTTTCCGCATCCAGACGCTCGATCCGTTCGATGAACTGGCGCAGCTCACCCGCGGTTACACGGTAATTCGCGGCGGCCTGATCTTCGGTATTCTCTTCCATCTAAGTCTCTCCCAGAGGCTGGTTTGTCATGCTGAAAAGGTGGGCAACAAGCGGGATACATCGGTGCGAGCCAAGCCGCAAGCATGCAAAAAACCAGTCTCGCTTGTGCGGGCCAGCGCGATCAGTTAAGCGCTCAGGTCAGACGTTGAAAGATGGAAAACGATGTTCGAATTCATCACCTGGGGCGGTGCCGCCCTGTCACTTATCGGCCTGGCTGGGCTGGTTTGGTGCATTCTGCATGTCATGAAAGCCCGCAAATCCGGCCTGTCTGACGATGAATTGCGCGCCGTTGTTCAACGGGTGCTGCCCTGGAACATGGGCGCGCTCTTTTTGTCGGTGATAGGTCTGATGCTGGTTATACTTGGAATCTCGTTCGGTTGACTGCGGCCATCAAACCGGCAGATTGTCGAAACGCGCTTCCATAACGTCCTCGCACAGGGCCGCATCCAGGCGACGCAGGCGCGCAGGAACCTCAACACCCTGCAGACGCATCTTCTCGATGACCTTTGTGACACTGGGCTGAAGGGCAAGGCGGGTATCAACACTGGCGCCCTTCAGTTTTTTCTCAAGTTGTTCGGCTTCGGAATACAAATCTATTCTCGGCATATCCATCCTCCCAAATGTCATCAGTTACCTATAGTTTAGTAACGGTTTTAAGACTTACATCACTCAGTTATTCTATCGCGCGAAAATTCGCCCGACCGCCCCCTAACATCGGCGCGCTTTCGCAGGATGCCAGAATTTTAGCCCAACTTTGCCGCTTCTGCCTTGACCGGCATCAAATCACCAAATGTTGATTGCTTCACATTCCGTTATTAATATATGACTAAGACCTAACCGGCGGAGGAAACCATGACGCCCAAAGTGAAAGCATTTTTTGACGCCGAGACATTCACGGTGTCTTATCTGGTTCAGGATCCTGAAGGCGATGCCTGCGCGATCATAGATAGTGTTCTGGATTTCGATCACGCATCCGGCCGGACCAATACGCGATCTGCGGATGAGATCATCGGATATGTCCAATCCAATTCGTTGCGAACCGAATGGATTCTGGAAAGCCATGTCCATGCCGACCACCTTTCAGCAGCCCCCTATTTGCAGCAGAAACTCGGAGGCAAGATTGGCATCGGTGATCAAATCGTCGCCATCCAGGAAACTTTCGGGAAAATTTTCAACGAGGGTACCGAGTTTCAGCGCGATGGTAGCCAGTTCGACGCCTTGTTCCGCGACGGCGACGGATTTCATGTCGGTCAAATGAGAGGCGACGTCTTGCACACCCCCGGGCATACACCCGCCTGCATGACCTATGTCATCGGCGACGCGGCATTTGTCGGAGACACGCTGTTCATGCCGGATTTTGGCACAGCGCGATGCGACTTTCCCGGCGGATCGTCCGGAGATTTGTACAACTCGATCCAGAGGATCCTTTCACTGCCGGATGCGACACGCATCTTTGTCGGGCATGACTACAAAGCTCCAGGGCGGGACGAGTTTGCGTGGGAAACAACTGTTGAAGAGCAAAAAGCCTTGAACGTGCATATCGGGCAAGGTCGACCTATCGAGGAATTCGTTGAAATGCGCGACGCCCGCGATGCCACTTTGGCCATGCCGCGGCTGATCCTGCCCTCTTTACAAGTCAATATGCGGGCGGGTCAGATGCCGCCTGAGGATGAGAATGGCGACGTGTTCCTGAAACTACCAGTGAACAAACTTTAGACGGCTAGAGCCGAACTTCTTGGGGGAACAAATCAGTGTATTCAGAATGGATATGGGGACTGGTAGGCGGCCTGTTGATTGGTCTTGGCGCAGCAGTTTACCTGCTTGGAAACGGTCGTGTAATGGGGGCGAGCGGTATCCTGGGAGGGCTTGTCGATCGCTCTGACCGCTCGGCCGAGCGGCTGTATTTCCTCGCTGGGATGATTGGGACGCCGTTGATGCTAAGCCTGTTTTTGTCGCCGGGGCCGCAGACAAACCTGACCTCGAATTTGACGGTTGTGATCGGGGCTGGGCTGCTTGTCGGTATCGGGACACGAATTGCCAACGGGTGCACCTCTGGACATGGGGTGTGCGGCATTTCCCGGTTTTCGGTGCGCGGGATCGTGGCAACGATCCTTTACATTGCGGCCGGGGCAGTGACGCTGGCCTTGTTTCGCCATGTCTGGGGGGTGATCTGATGCGCAATCTGATATCGCTTCTTTCGGGCTCCTTGTTCGGAGCAGGCCTGTTGATTTCCGGCATGACTGACACAACCAAGGTTCAGGGGTGGCTGGATATTTTCGGCAACTGGGATCCGACACTCGCATTTGTGATGGGGGGCGCCATTGTGCCCATGATGATCGCATGGAGACTGGTTCCAGATCGCAAACCGCTGTCGGGTGGGAAATTCCCGACGATGGTTCAGCATGAACTGGATCGCCGCCTTATCATCGGATCGGTCATGTTTGGCATGGGATGGGGATTAGCGGGACTGTGTCCCGGTCCAGCCATCGCGTCTCTTACGTATGGCGGAACCGGAGGCGTTGTGTTTCTGGTTTCCATGCTCGCAGGGATGTATGCCGCTCCTGCCGTAGGTGCAAAACTGGACAGAACCGTAAACGCGACCTAAGCAGTAGCCATGGAGATTCGACCGATAACCCCCCGCTATGCCGTCTCGCCGCAAATTTCGGTCGAGGATGTTCCCACTATTGTCGAGGCAGGCTTTGTCAAAGTGATCTGCAACCGGCCGAACAGCGAAGTTCCCGAGGATCTCCAGTCAGATGCTATCGGACAGGCCGTGCGTGCTGCCGGGTTGGAATACGAAGTGCTAGAGCTGACGCATCAGACCATGACGCCCGAAAACGTCTCCTTGCAACGTGACCTGGCAGAATCCTGTGCCGGTCCGGTACTCGCATATTGTGCATCGGGCACGCGTTGTTCTGTGATCTGGGCATTGGGGCAGTGCGAAAGCATGAGCACCGAAGACATCCTTCAGGCGACGACCAAGGCAGGCTATGTGTTGGACAACCTACGTCCAACCTTGGAAGAAATACGCAGATCAGTGACTTGAGCCGTCTGCTAACTGCCTTTCAGCGCGCTTTCATCCCCAGATAAACCAGCCAGTTGAGATATCTCGGCAACCATGTGTTCCGAATTCTCGAGGTTCAATTCTGTCCCCTCTTGGCCCAGCGCGCCGGGGGAAAATGGCATTATTTCCTGCCCGTGTTCGGTTGGCCCCTCTTCGTGTATACTGGCTGAACTCGCCTCAAGGAACTCATTTGCTTCGGGCTGGGAAAATGTCTGAGTTTGGTAGGTTTCGTTCAGGCGCACCGCACGCAGCCCTCCGCATTGGCCGAGTCGTCCGATCGCGGCCCGGCTGCGGTCGATCGCCACAATCTCGGTACGATCCAGCCGCGCCCCGATCAATGGCAACACATCCCCCACCGCCAGTTCTGTAAGCGTCGCCAGAGACAAGGGCATCCGGCAGACCACCGTATTCAAATCTGCCCTCAACACGCCCGATGCCTGATCAAGCCTGCCCTCTGGCTCATCATGAATCACCTCCGTCTCGGCCGTTTCAGCCGGTCGGATGGGCAACAGTACTGAAAGCTGACCTTGTCTCAGCCCACCGCCAAGTTCGACTGTCAGTTCAAAAACTCGGTATTCCTCTTCCACCATCGCCAGGGTCAAAGTTCGCAGATCTGCAAGGCGCGAAGCATATTCAAAACCGATCAGGCACATGCGGTCACTCGCCGTTTCGACAAGTGATGCCGCGCGAGACAGCCCCTCTTCGATCCAAGGGGACACCATGGCCGCGTCCGTATCGGTGAACCCCCGCGCAGAAGGCGCTCCGGGCATCACCTCGCCTATTGTCTGAGCCTGCACGACAGCCGACACTAACCCTATATCCATGCAGATCGCAGACAAGCTGCTGTCAGAGCCTGAAAAGAGCAGCAATATCCAATCCTCATCCAAAGACTGTGTCAGCCCACCTGGTGGCCGACAGGATTGTTTGGCGCCAATAACCGACAACGGCATCTGCAAACGATCTTCTGCCGCGCGCGCAAAAGCCAGACGCAGCGCACGGAGGATCGAGCGAGGCTTGTCACCCTTTTCCTCCTGACTGATCGAAAGCTTGCGCGCCAGAGCCGCGCTGACAGATTGCGTCATGCCTAAAACCGCTGATTGTTCCTGCATTCTCTTTCAGGTCTAACCCGGCGATAGTTACCAACCTGTTTATACAGCCGTCACTGCGCAGCCTGTCGGTAGGCCTGTGGCAGCCTGACCCGGAACGCAGCCCCACCATGGCCGGGCAAGTAGCTGATATCGCCCCCCAGTCTTTGCATAATCTCACGGCAGATCGCTAATCCCAGCCCCGCACCACCTGCCTTGTCGCCTCCGACGCGGGCAAATTTCTCAAAAACCATCTGCCGGGCATCTGGAGGAATGCCAGTGCCGTTATCAGCAAAATCAATGACGACCTGCCCCCCGACATCATGCGCGGAAATGGTCAGAACCGGTTCTTTGGCATCACAATATTTCTGAGCGTTCGAAATCAGGTTGATAAACACCTGCCCCAGACGGTCCAAATCCGTATGCAGGAGAACGCGTTCGGAGGTTTTCGACCGCCGGACGGTTAGTTTCTGGCTGGTTCCAGCCAAGGCACTGGACACAGCACGATCCAAAACCGACCGCAGGGTGTCACCGCTCTTGTTCAAATTGACTCGTCCACTTTCCAGAACGCTCAGGTCCAGCAAGTCATCCAGCAGCCGTGTCAACCGAAGCGCCTCGTCATGGATGATGGCAGCGTAACGCGTTCTCTCTTCGCTGGTCAGACCTTCGGTATCCCGCATGATCTCGGAAAATGCCCGGATCGAGGTCATGGGGGTTCGCAATTCGTGGCTGACCTGGCTAAGGAACCCGTCCTTTTGTTCGGAAATCTGGGTCAGTTTGGTGTTTGCTTCACGTAACTGACGCGCCGTACGGCTGAGTTCAGCGGATTTCGCTTCCAGTTGGCTGGAGTATTCCAACATCTGCGCGGATTCGTCGGCCACAGCGAGCAAATCCTCGACCGAAACGGAGGAACCACCAACAATCTGCCCGATCATCGCATGCGCTGTCGCCGCCCCGACCGAGCCGCTGAGTTCACGTTCCAACCGCTCCAAAAACCCAGGCGTAGGTTCGGGCAGGCTGGAACGCCCACCCTGCTGTTCCGCCTGCGCCTGAAAGAACTCTTGCGCCGGACCTGCGCCCAAAATGCGCTGGGTCATGATCATCAGGTCTTCGCTTTGCGCTACCGATCCGGTCCAACCGCGCAGCGCGACCGAATGGTCGAATACGTTGACGAATTGCGCCCCTTGCAAACGTTCGAGCGGGCTTGGAAAACTCAGCAAAGAGGCCGCGCAAAATGCCAATGTGTTCAGAGAAAGCGACCATAACACCGCGTGCACCATCGGGTCCATTCCGTCGATCCCGAACAAGGCCTGCGGGCGCAACCAGCCCCATCCGAACGGTCCGTTCTGCAGGACACTATCCGACATAATCGCGCTGCCCATGCCGGGCAACAACAGCGTGTAGATCCACAACAAGAACCCGACCGTCAGCCCGACCAAAGCGCCTGTTCGCGTCGCCCCGCGCCAGAACAGCCCCCCAACCAGCGAGGGCAAAATCTGGGAAATCCCGGCAAAGGCCACCAGACCGATCGACGCCAGCGCAGCCCCGCCGCCGGAGATGCGGTAATACGAAAACCCAAGCACCATGATCACGGCGATTGAAATCCGCCGGGACAGCAAAACCACATTGCGGACATCACCGGATACGGCGCCAGCGCCCTCCTGCCGGCTAAACCAGATCGGCATCACGACGTGATTTGACACCATGGTCGATAGGGCCATTGCCGTGACAATCACCATCGATGTGGCGGATGAAAAGCCGCCAATAAAGGACAGCATCGCCAGCCATTCATTGCCCTGCGACAGGGGCACCGTCAGCACGAACAGATCCGGATTCGATCCTTCGGGCAAAAGGTCCAATCCTACGACCGCGATTGGCACGACAAAGAGACTCATCAACAGCAGATACAGGGGGAAGGCCCATGCGGCTGTCCTCAGATGCCCTTCATCGGCGTTCTCCACCACCATCACCTGAAACATCCTCGGTAGACACACAAAGGCCGCAGCCGATAGAAAAATAAACGTGGTCCAGCGTCCGGCATTCACATTCCACTGCCCGATCTCAGAGGCATCGATGCGGTCCATCATCGGACTGACTCCTCCGGCTATACCCCAGACAACGAAAATGCCCACGGCCAGCAGCGCAAAAAGTTTAACGACAGATTCCAATGCGATGGCCGTGACAACGCCATGATGGCGTTCGTTGGCATCCAGATTGCGGGTACCGAACAGAATGGCGAACACCGCCAGCCCCGCCGCAACCCAGAACACACTGGACCCTTCGCGGTAAAGACCGCTTGGGTCGGCCTCGGCAAAGATTGAGAATGACAGCGTAATGGATTGAAGTTGCAGCGCAATATAGGGTGTCCCGCCCAACACGGCCAGAATTGTGACGCAAATCGCCAGAGTGTTCGACTTGCCATAGCGAGACGAAATCAGGTCAGCGATTGAGGTCACCCTCTGGCTGCGGCCAACCCGAACCAGCTTGCGCAATCCCCACCACCAACAGATCATGACCAGCGTGGGGCCCAGATAGATCGTTACGAACTCCAGCCCCGACCGGGCGGCGTTCCCTACCGCGCCATAAAAGGTCCAGGCGGTACAATAGATCGACAGCGACAGCGTGTAGATCAACGGAGATCGCAGCCACGCCCCCCTGCCCGCCGCGGCCATTCTGTCGGCGGCGAATGCGACGCTGAACAACAGCACCACATAGCCCAAACAAACCAGGATCAGCACGTTCAGCGTTGCCATCAGTCTTGACCTGGCTCGGAATCATCGCCGGTTGATATGCGTCTTGCGGCGAACCCAAAGAGGACGCTGGCAACGATCAAAACCGCCCAGCATGTGAAGATATAGAGAATCGCAGAAGACAGCGGCACTCCGTCCGCTGCATCGCCCCCACGCGGCCACAGCAACGGAATCGCAATCAGCGCGGCCCCCAATATGGGCAATAAACGGGCGGCGTCGGTCAGCCTGCGTCGGCGGTAACTTTGACGCTCAAGAAACAGCGACGGCCGCGCACCAGATGGTTGGCGGTCGTCCTGCATGCTCATGACCGCGAGGCCTGCGCATGCAAATCGCGGACGGCGGTCAGAACTTCTGCATTGGAAAACGGCTTTGTCATGAACCGGCTGACCCCTGCATTCTCGGCCATCTCACGATCTTTCGATTGGCCACGAGCCGTTAGCATCAGAACCGGAAGATTTCGCAGCTCTTCGAGTTCGCGCAAGTCGCGCAAAATCTCCATCCCGCTTTTGCCCGGCAGCATCACATCCAGAATCACAAGATCGGGCTTCGCACCCAGAATCACCAGCAGCGCATCCGTCCCTTCAGCATGCGTTTCAACCTGCCATCCCTCGCGGGTCAGCAAAAACCGAATGGCTTCAGCAATGTTCGGCTCATCCTCGATCAACAGAACCTTTCGGCTCATATATTTCATTCCTCCCCGAGACGGGCTGCACCACTGTCAACCTGTCCGAAACAGCTTATGCGCAGTGTCACGAAACTGTCAAAAACCTTCGCTCAGAATCGATGGCTCTCGGCGCGATTCACAGTCCTTATTGGGACATACACGGCAACTTGGGCCAACATGGGCAACCGCCTGACTGCCCAGAGGGCTTTCTTCGACGGATCGAACCAGCATGACCGAACGATAAACAGGCGCATCGTCATAGCCGGAAATGGATTGCGGCCAGGCATAGGCATAACAATCGAATTCCGCGGCCGTTCGCCCCAGCTGGACGATCCGTTTTCGGATCGGAACCAGCGGCCGGTTCAGCGCCTGAAACAGCGGCCACAGAGGACACGCCTCGCCGAATCTGGGCATGGCAAAACCGGGCACCGATTTGCTGAACAAAATGCTGCCCGAGGCATCACAAATCACCAGCCCGGTCGGGCGCGACAAATACCCTTTGGGCAAGGTGGCCAGCCGCCTCAGCACGGTGGCGATGTCGACTGAATACTCTGTTGCCAAAAGCAAAGGATCTGTAACTCCCCGATCCAAAGCCCCTTTGAGCGCATCCAGAGGCAAAAGCCGAGCGTCGGATTCGTAGACGTCCAGAATATCCCGCGCCACTTTTCGCGCAGCAGAGGAATCAATCTCATTCAGATTAACATCTGCGCTCCCGCCTCCGGATTCGATTTCCGGGAAATGGTGATCATGCCTGTCAAAAAACGCTTCGACATCTTCCAGAGGGACCCCGCGACGATCCTCGGCCCCCTCGGAATCATCCAGATAGGCCACCAGCGATTTGGAGCTATCGGCCAGGCGTTCGGCATCCTGGTGCAGGTTCCGGTGGAATCGGTCTTGCCACTCGGGTTCAATCTCTTGCGTTTCAGCAAGAATGGCAGCGGTGGAACGAATCGCGGCGGCTGTCGAAAGGACCTCGTGCATGGATGCCGCCAGATGCGGATCGTGGGTCAAACGATCCGACAGGGTTTCAATCGTTCGCTCTAACGACACCACTCGGCTGTGCATTTGCGCCAAAACGCCCGCCCACCCTGGAAACCTACTTGCGAATTCCTCAAGCCCGTCCACCTCGGCTTTCTGGCCAACAGCATCTGCCGCAGCCTCGCGCAGCGCAGAAATCAGCGTCGCCTCGATCCCCTGGGTTAACACCGAAGGCTCAACGGTCAGGGCCGCAGCGATATCCACCAGCAGCTTTCCTCCGATCCTGCGGCGGTTATGCTCGATCAGGTTCAGATAGGATGCCGAGATTCCAACCTGCCGTGCAAGCTGGGCCTGACGCAATCCTGCGATCTGACGCCTTTCGCGAATACGGCTGCCTGTTAACGTGTCCCGCAAAATTTCCTCTTTTTCCGCTGGCTCCTTTGGTCAACCTCAGAAGCATTTTCAAAACTATTATTTAAATATAAGTCTTTAGCAATTAATTTTCTTGAGCAATTTACTTTCTTCACAAACGCATCCCGCAATTCCAAACACCCGGTCCACGGTGTAACCCATTTGCATATTTCGAAAATCACAGGCCTTCCCCTTCTATTTTCGGCAAAACACCTGCACCATGGACATATGAGCGACCCAGCCTTTGAATATGCGCCGATCGGATTGGTCGAGTTGGAGAACCGCGTGATCCGCCGGTGCAATCTGCAGTTCGCACGCACTTTCGGCGGTGAAGAGGCCGATTACCGCAACATGCCCCTGCTACACCTCTACCCTTCTGTCGCAGATTGGGAACGTATCGGCGCACGGAGCCTGCAAATCATGCGCGACACCGGATATTACACGGATGAGAGGGTCATGCGTCGCCGCGATAGCGACTTATTCTGGTGCCGCGCGCGCGGACGTTCGCTAACGCCTGAAGATCCATTCCGCCATGGCATCTGGAGTTTTTCGGATATTTCCGAGGAACGCCCTTTGGTCGAGCTAACCAGCCGTGAGCGCGAGGTTGCCATTCTGTCCTGCAAGGGCTTGTCGGCCAAGGAAATCGGTGCGGAACTAAACCTGAGCTATCGTACAATCGAAGCCTACCGTGCGCGGCTGCTTGAAAAATTCGGGGCACGTAAACTGCCTGAACTGGTTGCGAAACTCTCCGGAATGCCGCTGTAACGCTGTTTACCACTGGTAATCTTCAGCAAAACCCCCATCTGACAGGCCGAGACTGTGCTTTTCATGGCCGTACGCTTAGCTTATAACGCTGCGTAATCAGACCAAAGCCCGCGCGAAACAGACGGGCCAAAGGGGAACCGTCGAGGACACTCATGACAGATACCAAACACGAAGCGGATGTGGCGTTTATCAAGGCACTGGCCGAACTGCTGCGGGAAAACGACCTGACCGAGTTGCAGGTAAAGCGTGATTATGGCGAAGATGACAGCTTGAACGTACGCGTTAGCCGCATGTCACCCGTCGCCGCTCCGGTCCAGGTTGCGGTCCCGGCGGCCGCGCCAGCCGCAGCCCCGGCAGCCGCACCAGCAGCAGCTGAAGCACCCACAGCAAGTGACGATCCAGCCAGCCATCCGGGCGCTGTGACTTCGCCCATGGTCGGCACCGTGTACATGCAGCCCGAGCCGGGTGCGCCGTCCTTCATCTCCGTCGGTGCCAGTGTTTCCGAAGGCGACACGCTGCTGATCGTCGAAGCGATGAAAACCATGAACCACATCCACGCGCCTAAATCCGGCACTATCAAGCGTATTTTGGTGGGTGATGGCGATGCTGTGGAATTCGGCACTCCTCTGGTCATTGTTGAGTAAGGCGGCCCCATGTTCGACAAGATCCTGATTGCCAACCGAGGCGAGATCGCCCTGCGCGTCATCCGCGCCGCACGCGAGATGGGGATTAAGACAGTCGCCGTCCATTCAACCGCAGACAGTGACGCGATGCATGTACGCATGGCGGACGAATCGGTCTGCATCGGCCCCCCGCCCAGCCCTCAAAGCTATCTGTCGGTGCCTGCGATCATCTCAGCCTGCGAGATCACTGGCGCTCAGGCGATCCACCCGGGCTACGGCTTTTTGTCTGAAAATGCCGAGTTTGTGCAGATTGTCGAAGATCACGACATCACCTTCATTGGCCCCACCGCTGAGCATATCCGCGTGATGGGGGACAAGATCACCGCCAAGGACACGATGAAGGCCTTGGGCGTTCCCTGTGTGCCTGGTTCAGATGGTGGCGTGCCGGATCTGGCCGCAGCCAAGCGGATCGGTGAAGAATTCGGCTATCCTGTCATCATCAAGGCCACCGCCGGTGGCGGCGGACGCGGCATGAAAGTCGCGATGAGTGCGGATGAGATGGAAAGCGCCTTTATGACTGCGCGCGCCGAAGGCAAAGCCGCCTTTGGTAATGACGAGGTCTATATTGAGAAATACCTGACCACGCCGCGCCACATCGAGATTCAGGTCTTTGGCGATGGCAAGGGCCAAGCGGTTCATCTGGGCGAGCGCGACTGTTCCCTGCAGCGCCGCCACCAAAAGGTATTCGAAGAGGCACCCGGCCCCTGCATCACCCCCGAAGAACGCGCAAGGATCGGTAAGGTCTGTGCCGATGCGGTTGCCAAGATCAACTATATCGGTGCAGGTACGATCGAGTTTCTGTACGAAAATGGCGACTTCTATTTCATAGAGATGAACACCCGCCTACAGGTCGAACACCCGGTCACTGAGGGCATCTTTGGCGTAGATCTGGTGCGCGAACAAATCCGCGTTGCCGCTGGTCAGCCAATGTCATTCGGTCAGGATGATCTGAAAATCAATGGTCACGCCATCGAGGTTCGGATCAACGCCGAGAAATTGCCAAACTTCTCACCCTGCCCCGGAAAAATCTCGGCCTACCATGCGCCGGGCGGTCTGGGTGTGCGGATGGATTCAGCGTTGTATGACGGGTACACGATCCCGCCCTACTACGACTCACTGATCGCCAAACTGATCGTGCAGGGCCGCGACCGACCCGAAGCACTGGCCCGTCTGGAACGCGCATTGGGAGAGTTGATCGTGGACGGAATCGACACGACGGTTCCCTTGTTCCACGCACTTCTGCAAGAAAGTGACGTCCAAAGCGGTGATTATAACATCCACTGGCTGGAGCACTGGCTTGCGGAGAATATGGCCGACTAACTCAGCTGGGTCGGAAGGTTACCGCTTTCCGACCCTGAGGCGCCTGGCATGAGCCTTTCCCCGGAATTACTGCTCCATGGATATTCCATCGGTATCTTCCCGATGGCTGAACATCGCGATGATCCGGACCTGTTCTGGGTTGATCCTAAGTTTCGCGGCATCTTCCCTCTGGACGGTTTCCACATCTCACGCAGCTTGGCCCGCAGGATTCGGAACTGTGGGTACACGGTGTCAATCAACAGGGATTTTGCCGGCGTTGTTGATGGCTGCGCTGATCGCACGGATACCTGGATCAATCAGGAACTTCGCACCCTTTACCAAAAGCTGAACCAATCCGGTCACGCCCATTCGCTGGAAATCTGGGACGGCCCGAATTTGGTTGGGGGCGTTTATGGCGTTACTCTTGGCGCTGCCTTCTTTGGCGAAAGCATGTTTTCCCGACGCAAGGATGCCTCAAAAATTGCGCTTGCTTATCTGGTCGACCGGTTGCGGTCCTGCGGGTTCAAACTGTTCGATACACAGTTTTTAACCGCGCATCTCGCCTCGCTCGGCGCGATTGAGGTGCCGCGGGCACAGTATCGGAACGCGCTGGAAGAGGCAGTGACTATTGCAGCAGATTTCTCTGCTGATCTCGATCAATCGCCGGATGGCGTGATACAGCGGATCACCCAGACGTCATAGCGCGAATGATCAAGCGCATTCAGGGCTGGCGAGGTGGCAATCATCCACCCGTCAAACAGCTGATCCGTTCCGCCTTGTTCCCAAATGGTCAGGTAGGCAAACGCGTCCCCTGTTGGGTTATCTGCAGGATAGCGGCAATCACCCAGTGCGACATCCAGCCCAAAGACTGTCTTGGATTGGCCGTTTTGCAGTTCGACATCAACGGTCTGGCCATTGACCTTATCCAGCCCTCTGAGCATTGCACCCGGTCCAGATTGAACCTTTTGCTGTGCCGCTACCCCAGAGGCTGCCAGTATTGCCGCGATCAGAGCATATCGCTTCATTCGCCGCCATCTCCGGCGACGAACTTAACCAAAAGCGAAATCAGGCTGACTGCGCCCTGTGTATCCTCGACCTGATCGCCCGGTTCAAAGTTAAAGAGCGATCCGCCTGGCATGACTTCTACAAAGTTACCACCCAGCAACCCTTCGGATGAGATCACGATAGCACTGTCATCGGGGACTAAAATTCCATCAGAAATCGCAAAAGTCGTGTCCGCCCGGTAGGTTTCCGGGTTCAGGGCCACTCCTGTCACGGTGCCGATTTTGACCCCGGCAAGCCGCACGTCCGTTCCGACGCCGACGCCTTCGAGCGAGCGGAAAGAGGCGTTAAGCTCATAACCAGAACCGCCCTGGGACAGGCCTGTCGACTGGCTCGCATAGACGCCAAACGCTATTGCCCCGGCCAGGACGGCGCCTCCGACCAAAACTTCTGAAACTTTGTAAGATGACATTGCTCGCCTCGTCTTATTCCGGGTTCCAGGCCTCATAATCCGAACGCTCGACCGGATCCGGGCGGCGCAAAGACCCCGCCGGTGCATAAGCAAGCGCGGTTCCTGTCAGGTTTTCCTGATGCGGTTTTTCCCAGGATTTATGTGCCAGAGGTTTATCGGTTGGCGGTTCGTCCCAGGTGCGGTGCAACCAACCGTGCCAATCGGGATCAACCCTGCTGGCCTCGGCCTCGCCGTTGAAGATCACCCAACGCCTGCTGTCATCCGCGGTACGATAAAACATATTGCCTTCATTATCTTCACCGACTTTCACGCCTTTGCGCGCGGTGTAAATCTGGGTGTTCAGGGTGGCCCCGTTCCACCAGGTCACGGCGCGCAAAAGACTGTTCAGGATTCCCATCGGCTGCCTCCGGCATTTTTGTCTCTGCAGATATGGACCAAAGGTCCGCCAAGGTCCAGTGCTAGGGTAACGTTGCGCATCAATCCGGCAAAACTGCGGTCACTTCAATCTCGATGCGGTCCTCTGGCGTGATCAGGTTGCATTCGGTCACTGTCGCCGCCGGCGGGTTTTCACCAAATGCCTCAACCAGCAAGGGCCAGCACAGTTCAAATTCTGACATGTCCGGAAGGTAGTAGTTTACCCGAACCACATGCGCCAAATTTGATCCAGCCTCATCCAAGGCCTTTTCAATCGCCTGCAGCGCGGATTTGCACTGTCCGACGATATCTTTGGGAATGATTTCGCCTTGTGCGCAGGTCCCGGCAACAAAGACAAAACCGTTTGCAACCACTGCCCGGCAATAGCCGACTTTGGCCTCATATTGGCCGCCCGAGGAAATTCGCCTTATCGTCATCCTGCCCTCCCAAACACAAAATGGCGCGGGATCACCGCGCCATCTGTTGCAATTCAAATTCAGTGATTACCCGGCCGAAGCTGATTCCGCCGCATCCGCATAGATGATCAGCGGCTGCTTGTCCGAGGATACAGCCTCTTCATTGACGACAACTTCGGTCACGTTCTTCATGCCAGGCAATTCGAACATCGTGTCCAGAAGGATGTCTTCAAGGATCGAGCGCAGCCCGCGAGCACCGGTCTTGCGTTCAATGGCGCGTTTGGCGATTGCCTTGAGCGCATCGTCGGTAAAGCCCAGCTCGGCATCTTCCAGTTCGAACAGACGCTGATACTGTTTGACCAGCGCGTTCTTGGGTTTTGTCAGAATGGTGACCAGCGCATCCTCGTCGAGATCCTCAAGCGTGGCCAGAACTGGCAGACGTCCGACAAATTCCGGGATCAGACCGAATTTCAGCAGGTCTTCAGGCTCCAGCTCTTTGAAAATCTCACCCACGCCGCGGTCATCATTGTCCCGCACATCAGCACCAAAGCCCATGGCCGAGCCTTTGCCGCGCTGTGCGATAATTCTATCCAGACCCGCAAAGGCACCACCGCAGATGAACAGGATATTCGTCGTGTCCACTTGCAGGAATTCCTGCTGCGGATGCTTGCGTCCACCCTGCGGCGGAACACTGGCGACGGTGCCTTCCATCAGCTTCAGCAGCGCCTGCTGCACGCCCTCGCCCGACACGTCGCGCGTGATCGAGGGATTCTCGGATTTGCGCGTGATCTTGTCGACCTCATCGATGTAAACGATGCCGCGCTGCGCGCGTTCGACATTGTATTCGCTGGCCTGCAACAGTTTGAGGATGATATTTTCGACATCCTCGCCCACATAACCGGCTTCGGTCAGCGTGGTCGCATCGGCCATGGTAAAGGGCACATCCAGAATGCGCGCCAGAGTTTGCGCCAACAACGTCTTGCCGCAGCCTGTCGGGCCGATCAACAGGATGTTGGATTTGGCCAGCTCGATATCGCTGCCGGCCTTCTGAGCGTGATTCAATCGTTTATAGTGGTTGTGAACCGCCACTGACAGAACCCGCTTGGCCGTAGCCTGACCGATCACATAATCGTCCAGAACTTCGCAGATGTCTTTCGGCGTCGGCACTCCGTCAGAAGATTTCAGCCCGTTGGCTTTCGTCTCTTCGCGGATGATGTCCATACACAGCTCGACGCATTCATCACAGATGAACACGGTCGGACCTGCAATCAGCTTACGCACCTCATGCTGACTTTTGCCACAGAAGCTGCAGTAGAGCGTGTTTTTGCCGTCACCGCCTGAATTCGTCGCCATGATCTACCTTTCGGGCTCCATCCTATGCCCCTTGCGGGGCCGCGCTTGCGCCTGTTCGTGCAGCTTAGGCCAGCACTGTGGCGGCTACAATCTCAAAATACCCCCCGTATCGGCGATACGAGGGGTCTGGGCTTAGCTCTCTTCGCCGCTCATCTTGGCGCGGTTTTCAACGATCTCGTCGATGTGACCCCATTCCTTAGCCTCTTCCGGGCTCATGAAGTTGTCACGGTCCAGCGCCTTTTCAACGGCCTTTTTGGTCTGTCCAGTATGGCGTACATAGATATCATACAGGCGATCCTTCAGCTTTTGCGTCTCAGCTGCGTGGATCATGATATCGCTTGCCTGCCCCTGATATCCGCCACTGGGCTGGTGCACCATGATGCGGCTGTTCGGCAGGGAAAAGCGCATACCCTTCTCACCACCGGCCAGCAGAACCGACCCCATCGAGGCCGCTTGACCGATCACCAATGTGGAACATTTCGGTTTGATATACTGCATTGTGTCGTAAATCGACAAACCGCTGGTGACCACGCCACCCGGCGAGTTGATGTAGATCGAGATTTCCTTGTTCGGGTTTTCCGCCTCAAGGTGCAGCAGCTGAGCAACCACAAGATGGCTCATCCCGTCGTGGATCGGGCCGTTGATAAAGATGATCCGCTCTTTCAGAAGGCGCGAGAAGATATCATATGCGCGCTCACCCCTGCTGGTCTGCTCAACGACCATTGGGACAAGCGTGTTCATGTATGTGTCAACGGGATCGAACATAAGAAACCTGCCTGCTTTGCTATGGATCGGGACACTACCCGAAAATCTGTTACCTGAGTCTTAGTATCGCCACAGTGGGGCTGCAAGGGGTGCAGGAAACTTCATGCCCTGCAAATGCAAATAGATATTCAGCGGTGACTAAAGCGATACGCTCTTCAAAGTCGAAATCTGCGTCGAACTCTCACAAGTTCCCCTTTTCCCCTCACCTCATTTTGATTCATGCATATGAGAGTAAATGTTCATAACTAGCTGACTTGCGACCTTCTCCAGGCAGCAACACAAACAGGCGCCCAAAGTGTGGGCTGGTAAGGAAACAGAGGATGGCCCTTCCACAACTTTCTCAGGAAACATCTCCGGAAAATTTCGACAAAATGGTTGAAAATGCAACGCATGCTGCAAATTTCCTCAAGGCCATCAGCCACGAAGGGCGTCTCATGATCCTGTGCCACCTGGTATCGGGAGAAAAGTCAGTAACAGAACTGGAAGAGCTGCTTTCGGCGCGGCAAGCCGCTGTTTCGCAACAACTGTCGCGGTTGCGACTTGAAGGGTTGGTGACGCCTCGCCGCGAAGGCAAGGCGATCTTTTATAGACTTGCCGATGAACGGCCACGCCGGATGTTAGAGGTTGTCTACGAACTCTTTTGCAACGAAGAATAAGAGCAATCCGCTGTCCCGGCTACTTACGACTTACTTTTGGAACAGTCTTGATAGCCGGCGGACATGGCCATTAACAAACTATCATAGTGCGAAATTCCCGTGTCAAAACTCACGCCTACGGGATCCAATTCAAAGATCGTGGCCCCGGTTCCTTCGATCGCTGTCCGCACCAGCCTTGTGTCAAATTGCGGCTCGGAAAAGGCACAAACAATTCCTTCATGCTCAACCTTTTCACGCAAAGCCGCCAATCGCGCCGGCCCGGGAGAGGACGCATCGCCAAGACTGACTGCGCCGGATGACTCCAGCCCAAATCGCTTTTCGAAATACTGATAGGCATCATGAAACGTTATGAATGACAGCGTCTGCATATCTGTCAGATCTGTTATAATTTTTTCTTTCAGCTCAACCAGTTCCCGATCTGCGGTTGCAGCGTTCTGCTGATAAGTTTCGGCGTTTGAGGGGTCCGCCTGTGAGAGTGTTGCAGCAATCACTTGAACCCAGATACGCGCATTCTCGGGATCCAGCCAGGCATGAGGATCGATCCCTTTGTGATCATGGTCATGTTCGTCGTCATGATCTGCGTGGTCCGCATGGTCGTCATGATCTGCGTGGTCCGCATGGTCGTCATGATCTGCGTGGTCCGCATGGTCGTCGTGATCTGCATGGTCATCATGATCCGCACCATCGGTCGCATCGCGAAAATCATAGAGTATCGTTCCATCGGCATCCAACAAAGAGACATGCAGTGCATCCGGCGACAGCGCACCCAAGGGTTTAGCCAGCCAAGGGGTCAGCTCTTCTCCAGTCCAGAATACGATCTCGGCGGACTGCAAAGACCGCGCCTCAGAAGGCCGCATCGCGTGATCATGCGGAGACGCGCCGGGTGGAATGATCAAGCTGGGCTCACCCACGCCGTCCATCACCCGGGCGACCAGCGAATGGACAGGCGCAATATCGACGGCCACGCTTGGCGCCTCGGCGATTGCCTGGCCCGCAAACGCAAGTGAGCACACATATAGTGTAGATCGGAACATTTTCCCTCCAAATTGATATGTTATTACATTCGTTGAGCGCTTGTTAATCCGGACGTTATTACATATCAAGTTCAAAATCATTGGAGCCCCGTCATGAGCACCGTTGGATTCAGACAACACGATCACGCCCACTGCGTTCACACTGCGCTGTCTCAGGCCGAAAACAAGTGCAGAACAAAGCGCCTGCAGTTCACCACTGTCCGACGCCGTGTTCTTGAGATCCTGTTGGAAAAGCACCGAGCAATGGGCGCATATGATATCCTGGCTGTGCTAGCTGCAGAAGGGCTCGGGTCGCAACCTCCGGTCGCGTATCGTGCACTGGATTTCCTTGTGCAAAACGGGTTCGTGCATCGTATCGAGCAACTGAATGCCTATACAGCCTGCGCCCACCCGACCCATGACCATGTCCCCGCGTTTCTGATCTGCAGGTCCTGCAAAGCAGTGGCTGAAACGGAAACCGAGCTGACACAGGGTCGATTGGGCGCTGCGGCGAACACCTCGGGGTTTCAAATCGAACGAGTAGTGGTCGAGGCCGAGGGCCTATGTCCCGAATGCGTAGGGTCGGCGGCATGAATACCCCCCTTATTTCATTGAAAAACATGTCCATTCGGATCGACGGCCGCACGATCCTTGAACATGTGAATGCGGCAGTTTCCGAAGCAGAGATCGTAACCATTGTGGGGCCCAACGGATCTGGTAAGTCGACTCTTTTACGGGCGATCATTGGGGCCATTACCCCATCAGAAGGCCAGGTAAGCCGCGCACCCGGCCTGCGCATCGGTTATGTCCCGCAAAAACTGGCTTTGGACGCCGCTTTACCGATGACCGTGCAACGTTTCCTGGGCTTACCCAAACGGATCTCGGCCCGCAAAGCGCTGGATGCACTAGAACGAGCGGGCGTCCCGGATCTGCGCAACCGGCAAATGACCCAACTTTCGGGCGGTCAATTTCAACGAGTTCTGCTGGCGCGCGCACTCCTTGATGATCCTCAGGTCTTGCTTTTGGATGAAGCGACGCAAGGCCTGGATCAACCGGGTGCAGCTGCCTTTTATCAACGCATTGAGCAGGTCAGACGCGACCTTGGTTGCGCGATCGTGATGGTCAGTCACGATCTGCACGTTGTCATGGCGGCCTCAGACCGTGTGCTATGTCTGAACGGACATATATGCTGCGAGGGGTCGCCTCATACCGTCGCGGACGCACCCGAATACCGGGCCCTATTTGGCAGCGGAACCAAGGGCATGATGGCCCTTTACCAACATCAACACAGCCATTCGCACGACCATGACCACCACCACGACCAGGAAACAACCAACTGATGTTAGACGATTTTATGGTTCGTGCGGCGCTGGCGGGTATTGGCGTTGCACTCGCGGCGGCCCCTTTGGGGTGCTTTGTGGTATGGCGCAGGATGGCCTATCTGGGCGAAGCCACAGCGCACGCGGCTGTTCTGGGTGTGGCACTGTCTCTGGCATTTTCGCTTCCGATGCTGCCGTCGATTGTGGCGTCAGCGCTTGCCATGGGACTTACCGTCACGCTTTTGCGTGGCAAGGGGTTGGCGATGGATACATTACTAGGCGTAATAGCGCATACAGCCCTGGCCGCAGGGCTAGTCACCGTCGCCTTGCTGTCCGACGTCCGGCTGGATTTAAATGCCTTTCTGTTTGGTGATATCCTGGCTGTCACCAAAGGCGATCTGGCGACCATTTGGGGCGGCGGCGCATTGATCCTGGCGGTCATGATCTGGCGCTGGTCGGCCCTGCTTGTGGCCACCCTGAACCCGGACATGGCCTATGCCTCGGGCATTGACCCAAAGCGCGAGGAAATGTGGCTGACGCTGACCATGGCTCTGGCCGTTGCCGTGGCAATCAAAGTGGTAGGGGTTCTGTTGATTGCCGCCCTGCTCGTCATCCCGGCAGCCGGCGCGCGGTCTTTGGTGAAAACACCTGAAAATATGGCGTTCGGGGCCGCCATCATCGGATCAGCTGCCTCCCTTGTCGGGCTGTGCGGTGCGTATCTTGCCGACACTCCGGCCGGGCCCAGCATCGTCTGCGCCGCAGCTGTGATCTTTCTGGTAACCGCCGCCATCGGGCCGCTTTTTCGTAAAGAATAGATTGCCGGTTCAAAACTCTGGTTCACCATTAGCAAAACTGCTACGAAAATCGGGACTTATACAAAAGGAGAGACCTATGATCCGAGCCGCACTTATTGGACTGGCCCTTTGCACACTCGCCGCATGTGAAACCGCTAAAGGCGCCGGTAAAGATATTGAAAAAGCAGGTGACGCAATTCAGGGCGCAGCCACCGAGGTTCAGGAAAACATCTGATTCCTTTCGGAATGTAGCGATTAAGATCGGGCGACATACAAGATATAGTTGCCCTCTGCACCCGCACCCGCTATCCTTGCGGACACAGGTGCATAGACGCGGCATTGCATTTCTGACACGATCACGGGGTTCTTGCTTAAACGCAAGAACCCCGTTCCCGTTTTAGGGGGAATTAAATCGCTGCCTGTATGAATCCGGGGCCCGGAAAAAGGAAAAGGCGTCAGGTGCGCAGACGCGGTCTTTGCACGTGCCCAAAGGACACCCCTGACGCCTTACCGGTTCGACACGCCCGAGGGACGTCTCGATCCAGTTGCTTTGTCCCCCTAAGGGGCCACAGCCGCTGAACAGAGCCCGAGGGCCCCGCACAGCACGCATTAACCTTCTGAGAGCTTGATCACCTGTTTCAAACTTGACGCCCAAATCAGCGGATCACGCACCGGTAAGTCTTTGCAGTAGAACAAAATCCTAAGATTTCCCTTCACCGCAGCGACCCCCTTGGCCTTTGCGTCCCACCCAGGATCCTAAGAACCTCTGCGGTAACCTGACTGTTACATCGCGGTCATAAACGGGCAAGAAAATAGCACTGCAGCATAAAAAATAGCCGGGGATAAACTGTTGATATCTCGCTGGAGAGTGATGTGGATAACTCTAGATTCTACGTTCCTGCGCAGAGTTGCCAATGGACAAGTGAAATTGCGTGCTTGGCCCGGGATTTTGGACTCTTTCTGCAGGCGCAAACGGGCTGCACGACCCTTCTGGGGGTTTTGGTGAGCGATTGCGCCGATCCGATCCCTGATATTTCGAATCAAACCCGCCTTGAACGGGTCGCTCTTTGGCCACGGCCTCCGAGGACCGAGGCATTTTCTGACCAATCAGGGCCACCTGCCCGCATTTTGCGCTGAAAGCCTGTTCTGAATTTGAGAAGCGCTCCGACCCGGTTGGGTTACCTACTAAGCGCTGCGGCAATTCGCAGCCAGTACCCCCTAAATTCCAACCGGACCAGAGACGCTTCAGTTCACCTGGAGACCAGAGACGAGCCCGGAACTCGTTCGATCGCGCAGGCTACGCAAATTCAAGATTACATACAGCCCAAGGATCTTGCGCCAGCCCACGCAGCCAACCTAAATGAAGGGGCATTTACCGCTTCGATAGTTGAATTTGCTGTCACTGGCTCACCTCCTGCACTGGGCCTTTCGCTGGCCTTTTATACAGATTGGGTGGCTGAGGGCCGGTTGCAACTTACCTAAAGGAAGCTTCATGAAGGCTTTAAAAAAGCCTAACCAGATTGTCGCGCTTAGGCCCAGGCCAGCGCGGTGCCGATCACGACCAGGGAAATGCCAAACACTTCGCGATGCGAGAAGTTTTCGCCAAACAGAAAGAATGAGGCGATGGCGATCAGAACGACCTCGGCCCCCAGAATGCCAGTATAGATTATGCCCAACCGTTCGTCGCGCAGCGCGGCGAGTTCGAGCGTCGCCCCGGCCAGCAGGGTCGCGACGATCAGCAGGCCAAGCCCCAGGCCTGGGATTTTCCACCAGAACTTCATCGCGACCATGGCAACGGAATAGAGACCCGCTGACCCGAGGGCAATGAAGGGGATCATGGATGTGGACATCTGCGCCTCCTGCTAGGGTTCCGCAGGGTAAACTCTAGCAGGCCAGCCGGGATGCGGCTGTGAGGTTGGTCACAATGGGCCGAACAGGCCTTATCCCGCGATCTTTCGGGTCACCAGATACGAAACCGGAAACGCCGCAATAAAGCCAGCTCCGGCAGCGATCAGGATAGGGTATAGCGTCGTATACCCCATCGACAGAACCGCAATCACAGCGGACCCGGCAAAGGTGGAGCCAAGGAAGATATGTACGATCAGCATCAGGGGAAGCATGGGGGCCTCATATCAGGGATTCAACTTCCGCGGATCCTAGGATTGAGTGCGCAGGCGGTCTTTGATCTGAGTCAGAGTGAGCGGTGTCTTGGAATTCGTCCAGTGGACGAATTCAGCCGCGAACGGGCGGAGCCCTAGCTTGTAAAAGCTCTTGCGACGCTCAGTCAATAGAGGTTAGGGCAGCACCGGCCCATGGGGTCGGGTCGGCGCGGCCCGGCGGTGCCGCCAGGCGGGTGGTGAATATGCTAAGATACTGAAATATCGATTATTACCTAGTTGCCCGCAATCCCACTTGCCCTGAGCGCCCGCATATTGGAATTTAGGGCATTCAAAGTTCAAATGAGTTTCCCGCCAATGACAAGCAACATAGTCGCCAGTATAACGGCAGCATCAATTAACGCACTTTCCGCAGCTGCAATAGTTGGTTTCGTAGGCTTTCTACTCCGCGGGGTACTATCGCGTTGGATAGGAGAAAAGATCAGTGAGCGAACCCAAAAGAGGCTCTCAGAGTTTGAGGCCAAACTCAGCGCGGAGCAGGCAAAAGTCAGCGATCTCAGACAGTTCGTCATCTCCGGAAAACTAAGGCGTCATGATGCTCTCTTGGAAAAGCAAATACAATCTGCGGACGCGTTGTGGGACGCACTGATCTCAGACAAACGGCATAGTTTTCTTGTGCAGGTTATGCAAACCCTAGATGTCGACAAAATCAACGAGTTGATCGCGTCCGGCGACCATACTGAGACAGTGGAATTTGTCTCTTCCACAACTGGGTTAGACAGATTTATTGAAAACGCACAGGAGCAGAAGAACCAAACAGAACGCCAGATAGCTAGAAAAGCAGAGCTATCCAGACCCTTTGTGTCCCCTTTGGCTTGGGCTTACTACTCTGCTTTTCGCTCGATCTGCATGCACGCAGTTGTAACTATGCTGGCTTGGAAAAGTGGGATGGACACCAAAATCCTAAAAAATCATCAGCTCATGGAAGCCGTTTCTAGAGCCCTGCCACATCAAAAGGGATTCATTGAAAAATATGGCGCAAGTGCAACCTACTTTTTGATTGAAGAACTAGAAGAAAAACTCCTTCAAGAACTGCGCCGCTTTGTTCGCGATGGAGAAACTGATCAAGAGCTTGTCGATCAGGCAAGCGGGATTTTAGCGGCTGTTAATGAGCAGAAACAAAAACCCACTTCCATGTAATTGAAACGGACAGCTATTAGCTGTCCATTTTTAAGGCGCTGATAAACGCCTCCTGCGGGATATCGACCTTCCCGAACTGACGCATCTTTTTCTTACCCGCCTTCTGCTTGTCCAGCAGTTTGCGTTTCCGCGTGGCGTCGCCTCCGTAGCACTTCGCGGTCACGTCCTTGCGCAGGGCCGAGAGGGTCTCGCGGGCGATGACCTTGCCTCCGATGGCGGCCTGGATCGGGATTTTGAACATGTGGCGCGGGATCAGGTCCTTGAGCTTTTCGCACATCGCCCGGCCCCGCATCTCGGCCCGGTCACGGTGAACCATGGTCGACAGCGCATCGACCGGCTCGTCATTCACCAGCACCGACATCTTGACCAGCGCGTCCTCGGTATAGCCGGTCATCTGATAGTCAAACGAGGCATAGCCCTTGGTCACCGATTTCAGGCGGTCGTAGAAGTCAAAGACGACCTCATTCAGTGGCAGGTCATAGACGACCATGGCGCGGCTGCCCGCATAGGTCAGGTCCATCTGGATGCCGCGGCGGTCCTGACACAGTTTCAGCACGTCGCCCAGGAATTCATCCGGCACAAGGATGGTCGCCTTGATGCGTGGTTCCTCGATATGGTCGACCTTTGACGGGTCGGGCATGTCGGCGGGATTGTGCAGTTCGATCATCTCGCCGTCTTTCATGAAGACGTGATAGATCACCGAGGGCGCGGTGGTGATCAGCTCGATATCATATTCGCGCTCGATCCGGTCGCGAATGACCTCAAGGTGCAACAGGCCAAGGAAACCGCAGCGGAAGCCAAAGCCCAAAGCGGCCGAGGTTTCCATTTCAAAGCTGAAGCTGGCGTCGTTCAGCGCCAGTTTGTCAATCGCATCGCGCAGGTCTTCGAATTCGGAACTGTCGACGGGGAAGAGGCCACAGAACACCACCGGCTGCGCGGGTTTAAAGCCGTCCAGCGCGATTTCTGCGCCATTGCGGTCATTGGTGATCGTGTCACCGACGCGGGTGTCACGGACCTGTTTGATCGAGGCGGTGAGAAAGCCGATTTCGCCGGGACCGAGGCTGTCGACCATCTCCATCTCAGGCCGGAAGACGCCGACGCGGTCGACATGGTGCAGGGTGTTGTTCGACATGAACTTGACGCGCATGCCCTTTTTCAGGGTGCCGTCCATGATGCGGACCAGAACGATGACGCCGAGATAGGCGTCGTACCAGCTATCGACCAGCATCGCCTTGAGCGGTGCATCCAGATTACCCTTGGGGGCCGGCAGATGGGTGACAATGGCCTCCAACGTCTCATGGATGCCCTGCCCGGTCTTGGCGCTGACCTGAATCGCCTCGGACGCGTCGATGCCGATCACATCCTCGATCTGTTCGGCCACGCGGTCACAATCGGACGCAGGCAGGTCGATCTTGTTCAGCACCGGCACGATGTCGTGGTCAGCGTCGATGGCTTGATACACGTTCGCCAGCGTCTGCGCCTCGACCCCCTGGGTCGAGTCCACAACCAGCAGAGAGCCTTCGACCGCGCGCATCGACCGGCTGACCTCATAGGCAAAGTCCACGTGGCCGGGGGTGTCGATCAGGTTCAGCACGTATTGCTCGCCATTGTCAGCGGTATAGTCGATGCGGACCGTGTTGGCCTTGATGGTGATGCCGCGCTCGCGCTCGATATCCATGCTGTCGAGCAGCTGTTCCTTCATGTCACGATCCTTGACCGTACCGGTCTCTTGGATGAGCCGGTCAGCAAGGGTGGATTTGCCATGGTCGATATGCGCGACGATGGAGAAATTGCGGATATGAGCGAGGTCTGTCATGGATTGGGGATATGTATAGATTTTAAGGTTTGGTCAATGGCTGCTGAAACAACAGCGGCGATCAAATTTGAAACAGAGAACAGCTAAGGCGCAAATACATCAGTATGCTCCATCTTGGGCCTGCTAAATCTTACCTAACGCTCCTACCCATGACCTTCGACTAGCTGCAGTTCTTTCATACTTCGTTTGAAACATGCGTCGGGAACCTTGGCATCACTGTCAGCCTCCACGATGATTTCCCAAGTGGACCTAGCAAGATCGCCGGTGACACGCTTACTGGCCCAATAAACTTCGTTCGAAATTACACTTTCCAACGGGCTGCGCGGTGACAATGGCGTCGTAAGGTAACTTCCGCCGGTTGCAGTACATTCCGAAATAGAGTCCGGGCATTGATCTTCACAGAAATTTCGAACCGGCGTCCAAGCTCGGATATTGCCGCTGTGTTTAATTGCCGCTTCACGCGCTTCGCCATCTTCGACCAGTGCGCGTGGCGAGAGATGGCCCCAAGCAAACTCAGACAGTCGGAAATGCTCATTACCAGTCAAAATTCTAGGAACACGAGCCGATCCTGCATATGGGCTGTCTGAGCCTTGTGAAGCTTGAAAAAGCGCCCATGCCAATAATACATCAGCCTCTTCGGGAAGTTTGTCATCCAGACCCTGCAAGACAGAAACAAGTTCTTCAGCCTCACCATTTAACAGCATAGATTGCGCAGCAATTATTGCTGTCTGCGGCTCGCCCAACTCTATGAGCGTTGCAATTGCCGGAGCCTTCTCTCCTATCTTGGACGCTTGAAGAAGCGCCAGGGCTAAGGCCTCTGAGTTCTGTGCTTCGGTCAGCCAAGATTTACCAGACAGACCGCCGGGTTTGCGCAACAAAGCAATGCGCTCCTTGCGCTCCATATCTGTAGTAACATGAGAGTGGTATTTGCTGCCGCTTGCTATACTCGCCAGCAAGATTTGCGCCGCAGTATTGCCTTGTTGCGCCTGTCCAGCCAGATTTTGCAATGCGACCAAATCATCGCCATCCAACCATGCTTGAACCGCCTCGTTGAATTCCGGCACGTCTTCGCCTTGCAGAGAACCAGAATCTGACAAAGCTGCTATCGGAGACAAACAGACTGCGATCGAGAAGAAAAACGTTTTGATCGAAACCACAAAATTGCTCCTTGAATAAGCTGCTTTTATTCATTTCCGACGCACCTCAGTGCGTAGTTGTGCCCTCGTCAAATCAACACCGTTTGATTTGCCTGTCAAAACAATTGATCCCTCCCCCCGTTTGATTCATAATCCGCCACAGACCGAGAGGGGCATCAGACCCGTCCGGGCAGGCAAAAACGAGGCAAGAGCATGAAACAGTTCCTCTTAATCGCATTCTGCGCGGCATCGCTGACGGCGATGGCTCCGGCACCGAGCGAGGCTGCGCAGATCAAACGGGCGTGTCTGGCGTCGGACCGGTCGGCGGCGACGCGGGCGCGGTGCAGCTGCATTCAGCGCGTCGCAGATCAGGCGTTGACGCGGGGCGATCAGAAGACCGTCGCCAAGTGGTTCACCGACCCCCATCAGGCGCAGGAGTTGAAGATGTCGCAGACTTCGCGCGATGATGCGCTGTGGGATCGGTATAAGAACTTTGGCCAGATGGCGCAGGCAATCTGCAACTAAGCCGGTCACGCTGCTTGACCTGATGCGCACTGCACCTCAGAAATGGCGCAGCGAAAGGTGTATCAGATGGTAATGAAAGGGCTGACCCTGCGGGGCCTTGAGGTGTTCGAGGCTTTGGCGCGGACAGGATCTGTGGCACAGGCCGCCGAGATCACGGGGCTCAGCCAGCCTTCGGTTTCTCAGCAGTTGCGCAATCTGGAAAAGGCATTGGGCACTGATCTGGTCGATCACGGGCGACGACCAATGCGTTTAACGCAAGCCGGCCGCAGCTTTCTGGCGCGGGCCGAGGTCGTGCTGGCCGAACTGCAAATGGCCCAAAGCGAACTGACCGTGATGGATCTGGGGCATCTGACCACCCTCTCCATCGGTTTGATAGACGATTTCGACAACGATCTGACCCCGCGGCTGGCGACTTTGCTGGCCGACAGCCTGACCCGGTCGAAATTCAAACTGATCACGTTGCCCAGTCTAAACCTGTTCGCCGAGCTGGAGGCGCAGAGGCTGCATATGGCTGTATCCGCGCATTCCGGAGAGGTCCTGAAGGGTGTGATTGAATACCCTCTGGTTCAGGACCCTTTCATTCTGGTGACCCCAAAGGGTATGGGGAATTCAATACAGGACCTGCCCTTTCTGCGATACGCCCGAGATCAGCTGATCAGTCGCCAGATCGAGGCGCATCTGGCGCGCCAGCAAATGGAGTTCGAGGAACGGTTTGAAATCGGCTCGCACCTGGCGCTGATGGCAATGGTCGCACAGGGGCTTGGCTGGGCGATCACAACACCACTGGGATATATGCGTGCGACGCGGTTTCATGACGGGATGGAGGCGCACCCGGTCCCGTTCGGTGACTTCGCCCGCACAATTTCGCTGTTCACCCGCTCTGACTGGTCGGACCAAGTACCCAAAGAGGTTGCAGACATGATCCGACGGCTGATGCGGAGCCAGATTGTTGATCCGGCAGTCGCGCAGGTGCCGTGGCTGGGCGGGCAGTTGAAGGTGATGAGTTAGTGTAGGGCACCGCAGAAATTGGAAGCATAATTACCAACGCGCCGTGTGTTTCTGCCACCATCTTCATACAGAACCGAACTAGGGTTAGCTTTGCGAACCGAAGCAACCGCTCGACGAATCTCTGCTACAGCAGTCGCAAACCTGTGATAGCAAATTGGAATGGCAACGATATCAACACAGACGAGACCAACTATTCCCTATCCGATTGCGGTTGCCGGCGTTCTTTTCGCCTCAATTTGTTTCGGGTTGGTTCCCTTTTTTAGCCGAGGGCTGACCGAGCAAGGCGTCGCGCCTTATGCAGTCGCGTTCTATCGCTACATCGTTACGGCAATTCTGCTGCTGCCTGTTCTTTTTATACACCGAAACGCTTGGCGCGAGATTGTTTGGGGGCTTTCGGCAGGCGCGGTAATGGGCCTTGGATGGATTGGATATGTGACGGCGCTGGAGACATTACCCGCATCGACTGTGGGCGTTCTCTATATGACCTATCCGGTTTTCACGCTGATCATTGCCTGGGCTTTGTTCGCCGATACACCCACAAGGCGCGCATTGTTCGCCTCGGGCCTCATTACCTTGGCGGCACTCATTGCAGGATCGCCCGCATCTGTTCCGATACAGCACATACCAACGCTTCTGATGTCGCTAGCAGCCCCAATCGGGTTCGGCTTCGGCATATGTGTCTTGGTTCACAGGTTGTCCCGCATCGCACCGCTTGCGCGCATTGCTTCGGTTTCCTTGGGATCGGTTCTCGGGCTGTTGCCGCTGATGTTGAACGCCGATGTTGCCAAGTTGCTCCCGCAAGGGCAATCCGACTGGATTTTGATCGTCGGAATTGGCCTGGTCGCAGCGCTTGTGCCACAGCTCATTTATACGATCTGCTCGCCGTTGATCGGCGCTTCTCAAACTGCGGTCGTCGGCAGCATTGAATTGCCGACAATGTTTGCTGTAGGCTTTCTTGCCTTTGGCGAAGCAATCACAACACCACAGGCCGTAGCCTGCGCTTTGGTTTTGGGTGCGATTGCGATCACCAGAAGCCGGACGACACGCACCTTATCCACTGTGATTTCGAAAGAACCAAACAGGTGAGCTTGGCCCCGATGCAGGCGTCGATTGATTTTACACCTGAATGTCGAAGACATCAGAGCGTCTACAACTAAGCCCTCAGATGTGCGTCAAGACCTGCGACGGCCTTTTCGATCAAATCCAGCGTGCCCTCGAAATCACGGGTGTAATACGGATCGGGCACATGATCCGCGCCTGTCTCAGTAGCGAAATCAGTCAGCAAGCGAACCGGAGTTTCGTTGCCACGGGGGCGCAAGTTTTCGATATTGATAAGGTTCTCTGCATCCATTCCGATGATCAGGTCAAAGTGGTCAAAATCTTCGGCCACGAATTTGCGCGCGCGCAGATCGCTGATGTCGATACTACGGTCATGAGCAGCCTGCTGCATTGGGCCATAAGGCGGGTCTCCGATGTGCCAGCCAGAGGTTCCGGCGCTGTCGGTGGCATGATGCGGCGCACGGGCGCGAAAGGCACCTTCGGCGGCCGGAGACCGGCAGATATTGCCCAAACAGACGAAAAGGATACGGTGTGTCATACAACCGGGTGTAACGCGTGAGGCGGAAATGGAAAAGATCGTCATTCTGACCGGTGCCGGGATTTCCGCCGAAAGCGGGCTGGGCACATTCCGCGACGAAGGAGGTCTGTGGGCGCAGCACAGGATCGAGGATGTCGCCACGCCCGAAGGCTTTGCCCGCAATCCGGCGGTGGTGCAAAAGTTCTACAACGCGCGCCGTGTGCAGGCTGCACAGGCGCAACCCAATCCGGCCCATACCGCGCTGACCCATCTGCAACGCAACTGGCCCGGCGAGGTTATCATCGTGACCCAGAATGTCGACGGCCTCCACGAAGCCGCAGGATCCGAGAATGTGATCCATATGCACGGCACCCTCGCTGGGGCCTTATGCACCACCTGCGATCACCGCTGGGTCGCCCCGCCCGAGATGTCGGTGGGTGAACCCTGCCCCGCCTGCGGTGGCCCAACCGCCCGACCCGATGTTGTATGGTTCGGTGAGATGCCCTATTTTATGGACCTGATCTACGATCACCTGGCCAATGCTGCAATCTTCGCTTCAATCGGCACCTCGGGTCAGGTCTACCCCGCCGCAGCATTTGTGCACGAGGCGACAATGTCAGGCGCACGAACCGTCGAGTTGAACCTAGATCCGTCATCCGGCGCCTCGAGTTTCGATCAGGTGATACTTGGCCCTGCATCCGAAACCGTGCCACGCTGGGTTCAAAAGCTGCTGCGCGAATCTTAGCCCGCCAGACCGGCACCAAAATTATTGATACGACAATCGAAATAAGAGGCTCCCATGACCGACCCCCACCACACGCGCGAAGAAATCCTGGACGATTCCAGTATGGAGGGCCGCGATACATTTGGCGACCAACTGGCAAATCTGTGGTGGACCTTCCTGTTGCGCGGATGTCTGGCCGGAGCATTGGGGATCGCCGCGCTGTTTTGGCCAACGGGCAGTATCTCATTGCTGTTGCGACTGGTCGGCCTGCTTTTGGTTCTAGATGGCGGCCTGACCCTACTAGGCTTTGGACGGCGCGGATTGATCGGCGGCGTCGGCATCGGGGCACTGTTGATCGGACTTGTCCTGCTGATCTGGCCCGAGGGTGTTGCGCGGCTGACATTTTTCCTGCTGGGTGCTTGGGCGCTGATCGTCGGCATCGGTTCGTTGCTGGCATGGCGGCAGATACCCAGCAACAGCCCGGATGCCGTGATGGTGCGAAACTCGGGGATCATTGCGCTGATCATTGGGTTGGTGCTGTTGTTCTGGCCCGGCAGTGGCATGGTCGCACTGGGGTGGGCCATTGCCTTTTCCGCTCTGGCTTTCGCCGCCGTGATGTTCTTTCTGGCAGTGCGCTTCAAACGGGCGCATGACCGCGTTTCGATGCGGGTTGTTAACCGTTGAAGCGATAGGCAAACAGGCCGGGCAAAGCCCGGCCTGACGCGTGGATGACGGCCGCATAGCGGCTTGAAGGATGACGTGACCTTAGTTCGAGTGGGCGCCCATGTCTTTTCGTTCCAGATCAACCGGCACGTCGATCTCAACCTCACCGGCTTTTTCAAAAACCAGCGTTACAGGCACAGTTGCACCATGTTCAAACGGAGCAACCAATCCCATGAACATCACGTGATCGCCCCCGCGCTTGAGCGCATGCGCACCACCGGCTGGGATGACGAATCCCTCTTCGACATGGGTCATCTGCGCCACGCCGTTGGCATCGATCAGATGCGTGTGCAGCTCAACCCGTGCAGCCGCCTCCGATTCCGCACGAACAAGACGGTCATCCGCCTCGCCCGTGTTCTGAATCACCATAAAGGCCGCGCCCGCTTTCGCCGTTTTGCCGGCGGAGCGCGCATAGGCATCTTCTAGTGTGATGGTTTCCTGCGCCATTGCAGTGGTGGCAAATGCGGCCGCAGCCAGGGCTGCCAAAAGTTTGGAAGTGAGGGACATTGCGCCTCTCCTATGTCAAGTGTCTGAAAAAGTTAAATTTAATCAGGCTCTTGCAGGTGGCGCGCGGGCGGGCTGAAACGGAACGGGCGCTGCTATTAGGCTCCTGTCGCCGCGCTCTAAAAATGGCCCGGCATAACTTGGTGCATCGGGCAGCACATGTGAAACGACAGCAATAGCACCCAGCAACGTCAGCGCATAGTCGGGGCAGAAATGCGGGGGCTTTGCCGGTTGCCCCTCGGCATCCATATAGATCACAACAGGACCAACACCAGTACACAGCACCATCTGCCCGACTGCGGTATCAACGCCACGCGACGCAGCCACCCCTTGACCGGTCAGAATGACCAGCAGCGACAGGGCAAATGATAGAAATCTGTTCCGAAAGTGTTTCATCCTGCCTTCGGTATACGCCCGAGACAAAAAGGGCTTCAAGCACAATCGAATGCGCCAGAAGCCCTCGGGTCATTTTGGTCAGTACGAGGTCAGTTGTCCAATCCAGGACGTTTGACAGACCCTTTGGTCAGGCTAGTATGCAACCTGTTCACCTGACGCTGCATCCGCACACATGTCCCAAACGTCTTGCCAAAAAAGGCCGCCAACAGGGAGAGGGAATCAAAGGATTTGAAAGACATGAGATCGAACTCCGCCAATAGAATATGAACAAACATATTCAAACATCAGAACACTGTATGTGAACAAGATCACGCTCTGACGGCGAAATCGTCTAAACTCAATCAGACAAAAGAAAAGACCCTGCACCGTTCGGGTACAGGGTCGAAATCTTTGATGAAAAAGAACGTTTAGACCGCAGCTTGAGCCTTGGCGATTTCTTTTTTCACTTTCAGTGCGTTGGTGGACAGCTCGTCATCCTTGGCTTTGGCCAGGAACGCATCCAGACCACCACGGTGGTCAACTGAACGCAGGGCAGCGGCCGAGATACGCAGCTTGACGCCACGACCCAGGGTTTCCGACTGCAGGGTTACGTCGTTCAGGTTGGGCAGAAAACGACGACGAGTTCTGTTTTTGGCGTGGCTGACATTGTTGCCAGTCATCGGGCCTTTTCCGGTCAGTTCGCAACGGCGCGACATGGTTTCTTCCTTTGTATCTGCGGGCTGGGTACAGGACCCGTGGCCAAATCACAAGGGGCGCAACCCGAAGTCGCGCCCGAAAACTGGTTGGATGCGTTTAGTGGGAATCACAGGAAGGGTCAAGACGGGCCGTGCGAAATCTTTGCACCCATCTTAAACTCTATAAGACCTAGGCGCCATTGCGTTGAAGCAAGGGTTTGTTGTTCTTCAAATGTCGCTGGATCAGGTGGGACTGTTGGCGTCCACATGGTATGAACCGGGCCGGGTTTTCACCATGATTTTCGATCAGTTCCGGAAAGATTTCGAAAATTTCTTGCCGCGCCTCCGATCCGAGGGATTTCAGGGCCTCGACTCCGGTGAACAGGCTTTCGGTTGGGGCATCTTCGGCAAAGATGACATGATGGCGATCAAATAGCAGGTGAAAATACTCAACCGATTGCACGGCCTCATCGATATAGATTCCCGGCAGTGAGGTCAGTTTGATCGCCGGAATCAGAACTTCGGTGGTGCCGAACATGCGTTCCGCGATTCTGGACTGCACCAGCATCCTGTGCTGGCGTGAGACCAGAAGATCGCGATGCGGCAAACCCTCGCCCAGCGCACCTGCAAGGATTCGTACCGGCAAGAGCCTGGGATTTACCAGCAAGGCGGCGCGGTCAAACTGTCGACGACCGATCCAGCGTATAGGCTGAGGGTCGCACCCCATGGTCGGGACCATGTCCCCGATCCGTAGCGCTTGGATTGCTTTCATGCCGTCCTGCGTCAGGATGTGCGTGTCACGGGTAAAACAAGGAACGCCACTTCCGTTCTCAAAGGCAGAATATGTGACCGTGATACCGGATGGTAGGGTGAATGTCCCGCTGGACAGGGTATAGCCTACGCCATCTACGACGTTAATGACGCCAAAATTGGTATCGGTGATGACGGTACCCACAGGTAAGTTCAACGTGTCGGTCCCGCCGCCACCCCGCAAATCACCACTGACGCTGGTGCTGGTGAAATTCAGGGTATCGTTGCCGCTCCCCAGCCGGATGTTTCCAACACTCGAGCCACTGATATCGACAGTGTCGTCATCCGACCCGCTGGCAATCCTGCCACCAATGGTGCTGCTGGTGACGGTGATCGTGTCGGAGCCGGCATTGCCGATGACATTCCCGGTAATCGTGCTGTTATTGATGTCGACGTCGTCGTCGCCACCCCGGCCGCGGATATTATCAATCGGAGTTCCAGCCGGTGAACCGTTCAGGGTCCCCGTGTCATTGTTAACGTCGATATCGTCGTTGCCGTTGGTCCCAGTAATATCGGGCATAGCTGACGGTTCCCGCATATCCGGCCTGGCGACAGATGCGCGGCCTTAACCTGAGTTTGCATCAAGTTTGGGTCAACTTGCAACCTATGGGCGATAACCCACCGATCCGAAATCAGAAAGAGAATGAGATCAAAGGCTTGAATAAGGCCTTAGCCAGCGACTAAAGCAGACAACATATGTTCCGCCGCAACCGACGGACTGAGCTGACCAGTGCTGACCTGCGAGCCCAGACGCTCCATTTCCGAGCGCGCTTGTGGAGTCGCCAGGCGTGCCAGAAGGGCAGACCGAACCTCTTGTTCGAACCAATATTGTGCTTGCGTGGCGCGGTTGACCTCCCAGTGGCCATTTTCACGGCGCCATTTACTGAGGGACTGCATCTCCTCCCAGGCTTGAGCCAGCCCATGTTCCTCGACCGCTGAGACAGTCATCGCTTTGGGAAACCCTTCCGGGTCCTGGGGGCGTTTACGCAACAGACGCAGCGCCCCGGAATAATCGGCGCAGGTGCGAGTGGCAGCAGATTTCAGGTCACCATCCGCCTTGTTGACCAAGATCATGTCGGCCATTTCCATGATACCGCGCTTGACGCCCTGCAGTTCGTCACCGCCCGCCGGGGCAAGCAACAGCATAAACAGATCCGACAACTCGGAGACAACCGTCTCCGATTGCCCGACACCAACCGTTTCGATCAAAACAACATCGAACCCAGCGGCCTCACATAAAGCGATGGCCTCACGTGTGCGGCGGGCAACACCGCCCAGGTGCGACTGGCTGGGTGATGGACGGATAAAGGCGTTTTTCTCGCGGCTCAGGCGTTCCATCCGGGTCTTGTCCCCCAGAATGGACCCGCCCGACCGAGTCGAACTGGGATCAACTGCAAGAACCGCAACGCGCAGCCCCTGCCCTGTCAGCATCATGCCAAAGCTTTCGATGAACGTGGACTTGCCGACGCCGGGCGTTCCTGACAATCCGATCCGCAGGGCCTGGCGGCCCTCTTTGGTCAATCTGGTCAGCAGTTCCGTCGCCTGCGCACGATGATCGGCGCGACCGCTTTCCACCAGCGTGATACCACGGGCCAGCGCGCGCCGGTCTCCGTTCAAAATCCTGTCACTCAGGCTGTCCAGTTCCATTTCGCCCCCAATCAGTTGCGGCAGTTCTAGTTGCCGTCCCAATGAGGGGTTTGTCCAGACCAGAGCGCACAAGAATTTACCTCTGGGATATGCGCTCTCCGGGCATAAGAGACGGAACTGGACCTTGTCGTACCGTTGGCGGATAAAGCCCGCATGATACGCCTGCCCATCGACGACGCCATTCCTGACCTTCTTGCCGCCCTAAAGGCTTCGGGCCGCGCAGTGCTGCAGGCGCCTCCGGGCGCGGGGAAAACAACACGAGTGCCGCTGGCGATATTCGAGGCGGGGCTATGCGATGGCAAGATCGTGATGCTGGAACCCCGCCGCTTGGCGGCCCGGGCTGCTGCTGAGCGCATGGCCGATACGCTGGGACAGCGCGTGGGCGACACAGTTGGTTATCGCGTGCGGGGCGAGGCGAAGGTATCGAAATCGACCCGGATCGAGGTCGTCACCGAAGGTATCCTGACCCGGATGCTGCAAGTCAAACCCGATCTGCCCGGCATTAGTGCGGTGATTTTCGATGAATTCCATGAACGGTCCCTGAACGCGGATCTCGGCCTGGCCTTGTGCCTTGAGGTCGCCGGGGCATTGCGGGACGATCTTATCCTGCTGGCAATGTCGGCAACGCTGGACGCTGAGCCTGTGGGGCGGTTGATGGAGGCCCCCGTTGTGACGTCCCAAGGGCGCAGCTACCCGGTCGAAACACGTTGGCTGGACCGACCGCTAGGACAACAGGCGCGAAAGCTGGACGCATTGGTCGATCTTGTGGTTCAGGCCGAGCGCGAAACAGAAGGTGGGATGTTGGTGTTCCTGCCCGGAGAAGGCGAAATCCGCCGGGCAGAGGCCGCCTTGGCTGGCCGGCTATCCAGCAAAGCTACGGTGCGACCACTATTCGGCGCGATGCCTTTTGCTGCCCAGCGCCAAGCGATTGCACCGGTCGAAACCGGTCGCAAAGTGGTTTTGGCTACGTCCATTGCCGAAACCTCGTTGACCATTCCAGACATTCGCGTGGTCTTGGACATGGGACAGGCTCGGCGGGCGCGTTTCGATCCGGGTTCGGGTATGTCCAGACTAGTGACCGAGCGGGTGACGCGCGCCGAGGCAACGCAGCGCGCTGGCCGCGCTGGTCGTGTCGCCGAAGGCACGTGCTATCGCTTATGGTCGAAGGGCGAAGAAGGCGCGCTGGCCGCCTATCCCCCGGCCGAGATCGAGGCAACCGACCTGACCGGGCTGGCGCTGGAACTGGCACTTTGGGGGGCGGACCCCGAAGAACTGTCTTTCCTGACCCCTCCACCAGAGGGCACGATGGCAGAGGCCCGCACGTTGCTGACAATGCTGGGCGCGCTGGATGGAAAGGGGCGGATCACCGACCACGGGCGGTCACTGGCTGCGTTACCTCTGCACCCGCGACTGGGGCATATGCTGGAACAGGCAGGCCCCGGCGCTGCGCCCTTGGCCGCCCTGATGGCCGAACGCGACCCTCTGCGCGGTGCGCCGGTGGATATGCTGCTCCGGCTCGAAGCCATACGGGATGTGCGCGCCTTTCAGTGTAACCGTGTCTGGCAGGTCAACATTGGTGCGTTGGAACGGATAACGACCGAGGCCAAGCGACTGCGATCCAAAGGCACCCCATCCGACTTCAGCCCAGCGGCAACAGCCGCACTCGCCTATCCCGATCGCATTGGACAACGGCGCAAAGGGGATGAGCCGCGTTATGTGTTGTCAGGAGGGAAGGGTGTTGTGCTTGATGGCAGCGATACGCTGGCCACCGCGCCTTATCTGGTTGTGACCGATACCGATGGCAACCCCCGCGAAGCAAAGGTGCGCATGGCCGCACAGATCTCGGAAAAGGAAATTCGTGACCTGTTCGAGGATCAGATCACCTGGATCGAGGTCTGCGACTGGTCAAAACGTGACCGCCGTGTCGTTGCGCGCAAACAAGAACGGCTAGGCGCAATCACGTTGAGTGATCGTGTTTGGAAAGAGGTTCCGGACGAAGCAGTTGCATTGGCGATGCTGGATGGCGTCCGTGATCTTGGCCTGCGACTGAACGGGGCCGCTGCGCGATTGGCGGCACGGGTGGAACTGGTCCGGACCGAAGGCGCAGAGCTGCCTGATTTCTCGATCGAGGGGTTGACCGACACGCTGCAAGACTGGCTGTTGCCGATGCTTTCCGGCGTCCGCAATGCTGAAGACTGGAAACGTTTCGACCTTTTGCCAGCGTTGCGCGCCCGACTGGACTGGGCCCAGACGCAGGAACTGGACCGGCGCGCTCCAGGGTCGTTTGAAACTCCTCTCGGGCGAAAGGTGCCGATAGATTATGGCGGTGCAGTACCGGAAATCTCGGTGCGGCTGCAGGAACTGTTTGGCGTCACGCGCCATCCGGTCATTGGCGGTGAGGCCCTCAAGATCACGCTTCTTTCACCGGCCCAACGACCCATCCAGATCACGCGCGACTTGCCCGGTTTCTGGGCTGGGTCATACGCGGATGTGCGCAAAGATATGCGCGCGCAATATCCCAGACACCCTTGGCCCGAAGATCCGACCAAGGCCGACCCCACCTTGCGCGCAAAACGTCGTAATTAGGCGGCCGTCGGGAATTTTCGTCGAGAATTCTTGGCATGAAGATGCGGAAAGCATGGTGATTCCGGGCGTTCATTGAAGATTATCTGTTTCATTGCTATGTGGGCTGCTCAGGTAAAACCCGGGTTCGAGAACGACAAACATGACAAAATGGCTGCGAAATATTTGGGAAGAGGTCGCCCGGCCTCTGTTCCTGCGCCCCCATCGGGTGCAGTTTGGCGCCTTGTGCACCCGCGAAACACAGGACGGGCTGCAGGTTCTTTTGATCACCAGCCGGGACACCGGACGCTGGATCATCCCCAAAGGTTGGCCGATTGATGGCCTGGATGGCGCCGAGGCTGCCCGGCAAGAGGCCTGGGAAGAAGCCGGCGTGCGCGCCCAATCCCTATCCAAAGATCCTGTTGGGCAATATACTTATGACAAGATCCTGAAAGACGGGGCCAGCCAGACTGTGGTGACCAATGTCTATCGGATCGAAGTGCAGGAACTGGCCAATATCTACCCCGAGGCCGAGGAAAGGACCCGCGAGTGGGTTTCGCCCGTGATAGCGGCCGAACGTGTTCAGGAACCCGAACTGCGCGCTTTGCTGCTGCAGCTGTGACTCCTCCACAAAAAGTGATGACGCCACGGTTGCTCGTCTGAGCGAAACCGTATAGCCGCGGGTGTTCTTTTGGAAACCGCCCGCAATAGCCTGATGTCGAACCCAAGCTCCAAACTCCGTTGGCAATCGCTGGACAGCGATCTGGCGCGCATCTCGCGCGTTGAGTATGCCAATGCCCATGTGGCACGCCCCATGCTGGCGCCGGGTATCGCCTTCGCCTTTATTGCGCTGGCCGGGCTGACGGCCGCAGTGGTTTTTGGGCGGGCTGATGGCGGGTTGATCGTTGTCGCGGCAGCGGGTTTTGGGGCCTATATGGCCATCAATATCGGCGCAAATGACGTTGCCAATAACATGGGCCCCGCTGTCGGGGCCAACGCGCTGACCATGACCGGCGCAATCGTCATCGCCGCCATCGCAGAAAGCGCGGGGGCCTTGCTGGCAGGTGGGGATGTAGTGTCGACGATTTCGAAAGGGATTATAGACCCGGCATCGGTTCACGACAGCACCGTCTTTATCTGGGCGATGATGGCGGCTCTGATTTCTTCAGCCATGTGGGTCAACTTGGCCACCTGGGTCGGCGCGCCTGTTTCGACCACACATTCGGTGGTAGGGGGCGTCATGGGGGCGGGCATCGCGGCAGCTGGCCTAAGCGCGGTCAGTTGGACCACGATGAGCGCCATTGCCGCCAGTTGGATCATCTCTCCTGTGTTAGGTGGAATTATTGCCGCTGGCTTTCTGGCTTTGATCAATGCCAAAATTCAGTATCAAGACGACAAGATCGCCGCTGCCCGCCGTTGGGTGCCGATACTCGTTGCTGTCATGGCTGGTGCCTTTACCACCTATTTGGCCGTCAAAGGCCTGAACAAGCTTGTCAAAGTTGAGCTTGAAGTCGCTTTGCTGTTCGGTCTGGCCACAGGATTTCTGACATGGCTGGTGACAGTCCCTTGGGTGCATCGCAGATCAGAAGGACTTGAAAACAGAACGAAGTCTCTGAAAACGCTGTTTGGGCTACCACTTATTATCTCAGCAACATTTCTTAGCTTTGCCCACGGCGCCAATGACGTGGCAAATGCGGTTGGTCCGTTGGCGGCAATCGTGCATACGGCGCAATTCGGGGATTTCGCTGCACAAGTCGCAATTCCAACCTGGGTTATGGTGATCGGAGCGCTGGGAATTTCCTTTGGGCTGTTCCTGTTTGGCCCAAAATTGATCAGGATGGTCGGCAGTCAGATCACCAAGCTCAACCCAATGCGCGCATTCTGTGTCGCCCTTTCTGCGGCGATCACTGTGATCCTGGCCAGTTGGCTGGGCCTGCCCGTCAGTTCCACCCATATCGCAGTGGGAGCGGTCTTCGGAGTGGGCTTCTATCGCGAATGGCATGCCGAGCGGCGCAGAAAGAACGCGAACCACCAACGCCTGCCCGAACGGCGCCAGGCACAGGAAGAGAAAAAACGCCGGAAACTCGTCCGTCGCTCGCATTTCATGACGATCGTGGCTGCCTGGATCATAACGGTCCCCGCTACCGCAGTGTTATCAGCCGCTATCTTCTGGACACTGACGGCTTTTCTCTAACCCATCAGCTTCGGATTTGCTCGGGAGTAAGCGGGGATTTTGGGTTCTGTGCAATCTTTTCGCGAACCTGCGCGCAGATTGGGGTCGCAATGTCTTGCTGCTCGCCCAAACGGATGATCTCGCCTTGCAGATTGTCGATTTCCGTTGGGCGCCCTGCCATCAGGTCATAGGCCATAGAGGTGCGCGCCGAAGGGTCAATGATCAGCATCCGGGATGCGATCCGCGAAAACAAAGGCGTAGGCAGACGCAGGATATGCGGTGTCATCCAGGCGGGCAGCGGCGTCATTGACACAATCGGTTGTCCTGCGGATCGCAACACGGTCAGAGCTTCGGACATCTGATCTGCCATCAGTTGGCGCCAGTTGCGGTCCAGCAACTGCTGTTTCAACGTCAACCCGGACAGCGCATTCAGCGCGTTATTGAGATTGATCACCAGCTTGCCCCATTGGACGGCTTCGATCTGGTCACTCTCTGACACCGGAAGGTCGGGGCCAGTCAGCTTTGCGCCCAAATCGCCGAGGCCGGATTGGATAACGATTTCACCTGAAGTCGCGCGATGAAATCCGCCGGTATCTGTCGGTACGACGTTGAACGGCACCATACCGGCGCGGACATCGTGGTGCGGAAGCATCGTACGTAAGGTGCCTGCGTTTTCCAGCCCATTTTGCCAAGAGAGGATCACAGCGTCTGGAGCGTGTTTCCCGATATCCTTCGCCATCTCTTCCGTCGCGCCGGTCTTTACCGTGACAATGACTATTTCAGCATCACTCAGTTCCGCCGGATCTTCGGTCAGGGACAGGTTGGTCACATGACACCGCAGGCCTGAAAAATCTGTGACCATCAGCCCCTTATCCCGGATCGGGTCGAGGATTCGTGCCCGCCCCAACAGGGTGACATCGTGACCGGATCGGGCCAGCAAAGCCCCGCAGTAACATCCAATGCTGCCCGCCCCCGCGATTGCGATCCTCATGACGCCCCTCCCCTTCGGCCAAAGATTGCCGCGATCCGCCTGTCAGACAAGGCCAACTGACGCTAGGTCAGCGCGCGCGCCTCGGACGGGTGCGTTCAAGGTCTTCTGAAATCGGGATGAAGTCTTGATCGTCCCCCGGAGGCAGTTGAAAAGCCCCTTTGGCCCAGTCCGCCGTTTTCCATTCGCGGGTGGCTGCTTCTATCTTTTCCTTTGAGGACGACACGAAGTTCCACCAGATATAACGATCCTCGTTCAACGTCGCACCTCCAAGCAACATTAGCCGCGCACCCTGCGGCCCTGCCTGAACGGAAAGGCGATCCCTTGGCCGAAACACCATCATACGACCTTGGGTGAACTGATCGCCGGCAATCTCAACCGTTCCTTCCGTCACATAAACTCCGCGGTCCTCCTGATCATCAGGCAAAGGAAAAGAGGCCCCGGGGGCAAGCTGCACGTCCAGATAGAAGGTTTCAGACAGTGTCGTGACCGGGCTGCTTTCACCATAAGCCGAGCCAAGGATGAGACGAGCGCTGACCCCAGCATCCTGAATATGGGGCAGCGCAGATTGTTTGTGATGTTCGAAGTCCGGTGCAATATCTTCCTGGTCCTCTGGCAGCGCGATCCAGGTCTGAATGCCAAAAAGACTGTGTCTTTTGCTGCGCGTTTCCTTGCTGGTGCGTTCAGAATGGGTCACGCCACGTCCTGCAATCATCCAGTTGACCTCACCGGGATAGATCATCTGATGGGTGCCCAAGCTATCACGATGCTCAAATTCCCCTTTATACAGGTAGGTGACCGTGCCCAACCCGATATGAGGGTGAGGCCGGACGTCTATACCGCCTTCTGTGATGAATTCTGCAGGGCCGACCTGGTCAAAGAAAATGAACGGGCCAACAAGCTGTCGTTTGACCGAGGGTAGCGCGCGGCGCACCTCGAACCCACCCAGATCACGTGCGCGAGGAATGATCAGTGCCTCTAAAGACGGGTTCTCAGTCAAACGATCGGGGTTGTGAGACGGGTTCCAGCTCATTCCAGTTTCTCCCTTTTTCGGCAGGCAACGGTTCGCCCCTGCAAGATGCAGGCCGCTGCACCTGAAAGAAACCTCAATAATTGCACAACTCCGGTGGATTTTTGTCCGTTATGACATATCATTAATGTTATTACATAACAATTCTAACAGAAATTCCACCTGAGAAAAGAACCATCCAAACAGCTCGCTACCCGATCACCTGTTTGACAGGGAATGCAGGGCATTTTTGCTGCCCTGCAAAGGAATGTTGCTTACGACTAAAGAAGGTGTCAGTCGCCGTGCTTCAGATAAACAAATTGCCAAACACAATCACGCCAGGCGTTTGGCATAAGACGCACGGTTCAGTTCGACCTCTTGCACCGTGATGCTGCCAACCTCGGGCATGGCAACAGTCAGAACATCCAAAACGGTAGCGTTCAGTTCAGCTCGCGTGGCCTCATCCCGGCCCTGCATCAATAAAAGCGTCGCATGGACAAAGGTCTGCGGTTCGGTCCCGATCCGAAAATAGGTGACCGGATTGGCACGGATCTTAAGGGCCGGTGCATCAAACTCAGCATGTTCAGAAAGCACCGCAAACAACTTCTCGCAGACCGCATGGAAATCATGTTTCTCTTCAAGGCCCTGAGAGAATTCGAGGACTATATGGGGCATTGTGCACTCCGGAAATCATGAGAGAGCACGCGGCTCTCTTTTGCCATTTTCATGTGTTCAAACACCCAGACACCAACGCATAACGGCCTTCTGGGCGTGCAGTCGGTTTTCGGCCTCATCAAAAATGACCGAGTTCGGCCCATCCATGACATCGGATGTCGCTTCTTCTTCGCGGTGCGCGGGAAGGCAATGCATGAACAGCGCATCGGGTTTGGCATGAGCCATCAATTCGGCGTTTACCTGATAAGGACGCAGCAGGTTGTGGCGCCGTTCTTTCGCGGATTGAGAGTCGTGCATCGAAACCCAGGTATCTGCGACAACCAGATCGGCCCCATCTACAGCCTTGTAGGGGTCCCGTTCCACAACAATCTTGGACCCTTTTTGACGGGCAAAACCCATGAAATCCTCTTCGGGGTCGAATTGCGCCGGGCCAGTAAAAGTCAGATCAAACCCGAACTGGCCCGCCGCGTGAAGGAACGAGGCACACACATTGTTACCATCGCCAGTCCAAACGACTTTCTTCCCGGCGATCGGGCCACGGTGCTCTTCGAACGTCAGAACATCGGCCATGATTTGGCAAGGATGGGTGCGATCGGTCAGGCCGTTGATCACCGGCACGTCCGAGTATTCCGCCATTTCGGTTAGGATGGTTTCGTCAAATGTCCGGATCATGATCATATCGACATAGCGCGACAGCACGCGGGCGGTGTCTGCGATGGTTTCGCCGTGGCCCAACTGCATGTCCTTGCCCGAAAGGACCATCGTCTGACCACCCATCTGGCGCACGCCCACATCAAAAGACACGCGCGTCCGGGTTGACGGTTTTTCAAAGATCAGGGCGACCATGCGGTCTTTGAGTGCCAATTCGTCATCCGGTGCCGCCTTTGGCTGCCCCAGACGCGCCTGCTTCATGGCAGCAGCCTGGTCGATCATGCCCCGCAAAGCGGCGGCATTGGTTTTGTGAATGTCGAGGAAGTGCTTCATGTCGTTTCGCTTTTCTAATCGGGTGGGCTCAGGCAGACGCCAGATTGCTTTCGACCTGCGCGGCCGTTTTCTCCAGACGAATAACCGCCTGTGCAATGTCGTCCTCTGTCAGGGTCAAAGGCGGCAATAGGCGGATCACATTGTCAGCGGCGGGAACGGTGATGAGGCCGTTATCATATCCCGCATTCACCACGTCCAAGTTGGTCGCCTTGCATTTCAGACCCAGCATGAGCCCTGCGCCGCGCACCTCTTCGAACACCTCCGGATGATTTGCAATCAATCCTTCGAGCTTCTGGCGCAACATGCCCGCCTTGCGATTGACCCCGTCCAGAAAGGCGGGGGTTGCAACCTGGTCGATCACCGCGCAGCCCACCGCGCAACCGAGAGGGTTGCCGCCATAGGTCGACCCGTGCGTACCTGCCGTCATGCCGCTGGCCGCGTCTTCGGTGGCCAGCACCGCACCCAGAGGGAACCCTCCACCGATGCCCTTGGCGACCATCATGATGTCAGGCGTGATGCCCGCCCATTCATGGGCAAAAAGTTTACCGGTACGCCCAACGCCGCATTGGACCTCGTCGAGGATCAGCAACAGGCCATTGTCGTCGCAGATCTGACGCAGCGCTTTGAGCTCGGCATCGGGGACGGGGCGAATACCGCCCTCGCCCTGAATGGGTTCGATCAAGATCGCCGCGGTTTTGTCCGAGATCGCATTGGTGACTCCGTCAAGATCACCAAATGTCAGGTGTACAAAGCCGGGCAGCAGCGGGCCAAAGCCTTTGGTCATCTTCTCGGACCCCGCAGCGGCAATGCCTGCCGAGGACCGACCGTGAAACGAACCGTCAAAGGTGATGATGTCGACCCGATCGGGCTGATCTTTATCGTAGAAATATTTGCGTGCCATTTTCACAGCCAGCTCGCAGGCTTCCGTGCCTGAATTGGTAAAGAACACCGTGTCGGCAAAGGTATGTTCAACCAGCTTATCAGCCAGCGCCTGCTGCTGAGGGATATTATAAAGGTTCGACACATGCCACAGCGCGTGGGCCTGTTCCGTCAGCGCGTTCACCAGCGCCGGATGCGCATGGCCCAGTGCATTCACCGCAATCCCCGCGCCCATATCCAGAAAACGTCGGCCATCCGCCTCGGTCAGCCAAGCGCCTTCGCCCTTCACAAAGGTCAGGGGCGCACGATTATAGGTCGGCAGAACGGACGGGATCATCGGATCATCCTTTTCGATATGTTGAGCCCCGTGAGTGATACACGAGAGCCATGTTCGTCAACTGATTTGGTGGGAGATGCGCCGATTTGGACAGCGCAAATGGATCAAACGGGCCGGTTACGCGGCAAAGCGTCGGCGTCGAAGTCGCAGGATATCAGCGTGTTTGATCATGGGTGCCGTATAGCGGCGATGCTTTGTGATGAAAAGCGTTTTGTTTCTTTGGTCAGAAGGGCTGGTTTTCAGGCGTCGCTCCACCGGTCCAGCTTGCCCATGCCGCGCGTAAAAGCCCAGGCCAGAATACGGGGCATGCCCTTGTTCACCAGCGCATCCAGACAATGGGACTGAAATTCCTCGAACGAGGCATCGGGATGTCGAAACGCACCGTCCGCATAACAGAGTGAACAATACCGCGTGCTGCGGGTTCCGTCCGCTTCGCTGCCGCCCCCTTCGGTATCCTTGCTAAGAGGCATGCCGCAGCTTTGACATTTGAATCCCATCATCTTTCCCCTTGCAGGCTTTGACCACGAGCCATAAGATCAAAACCATAGAGTATAGTCAATGGTTTTACATATGCGTATCGGAGAACTGTCCCGCCGAAGCGGGCTGCCCCGCGACACATTGCGGTTTTACGAGCGGCACGGATTGATTGCCTCGCGCCCCGGGCCAGAAGCGACAAACAGCTATCGCGACTATCCGGATGACACGCTGATCACGCTGGAACAGATCGGCGATGCACAGGCGGCGGGGATCAGTATCGCGCAACTTGCAACCCTGCTGGGGCAACTTGGTGCGGCTGATCCCGAAACCTTTGACGGCGTAGCATTTCTTCAGGAACGGATCGAAGAGGTTGAGGCGCGGATCGAGCGCGCAAATCGTTTTCTAGACAGCTTGCGACAGGCCAAACAGGCTCTTGCTACACCGTCGGGACAGCCCTGACCGTTTTACCTCTTGCCTTTCGTCCACCCGTACATCACCGCTTACGCATGTTCGTTCCCAAAGCGCATAACCCGCCCCTTGCGGCACTGTTGATTTTTGTCGCCAGTGCATTCCTTGCGGCAACCACCCTGCTGGCCAAAGCTTTGGGGACAGATACGCTAGGTGCTCCTTTGCATCCAATGCAGATCAGCCATGGGCGGTTTCTATTCGCCTTCCTGGTCATCGTTTCGGCAGTGGGCATCATGCGCCCTAAACTGCGGCGGCCCCATTGGGGGCTGCATATCGGTAGGACAAGCTTTGGCTGGCTGGGAATCACGCTGATGTTTGCATCGGTCGCGTTCATACCGATGGCGGATGCGACGGCGATTTCGTTCTTGAACCCGGTCTTTGCGATGGTTCTGGCCATTCCCTTGCTGAAAGAAGGCGTCGGTCCCTGGCGCTGGCTGGCGGCGGCGGTGGCCCTGATCGGGGCAATGGTTCTGCTGCGCCCGACACCTGCGAGCTTCCAACCTGCGGCGTTACTGGCGCTGGCGGCGGCTGTCGTCATCGGGATGGAGCTGATCTTTATCAAAAAGCTGTCAGGGCGAGAGAGCCCGATCCAAATTCTATTGGTGAACAACGCGATGGGCCTGACCATCGCATCAGTCGCGGTGAGTTTCGTGTTTCAGATGCCCAACCCGGCGCAATGGGCGGCCCTTGCGGGGATCGGCGCATTGATGGCTTGCGCACAGGCCTGTTTCGTTAACGGCATGGCGCGGGCAGATGCGTCTTTCGTAGCGCCGATAAGCTATGCGACACTGCTGTTCGCTGCGCTATATGATTTTGCGATATTCGATGTGGTCCCCGACGCGGTCAGCCTGATTGGATCTGCCATCATCTTGGCCGGAGGGCTGATTCTTGTGTGGCGCGAGGCGCGGCACCGTCAGGCCTTGAGCCGATAGCCCGTTCGCAGCATCTGCCAGGTCAGTGCACCGACCACCAGTGTTGCAGCCGTGCAGATCAACATCCCAAGGTAGGGCGAGCTGTCCGAAACCCCAATCATACCATAGCGCAGCCCGTCGATCAGATAGAAAACCGGGTTGGCGTGGCTTAGCCGGTACAAAACCGGCGGCAATGCCTCGACCGAGTAAAAGGTTCCAGAAAGAAACGCCAAAGGCGTGACGATGAAGTTGGTAATCGCAGCCATCTGGTCGAACTTATTGGCGAATATCCCGGCAAAAAGGCCCAGCGCGCCCATAAAGGCCCCTCCCAGCACTACAAAGATCATGGCGATCAGTGGGTTCTGCGGGACAATACCCAGCACCAGCGCCAGCGCGGTTGCTACGACAACAGCGATCAGAAAGCCACGGGCAATGCCGCCCGCAAGGTATCCCAGCAGAATCTCTAACGGCGAAAGCGGCGGCATAAGGGTATCGACGATGTTGCCCTGTACTTTCGAGATCACCATCGAGGACGAAGTATTGGCAAACGCATTCTGGATCACCGTCATCATCATGATGCCCGGCGCCAGAAAGGTCAAAAATGGCACGCCCATCACATCAGGCCGGCTGGGCCCGATAGCGATGTTGAAGATCAGCAGAAACAGCCCCGCAGTCACCAGCGGTGCCAAAAGTGTCTGCGTCCACACCGCCATAAACCGCAAAGTTTCCCGCCGGGCCAGCGTATAGAGACCCATCCAGTTCACCGCACCAAAGCGGCGTGCCTCCTGATCCATGAGATTCTGCATGATCTGCCCTCTACCTGATTCGAAGACCGCTTGTAACTCGGACCGCAGTGTTTAAAATAGGGGGCTGAGACGAATTCCCAAGGCGGCCCGAATCCGGGGCCGCTTTCCGCTTTTGAAAGGCAAATGATGTCCTGGACTGACGAGCGTGTAGAGCTGCTTAAAAAGATGTGGGGCGAGGGCCAGTCGGCCAGCCAGATCGCCAAGGAACTGGGCGGTGTGACCCGCAATGCGGTTATCGGCAAAGTCCACCGGCTGGGCCTGTCGAATCGCGCAACCGGCGCGACCCCCGCCAAGGCTGAGCCAAAGGAAAAACCAGCGCCCGCGCCCAAGGCCGAGGCCAAGCCCAAACCCACGCCCAAGACGGAACCGGCACGTCCAGCCGCAGCGCCGGCAGCCGAGGCCAAGCCCGCTGTTCCGGCCCGCCGTCAGATCATCCCGGCCGGTCAACCGCTGCCGCCGCAACCTTCAGCGAACGAGATCAGCCCCGAGGCGCTGGCCAAGGTCAACGAGGTTGAGAAGAAAGCCAAAAAGCTGACGCTGATGGAACTGACCGAGAAGACCTGCAAATGGCCCGTCGGCGACCCCGCGACCGAGGATTTCTGGTTTTGCGGTCTGCCCGTTGAGGCAGGCAAACCTTATTGCGAAGCGCATGTGGGTGTGGCGTTCCAGCCTATGAGCTCACGTCGCGACCGGCGGCGGTAAGGCTTTGACGACGGCAGGCACCTAGCTACAGAACGCGGTGCCCGCAGCAGGCCGGAATGTAGGCAATACACCTGTTTTGGCTCTGCGTCATCTAAGAGCGATCACACTGGAATCGAAGAAGAGTCGTAATCTGCCAAAAGCGGCCGCCGGTTCCGTGCATGCCGAGCGATCAATCGCTTTTGCCGCCCCCCCTCTGGGATTTTGTAGTTGGTCTTTTGCATCGGGGTTTCGACAAGATCGGGGAACAGCGTAAAAAGCTCTTCCATGGCTGCTGCCGGTAGAGATTTCAGTGCTTCATCGCCAAGCAAAAGGCTCTCGGTCGGGGCGCCATCTGCATAAATTACCTCATGTTCAGAAAACACCAGGTGGAAATAAGTAACTTCTGTAATTCTGTCGTCGACGTATATCCCCGGAAGCTCGACCAACTTTATAGCTGAGACCAGAACCTCGGGGCACTCAAACATGCGCTTAACGATCGCCGAGGATATCAGCATCCGGTGCTGACGGGACACGAGCAGGTCGCGTCTGGGCAGGCCCTGCCCTAGCGCGCCAGCGCAAATGCGTACTGGGTAAAGCTTGGGATTGCGGCGCAAATCCCGCACACTGACATGTCGCCGAATGATTTGTGACAAAGGCTGCGTGCAACCATGATCCGTCAAGACACGATCACCTTGCTTCAAACTCTCGATCAAAACTGGGCCCTGATCGGTCGCAATCAACGTTCCTGCCGTCAGGCACGGTATGGTGCCCGGTGTCGGAGTGGTGTTCAGAGTATAGGTTCCACCATTGTCGGTGGAAATAAGTGAATCTCCCGCCCCGGCCTCGCCGATAACCGTCGAGCTCATCCCATTGGCGGGGCCAGCTGTCGCCGTTATCGGGCCGGGGCTGGGGGGATCGCTGAAAGAGCTGAACTGATAAACCGTTGACCCGTCGGATAAAGAGATACCATTCGTTTTACCGAGCCCGGTAAAGGTGGCGGAACTGGCTGAATCAATTACATAGACGTCCCGGCCTGCGACTGTCGTCGGGGTGATCCCATCAAGCGTGTTAGTGCTGCGGATAGATCCGTCAGAGTTGTAGATCGTAACAACAAGCCCAGAAACATCTGCACCCGCGTCAACAGCGACCTCGATAAAGTCCTGTGGTGGGCCTCCAAGGTACTTGAGTTCGGAAAAATATGGGTCTGCCATATGTCAATTCGCCTTTGTGTTCGGCGTGAGTATGATGATCCGATACTTGTTTCAATATATGAGTACTAGGGTCTCACTAACCAATAAATGTTCCCAGTGATTTTTGTTCGCAGCTGGAACCGAATTACTGCGCTGGATGCGATGGCAAATCCAACATCGGCACCCAACCGGGCAGTTCGTTTGGCGAAACCGAGACATGCAGCCGCTCGGATCGGTCGCGGCCTACTTTGCGGTGCTTGCGCAGTAGGAAAATCTTACCCCAACCGCGCCATGTGCCGACCGAACGCGCATGAGGGTCGATCACAAAGCGGTCTCTCCATCCCTCCGGCAATGGCAGGCCGTGCAGCTCTGCCTTGTCCAGCATCCAAACCAGCGAGATGTTGCTAAGGGGGCGGGCTTCTTCAAACCCGTTCAACTGGCCACCCACATCGCCATGAGTGCCTCGGAACCAGACTTGCTCGATATGGCCTTTAAAATCGGGGGTACATTTCCACAGGACCGGCTCGAATACCTCGCGCGTTTCATCCAGCGCCATCGCGTGGTAGCCGTGGCGCGTAGCAGGACCAAGCTGATGGTTGTGGAAGGCGTGGCGATCCTCGGCCCAACGCCAAAGCAGCGGTAGACGCAAGCCCAGCGCTTTTACTGTATCCCACACGCCGATCATTTCGATTGCAACATCTTCGTGGCAGAACTGCCGGCGAAACGCAGCGGCGGCGCTACCATTGGCATTGCATTCATAGTGGCGGTAGGCCTGTTTGATATTCCTAACGGTCGCGTGCTCGGCCTTGAGCAGGCCAATCATGTCGATAACACCCGCAAGGCTGCGCACACCGTAGGCCCCACGTGAGTAGCCGATGAAATAGATACGGTCGCCGGGCTTATACCGCGAGGCCAGATATCCATAGGCCCGGCGTATCTGGCGATTGATCCCCCGCCCCATCATCACATCCAACGAGGACTTCCAGCTTTCCCATTGCACACCGGCCTCATAGAAGACGGATACCTTGCTTCCCATCTCGCAGCACAGCCGCAGCGCCTGCCCCGCATGAGTTTCATATCCGGGCTCAAGCGTCGACATGGTGCCGTCTAGAATGATGACATGGCTGACAGGTTCACGATGGCGCGTTTCGGCCGAATGCTCGGATCGCAGCGGCCGTCCAAGCCACCCCAGTACCTTTCTACTCAGCCGCGACAGTTGCATCGTTCAGCAGTTCCCATACTTTGTGCGGCGTAAAAGGCATATCGGCCTGCCGCACCCCGTGATCCCAGAGCGCATCCTGAACCGCATTTGCCACTGCAGCCAGCGCGCCCACGGTGCCGGCCTCTCCGCATCCTTTCATTCCCAACGGGTTAGAGGTTGACGGTACCGGCGCCGAGGTAAACTTAATCATGGGTATCTCGGTTGCGCGGGGCAAGGCGTAATCCATCAACGATGCCGTGAGCAGTTGCCCCTGCGCATCATGGACAACATGTTCGGACAGCGCCTGACCTATGCCTTGTGCGACACCACCATGAACTTGCCCCTCGGCCAGCATCGGATTGATAAGATTACCGAAATCATCAACCACAGTATAGCGGTCTACCCATGTTTCGCCGGTACAAGGGTCAATCACGATTTCGGCAACATGTGCCCCGTTGGGATAGCTACGGTCGTCCAGCGTGATGCTTGCCTGATGCTGCAACAAATCAACGCGCCCGTCGGCACGGGCCATATCCGCGGCCTCGGTCAAAGTGGGCGTCAGGTTTGATCCCGGCGCGCGGAAGGTTTCAAAATCAAAGCGCACGTCGCTTTCCTCCACCCCCATCTTATCTGCGAGATAGGGCGTGAATGCGGCAACCATGACGTCGATCGTGGCAAGCGTCGCTGTACTTTGCACCGTAACTGATCGCGATCCCCCGGTTCCCCCACCATTCGGAAGCTGGTCGCTGTCACCTTGAACTACGATGATACAATCCAGGGGAACCCCGGTTTGGTCAGACAGGAACTGAGCATAGACCGTTTCGTGCCCCTGCCCGTTGGATTGGGTTCCGACAAAAAGTTTCAAGGTGCCATCCTCAACGAACTCGATCTTTGCGTTCTCGGAAGGGTCGCCCAAAATACTTTCGATATAGTAACAAATCCCCTGCCCCCGGAACAAACCGCGTTCAGCATCGGCGATCTTGCGGGCGGCAAATCCGCTGGACTGTATTTGGCTTTGGGACAGAACCATGTCGAAATCGCCGACATCATACGTTTCGCCGGTCGCGGTCTTGTAAGGAAATGCCTCAGGCCGGATGAAATTCTTGCGCCTCAACTCCCAGGGATCTACGCCCAGTTCTCGAGCGGCGCGGTCGATAGCGCGTTCAAGGACATATATGGCCTCGGGTCGCCCTGCGCCGCGATAGGCGTCAACCTGCGTTGTATTGGTAAAGAACCCCTCGACCCGCAGATAGGTGGTTTGTACATCATAGGCGCCCATCAACACTTTGCTGAAAAGATTGGTTTGTATCGCCTGGCCGAAATGGCTGTTATAGGCCCCGAGATTTACCTTGCTGTGCACCCGATAGGCGGTGATCCGGTGATCGCTGTCAAATGCCAGCTCGGCCAGCGAAGACAGGTCGCGGCCATGGTGATCGGACAACATTGCCTCGGAACGGTCAGACATCCAGTGAACAGGCTGGCCCAACTTCATCGCAGCTACGGCCACACAGAAATATTCGGGATAGGGCATGACCTTCATGCCGAACCCGCCACCGACATCCGGGGTCGTGACGCGGATATCTTCGGGGTTGAGTCGCAACTTTTGCGCCAGCTGACCACGCATGGCCCAAACCCCCTGCCCGCCATAGGAAAAGTGCAACCGCCCATCAACCCAATGCGCCTGACAGCCCCGCGGTTCAATCGACGTGATGATCACTCGATTGTCTTCCACATTCAGTGCAACGGTATGAGCCGCCTGCTGAAACGCAGCAATAGTTGCCGCCTCATCGCCCAGCGCCCAGTCAAATGCCCGATTATCCGGAGTTTCCGCGTGCAGCGTTTCTCCGCCCGCACACACGTCCAGTTTTACGGGCAAGTCTGAGGTTTCGACCCAGATCAGCTCGGCCGCATCGCGGGCCTGTAAGGCGGTGTCGGCAATGACTACAGCGACGGGTTCTCCGACAAACCGTATGCGATCCGCGGCCAGCATATGCCGGTCCGGCGCAACGGCTTTCGAACCGTCTCGGTTATTCAGGATGGCCGCATTCATACACGTGTCGATCCCGGCGGCCTTCAGGTCGTCCAGCGTCATGATGAGCCGCACCCCTTCGGCCGCGTGCGCGTCATCCAGATCCAGCGCCCCAATCACCCCATGTGCCACCTGGGATCGCACGAATACCGCATGCAAAGCCCCGTGCGGCAGGACATCGTCCATAAAATGCCCCTGCCCGGTCAGAAACCGCTGGTCCTCGGTCCGTTTGACGGGCTGGCTTTTGCCAAACTTTTCCACCGCGCGCTCCTGTCTCTGCCTCTAGGCGACATTAGGCTGCGATGCATCATTGTCCATAGCCCCGGCGCTTGGCCCTTTCCCTTTTGCTATCCTTTCGATATTGCAAGCGCTAACCCGAATTTGTTGACGCAGGACGCATCCAATGGCGATGGAAAAGACATTCAACGCGGCCGAGGCCGAGGCCCGCATTTACGAGGCCTGGGAACAGGCCGGAGCCTTCAAGGCGGGCGCGAACAGATCGCGCGATGAAAGCTTTACCATCATGATCCCGCCGCCCAACGTGACGGGGGCGCTGCATGTGGGACACGCGTTCAATAACACGCTGCAGGATATCCTGACCCGCTGGCACCGGATGCGCGGCTTCGACACGCTTTGGCAACCCGGTCAGGACCACGCAGGCATCGCCACGCAGATGCAGGTTGAAAAGATGCTGGCGGCGCAGGGCAACGAAGGGCGGCGTGAACTCGGGCGCGAGAAGTTCCTCGAGAAAGTCTGGGAATGGAAGGGTGAATACGGCGGCACGATCATTGAACAGCTCAAGCGTCTTGGCGCCAGCTGCGATTGGTCGCGCAACGCGTTTACCATGGCAGGTGCACCGGGTGACCCGCGCACAGGGCATGAGAATTCTGCAAATTTCCACGATGCCGTCATCAAGGTCTTCGTAGAAATGTACGAAAAGGGCCTGATCTATCGCGGCAAGCGTCTGGTCAACTGGGACCCGCATTTTGAGACCGCAATCTCGGATCTTGAGGTCGAGAATATCGAAGTCGCGGGCCATATGTGGCACTTCAAGTACCCGCTGGCGGGTGGTGAGACCTATACGTACGTCGAAAAGGATGAGGACGGGAATATCGTGCTTGAGGAACAGCGCGACTATATCTCAATCGCCACCACGCGGCCTGAAACCATGCTGGGCGATGGCGCGGTTGCGGTTCACCCATCAGATGAACGTTACGCGCCAATCATCGGCAAACTCTGCGAGATCCCGGTTGGGCCAAAGGAACATCGCCGTCAGATTCCGATCATTACTGATGACTATCCCGATCCCGATTTCGGCTCGGGCGCGGTGAAGATCACCGGCGCGCATGATTTCAACGACAACATGGTCGCCAAGCGTGGCGGTATTCCGATGTACCGTCTGATGGACACGCGTGGCGCAATGCGGGCCGATGGCGCGCCTTACGCCGAGGAAGCGGGCAAAGCGCAGGAATACGCACGCGGCAAAGCATTCACCGAGAATGAGATCGACGCAATCAACCTGATCCCCGATCACCTGCGGGGACTGGACCGGTTCGAGGCGCGCGCCAAGGTGGTCGAAGAGATCACCGCCGACGGGCTGGCCGTCATGACCCGCGCCGACAACCCTGTTCTGGGCACCAAGCTGGGTGAAGATGACGACCCGGCTGCACTCGTCCCGCTGGTCGAGAGCAAACCGATCATGCAGCCCTTTGGCGACCGCTCGAAGGTCGTGATCGAACCGATGTTCACTGACCAGTGGTTCGTGGATGCCGAAAAAGTCGTCGGCCCCGCGCTGGACGCGGTCAAGGACGGCACGGTCAAGATCATCCCGGAATCGGGCGAGAAGACCTATTACCACTGGCTGGAAAACATCGAGCCCTGGTGCATCTCGCGCCAGTTGTGGTGGGGGCATCAGATTCCGGTTTGGTATGGTCTCGACCTGTCGGCCGAAAACTTCAAAGATGACGAAAACGACGGCAACCTTGATCTGGTCGAATTGGGTCGTTTGCTGAACGAAGGTGGTATGTTGCATCGTGGCAATGTCATGGAATGCGCGTCGAGTCTGGAGGCAGTGACTGAAAAATTCCTGGACGATAATGCAAACATTCCCAGCCCGCTAAGCCACGCAACTGTAATCGAAGTTGCCGATAAGCAAGAAGCGATCCATCAATTCGCCGAAAGCCTTGCTCAGTATGCAGTTGAACAAGACCCGACGAAGCTGGTTTATCCGGTTTGGCGTGACCCCGACGTTCTCGACACCTGGTTTTCCTCCGGCCTCTGGCCCATCGGCACGCTGGGCTGGCCCGAGCAGACCGAGGAGCTGGAACGCTACTTCCCCACGGACGTTCTGATCACCGGCTTTGACATCCTGTTCTTCTGGGTCGCCCGGATGATGATGATGCAACTGGCGGTGGTCGATCAGATCCCGTTCCACACCGTCTACCTGCACCAGCTCGTCCGCGACGAGAAGGGCAAGAAGATGTCCAAGACCACCGGCAACGTCATCGACCCGCTGGAGATCGTGGACGAATTCGGCGCCGACGCGCTGCGCTTTACCAATGCCTCGATGGCGGCGATTGGCGGCGTGTTGAAACTGTCTCGCGAACGCATCACCGGCTATCGCAACTTTGGTACAAAACTTTGGAACGCTGTTCGCTTTTCCGAGATGAACGAGGTCTTCACCGACGCCGTACCGCAACTAGACGTCGCCGATCTGAAACCCAAGGCCGCCGTAAACCGTTGGATCATAGGCGAAACTGCCCGCGTACGGGCCGAGGTCGACGCCGCACTGGAAAGCTATCGTTTCAACGATGCGGCCAACGGGCTTTACGCCTTTGTCTGGGGTAAGGTCTGCGACTGGTACGTTGAACTCTCCAAACCGCTGCTGCAGGGTGACGATGCCGAAGCACAGGCCGAGACCCGCGCTACCATGCGCTGGGTTCTGGACCAGTGCATGGTCTTGCTGCACCCGATCATGCCCTTCGTTACCGAGGAACTGTGGGGCCTGACAGGCACGCGCGCCAAGATGGTCGTACACGCCGACTGGCCGACTTACGGCACCGAACTGGTCGACCCAGAGGCGGATCGCGAAATGAACTGGGTGATTTCCGTGATCGAGAACACCCGCTCGGCGCGTGCACAGATGCGGGTTCCGGCGGGCCTTTATGTACCGATGCTGGTGACAGAGATTGACGCGCATGGCCAAGCTGCGTGGGACCGTAACGAGGCGCTGATCAAGCGGCTGGCACGGATCGACAGCCTGACCAAAGTGGACGCATTTCCCAAGGGGACGATCTCGATTGCCGCGCCGGGTGCGACGTTCGGCTTGCCGCTGGCAGATATCATCGATATCGGCGCCGAAAAGGAACGACTTGAGAAGGCCAAGGGCAAACTTGCCAAGGAATTGGGTGGTTTGCGCGGTCGTCTGAACAATCCGAAATTTGTGGCCTCGGCCCCGGAAGAGGTTGTTGCCGAAGCCAAAGCCAACCTCGCCGCCCGTGAAGAGGAAGAGGTGAAACTGAACGAGGCGCTGGCACGTCTGGCCGAAATCGCCTGATCTTCGTCTGCTCCAAACCGTTCAAGATACCAGACCCCGCCACGCCCGCGTTGGCGGGGTTTTCGTTCCCCGGCCCGGATTTCGCCCTGTTCACCTCCGCTTACGATTGCTAGCAAGTGCGGGTTGATAACGCTGAGGGCAGGATGACACGCGCATTTCCACCAATGCAGACCATCTCAACCGGATTGGTTGTGGCCATCGTCGGCTTTTTCAGCTCATTCCCCATTGTATTGCAGGGGCTGGATGCGATGGGTGCGTCACCGGAGGAGGCCGCATCGGGCCTGATGACCGCCGCCATCGCCATGGGGCTGGCCGCCATCGTGCTGAGCTTGCGCTACAAGTTGCCGATCAGTGTCGCCTGGTCCACGCCGGGTGTCGCGCTGTTGGCTGTATCCGCTACACCTGTCGAGGGATTCTCAGGAGCTATCGGTGCGTTCCTGTGCGCTGGCGCTTTGACTGTTGTGGCTGGGTTGTGGAAGCCGCTGGGAAGGTTGGCAGCTGCAATCCCGACCACGTTAGCGCAGGCAATGCTTGCCGGGGTTCTGATGCCGCTATGTATCCTCCCGTTCAAAGCGGCCGTCGAGATTCCGTCGCAGGCGCTACCCGTAATCCTGACATGGTTCATCGCGGGGCGGTTCAACCGGCTGTTTGCGGTTCCCGCGGCAGTGATCGCAGCAGCCGTTGTTGTCATCCTGAACGCCGGGGATACAACGATCATGCCCAAGCGTCTGGTTGCGGCACCGATCTGGGCCATGCCTACATTCTCGCTGGCCTCGGCCATAGGGATCGGAATGCCGCTGTTCATCGTCACCATGGCGACACAGAACATCCCCGGCATCGCGGTGATGCGCAGCTTTGGCTTTTCGCCCGTGCCGGGCAAACTGTTCTCGGCCGTCGGAGGGGCCAGCCTGTTGTCCGCCCCGTTCGGAGCCCCCGCCACCTGCCTTGCCGCCATCACCGCCGCGATGTGCTCAAATCAGGACAGTCATCCCGATCCTGCGCTGCGCTATTGGTCGGCCATCATGGGTGGCGTATTCTATTGCCTGTTTGGTATTTTTGCCGTGGCCATCACCGGATTTGCCGCCCATGCCGATCCGTTGCTGATGGGGACGCTGGCCGGGGTCGCACTGATCGGTGTGCTGGCAAATGCGATCCACGCTGCGCTGGAGGTTGTGGCCGAGCGTGAGGCGGCGATCCTGACTTTTGCTATCACTGCGTCCGGTATCACAGTCTTCGGGCTGGGGGCCGCGGTCTGGGGTTTGCTGGCTGGTGGCGTTGCCTATCTGGTGACTAACCGGCTGCGATAGCCGCTTTGCCTTGAGGCCACAGCCAAAGTAAAACCGGCCTAAATTTGGATCATTGGGAACTCTGGCGGAACGCCGGATCAAGAAAGCACAGACCGAGGTCCATCCCAAAGAATTCGTTTCAAGTAACGCTGGAAAAGATGCGCAAAGCCTACACCCCACTGCCTGACACGCAGGTCCGCGATGCGCATCGGGATTCATGTGGTGACTACTTGAACTTCGGCTTACGACCCTGCATCTGCGCCATGACAACCTCCATCTGATCGGGTTTGCCGATCAGTTCCACCTGTTCGGCAGATTCGGCCAGCAGAACGTCGGTTCGCGAACGGGTTTCGGCCACGTCGATCAGGCGCTTGGCTGCACGGATGGCTGAAGGGCTTTGGCCTGCGATGTCTTCAGCCAGAGCCAGTGCCTCGATCAGAGGATCGTCCGAGAGTTTCGTGACCAGTCCCCAATCAGCCGCCTGCGGCGCGCCTATTGGACGTGCAGTATACGTCAGCAAGCGCAGCACGTCCGAGCGCACAAGCTCGGGCAGCAGAACCATGCCGCCCATGTCGGGAATGATACCCCATTTCATCTCCATCACCGCCAATTTCGCCTCGGGGTGGGCAATGCGGATATCCGCGCCTAGTGCGATTTGCAGTCCGCCACCATAGGCCACACCCTGAATGGCACAGATGACTGGAACGGGGACACGGCGCCAGATCAAGGCAAGCTCCTGCATTTCGTTGGCGTCGTCATGGCTGCGGTTCATCAGCCATTCGGTTGGGTCGTTGTGGGCCATGCTGGCGAAACTGGCCATGTCGAGACCGGCGCAGAAGCTTTTACCCTCACCCGACAGCACCACGGCGCGGGCGTCGGAGACCGCCACCTCTTGCCCGGCAGACAGGATCGCCTTGATCATGGCTTCGTCCAGCGCGTTCATCTTGTCGCCACGGGTTAGCGTGACATGGGCGATATGGTCTTTGTATTCGATGGAAACGCGAGACATTGGTCCCTCCGGAAATCAGTGTTGCGTCAACCATGCCAGCAAGATGAGGACAGTGCCACCACGACGTCAGGGCAAATCAGCGACGGGCATCCGGCCATACCACGGCGAATCCAGCGTCATGACATAGAACAGGTCACCAACGACCTGACCCGCCGTGGTGATGCCCAGCCGCCCGCCGGGGTCCTGCAAGGTTTGCAGGATTGTGCCATCCCCGTCGAATTGGACGATCATGCCGCGATGAATCGGCGCCGGTCGCACCAAGGGACCCAGCCGCCAGATCACCTTGCGCAAAAAGGGATAGGGCATCAAAGCTTCACTCGGCACCCGTGGGCTGGCGAAGGCCATCCAATAAGTGCCGTCGCCCTGCGCCGTGAGGTTATCGGGGTATCCCGGCAGGTTTTCCATCAACACCTCGCGCTGCCCAGCACTCGGCCCAGTTAGCCAGAGCTTGTGCACCCGCGCACGACCAGTTTCGGCGATCAGCAGAAAATCCGTCTGCGGGGAAAGCGCTACACCATTGGTATAGACAAAGCCCTCGGCCACCTTTTTTGTTGTGCCATCAGGGGAATAGCGGGCCACGTATCCCGTATCCGACTGCTCCCAGATGGTCAGGACCGAGGTGGCTTTGGTACCGCCCATGGTTTCGGGATCGAACCGATCAGACGAGTTCGAGAAATAGACCGTACCGTCCGGAGCCACGTCCAACTGATTGGCATAGACCACCGGAGACCCGCCAATCTCGGACACAAGGGATACCAGCGTGCCGGGCCCGGTCCAGCGCATCAGCCCCCGGTAGCTATCTGCGATATATAGCGCGCCGTCCGGCCCAGCTTGCAGACCCAAAGGGCGCCCACCCAGGTCGTCGATCTTGACCGGGCTGTCGCCGTTGATCCGATAAAGCGCGCCGGACATGGATGTCGTGTAGATCGTGCCATCCGGCATGATCGCGATGTCTTCCGGGCCTTCCTCGCCATCCGGCAAAGAGATCAGTTCGAGGCTGTCCAAAGCGTTGTTCTCGGCAAACGCGCCGGTAAAGCCCGGAGCTTCGGGCGGCTCCCAGGCCACTGGGTCCACGTCAACAGGCCAAAATATCAAATAGGCAAGCCCCACTAAAGCCAGACCAATCACGATGCGCATGTACACTCCTTTGTTTCTATTGGTGCCAGACTGTGGATACTGTGCAGGCAAAGCAAGGTTGCCTGTCGGATGACCTTGCGTTTATCTGTCTGCATGACCAATCCACGCTATACCCCGCTTGCCCAATCTCTTCCTGCTTCTGTGCCTTTTGTCGGCCCTGAAACACAGGAACGACAGCGCGGTGCACCATTTGTGGCCCGGCTGGGTGCGAATGAGAATGTCTTTGGCCCTTCGCCACGCGCTATCGAGGCCATGCGGAGGGCAACTGGCGATATCTGGATGTATGGCGATCCGGAAAACCACAACCTGCGCCACGCCCTGGCTGAATACCACGCCGTCTCACCCGAAAATATCGTGGTTGGCGAAGGCATTGATGGGTTGCTGGGCTATCTGGTGCGCTTGCTGGTTGGGCAAGGAGATACGGTTGTGACCTCGGACGGGGCCTATCCGACCTTCAACTATCACGTCGCCGGGTTTGGCGGGGTGATACACACGGTTCCCTATCGCGACGATCACGAAGACCCTCAAGCACTCTTTACCAAGGCCGCTGAGGTCGAGGCTAAGCTGGTCTATCTGGCCAATCCTGACAACCCTATGGGCAGCTGGCATTCGGGCACTGATATCGTGGCTGTATTGGATGCGCTGCCCGATGGCTGTCTGCTGGTTCTGGACGAGGCATATGTGGAATGCGCCCCCGACGGGACTGCAGCGCCGGTTGCCGCAGATGACCCGCGTGTGATCCGGATGCGCACGTTTTCCAAAGTATACGGAATGGCCGGCGCGCGTGTCGGCTATGCCATTGGGGCGCCAGACCTGATCGCGGCGTTCAACAAGGTGCGCAACCATTTCGGTATGAACAAGGCTGCACAAGCAGGCGCGTTGGCTGCGTTGCAGGATGAGGTTTGGCTGTTACAAATCCGTGCCCGCATCTCAGATGCGCGCGAGAGGATCAACGCGATAGCGTTGGAGAACGGGCTGCACCCTTTACCCTCAGCCACCAATTTCGTGGCCATTGATTGCGGTCAGGATGGGGTGTTTGCCAAGGCTGTTCTGGAGTCGCTGGTGGCGCAGGGGGTTTTCGTTCGGATGCCCTTTGCCGCGCCTCAGAACAGGTGCATTCGAGTGAGCTGCGGCGATGCCTCCAATCTAGGGGCTTTTGCCGCCTCTTTGCCAAAAGCGCTTGCTGACGCCCGGGCGCTGAACGTCTGAAGCTCTCGCTTATGGCCATCGGGACGGGGGGGCTGTCTGCCCCCATCGCGCCGTTTGCGCGATTCCCCCCGAAAGTATTTTGAGTCAGGTGAATATACAGATTAGCACTGAGATCGGGAGCTGGTCTCAGGTCACAAGCGCGGTGGCGGCGGCTTCTAACGCACCCGTGCCGCGCGGAATATCAAGGGCGGCCATGGCAGTTTCCACGCCGCCAAGCATCGCCATGACCATCTGTGCATTGATGTGACCCATATGGCCCAGGCGAAAACAGGCGTCCCAATCTTCCATCCCGAGGCCTATTCCCAAAGTCAGGCCCAGCGATTGTTCGGTATAGGACCGCAATGGGGTTCCGAGCCCTCCACTCAGGCGCAGCGCGGTGACCGCATGACTTCGGTCGGCGCGGTCGGCTACATTCAACGACAGCGCACCGCCCTGTGCCCAGATTTCGCAGGCGGTCCAGATTGCCTGAGCGAGGCGTTGATGGCGCGCCCAGACATTTTCGATCCCTTCCGCGTGGATCAGGTCGAGCGCGGCCCGCAGCCCATAGAGATGATGGGTCGGTGCGGTACCATCGAAGTATTGGTAGAATAGCTCGGGATTGGCTCGTGGCTGCCAGTCCCAATACCGGGAAACACGCGGCATTGCGGCCCGTTTTGCCTGCGCCTTGTCGTTGAAAAATACAAACCCCACGCCCGGTGGGGTCATCAGCCCTTTTTGACAGGCGGTAACAGTCACATCGATACCCCAGGCATCCATCTCGAATTGCTCACATCCCAGCGAGGCGATGCAGTCCGCCATCACCAGCGCCGGGTGATCCAGATCATCCAGCAACGCGCGCAGCGCCGGGAGGTTGTTGCGAATTGAGCTCGAGGTATCCACGTGAACTGCAAGTATAGCCTTGATATCATGCGATGAATCAGCACGTAGCACCTCGGCAATGTGATCGAAATCCCAGACCGAGCTGGTTCCGAAATCAATCACATCCACCTTGGCGCCGATCCCTTCGGCCATTTCGGCCCATCCATGGGTAAACCGCCCCGATGCGGGGGCAAGCACTGTCTCACCTGGCGCGATGGTGTTCGACAGTGCCGCCTCCCACGTGCCATGGCCGTTGGCAATGTAGATGGCCACGTTATGGGCCGTGCGGGCAACGCGACGCAGATCGCGGATCAGATCGGGCATCATCTCGATCAATTCGCCGTCGTAGATATTAGGTGACGGTCGGTGCATCGCCTGCAGCACTGCGTCAGGCATGACCGAGGGGCCTGGAATAGCCAGATACTCGCGCCCACGCGCGAGGGAGATTGGATGTGTCATGGGATCAACCTGTTTGAATTGGCCCTACCCTAACGTGGCCAATTTCGGCGTCAATCCATCAGCTTGGCGGCATCCCGGGCAAGCGTTTCGATCCCGGACCAGTTGCCTTCTGCGACCATCTGTTTGGGTGCAACCCAGCTGCCGCCCGCACAGATCACGTTGGACAGAGACAGGTAATCTCGGGCATTTGAAGGCGATACACCGCCCGTTGGACAGAAGGTGATTTGCGGCAAGGGCGCGCCGATAGCCTTGAGCGCAGGCGCCCCGCCCGAGGCCTCGGCCGGGAAGAATTTCAGCATGTCATAGCCTTTTTCCAGCAGGGCCATCGCCTCGGTGGCGGTTGCGGCGCCGGGCAGCAGAGGCAGGTCTTGGGCATCGCATGCGGCGATCAGGGCGTCAGTGGCACCGGGCGAGACGCCAAACTGCGCGCCAGCCTCTTTCGCGGCGCGCACGTCATCAGGCGTGATCAATGTACCCGCCCCGACGACGCCACCGGGAACCTGCGCCATCGCCCGGATCGCATCGAGCGCTGCCGGGGTGCGCAAGGTGACTTCGAGCGCAGGAAGACCGCCCGCGACCAGAGCTTCGGCCAGAGGTCGTGCGCTGGCGGCGTCGTCAATTACAAGAACCGGGACAATCGGGGCAAGGGCACAGATTTCACGGGTGCGTTGTGTCTTGGACATAGGTCTTACACTCCGAAGATGCTGGCGCCGGTATCCGCGGTGCCGACAGCGTTGCGAAACGCGCCGAACAGATCGCGCCCGACACCATGTTGGTTGGCAGAAAGGTCAGCCGTGGCCGGAGTGCGATCTAGCACACCTGGGGTGAGAATTTCGAGCGCGCCGTTTACGGCGTCCACGCGCAGAATGTCGCCATCCTGCAAATAGGCGATCGCGCCGCCATCCAGAGCCTCGGGGCAGATATGAATGGCAGCGGGAACCTTGCCGGATGCGCCGGACATACGGCCATCGGTCACCAGCGCCACCTTTTGCCCCCGGCCCTGAAGGATCGACAGCATCGGCGTCAATGAATGCAATTCGGGCATGCCATTCGCCTTGGGTCCCTGAAAGCGCACAACGACGATGACGTCATCCGTGAACTCTCCGGCTTTGAACGCCGCCTTGACCGCATCCTGAGTTTGGAACACCCGCACCGGGGCCTCGACCACCTGATGCTCGGGGGCAACCGCCGAAACCTTCATCACTCCGGTACCCAGATTGCCGCTGAGCCGCGAGAGACCTCCTGTAGGTTGGAACGGGTCTTTGGCGGGGCGCAATATCTTGTCATTCAGGCTTTGGCCTGCGCCGTCCTCCCAGGTCAGGTCGCCGTCTTTCAGCTTGGGTTCTTTGGTATAATTGTGCAACCCCTGCCCCGCGACGGTCAGCGTGTCGGGGTGCAGCAACCCGTCTTCGAGCAGCGTGCCAATGCAATAGCCCAGCCCGCCCGCGGCGTGGAAATGGTTCACATCGGCCAGTCCGTTGGGATAGACTCGCGCGACCAGTGGCACCACGGCGGAGATTTCGGAAAAATCCTGCCAATCCAGCACGATACCGCCCGCGCGCGCCATCGCGATCAGGTGGATCAGCAGGTTTGTCGACCCGCCAGTGGCCATCAGACCGACGATGCCGTTCACAAAGGCACGTTCGTCAAGTATCTGGCAGACCGGCGCATAGTTGTTGCCCAGCGCACTGAGCGACAGAGCACGGCGCGCACCTTCTTCAGTCAGCGCATCGCGCAGCGGTGTGTTTGGATTGACAAAGCTGGATCCCGGAAGGTGCAGGCCCATGAACTCCATCAGCATCTGGTTGGTATTAGCGGTGCCATAAAAGGTGCAGGTGCCGGGGCCATGATAGGCGGCCATCTCGGCGGCCATGAGCTCGGCGCGGTTAATCTCTCCGGCGGCGAATTTCTGGCGGATCTTGGCCTTTTCGTCATTTGGCAAACCGCTGGTCATCGGGCCTGCGGGCAGAAATACAGCTGGCAGATGGCCGAACGCCTGCGCGCCGATCACAAGGCCGGGCACGATCTTGTCGCAGACCCCCAGAAACACGGCAGCGTCATAAGTGTTGTGGCTCAGCGCCACCCCTGTGGCCAGCGCGATCACGTCACGTGAGAACAGCGACAGTTCCATCCCCGCCTCGCCCTGCGTGACGCCGTCACACATTGCCGGTACGCCACCTGCCACCTGTGCGGTTCCACCTGCGGCGCGGATCGCATCGCGGATCAGGCCGGGATAGCGCTCGAACGGCTGATGGGCCGACAGCATGTCGTTATAGGCAGTAACAATGCCCAAATTGCCCGCCGTGCCAGCGGCCATCGATTGTTGGTCATCGCCTGCGCCGGCATAGGCGTGGGCCTGACCGCTGCAGGACAGATGCGCCCGCGCCGGGCCTTTGGACCGGGCCTGTTCCATCCGCTCAAGATGCGGGCCGCGCAAATCGGCGCTGCGCGCTATAATCCGTTGCGTGACGTCGGTGATAACTGAATTAACCATGTCTAACCTCCGATCTGACGCCAGCGGCGCCCGTCGCGATGCATCAGCATCAGAGCTTCTTCGGGCCCGGAACTGCCCTGATCATATTTCGATGGCCGGTCGCCCCGGTTTTCCCAACCCTGAATAATAGGGTCAACCCAAGCCCAGGCGGCTTCGGCCTCGTCGCCACGCATGAACAGGGTCTGGTCGCCGCGGATCACATCCATCACCAGCCGTTCATAAGCGTCCTGAGCCCGCGCATCTGCGCCCAGCGCCTCGGCAAAACTCATATCCAGCGACACATCCGACAGCCGGAATCCGCCCGGACCGGGATCTTTGATGGTGGTGCGCAGGGTGATCCCTTCGTCCGGTTGCAGACGGATCACCAGCACATTTCCATGCAATGGCCCTACATTGGGGAAGATAGTGTGTGGAGGATCCCTGAAGTAGACGGCGATTTCCGACTCGCGCGCACGCAAACGTTTTCCGGTGCGCAGATAAAAAGGCACCCCAGCCCAACGCCAGTTACCCAAATGAACCTTTAGCGCAATATAGCTTTCTGTCCGGCTTGCAGGGTTGCCGACATGGTCCAGATACCCGTCACCGCCCTCGCCCGTGCGGTATTGACCGCGGGCGATATCCGCAGGCATCACCGGCTCAAGCGCCTCGATCACTTTGACCTTTTCATCGCGAACCGCGTTGGGAGAGAACTTGGACGGCGGCTCCATCGCTGTCAGGCACAGCAGCTGTACCAAGTGGTTCTGGATCATATCCCGCATTGCACCCGACTGATCGTAATAGGCCCCACGCCCCTCGACGCCGACGGTTTCAGCCACGGTGATCTGGACGTGGTCGACATGTGTTGCGTTCCACAACGGCTCGAACAGGGAATTGGCAAAGCGCAGGGCCATCAGGTTCTGCACGGTCTCTTTGCCCAAATAGTGGTCGATCCTATAGATCTGATGTTCTTCGAAACAGGCGCGCAGCCCTTCGTTCAGCGCCTTGGCCGAGGCCAGATCATGACCAAACGGCTTTTCCACAACGATACGACTGTCAGGCGTTGCAAGATCGTGATCGTTCAGCCGTTTCGCAATGCCCGAGAACAAGCTTGGGCCGACAGAAAGGTAAAACGCTCGCACAACGTCTGGGCGCAATGACTTGGCCAGATTGTCCCAGCCCGCATCACCCAAGGCATCAACCTGTACATATTCCACGCGTGACAGAAAGCGGTCCAGAACGTCTTTTTTGAATTCCGGCGCGAACTCTTTCATCGAGGCGCGTATCTGATCCCGAAACGCGTCGCTATCAATGGCGGATCGGGCAGACCCGATAATCCGGGCTTCGTCTGGCATCTGGCCGACTTCGAAACGATGACACAAACCCGGCAGGATTTTTCGCTGCGCCAGATCACCGGTCGCGCCAAACAGCACCAGATCGAACGGGTTAACGGGAATTACGCGTGAAACCATCGTCGGGCTCCTTCAATCCTCTGCTGAACCACAATAGCACTTAAAGCTGACAGCGCCGGTGAATTGGAAATGTTATCGCTAACATTCCCCATTTCCTTAGGCAAAGCGAGTAAAGAAAGCAAGGGTGGATTTGACGCACTACCCCTGGCTGCGTAACCATTCCATCACAGCTGGTCGCACGGATTGCTCTCCGCGATGACGAGCGTCCGATATGATCTTGCGCACTGCTTGCAGATCTGCCCGCAACAATACGCTTTTGACCGGCCCAATCGACGCCGGGCGCATCGACAACGTCCGGATTCCCATCGCGGCCAGACACAGCGCCTCGACCGGGCGTCCTGCGTCTTCACCGCAGAAGCTGAGCGGCGTATCCGAGATGTTGCAGCGTTCTACGATCCGTTCGATAAAAGTCAGGAAACTGACATTCAGCGAGTCATAGCGGCGGCGGACCAACTCGTTTTCACGGTCGGCAGCAAAGAAGAACTGTTTCAGATCATTGCCACCAATTGAAATGAAATCGACTTCGTCAAAAAACTTCTGCGGTGCAAAAGCGAGTGAGGGTGTTTCCAACATCGCTCCGACTTCAATACTTTCAGGCAGGGCATGGCCCAGACGTTTCTCGCGGTCGATGGTCTTATTCACTTCCCATCGCGCTTCATAATACTCTTCGGCTTGTGCCACGAATGGGAACATGACTGTCAACGGACGACCATTGGCGGCCCGGATCAGAGCCTGCAGCTGCATCCGCATCACGCCGCGCTTATCCAGGCCAACCCGAATTGCGCGCCAGCCTAAGGCCGGGTTCGGCTCCTCGATATGTTTCATGTAGGGCAGAACTTTGTCGGACCCGATATCCAGCGTGCGAAATACCACGCGCTTTTTATCGGCCGCATCCAGAACCCGCTGATATTGCGTCACAAGCTCGGAACGCTTGGGCATCTTATTCCGGATCAGGAACTGCAGCTCGGTACGAAACAGGCCCACGCCTTCGGCACCGGAATTGTTCAGCGAAGGCAGGTCCGCCATCAGACCCGCGTTCATCACCAGATTGATCCGCTCTCCATCCCGCGTCACCGTTGGCGTTTCGCGGATCGAGGCATAGCGTTCCTGCGCCTTGGCCTGCATCGCGACCTTATCACGGAACGCGCTGACCACGGTATCTTCTGGTCTGAGCTGCACAGTGCCCTGATCGCCATCAACCAGAATATGGTCTCCGTTCAGGGCCTCGGTCGTAATGCGCCCAACATGGACCACCAGTGGTATGGCCAAAGCACGGGCAACAATGGTGGCATGGCTTCCGACCGAGCCCTCTTCGAGCACGATGCCTTTCAAGGACCGGCCATATTCCAGCAGGTCACCTGGACCGATATTCCGGGCAACCAGGATTGGGTCCGGTGGCAGGTCGGCACTGTTTGTCTGCCCCTGCCCGGTCAAAATGCGCAGCAGACGGTTGCTGAGATCGTCCAAATCCGCCAATCGCTCGCGCAGATAGGGGTCGGAGACTTGGCTCATGCGCGCGCGCGCCTGGGATTGTTCCTTTTCCACCGCAGCTTCGGCGCTAAGCCCAAGTGCAATGTCCTCTTCCATCCGGCGCATCCAACCTTTGGAGTTGGCGAACATGCGATAGGCTTCCAGAACCTGTAGCTGTTCCTTGTCGCCGTTCTTGGATATCTCGAGCATCTTGTCGACACCGACGCGCAATTCTTCGACCGCCTCGGTCAGACGCTCCTGTTCGCGGTGCGGGTCATCGGCAATCGGGTTGGTAACAACAACGCGCGGTTCGTGCAGCCAGACATGGCCTTCGGCCGAGCCCTCTTGTGCAGGGCCGCCTGTAAACTGAACCGGTTGCTGGTGGCGTGGCGACAGGGCCGCGCCCTCGCCAACGAATGCTCCCAGTTCAGCCATTTCGGCCAGAACCATTGCAACCACTTCCAGCGCATAAACTTCATCCGCAGAATATTCGCGCGCGTTGCGGGACTGAACAACCAGAACGCCAAGCTTTTCACCCAGCCGCTGAATCGGCACACCCAGAAAAGACGAGAAACGCTCCTCGCCCGTTTCCGGCATATAGCGAAAGCCCTTGGCTGACGGCGCATCGGGCGTATTCACGATTTTGCCGGATTTCGCGACGCGCCCCACCAGTCCTTCGCCCATGCGCATACGGGTCTTATGAACGGCCTCGGGCGACAGGCCTTCGGTCGCACAAAGTTCCAGGGTTTCTTCGTCGCGGAACAGATAGATCGAGCAGACCTCGGCCCGGATACTGTCTGCGATCAGGTGAGTGATCCGGTCAAGACGTTCCTGACCGGCAGCTTCGCTCGCCATCTCTTCACGCAGCCGCACCAGCAGCTTACGGGATTCTGTTTCAGTGCCGTCTGCCATAGCCCAACCAGTCTAAGGTTTCAGGCGTGACCCTTGGCTGAATTGCTCAGGCCGCCTTGTCCAATTCAAAGGCATCATGCAGTGCCTGAACCGCAAGTTCCATGTATTTCCTGTCCACCAAGACGGAAATTTTTATCTCAGAGGTTGTAATGACCTTGATGTTGATACCCTCATCCGAGAGTATCTTGAACATTTTGGCCGCAACACCCGATTGCGAACGCATTCCAATCCCGACCACAGAAACCTTGCAGACATCATTATCTGCGACCAGGTCGGCATAGTTCAGCTCTCCTCGGTCTTTCACAGCCAACAGCGCCTTTTCGGCGCGCGTCACCTGATCCGTGGGGCAAGAAAAGGTCATATCCGTGCGCCCTTCGTCCGAGATGTTCTGAACGATCATATCCACATTCACGCCCGCGTCGCTAAGCGCCGTGAAGATGATCGAGGCGATACCGGGGCGGTCCGCCACGGAAACGACGGTCATCTTGGCCTCGTCACGAGAATAGGCCACACCGGCCACAACATTGGATTCCATGATATCCTCCTCGTCGCAGACCAGCGTACCGGCCTCGTCGGATTGTTCTTCAAAACTTGAGAGAACGCGCAATTTCACTTTATATCGCATCGCCAGCTCAACCGAGCGGGTTTGCAGCACCTTAGCCCCAAGCGAGGCCAGTTCCAGCATTTCTTCGAATGAGATCCGATCCAGCTTACGCGCTTTTTGGCAGATGCGCGGGTCGGTCGTGTAAACGCCGTCTACATCGGTATAGATGTCGCAGCGCTCGGCCCCGAATGCAGCAGCAAAGGCCACGGCAGTGGTATCCGACCCGCCACGGCCCAGTGTCGTGATACGGCCTTCGGGGCTGAGACCCTGGAAACCCGCGACAACGGCCACTTTCATACCCTCGCCGAATTTCTGGTTCAGGTTGTCGGTCGGGATATCCTCGATCCGGGCCTGGCTGTGGGCGCTGGTGGTCAGCAACGGCACCTGCCAGCCCTGCCAACTGCGGGCTGGTATGTCCATCTCTTGCAATGTCAGCGCCATAAGGCCGGCGGTGACGTTTTCCCCCGAAGACACCACGGCGTCATATTCGCGCGCATCAAACAGTGGCGAGGTTTCGTTGACCCAGCCCACCAGCTCGTTGGTCTTGCCCGACATGGCCGAGACGATGACGATCACGTCATAACCCTTGGCCACCTCAACGCCGATGCGCTTTGCAGCACGGCGGATACGGTCCAGATTTGCGACGGATGTGCCGCCGAATTTCATCACGAGTACGGGCATGGGGGCTGATGTCTCCGCGCCTTGGAATTCAGATCCCGTGCGTCTTATGCGAGGGGGGCCGCAAGAGCAAGAGTGCAATACCGCATCAGTCGGGGCCTAGCATCGCTTTACAACCGCGTATGACGGTGTAAGCCTGACGCATCAAATTCACTACGAGGTATTCAATGCACCGTCTTGCCCTTGTCCTTGCCCTATTTTCCACACCTGCGGCGGCGCAAGTCGCCTCGCTGACCGGCACCGACGGTCAAAACGCCTTGGGGAAGGTGCCCTGTGCGACCAGCCCAGGCGAGGCGATGCGCACTTGCAACGCCGAAATGCGGCGCCGTGACGACGGCAGCTCTACGCTTGCGGTTGCGATGGGAAATGGCGAAGTCCGCAACATCTATTTCACCGATGGCATCCCGGATTCAACAAATTCGGCAGCTAAGATCACCTATGAAAACCGAGGCGATGTTATGGTGATTTTCGTTGATCCCGGTGAGGTATATGAGATCCCTAAAGTCGCTCTTGCCCGTCAGTAAGGGTGCGACTGGCCTTCATAGGTTTCAAAGCACCCAGTACTTTCAAGTGACAGAGTATCGAAACGGTTGATCAGGCCCTGAACAGCCTTATCAACCGTGATATCAGCCCCGGTCCCACCCATATCCGTCTGAACCCAGCCGGGATGGTAAATGCCTACTGAAATGCCGTCGCCGCGCAGGCCCACAGCCAGATTGCGCCCCAGATTCAGAACAGCAGCCTTGGACGAGCGGTAGATATAGCTGCCACCAGGCGCCCGCGTGTGCGAGGCCATCTGCGAGGATAAAATCGCAATCTTGCCCTGTGCCGCGCGCAGATTGGGCAACAAGGCCTGAACTGTCAGAAAGACCCCGGTCACATTGGCAGCGAAACTCTGCGCCCACATTTCGGCGGGGTAGCCATCGATGGTTTGGGATTTATCCAGATATACACCGGCATTGCAGACCAGCAGATCAACAGGGCGCATTGCCAGCTTTTCCGCCATCGCTTGATGTTGTTTCGGGTCTGTTACATCCAGCGCCACCTCCGCGCTGCCATCCCGAGCCGTGCCCGTTACGTCGCATCCTTGCGCACGATACCTGTCCGCCAGAACCTTTCCGATCCCCCGCCCAGCACCGGTGATAACAACATGCATCGGCTAGTTCGTCTTGCGCGAAGGTACGAAAGGCAGCGGCGCAACAGGTACGCCGTCATCGATCAATGCCCTGGCTTCTTCTGGCTTGGCCTCGCCATAGATCGCACGTTCCGGCGCGTCGCCCAAATGAATCTTACGGGCCTCTTTGGCAAAATCCTTGCCAACGTAATCCGAGTTGTCCTCGACTTTGCGCCGCAGCTCGGAAAGGGCTTTCTCGACATCAACGCTTGGCGTTGCCATGTTGACGACCTCATCCCGAGATGCCGGGACCGTGGTACGAGATTCGACCGTACGTCCGGGGCGGACACGCGGGGTCATGATTGCTTTTTCAACTTGCGGATCACCGCACACAGCGCATGTCACCATGCCCGCGGCGGCAAGTTTGTCGTAAGCGGCGGCTGATTGAAACCAACTGTCAAAGCTGTGACCGCTATTACATTTCAACGCATATTGAATCATGTTCTGTCCAAATGTCGGATGCCAAATAGATACCAACCACTATTGCAATGGCAAGCCCCTGAGGGGGACATCAGTGATACAAATGCTCTACATTGCGTAACAATGATGCAAGATCGGGCGAATTAACCCGAGAGGCGGCATGTCCCAGCGAAAACCACCTGCGCTTGCGCTCTTGCCATTCAGGGTATCGCGCGGCCAGGGATTTGACCACCAGCGGATAGACATCGACCAGATAAACCGCTGATCCTTTCTTGTGCCGCCGCTTGTAGTGCAGGAACTGCCCAAAGGCATTTGGGGTACATGTACCGGTCACACCAGCCTCTTCCCAGGCCTCTTGACTGGCCGCACCGGAGGGCGAAAGGCCATCAATCAAATTCCCCTTGGGTATGATCCAGCGACCGGAACCACGCGTCGTAATAAGCAACACCTCTGGCGTGCCGCTTTGGACACGATAGCACAGTGCCGCCGATTGCCGTACGACTCGTACAGTGCCCGCTTGATGCAGGTTGAGTTGCCTTTGCTCGATCACGTCCTGCTGCCTCTTCAGGGAACGTTGTATATGCCCGCCCGATGCGCTTTTGCGCTTATTTAGCGGGCCCGCATCTGAAGAATGCCATATGAAGTGTTATTTTTCAATCCCTTGCATCCGCGCCTCAAGTTTGCGGACCAGAACCTCATGCGGGATATCGGCATCTACCGACAGCCGCCTGAGGCCAAAGTGGACGCGGGCAATCTGTTGGTAATAGCGGGTATAGACGTAATTCGTCCCGCCACCGGCAATGGCGCCCAACACAGGCACGGATTGCGCAGCCAGTTTTTGCCCCAAAACCACCGCCAGTTTCGGGGCAACGGCAGATATCAGCTTTTGCAAAGCTGGGCCTGTCAGGGTCAGACGCGCCGAAAAGAAACCCAGATCCGCGCCGTCATCGAAAGACATCGGACCAGCGGCTGACAATACCCGGACACAGTCGAATTTGACACCAACCTCTGAAGGGTCAAACCCTTCGCGCGCCGCAGCGCCCTGAATTGAACGCAGCAGCATGGTCGTGGTTGCCGGTAACTCCATCAATGCGGTCGGAACGCCACCGATACCGCCTGCAGCTCCCATGGCTGTCGTCAGGGCCGTATTGACCCATGGCAACTGATCGGGCACCGCCCTACGCGACCCTTCAGCCGCGTTCATCGCAATCCAAAGCGCCTTTTCTGTCGCCCCGGTTAGGGCTTCGCGCACAGATGGCGGCAGCTGTTCAAGCAATGACTCTGCCGAGCCACCGACACTGTTCAACAACTTGACGCCCGGCCCTCCGGCGGATTGGTAATATCCGGCCAAACGGTCCAGTTCCGCTTCGGCATTGAGTTTTCCGACAAGAACCAAGTCCTGCATAAGTACCCTCCTGCCCCTAGAACATCGGCACTTACCGCAGCGGTTTCAATAGCTCAGCGGCTCCAGCGAGTTACCAGACCAGTTATTCCGTCCCATCCGCCGGGTATCAGGTCTACGCCCAGAACCCGATCCGGGTTGGTTGGCGGGGGCATCTCGACCCCGGTCAGACGGGTGAATCCAAACCGAGCATAATAGGGTGCATCCCCGACCAACATGACCCTGTCCCAACCCTTGGTTCGCCCGGCCCGCAATCCTTCGTGGATCAAAAATCCACCCAGTCCTTCACCTTGATGGGTCGGGTGGACGGCCACAGGGCCCAAAAGTAGCGCGTCCTGATCGCCAACATGCACGGGCCAGAATCTTATTGCACCGGCCAGGATATCCTGCCCGTCCCGCACCACTTGTGACAAGCCTGACATTGGCGGAACATCATCGCGCAGGCGATACGAAGACAGCGCTTCGCGCCCGGGCGCGAAGCACAAATCGTACAAAGCCTCGACTTCCCACCAATCGTCCGGCTCCTCCGGCCTGATCACAAATTGCTGCACCCTGCCCTCTTTTCCTAGCTGGAATTCGCCCTAGCACTTCGTTACGCCTTGGGCAAACGCTTGGAGACCTTATGTTCTATCGCCCAGAAGACGGCCACGGCCTGCCACACAATCCGTTCAACGCCATTATCACCCCGCGCCCGATCGGCTGGATATCAACCCGTGGCGCGGATGGGACCAACAACCTCGCGCCCTATTCGTTCTTTAATGGTGTGGCCTACACACCCCCGCAGGTCATGTTTGCCTCGACCGGAACCAAGGCCGATCAGGACGGTGGAAAGGACAGCATCGCCAATATCGAGGCAACAGGCGTATTCTGCGTGAACGTTGTCGCCCACGCCCACCGCGACGCAATGAACGCCAGTTCAGCCGCGCTGCCCAAACATGTCGACGAGTTCAAACACGCCGGCCTTACCGCAATCGAATGCGAGACCATCCCCTGCGCCCGTGTCGAAGGTGCCCCAGCCGCATTGGAATGCAAGCTCACGCAGATCGTGACCCTGCCCGGAAAGGCGAACCGGGTTGTGTTCGGCGAAGTGACAGGAGTGCATCTGCACGACGACCATATGCGGGATGGCAAATTCGATGTGACGTCTTTCAAACCACTGGCACGGCTTGGCTACCGGGATTATTCGGTCGCGTCCGAGCTGTTCAGCCTTTCAAGACCGGATGACTAATGCCTTTACCTGACGCATCGCGCCGATACCCAATCACATTGCCTGACGGCTCGGACCACCCGGGTACGGTCTTCCTGTCTCAGGCTATCGACCACCCCAGAATAGAAGCCGGTGAATATAGCTATGCGTCGGATTTCGACGCACCAGAGGATTGGGCGCAACGCCTTGCCCCTTATCTATTCCCGTTTTCCCGCGAAAAACTTGTCTTGGGTAGATTCTGTCAAATCGCCCACGGCGTCCGGTTCATCACTTCATCGGCCAATCACGCCATGAGCGGGGCGACATGCTATCCTTTTCCCGTTTTCGATCCCGAAAAGCTGTTGGAATATCAACCTGACAGGCGCGATACCGTGATCGGAAATGACGTTTGGATCGCATACGGTGCCTTGATCATGCCTGGCGCTAAAATCGGAGATGGCGCCATTATCGGTGCAGGATCCGTCGTGCGCGGAACAGTACCGCCTTATGCAATCGTGACAGGCAATCCTGCAGAGGTACGACGGTATCGGTTTGAGGCCGGTACAATCGACCGGCTGCTTGCTTTGAAGTGGTGGGATTGGCCAACTGATCTGATTACCGAAGCCGAAAGTGCTCTGCTGTCCGGAAACGTCGATATGCTGGAGCGTTTAGCCCCCTAAAAAAGGCGGCCCATTTGGCCGCCTTTCACAATCAGTGCCCACCCAGAATGCCGGTGCGAACAGAATAATCGACCGCCAGCGCGTAATCGGGGTCATCATCGCTGTCGACCATCAAATGGCCTGCCTTGTTCAGCAGTTTGTGACAGTCACGACTGAGGTGGCGGAGCATGACGCGCTTTCCTGCGGCTTCATATTTCGAAGCGATGTTCTCGATGGCCTGCAATGCCGACTGATCCACCACACGGCTTTCGGCAAAATCGACAATCACGGTTTCCGGGTCGTTTGAAACGTCGAATATCTCAACAAATCCCTCGGACGAACCAAAGAACAGTGGCCCTTGAATCTCGTAGACCTTTGCGCCTTTTTCCGTCAGTGAATCGCGGGTGATTGCATGGATACGCTTGGCGTTATTCCAAGCATAAGCCAGAGCCGAGACGATCACACCAACAACAACCGCTACCGCCAGGTCCTCCATCACGGTCACGACAGTCACCAGCACGATGACAAACGCGTCCATCAAAGGCACTTTGCGCATGATCTTGAACGAGTTCCAGGCGAAGGTCCCGATCACCACCATGAACATCACCCCGACCAGAGCGGCCAATGGAATCTGCTCAATCAGCGGGGAGGCGAACAGGATGAATACCAACAGGAACAGCGCCGCTGCGATACCGGCAATGCGCGTGCGCCCACCTGATTTCACGTTGATCATGGACTGACCTATCATGGCACAGCCGCCCATGCCTCCGAAAAAGCCAGTGGCCACATTGGCAAACCCTTGGGCGATACATTCTTGCGAGGCACCACCACGTTTGCCGGTGATTTCGCCAACAAGGTTCAGCGTCAGAAGCGACTCGATCAGGCCGATCGCTGCCAATATGACGGCGTATGGCAGGATGATCTCAAACGTCTCCCAGTTCAGCGGCACCATCGGGATGTGGAACGGCGGCAAGCCACCTTCGATCGAGGCAAGATCGCCCACCCGTGGGACGTCCAGTCCGAAACCAATCACCAATGCTGCGACGACCATGATCCCTGCCAAAGGCGCCGGGACAATGCGTGTAATGCGCGGCACGATAAGGATCACCGCCATAGTCAGGCCGACCAGACCCAACATGGTAAAAAGCTGAATACCGGAAAGCCATTCGCCACCGCTCATGCCATGGCCCGTGTTTTCCATGCTGCCGGGAACTTTGAACTGGCCCATCTGGGCCAGAAAAATCACGATGGCCAATCCGTTCACAAACCCCAGCATCACTGGATGTGGTACCAGCCTGATAAAACGCCCCCAGTGCATCGCCCCTGCGATCAGCTGCAGTATTCCCATCAAAACCACTGTAGCGAAGAGGTATTCGACCCCATGTTCTGCCACCAAGGCAACCATCACCACGGCCAGGGCCCCGGTTGCGCCCGAAATCATACCCGGACGGCCACCAATCAGTGCAGTGATCAGCCCCACCATGAACGCAGCATACAAACCAACCAGAGGATGCACGCCCGCGACAAACGCAAAGGCCACCGCCTCAGGGACCAAAGCAAGTGCAACCGTCAGGCCGGACAGCAGCTCGATCCGAAGGCGCGAGACGGTCAGGCCCTCATCCGGAACCCAACGAAGATCAGGTTTGGCGATACGATTGGCAAAGCTTGCCAGCATAGCTCGGGGCATAGGGCGTCCTGTTGGTTTATGGGTTCGCGCGAAAAAGGGACTTCTATCTGTGAACCGGTTTTTGAGCCACCGCATCAGGCGGGAGGCTGATATGCGCAGCACGCATAGCACATATCTCGCGAATAGGTGAATTGATGTCGGTTCGTTGCCGTCACACCTTGGCTTGACGCTCTGCCTGGCTCGGATAGCAACGACCCGAATCCCTGCGAAAAAAGTGATAGAACCACCGGGCGATCACCCTTGTCAAACCATGCAGCGCAGCGCACAAATCGCTGAACAGGCACCAAAATCGGAGAAAACCAGTGACCCAGACCAAGATTGCCGTCATCGGCGGATCAGGCATTTACGACATCGACGGATTGGAGAATGCGCAATGGGTCTCGGTTGAAACGCCTTGGGGTAAGCCTTCGGACCAAATACTGACCGGCGCGCTGAACGGGATCGAGATGGCGTTCCTGCCTCGTCACGGGCGTGGCCACATTCATTCGCCGACGGACGTGCCCTATCGCGCCAATATTGACGCGCTGAAACGTCTGGGGATCACGGATGTGATCTCGATCTCGGCCTGCGGATCATTCCGCGAGCATATGGCACCCGGAGATTTTGTTGTCGTCGACCAGTTCATCGATCGCACCTTTGCGCGGGACAAAAGCTTTTTTGGCTCTGGCTGCGTGGCCCATGTCAGCGTCGCCCACCCGACCTGCCCGCGTTTGTCAGATGCTTGTGAGACTGCTGGCAAGGCCGCCGGCATCACCGTTCATCGCGACGGCACTTATCTGGCGATGGAGGGGCCGCAGTTCTCGACACTGGCGGAATCCAAAATGTACCGCGAGCATTGGGGCTGCGATGTGATCGGAATGACCAACATGCCCGAAGCGAAACTCGCCCGAGAGGCCGAGCTTTGTTATGCCTCGATCGCGATGGTCACCGACTATGACAGTTGGCACCCGGACCATGGCGAGGTCGACGTGACCGCCATTATCGCCACCCTGACCGGGAACGCCGAAAAAGGCCGGGCGCTGGTCAAGGGCTTGCCAGAGTTGCTGGGGGCAGAGCGCCTGCCCTGCCCGCACGGGTGTGACCGGGCGCTGGAATACGCGATCCTGACCGCGCCAGAAAAACGTGATCCGGCGCTGCTGGCGAAACTGGACGCAGTCGCGGGGCGGGTGCTCTAGCGATTGGTATCAACCCTATTCCGGTCGGCCGCATCAGTACTTAACCGAAAGGCAGCCTTTTAAGTTCGGTACGGGCGGCAGGGAACGAAGAGGATAGGAATGAAACGGCTCGAGGCCCTGGACGCCGCACGCTTTCTGGCATTTTGCGGCATGGTGCTGGTGAACTTTCGCATCGCGGCGCAGGTCAAACCGACAGATGACTGGGCATCGGCGCTTGTCGATGCACTGGAAGGTCGTGCTGCTGCATTGTTTGTCATTCTGGCCGGGATCGGTATTGGCCTGTCCAGCCCTTCTGCTGGAATTCTGTTACGACGGGCTGCATTTCTGTTCGTACTTGGCCTGATCAACATGACCATGTTTGAGGCCGATATCCTGCATTTCTATGCATTGTATTTTGTTGTCGGCGCGGCATTTCTGTCCTCGTCCATCTTTGGTTTGTGGCTTGGCGCGTGCAGTGTCGTTGTCCTGGCCGTTCTCGCCAATCTTATCTTTGACTATGATCAGGGATGGGACTGGCTTTCACTGACCCATACCGACCTGTGGACGATACCGGGCTTTGTACGAAACTTGCTGTTCAATGGTTGGCACCCCGTTCTACCTTGGGCAGCGTTCTTGCTGATCGGTATGGCGATTGGGCGATCGCAACTACAGACGGTCTGTGTTCAGCACCGGTTGATCATGTGGGGATTTAGCGCAGCGGTTCTGGCCCTGTTTCCGCAAAAGCTGACAACCGATCCTGACTTGGCCGCCTATCTGGGCACTCAATCCATCCCTCCGGGGCCGTTTTACATTTTGGCCGGGGCTGGAACCGCCTGCGTGGTGATCGGCCTGTTGCTAAAGCTCTGGCCGCGGATTCAGGAGTTGGGCGTCGCACCGGCGCTGACTGCTCCGGGGCGGCAGGCCTTGACGCTGTATCTGGCGCATATCGTAATCGGGATGGGCATTCTGGAAGAGGCCGGCCTGCTGGACGGATCGCTCAGCGCGCCACAGATCGTTGGCTACGCCTTGGGTTTCTGCGTGCTGTCCTCAGGATTTGCGCTGCTATGGTTCCTGCGCTTCAGACGCGGACCACTTGAGGCGTTGATGCACCGCGTGACCCGGCCCTCAGGGGCTTGACCTTTGCCCGTCACCAAAGCTTGATACCTGCGTATCTTAATCGGAGATCACATGCCCTTTGACATCTGGCTGGCTTTTATGGCTGCATCCACCGCTTTGCTACTGATCCCCGGCCCCACTGTTCTGCTGGTGCTCAGCTATGCGCTGTCCAAAGGCCGCAGCGTTGCCGTAGCCTCAGCCACCGGAGTGGCGGTTGGCGATTTGGTGGCCATGACGGCCTCATTGCTGGGATTGGGGGCATTGGTTCTGGCCTCAGCTACGTTGTTTTCCGTATTGAAGTGGATCGGCGCGGCCTATCTGGTGTGGCTGGGTATCAAGTTACTCCGCAGCGCCCCTTCGGCGGGGCTGCAAGCGGTTGAACCCGGCGCAGATATCACTGCGCGAGGCGTCTTTGGTCACGCGGCCGCTGTAACCGCCCTGAACCCCAAATCGATTGCGTTCTTTATCGCCTTCGTGCCGCAATTCCTGCGCCCTACCGAACCTTTGGGCCCTCAATTCGCGATCCTGATAGGCACCTTCGTCGGGCTGGCCTGGTTGAACGCATTGGCCTATGCCCTTTTGGCAGATCGACTGCGCCATATGATCGGCCGCGCAAGCACCATTCGCGCATTGACGCGTTTCGGGGGACTGACCCTGATCGGTATGGGGATCGCCACATCAATTCTGCGTCGCCCGGCCTGAGGGCCTATTCTGCAGTGTGATCATTCATAAATCCGCGAATAAACCGCCTGATTTCTCGCGCCGCCGACGTGTCGAGTTCCCTGCACAGCTCTACAAAAGCATCGCGCTCGCCACGATCCAGCCGCAGAACCAGCTGGCTGTCCTTTTTGGCTGAAACCTTACGATCTGTCCCTGACATGCACTTTGTCTCCAAAAGACTTCAGAAGGAATGAAACGTATATACTAAGTATATAGAAAACATATGATGGGCAGCTAACAACCTTGCGGAATCTTTGCAAGTAGCCTGTGTTCAATTCAGGTAATTCTTTTTCGGAACCAACGCATTGGCTAAAAAAGACGGCGTCTTGGGAAACCTATCTGGTTTTTTCGGTGAGATAGGCAATCGCACGTTCTAGGAAGATTACAAGCCAGCACATTCATTCTGTTCTTGCATGACCGTTCCCGATGGGCCAAACAACCCAGCGTGTTTTGACGCCAGAAGGGGTTGGTCATGTCAAGAAACAAGTCGGTCAAGGATTACATCCGAACCATCGTCGATTTTCCGCACGAAGGGATCATGTTTCGGGATGTCACCACCTTGTTTGCGGACCCGCGCGGGTTTCGCATGGCGATTGACCAGATGTTGCACCCCTATGCTGGCGAACAGATCGACAAGGTCGTGGGGCTTGAGGCGCGCGGTTTCATTTTGGGCGGCGCCATCGCTCATCAGCTGAGCGTCGGTTTCGTCCCCATCCGCAAAAAGGGCAAGCTGCCCGGCACAACAATCAGCCAGGATTACACGCTGGAATACGGCGAGGCTATCGTCGAGATTCACGATGATGCCATCCAACCGGGTGAGAAAATTCTCGTCGTGGATGACCTGCTGGCCACCGGAGGCACCGCCGCCGCCGGGATCAAACTGATCGAACGGCTGGGCGGCGAGATCGTGTCATGTTCCTTCATCATCGATCTGCCTGAACTGGGCGGGCGCAAGGTTCTGGAAGAGATGGGCATGGATGTTCATGTCCTGTGCGAATTCGAAGGACTCTGATCGATCCCACAGTTACAGCCGCAGGACCGCGCCGGGGTTCATGATCCCTTTGGGGTCCAACGCCGATTTGATCGCCCGCATCGCGCTCAGTTTGACCGGATCGCCATATCGCTCCAGATCTTCGGTCTTCAATCGCCCGATACCGTGCTCTGCGCTGACGGATCCCTGAAACTCATGCACAAGGTCATGAACGGCCCTTTTTACCTTCGCACTTTCGGCGTCATACTCTGACCGGGAATGCCCGTTTGGCGGAAACACATTGTAATGTAGGTTCCCGTCGCCCAGATGCCCGAAGCAGTTCACCCGATACGGACCAAGCGCGGCCACAACATCTGCACCACGCCGGATAAATTCTGGGATGGCCGAGATCGGCACCGAGATATCGTGGCTTGAGACCGACCCGATCAGCCGGTTTGCATCCGGAATACGCTCGCGCACGGCCCACATGTCCTGCCGCTGCGCCTCGCTTTGTGCAATCACCGCATCGGTGACCAGCCCACGTGCGTCAGCGGCCTCGTACAGCATCTCAAACGCGGTTTCAGGTGATTGGCCCATCGACAAGCCAATCTCGATCAGTACAGACCATTCGGGCGGCTCGGCAAAGGCCTGCCGCGTGTCTGGCAGAACCTCACTCAGGAACAAAAGCCCCTGTTGGTGAATCAGTTCAAATGCGCTGACGCTGTCCCCCATGAGGTCCCGCGCCAGCGCCAGCAAATCAACCGCCGCTTCGGCAGAGGTGACCTGAACCATGGCCGTTCCAACCGCCTCAGGGCAGGGAAACAGCTTGAGTGCCGCCGCAGTGATGATCCCTAGCGTCCCTTCGGCTCCGATCAAAAGATTGCGCAGATCATACCCGGTATTGTCCTTTCGCAACCGGCTGAGCCCATGCCAGATTTCGCCGCTTGGTAGAACCGCCTCTAGGCCCAGACACAGGTCACGGGCGTTTCCATAGCGCAACACGTTAACCCCCCCTGCATTTGTCGACAGGTTCCCTCCGATCCTACATGACCCCTGTGAGGCAAGGGAAAGTGGAAATAACCGGTTCGCGCCTTCGGCAGCCGCCTGTACATCTGCAAGGATCACACCACCTTCTGTAATCATCACATTCTCTGTCGGATAGACAGCCCGGATCGCTGTCATCCGCTCTAGCGAGATCAGCAAAGGCGCAGGCCCGTCCGACGTCACCTGACCGCCAACAACACCGGTGCCGCCCCCATATGGCACCACCGGGACCGATGCCTCGGCAGCCAATCGGATCAGAACCGCTACCTCTTCGGCCGTTCTGGGCACCGCAAGCACCCCCGCCTGCCCGGAAATCCGACGGCGCGGCTCCTCGAGATATCGCGCGGTGACCGGTCGCAGCACTTCATCCGGCAAGGCGGCGCGAATTGATTGGGCGAATTGATCGTCTGCGGGATTCAGGGTCATGCCCATTCCTTGCCCAAGGCAACGGGTCCCGACAAGCCCTATTCCAACTCGATCAGGTATTGCGGCTCTAACACAACCACCGTTGGCCGGTCCGGAAGTGAGCGCAGGGATACGGTGATTTCCGACACGCCATCGCGTTCAACAGGGAAATCCCCCCTGATATCCGCCAGAAACCGATCCAGCGAATAGTCCGAAAACCAATGCATCGGAATGATGACCGAACTCTTCAACCGTTTCAGAACTGTAATCATTTCGGGCAGCGGCATGGTCGTCCCACCATCCACCGCTGCCATAACAACATCCAACCGTCCAAGGGCCGCAAATTGCGCGTCCGACGGAATGTGGTGCAGATGACCCAGATGCCCAATGCACAACCCGGCAACCTCAAACACAAAGATCGAATTGCCACGTTCTTCGACCCCGCCATAGACGGACCGGATATCGGTCGAGACATTGCGCACCAACATCTCTTCCAGATCCAGATGATGTTCGATCCCCTCCCCGAACACGCCCCACCCTTCCAGCACATGCGGAATGGCAGGATCGGGATGCGCGGTCCAATGCGTGCCATGGGCGTGGTTCATCGTCACCACATCGGGAATCAAACTGGCCCCGCCGATGAAGCCGGTGAAATCTGTCACGGCGTTCAACCCGCCCGGTGTCTGGATCAGAAAAGAAGCATGCGCGACATAGCTGATCCGGACGGAATACTCCGGCACCGGATCTTGCCACCCCGCTTTATGCAGGTATTCGATCCCTGGTGCCGCATCCGCAATGGCGATGCAATGGCTTGGCCGCCGCTCCTGTGCCACAGCCCCGCCCGAGATCACCAAGAATGCCAAAACCACCCAGCGCATGACGTGATTGTAGCGCAGAGCAACGTTGAGTCACGACTGCAAAGTTAAATTGAACTTTCCGCGGGTTGAAGTGCCTTAAACCACGATGCACTTACGCAGCTTGAACGGGCGTGAGACCTTCGCCGCACGCAAGGCCGGTGCCAATGCGTCGCTCACAAAAAACGCGTCTCGCATTTGTGTGTCGATCCAGTTGTCGGGCCCATCCAACGCAGACACGCTCACGGCGATGTCCTTGTCTTGCATTGCGCCGGGCGGCTGCCAGATATCATAATTTGGGTAAGGCTTTGTGATGCGCGGTGATTGATCAGTCAGCACTGCTGTTTTTTGCGCCCCAAAGTTCAAGCAGAAATACTCGCCCTCAACCGGTGTGGTGCGATCGTGTTGAAACAGTTTGACTGGATAGAGATTTCCGTCACCAAGGTCGAATTGACGCAGAACAGACGCACAAGCGGAAGACACGGTCCAAGTCCCTCCAGCATTAAATAGGTCGGGCTGTTTCTTTTCCTTTTTGTCCTTGTATTCCGCGTACATTTCCTTGGGAAAGCGATTTTCCGGCAAGGGCTCACCAATGTTGTTCCGCTTCATAGAATCGACAGCAAGTTCGTTGTCTTTGAGATAGTTATCTTGATCAAACCCTTTGATACTAGAGGTGCTTACCATCGCACGGCTGATCCAAATCATTGGCTGTTTCGCCCGCGCCATGGTCCTACCCGGCTTCGGTCTTCCCGCGCCGGTCTGAGCGCAGGCAGGCATATAACACATGCGTTCGCCAGCGCCCGTCGATCTGCAGATAGGACTGCGCCACGCCTTCGTATTTAAAGCCCGAGCTTTCCAGCAACCTACGCGAAGGTTTGTTTTCGGGCAAACACGCCGCCTCGATCCGACTCAGGTCCAACCGCGTGAAGGCATGATGGACCACCGCGCCAATAGCTTCGCGCATATAGCCGTTGCGGGCAAAAGCCTGACCGGTCCAATAGCCCAGGGTCCCAGCCTGTGCCGGGCCACGGCGCACATTGTCCAGCGTGATCGCACCAACCAGCAGATCATCAGAGCGCCGGAACAGGAACAACGGAATCGCCGTCCCGCTCGCAACAGATCGCTGCGCCCAGTAGACCCGGTTGGTAAAGGACTTCCGGCTCAGATGATCCGAAGCCCAGATCGGCTCCCACTGGGTCAGAAAATCTCTGGACGAGCGCCGCAGCGCTGCCCAGTCATTAAAGTCGGAGTGCACGGGCGGGCGCAAGCTGAGCCGCTCGGTTTCAAGTTTCAGCTTGCGTCTGCCCAGAAGCATCACGCCGCGCGCCTCTCCTGCAAGTCCGCGAGTGTGGGTGCACCTGATACCGGACCATACAGCGCCAGCGCCGCTGGCGCTTGTGCTGCTATCTGTTCGGCAAAGCTGCGGACATCTTCGGTGCTGACCGCGTCAATCTTGGCGACTGTATCCTCAAGCGACGGCACCCGTCCCCAGATCTGCACCAGACGCGCCAGACGCTCGGCCCGGTTCGAGGGGCTTTCCAGCCCCATCAGCATTCCGGCCTTCATTTGCGCACGAGCACGGGCGACCTCTTCGGGGCTCATATCCTCGGCGGCACGCTTCATTTCGTCAATGGTGATCGTCGCCAACTCACCGATCTGATCCGCAGATGTGCCCGCGTAGATCGTGGTAGTGCCCGTGTCGGCATAGGCGCCGGCCTGGGCAAAGATCGTATAGCAAAGCCCGCGTGTTTCCCGAACTTCCTGAAACAAGCGCGAAGACATACCCCCGCCCAGCGCGGTCGAATAAATCTGCGCGGTATAGATCGCGTCGTCGCGATAGCCGGGGCTTTCCAGCGCCAAAGCGAAATGAGCTTGCTCCAGTTCTTTCTCCTGCCGCGCCTCACCACCGGTAAATCGGGCCACTTCAGGGATCAAACCCTTTCGTGGTTGCAGGTGACCAAACATCTCTTCGGCCGTTTTCATCAGTGCATCGTGATCCACCGCACCAGCAGCGGATAGGATCATCTGTTCAGGGCCATAATGCTCGGCCACGAAACCCGACAGATCCTCGCGCGAGAATGCGCTGACGCGTTCAGTGGGGCCAAGTATGGTCCGGCCCAAGGGCTGATCGTGATAGCTTTGCTCTTGCAGCCAGTCAAAGATTACATCGTCGGGCGTGTCATAGGCCTGACCGATTTCCTGTAGGATCACACCGCGTTCGACCTCAATCTCGCGCGGATCGAAGATCGGGTTCAGGACGATGTCACCGATGACATCCATCGCCAGCGCCACATCGTCTTTTAGAACGCGCGCGTAATAGGCCGTCACCTCGCGCGAAGTATAGGCGTTGATATACCCGCCCACATCCTCGATCGCTTCTGCAATTTGCAGCGCGGATCGCCGTTTGGTTCCCTTGAACGCCATATGCTCAAGGAAATGGGCTATGCCATTCTGTTCGATCCGCTCATTGCGCGCACCGGCGGTTACCCAGATGCCTATGGCCGCAGATTGCAGCCCCGGCATATGTTCACTGACGATACGGAAGCCGTTCTTCAGTTGGTCTTGTCTGACAGTCACTCGGCGATATGCCCTTTGATATGATCCTCAAGGGCGCCCAGATCATTGGCGATGCGGGTCACCCGTTCTGGACGTTCATACAGATCAGACATGCGAGAGGGAAGAGGCGGATGTACGCCACTCGCCTTCTCGACCGCAGCCGGGAACTTGGCCGGGTGTGCGGTCGCCAAAGTGATCATCGGGACGTTCGCGTCGCGGTGCTCCTCGGCAACTTTGATACCCACGGCAGTATGGGGGCAGACCAGTTCGGTGCTGTGGGCCAGCGTGGCTGTGATCGTCGCCAGTGTTTCCTCTTCGGACACGCGGCCCGAGTCGAAGCTTTCGCGCAACGCTTCCATCGCGCCTTGGCTGACATTGAAGCCGCCCGTCATCAGCTCGTCCATCAGCTGAGCCACAGAATTGCCATCCTCGTCATAGGCATAATACAGCGCCCGTTCAAAGTTCGAGCTGACCTGAATATCCATCGAAGGGCTGATCGAAGGGATCGTGTCTCCCTTGAAATACCCTTCGCCTGCCAGACACCGATGCAGAATGTCATTCTGGTTGGTCGCCACTACCAACCGGTCAATCGGCAAGCCCATGCGTTTGGCCAGATAGCCCGCAAAGATGTCCCCGAAATTACCCGTAGGCACGGTAAAGCTGACCTTGCGATGTGGCGCGCCAAGGCTGACCGCGGCTGAGAAGTAATAGACGATCTGTGCCAGCACGCGGGCAAAGTTGATCGAGTTCACCCCCGCCAGTTTCACACCGTCACGGAAGTCGAAATCATTGAACATATCTTTCAGCGCGGCCTGACAGTCGTCAAAGTCCCCGTCGACGGCCAGAGCATGCACATTGCTGTCCGAAGGTGTGGTCATCTGACGACGCTGCACCTCGGAAACGCGGCCATGCGGATACAGGATAAACACGTCTACCGCATCCAGCCCCCGGAACGCCTCAATCGCGGCAGAACCGGTATCACCGCTGGTCGCGCCCACGATAGTCACCCGATCCCCGCGACGCTTTAGCGCTACCTGGAACAACTGACCGATTAGCTGCATGGCGAAGTCTTTGAAGGCCAGTGTCGGGCCGTGAAACAACTCCAGCAGGAAGTGGTTCTCGTTCAACTGCTTCAACGGTGCGCGGGCGTCATGGCCGAACCCTTTATAGGCGCGGGCAATGATCTGTTTGAACTCATCTTCCCCAAATGATCCGCTGACATAGGGCCACATCACACGAAAGGCGATCTCCTCATAGGACAGGCCGGCCAAAGCAGCGATGTCATCCTGGCTCATCACCGGGATCTCGGCGGGCAGATACAGGCCGCCGTCGCGGGCCAGCCCGGTCAGCATCGCCTCTTCAAAACTCAGTTCGGGCGCCTGCCCGCGGGTTGAGACATATTTCATTGCGCTTCACTTTCTGATGGGGCGCGACCGCGCCACAGGAAATAACCAGTCATCGCAGCCCAGACCAAAGCCAGGCCAAACCATGTGATCGCGTATCCCAGATGATCATTCGGGATGCCCGCAGTGTCCACTGGCAGAGGGGTCACATTCGGATCGGTTTGGGACCGTGCGATCAGCAGAACCGGGTCGGTTCCCAGAGCTGCGGCAAGAGCGGGAACATCGCGGGCAAACCAGATATTAGCAGACAAATCGGGTTCGGGCGTATAGCCGTCGATCTCATCCGGCCAGTGCAGATTGCCCGTCAGTTCGATCTGCCCGGTATGTCTTTCAACCTGTTTGGCAGTGGTTGGGATAAAACCGCGATCGACCAGAATAGTCCGGTCGCCAGTATCGAAAGCTTGGATAACTCGATAGCCAGCGCCTACTTGTTTCACCGAAACCAGAACATGGATTTCACCCGGCTGCATCTCACCCTGGACGAAAACCGGTAAGTACTTGTCCCGTGTCTCGGAAGGCTGCTGCGGCAGGGAAACAGGTTCGGCGGAGATCCGGTCGTTAATCTCGGCCAACACGTCTTGTTTCCACCCAAGCCGCTGTACCTGCCAGACGCCCAGCGACACAAGTACGCCCAGACCGGCGAGCCCGAAGATCAGCAGGAAAGTTATGCGGCGCATGGCGGGGTCAAACCTTGTTGCAGAAACCGGCGTCTTGTTAAGGGCGGTGTGAACTGAATTGCAACCACCCATTTGTATCGGGTGCAATCTTGCACCCTGATAGAGAAAAAGCCGCCCGTGGGGGCGGCTTTTGCAATTTTGTTACCGGTCCGGCGTCAGATCAAAGGGGCTTGTCCCCAGATATAGACTGCGAAGAACAGGAACAGCCAGACAACGTCAACAAAGTGCCAGTACCAGGCCGCGGCCTCGAAACCGACGTGCTTTTCCGGCGTGAAATCACCCTTCAGCGCCCGGATCAAACAGACCGACAAGAAGATGGTGCCGATAATCACGTGGAAGCCGTGAAAGCCGGTTGCCATGAAGAAGTTCGAATAGAACTGATCACCACCGAATTTCCAGCCCTCATGGGCCAGCAATTCGTAGTACTCAAAGCCCTGCAGAGCGGTAAAGGCGATGCCCAAAACGATACCAATAGCGAGGCCGTTGATCAGCGCCTTGCGGTCATTGTCATGCACCAGCGCGTGGTGTGCCCAGGTGATGGCACAGCCCGAAAGCAGCAAGACCAGCGTGTTGATCAGCGGCAAGTGGAACGGGTCAACCGCGTGGATATCCGGCTGGATGTACTCGGTGCCCGCATAGTCGTACATCGGGTACATGCGGTGTTTGAAGAACGACCAGAACCAGGCGAAGAAGAACATCACCTCGGACATAACGAACAGGATGAACCCATAGCGCAAGCCAATGCGCACGACCGGCGTGTGATCGCCTACACGGCTTTCGGCCACCACTTCGGACCACCAGGCGAACATGGTGTAAAGAACCGCAACAAGACCGGCCCAGAACATGTAGGAGGTGACGCCGTGCATCCAGAGGACGGCCCCGAACAACATTACAAAGCCGCCCGCGGCGCCGATCAGTGGCCAGATCGAAGGGGTCAGAATGTGGTAATCATGATTTTTTGCGTGTGCCATCAGCGTCCCTCACCTACAGGCGTTAGTTCTTGTTTGTATCAGCCTGAACATCAAGGGCGGCATAGCCCTCGGGCAGGTCAATTTCGTAGAATGTATACGACAGAGTGATCGTATGCACATATTTGGCTTCCAGATCCTCGACCATTTCGGGATCGACGAAAAAGCTCACCGGCATCTGAACCCGTTCTCCGGGTTGCAACACCTGTTCTTCAAAACAGAAACAGGCGATCTTCTGGAAATACCCACCGGCCGAATAAGGCGCAACGTTGTAAGACGCCTGACCGGCAATCGGGCGGTCCGTAGGGTTATATGCCTCATAGAAGGCCAGGCCCGTTTCACCGATGCGGATTTCCATCTGGCGCTCGACCGGCTTAAATTCCCAGGCCATGTCTTTCGCCTTTGAGGCGTCAAAGCGAACGGTAACAGTGCGCTCAAGGATGTCCTCTGGCGCGGCTTCAGCCACTCCGGTTGTGCCGCCATACCCGGTGACCCGGCAAAACCAGTCGTAAAACGGTACCGAAGCCCAGGCGAGACTGCCCATCAGAACAACAACGCCGACAGTTTGCACGACGGTTTTTTGCGGCCCCGTGAGCGCCATCAGTTCTGCACCTCTTGCATGGCCCTGTTAAAATCGGTCCCTGAGACTTTGACGATCGTCAGCCCAAAGATCAGCACGATGAATGCAGCAAGCGTCAGGCCAACGCCCAGATTTCGGCTGAACCGACGTTGATGCAACTCATGGCTTTTGCGCAGGCTCATGCCCAGCCTCCCAGCCCGTAAGGCTTCAGCAGTGCTTCGGCAAGGATCGCGCCGAAATGCAGGAAAAGATACAGCAGCGAGAGCTTGAAAAAGCCACGCTCAACTTTGAAGTTGTCAGCCTCGGAATCATCTTCGGTCCGACGCGAGATTGCCCATGCTCCGCGCAGGAACAACGCGTTCAGTACAATAGCGACGGTCAGATAGATCGGGCCGCCGATTGCCGAAAAGCCGGTTCCAATCGCAAGCACTGCCAGCAGAACGGTGTAGACCAGAATATGCCAGCGCGTCGCCCGCCGACCATGGGTTACCGTCAACATCGGCACACCCGCATCGTCGTAATCCGACCGCATAAACAGGGCCAGCGCCCAGAAATGCGGCGGCGTCCACATGAAGGTGAGGGCAAACATCAGCCAAGGTTCGACGGACATGGATCCGGTTGCAGCGACCCAGCCGATGACCGGCGGGAAAGCCCCAGCTGCGCCGCCAATCACGATGTTCTGTGGCGTCGAGCGCTTGAGCCACATCGTGTAGACAACGACATAGAAGAAGATGGTGAAGCCCAGAAAGGCTCCTGCGAACCAGTTGGTTGCAAGACCCAACATGATCACCGACAGGCCGGACAGTGCCAGGCCCAAGGCCATCGCTTCGCCCTCTTGTACCTTGCCCGACGGTATTGGGCGACCTTTGGTGCGATTCATAACGCGGTCGATATCTGCATCCCACCACATGTTCAGCGCGCCGGATGCGCCACCTCCGATGGCAATGAACAATATCGCGCAGAACCCAACGAACGGATGTACCGGTACCGGCGCTGCCAGCAGACCAACAAGCGCCGTGAATACAACCAGCGACATCACGCGCGGCTTCAGCAGGGCGAAGTAATCGCCAAAGCTGGCCTCATTCGCATACGCTTGGGCGGTCGTTTGGCTTGCATTGATGCTTGCGTCGCTCATCTCGGGTCCTTTTGGGGCGAAGGCTGTGCGATCTCTCGCACAGCCTGCATCTTGTAGCAGGCGGGACGCATCCCGCCCTTACTGAAATCAGTTCGAAGCGACCTGATAATTCTGCGGCAGGCCCGCATACTCGTCGATCGCACCTTTCAGCCACGCGTCATACGCCTCTTGGCTGACAACTTTGACAGTGATCGGCATATAGGCATGGTCTTTGCCGCACAGTTCCGAACACTGGCCGAAATAGATGCCTTCCTTTTCGGCCTCAAACCACAGCTCAGCCAGGCGTCCGGGTACACCGTCCTGCTTCACACCGAAGGACGGAATGGTCCAGGAATGGATCACGTCGGACGCAGTCACTTGCATCACGATGACCTTGCCAACCGGGACAACAACCGCTGTGTCGGTGGCCAGCAGCCACTCATCGTCGCTATACCCTGCGTCTGCCAGCTTGGCCCGCATCGCGTCATCCAGGACAAACGCCGTCACGTCCGCATCGGCGGGGCGGGTACCTTCGTCCAACGTGGCCGGATGGCCAAGCAGATAGCTGTCGAATGCAAAATCGTGATCGACATACTCATATGTCCAATACCACTGGTTGCCGACAACCTTGATAACGACATCACCTTCGGGAATTTCCTGCTGCTTGAACAGAACCGGCAGAGAGAAAGCACCGATGAATACTAGAATCAGAATCGGACCCAACGTCCAGACGATCTCGACCGGAGTATAGTGCGAGAATCGCGCTGGGGTCGGGTTGACGCGTTGGTTATAACGCATGATGCAGTAAACCAGCAGGCCCGCAACGAATATGCAGATCGCGGTGATAATCACCAGAATCATATTATCCAGGCGATGAATCCCCTCGGCAAGGCTTGTGGCTGCAGGCTGGAATCCTATGCCGCCGTCAACCGGCTGACCAATAATCTCAAGCTCCTGAGCCATGGCGGGAAGGCTGGAGAGGGCTGTCATAAGCCCCGAAAGCTTTAAAGCGTTCTTCATTTTCTGTCCTGATCGTTTGATCTTTGCGTCCCTGGCGAAAAGGTGTGAATCGGCCACACCTCACCCGTTGTCTTTGGCCGCGTTAAAAACCATATTCCTGCGGGTAGATAAAGCAAAATGCTTGCGTCAAACAGACGCTATTTTTGATCTGGATCAAACTCGAAAGGTCCCAAGAGATGCCCAACGACCCGTTTCGCCCGTTTGAAAGCGCTCTTCCACATGACGAAGCGCTTGCGGTACTGCAATCCGCCACCGCCGGGGCCGAGGACGGAGAACTGTACGTTGAACGCCGGAAATCCGAGTCTCTGGTCTTTGATGACGGGCGCTTGCGGACCGCTTCTTATGACGCGTCCGAAGGTTTCGGCCTGCGCGCCGTGCAGGGCGAAGTGGCAGGCTATGCGCATTCAACGGACGTCTCGATTCCTGCCCTGAAACGGGCCGCCGAGACCGCGCGGCTGGCGGTCGGTGATGGTGGCGGAACGCTAGTTGATGCCCCCCGGGCCACCAACAAGCGCCTTTATACAGACGAAGACCCGATCGAATCTGCCAGCTTCCCCGTCAAAATCGAAACATTGCGCGAGATTGACGCCTTTGCCCGTGATCTTGATCCGCGTGTAGTACAGGTCAGCGCCACTATTGCTGCTGCGGTGCAGGAGGTTGAGATTCTACGCCCTGACGGCATTCTGGTCCGCGATGTCCGCCCCATGACCCGGTTGAATATCTCGGTCATCGTAGAACAGAACGGCCGTCGTGAGAGCGGCTCGACCGGTGGAGGTGGCCGGATCGGCCTGGACGGGCTGATCGATCCAACCGACTGGCAGGATAAAGCCCGCGAGGCCCTTCGCATCGCCATGGTCAACCTCGAGGCTGTTCCCGCCCCTGCGGGCGTGATGGAGGTCGCACTGGGCCCTGGCTGGCCCGGCATCTTGCTGCACGAAGCGATTGGCCACGGCCTTGAAGGGGATTTCAATCGCAAGGGCAGTTCCGCCTTTGCCGGGCTGATGGGTCAACAGATCGCGTCCAAAGGTGTTACGGTCGTTGATGACGGCACAATCGCAGACCGGCGCGGGTCAATCAGCGTCGATGATGAGGGCACACCCAGTTCGCGCACTGTGCTGATCGAAGACGGCATCCTGACCGGATATATGCAGGATCGCCAAAACGCCCGTCTGATGGGTGTTGCACCAACCGGGAATGGGCGGCGTCAAAGCTATGCCCATAAACCAATGCCACGGATGACAAATACAATCATGCTGGGTGGCGATGCCGATCCCGCCGCTTTGGTAGCCGATATAAAGGATGGCATCTGGGCGGTTGGCTTTGGCGGCGGCCAGGTGGATATCACCAATGGCAAGTTTGTGTTTTCCTGCACCGAGGCATACCGGGTTGAAAACGGCAAAATCGGCGCGCCGGTCAAAGGGGCAACATTGATTGGCGATGGCCCCTCTGCCCTCAAACGCGTTCGCGGGTTGGGCAACGACATGGCCTTGGATCCGGGAATGGGCACGTGTGGCAAGGATGGCCAATGGGTGCCCGTGGGCGTCGGTCAACCTACGGTCCTGATGGATGGGCTGACGATTGGAGGATCGGCGGCCTAAGTAGAATCGGTCACTGCTTCCAAAGCGCAGGGTTAACGCCCCGCTTTGGATATGCATTGATACTTTGCGGAGAGGCGTTTTCCGACTTCCGACTCGGCTGTATTTTTTGCCGTTGTTTTTCAACAACCTACGCAACTGAGACAACTGAGACTCGAAATATATCCGGAAAATTTGACGGGATTCACACGCTGTTAACCCTGGCAGCCGTAAACCAGTTCTGCAATCAGACGGAGCAACGGATGACCGAAGAGCAGCTTTCTTCCAATCACCCCACACTCCCACCCACCACGGAAGAGGATCGGTTTTCCTGGCTTCGTCTGTTGCGTTCTCGCAAAGTGGGCCCGGCGACGTTTCGGCGGCTGCTTCGCGAACATGGCTCGGCGCAGAATGCGCTGGCCGCGCTGCCGGAAATGGCACGCGCCGCCGGAATAGAAGGGTATGAAATCTGCCCGCCCGGCGTGATTGAGGCGGAACTCAAGGCCGCAAAAGCTGCCAATGCGCGGCTTTTGTGCCTAGGGTCCGCCGATTTCCCATCCGCTTTACATGATCTGAATGATGCTCCGCCAATGTTGTGGGCAATCGGCGACCTCTGTCTTTTACAGCGCCCCTCGGTCGCTATGGTCGGTGCCCGCAACTGCTCATCTTTGGGCGCGCGAATGGCGCGCGGATTGGCGACTGATCTGGGAAAACAGGGTTATGTGATCGTTTCTGGCCTGGCCCGCGGGATTGATACCGCGGCGCACCTAGCCACGGTTGAAACAGGCACCATCGCCGTTATGGCGGGAGGGGTCGACGTGGTTTACCCTGCTGAAAATACCGATCTTGCCGCTGAAATCGCAGGTTCCGGGCTGCGCGTCTCGGAGCAACCCATGGGCGTCACGCCACAGGCGCGCCATTTCCCGCGTCGCAACCGGATCATCTCGGGCCTGGCAAAGGCCGTTATTGTGGTCGAAGCCGCCGCCAAATCCGGCAGCCTGATTACAGCGCGCGACGCCTTGGACCAGGGGCGCGATGTTCTGGCTGTGCCCGGACACCCGTTTGACGCACGCGCGGCTGGCTGCAACCTGCTGATCCGCGACGGTGCTACTTTGATAAGGTCTGCAGAAGATGTGATCGAAGCGCTACCGCAGCAAGCGATCCTATTCGAACCCCAGCAAATGCTCCAAAAGAATTTACCCCGCACACCATGCTCAACCAATGACCTGGAACGCCTAATTCTGACCCGGCTCGGCCCCTCTCCTATCGCCGAAGACCAGTTGATCCGCGATGTTGAGGCAACGGCGGGTGAAATTGCCCCGGTTTTGGTCGATCTGGAACTGGACGGACGTATTCAACGCCAACCCGGGGGTCTTCTGTCATTGACCGCCTGAGTGTTGGATATCCAATCTTACACATGTATCCCATTGAAATCGCGTATAAATCCTTGCCTTCAAAGGAACGCATTGACAATTCGCTCTTGCCCTACACATCTTGCACACTCATAGAAGGCGCCAATTCCGTCGAGCGAGGTTTCCCCTTAAATGCCTGTAGTTGTTGTAGAATCCCCTGCCAAGGCCAAAACAATCAATAAATATCTTGGCCCGGACTACACGGTTCTGGCGTCTTACGGCCATGTTCGAGATCTGCCGCCCAAAGATGGCTCGGTCGATACCGAGGATGAGTTTGCGATGAAATGGGAGGTCGGGAACGACAGCCGCAAACATGTCAAAGCCATCGCCGACGCGCTGAAAGAAGACAACGCCCTGATCCTCGCCACCGACCCCGATCGTGAGGGTGAAGCGATCAGTTGGCATTTGCAGGAAGCACTGACCAAACGCCGGTCGATCAAAAAGGATACGCCTGTCAGCCGGGTGACCTTCAACGCCATCACTAAGGACGCAGTGACCGAGGCAATGCGAAACCCCCGTCAGGTGGACATGCCACTTGTCGAGGCCTATCTGGCCCGCCGTGCGCTGGATTATCTTGTGGGGTTCAACCTGTCGCCCGTCTTGTGGCGCAAACTGCCTGGTGCAAAATCCGCAGGCCGCGTGCAGTCTGTCTGCCTGCGCCTGATCGTCGAGAGAGAGATGGAAATCGAGGCGTTCAAACCGGTGGAATACTGGTCGGTGCGCGCCCTGTTCGAAACACCCCGTGGTCAGACCTATGAGGCACGCCTGGTCACACTGGCCGGTAAAAAGCTGGACAAGCACGATCTGTCCAACTCAACCCAGGCCGAACTGGCGGTGCAGGCGATCACCAGCCGCGCGCTCAGTGTCACTTCGGTCGAGGCGAAACCCGCCGCTCGAAATCCCAGCGCACCCTTCATGACCTCGACCCTGCAGCAAGAGGCCAGCCGCAAGTTCGGCATGGGTGCGCGTCACGCGATGCAAGTGGCACAGCGCTTGTATGAGGCCGGCTACATTACCTATATGCGAACCGATGGCATCGACATGGCCCCCGAGGCCGTGGCGGCTACGCGCGAGACCATCGCCGACCGCTATGGCGCGGAATATGTGCCGGACAGCCCTCGCATCTATAAGAACAAGGCAAAGAACGCGCAGGAAGCCCACGAATGCATCCGGCCTACGGATATGACCCGCGATGCCAAAGCGCTGAAGGTAACGGACGACGATCAGCGCAAGCTCTATGACCTGATCTGGAAACGCACCATTGCCTGCCAGATGGCCGCTGCCCGGCTGGAACGCACAACTGTCGAAATCGGAAGCGAAGATGGGCAGGTTGGCCTGCGCGCGACCGGTCAGGTGGTGATGTTTGACGGGTTCATGCGTGTCTATGAAGAAGGCCGCGATGATGTCGCCGATGAGGATGACAAACGCCTGCCCCAGATCATGCAGGGCGACCCTGCACGGTTCTCTAAAACCACGTTGCGGGATCAGTTCACCAAAGCGACAAGCGATGGCACGGACCGGGCCGCGAAAGAGGCCATTCTGTCAGACAATGAATCAGTTCTGGCGCTGCAACATCACACTCAACCGCCGCCGCGCTATACCGAGGCGACGCTGGTCAAGCGGATGGAAGAGCTGGGGATCGGGCGACCGTCGACCTATGCCTCGATTGTCACAACGATTCAGGACCGGGAATATGTACGCAAGGACAAGAACCGGCTGATCCCCGAAGAAAAGGGACGGATCGTCACGATTTTTCTGCTAAACTTCTTCCGTCAGTATGTCGGTTATGAATTCACCGCCAATCTGGAAGAACAGCTGGACGATGTGAGTGCAGGTGATCGGGACTATAAGGATCTGCTGAGCAAATTCTGGCGCGACTTCTCGGCCGCGATTGGCGAGACATCGGAACTGCGCATTTCCGAAGTGCTGGACAAACTGGACGAAGCACTGGCACCGCAGCTCTATCCGCCACGCGAGGATGGATCTGACCCGCGTGTCTGTCCGAAATGCGGCGCGGGCCAGTTGCACCTGAAAACTTCACGCACTGGCGGGTTCGTCGGCTGCGGCAACTATCCCGAATGCACCTATACCCGTCCTATCGCCGGTGAAGGTGCCGAGGGTGAAGAGCGCCTGCTGGGTGAAGATTCAGGTGATGATATCTGGCTGAAGACCGGTCGGTTCGGACCTTATGTTCAACGTGGAGAGCCAACGCCCGAGAACAAGAAACCTCCGCGCGCCTCGCTGCCACGTGGCTGGAGCAAGGATGATATGGATCTGGACAAGGCGCTGACATTGCTATCCCTGCCCCGCCAGATTGGTGAGCACCCCGAGGGCGGTATGATCAGCTCGAATTTCGGGCGGTTCGGACCATATCTGATGCACCAGCTGACGGATGAGGCCAAACCGGTTTATGCAAACCTCAAAGACCCCAATGACGTGTTCGAGATCGGCATGAACCGCGCGGTCGAATTGCTTGCTGAAAAGCGCTCCAATCCGGGACGCGGACGCCGGGCTGCGGCCAAAGCGCTGAAAGAACTGGGGGAACATCCCGATGGTGGCGCAATGCAGGTCCTGGATGGGCGCTATGGTCCATATGTGAAGTGGGAAAAGGTCAACGCGACCATTCCTAAGGACATCAAACCCGAGGACGTAACGCAGGAAATGGCCATCGAACTGGTCAATGAGCGCGCGGCCCTGAAAGGGACCAAGAAAAAGGCGGCGCCCAAGAAAAAAGCCGCCAAGAAGACAACCAAGAAGGCCGGTTAGGTAGAAATACCACCCTTCGCCCGGTTTCATTGACTTCCCCGTGACGTGACGGCACAACCTGCCCAACACCATCTCATTGGGGGAGTTTTCCATGAAGAAAATCTATGCCAATGCCAACGAAGCGCTCGATGGCGTGCTTTCGGATGGCATGTTGATCGCCGCTGGCGGGTTTGGCCTGTGCGGGATTCCCGAGCTGCTGCTTGAGGCAATCAAGACCTCGGGTGCCAAAGACCTGACCTTTGCCTCGAACAATGCGGGCGTGGACGATTTCGGTATCGGTATCCTGCTGCAAACGAAGCAGGTCAAAAAGATGATCAGTTCATATGTGGGCGAAAACGCCGAATTCATGCGTCAGTACCTCAGCGGTGAGCTTGAACTGGAATTCAACCCTCAAGGCACCCTGGCCGAACGGATGCGCGCAGGTGGTGCCGGGATCCCGGGTTTCTACACAAAAACGGGCGTAGGCACCGTTATCGCCGATGGCAAAGAACACAAGGACTTCAACGGCGAGACCTATATTCTCGAAGAAGGTATTTTTGCAGATCTGGCGATTATCAAGGCGTGGAAAGCCGACGACACCGGCAATCTGGTGTTCCGCAAGACCGCCCGAAACTTCAACGTGCCCGCCGCCACTTGCGGCAAGATCTGTGTGGTCGAAGTTGAAGAGATCGTGCCCCGTGGCTCTCTGGACCCTGACATGATCCACCTACCTGGAATTTACGTGCATCGCATCATTCAGGGCAATCACGAAAAGCGCATCGAACAGCGCACCACCCGCAAGAAGGAGGACGCATAATGCCCTGGGACCGCAATCAGATGGCCGCCCGCGCAGCGCAAGAGCTCGAAGACGGCATGTATGTAAACCTCGGCATCGGTATCCCGACGCTGGTGGCAAATTATGTTGGCGACAAGGATATCACCCTGCAATCCGAAAACGGAATGCTTGGTATGGGTCCCTTTCCTTTCGAGGGCGACGAAGACCCGGACCTGATCAACGCAGGCAAGCAGACGATCACCGAACTTTCTCGGACTGCTTATTTCGACAGCGCTACGTCTTTCGCCATGATCCGGGGCGGCAAAATCGCTGCGGCAATCCTGGGTGCTATGGAAGTGGATGAAAAAGGCGATCTGGCCAACTGGATGATTCCCGGCAAGCTGGTCAAAGGCATGGGCGGCGCGATGGATTTGGTTGCAGGCGTCGGACGTGTGATCGTGGTTATGGATCACACCAACAAACACGGTGAATCGAAAGTGCTGAAAGAGTGCACCCTGCCGCTGACCGGCAAGGGTGTTGTGGATCGCATCATCACCAATTTTGGAGTTCTGGATGTGGTCGATGGCGGCCTGAAGATCGTAGAGCTCGCAGATGGTGTCAGCGAAGATGAGATGCGCGCCGCGACACAGGCGACGATTGTCGACTGATCAATTCACCTAATGGCAAGGCCCACTTCAGTGTGGGCCTTGGTCAATTAAGAGCCTGAAACACGCACCCGTCAGAAATCAACTCGGGCGGTGTCGAACACAGCGCTCGCGCCACCTGAAAAGCCGCGAGAACCTTGGGCACATAATCCCGTGTTTCCGCATAAGGCGGTACACCACCATGTTTGCGAACCGCACCCTCGCCCGCATTATATCCGGCCAGGACCAGGATCGGGTCGTTTCCAAACTCTTCCATCAGCCAGTTCAGGTATTTCACTCCGCCCGAGATGTTCTGCCCCGGGTGAAGGCTGTCCTCGACCCCAAATCGTTTCGCGGTCGCGGGCATAAGCTGCATCAGCCCCTGCGCTCCGGCCGAACTTTCCGCCTTCTCCCGGCCCGCCGATTCAACCGAGATGACGGCCAGCACCAACGCAGGCGACACATTTGTCCCTACGGTCGAGCGTAAAATGTCGATCCCCTGCCGTTGAGCAATATTCTGAAGCGTCTGCAATCGGGGCGAGGCTACGTTTATGGCGGCAAGCGCATTTATCGAGTCCTGCAAACGACCCGAACTGGCCTCATCTATCCCGGGCGAGATCTTGTCCCAGAACGCTTTATATGACCCGACGGGTTTGTTTTGCGGCGTAATTCCCGGAAGCCCCGGAGGCGTAACACGTGTCCTCGCGATAATCTCAGGAACTACGATCTCAGCCCCTGTGCTGGGCGCCGAAGGTGCTGAGGCATGTTCTGTAGGCGATATCTGAACGGTAATGCGCGGACGTTGGCCGGGTTTAGGTGCTTTGATCCGTTTATATACGCCACGCGGTTCGACTTCGTTGGCGGGGACAGACACAGGTGCGGACACCACTGCCAGCGCCAAGCCGGCGCAAGTTATTGCGTTCCGGAGATTCATTTGCCTGCCTCACGTTCTCTTTTGCGTCAATTTGAACCCCGAATCTGTCTGTAAGGCCAGAAAAACAATGTGAATTGGGGCAATTTCGCCTCATTTGGCGCCATTTTGCATCGGGTTTTATCGGTACTCGTACGGAGGGAATATTTTTATTACTTTAATTTCAATCAGTTAAACGGAAAGCTACCAAAAAGTTAAGCTGAGGCACAAAAATTTGGGGTTTGGCCCAATTCCTGCCACGCCCAACAGGCAAACATAATGCCATACCGAGACGATCGGGAGCGGACTGAGAGACGAAGCTCTGGAAGACGCCGAGGTTCATTAGACTTATTAGATCCTTTAGGAGGGACGTAACATGATCAAGTTCATCAAGAACTTCACCACTGACGAAGACGGCGCCGTAACAGTAGACTGGGTCGTTCTGACCGCAGCTGTTGTTGGCCTGGCCGCTGTTGCTTGGACACAGGTTAGCGACGGTGTCGACGATCTGGCTGGCGACATTGACACCGCCCTGACGGGTGTTGTTGTTACTGCACCTAACGCGGGCCCAACAACCCCGTAATTATTTAGATAGAATTTTGAAGGGGGCTGCGCTCGTCAGATCGCGGCCCCCTTTTTTATAGAAAAAAGACGAGGTCCTGCGATGAAGGGTATTTCAAAATTCTTATCCGGGGAACATGGCGCAATCACCGTTGATTGGGTGGTGCTTACTGCTGCGCTGGTCGGCCTTGGACTTGTCACCGTATTCAATTTGACGGGCGGGGTACAACACGTCGATACCGAGACGGGTAACGCACTTCGCGGTATAGAGGTCTATTCTGCGAATCAGGAACAGGCATCGGAATCAGATTGATCAATCTGGCACTAAGGACACGGGCGTCAAAAAAATACTTCATTGTCCCCCTTTTCGACACAATTCTCCTGTAACCAATAGTCAGTTGAAGTCGTATTCCCTATGACGACTGACATCGCATACAAATAAATGAGGGAACGCGCATGCGTGCAGTATTTGGACTTGTCCTGATTGTTGGGGTGGCTCTGGCAGGAGGAGCTGTTTATATGGCGCGGGACTATATTTCTCAGTATCAGGCGGAATTGGCCAGAGAACGTTTGGCGGCTCAGGAAGCATTGGCAAATGTTAAGTCCGTCCCGACGGTGGACGTTCTGGTTTCGAACCGTGCTCTTAAGTATGGTGAGCGTCTGGCCGCTGAAGATGTGCGGATCGTGAAATGGCCTGAGGATGCAATTCCCGAAGGAAGCTTCCTTGAAATGGCCGTCCTGTTTCCAGAGGATGCAAGTGGCGACCGCTTCGTTCTGAGGACCATGGAAAAAGACGAAGCCCTGATGGAGGTCAAAGTAACCAAACCAGGCGAGGCAGCGGGTCTGACATCACGAATCGCGAAAGGTAAGCGCGCATTTGCAATCAGCGTGGACGTTGCCTCGGGCGTATCCGGCTTCCTTCGCCCTGGTGACAGTATCGATGTTTATTGGACCGGTTCATATGGTGGCGGAATCGACGGGTCGCGCGGCGAAATCACCCGCCTGATTCAAACCAGCATTGAGTTGATCGCTGTTGACCAGAGCGCCGGGTCCGATCTGACCGGAGCCACGATCGCGCGCACCGTTACGGTCGCTGCTACTCCGGAACAAATCGCGGCACTGGCTCAGGCTCAGAACACCGGCCGCCTGTCTTTGGCGCTGGTTGGCGTGCAAGACGACACAATCGCAAGCGCGGTCGAAGTTGACCAAAGAAAACTTCTGGGCATTAAAGATGTCGTCCCCGTGGCACCCAAAATCGCGGAAGAGGTCTGTACGGTCAAGACACGCCGCGGTGCCGAGATCGTCGACACGGGAATAGTAACACCCTGCACAAATTAACAGAAAATCAGTGCGTTACATGACCGGGGCCGCGCGAATTGCGCGGCCCTAATTTGTTCGCATGTTGCGCATTGTCCACATAAGGAAAATTCCAGAAACCATTGATTATTGCAATAAATTCTCAATTCGCGCAGTGTTATCAGACATAAGGCAGTAGCCGCAAAAAACGAGGCGTGATCGGAGAGGCAGGTCACATGAAAAGAAGTTCCTGGATAAGCGCAGCCCTATTGGGCTTGGCGCTCGTAGTTGGCCCAGTCGGCAATGCTGCCTGGGCTGAAACACTTCGCGTGGTAAAGAAGGGTACAGCGGAAACGCTTGATGTGCCAATGAACCGCGCAATAGTTGTAGAAAGTGAGCAACCGTTTGCCGAACTCAGCATCGCCAATGCAGGCATCGCTGATATTTCGTCGCTTTCGGATCGTACTATCTATGTTTTGGGTAAGGCTCCTGGCCTGACGACCCTGACATTGTTCGACGGTGCAGGTAATCTACTTGCTAATGTTCGGGTCCGTGTGGCACCGGATGTTACCGAGTTTAAAGAACGTCTGCGCCAGATTTTGCCAACCGAGCCTATCGAAGTTCGCACCGCCAATGACGGTATCGTTCTTTCTGGCACAATTTCTAGCGCTGCCAAGTTGGCGCGGGCATTGGAGCTGGCAGAGCGCTATGCACCGGAGCGCGTATCGAACCTCATGTCGGTTGGCGGCGTTCAGCAGGTCATGCTGAAAGTGCGCTTTGCCGAGATGAATCGGTCGGTAGCTAAAAGCCTGACTGCATCGCTTGGTTTCGGCGGCAGTGACGTGAATGGTGGTATCAACACGCTGAACAATGCTGGCGCTCTGGCAAATGCCCTGACCAACAACACCATTCCGGCGGTACAGACGAATACCGGCGCAATTCTGTTCGGCTTTGGCGCAGGCTCCACACAGGTTCGTCTGCTGCTGGAGGCACTCGAGTCCAAAGGACTGGCGCGCAGCCTAGCAGAGCCTAACCTATCCGCACTTTCGGGTCAGGAAGCGACGTTCCTTGCAGGTGGTGAAGTTCCTATTCCGGTACCGCAGGACGACGGCGTAATTGCGATTGAATACAAAGCCTTCGGTGTTGAAATCGACTTTATCCCCCGCGTTGTGGATGGTGATCTGATCAACCTTGAAATGGCTGCTGCCGTGTCAGCTATCGATGGTTCGTCGAACTTCACCATTCAAGGTGATAATGTTCCATCTTTCATCACACGCCAGACCAGCACAACGGTTGAGCTGCGCGATGGTGAAAGCTTTGCGATCGCTGGCTTGATCCAGGATGATTTCACCGACCTGAACAGCCAGATTCCTTGGTTGGGTGACGTCCCGGTTCTTGGCGCCCTCTTCCGCAGCGCGGAATATCAGCGTCAGCAAAGTGAACTGGTGATCATCATCACAGCCCACCTTGTGTCGCCGACTCGTGGCGAGGCACTGGCTCTGCCTACGGATCGGGTCAAACCGCCCAGCGAATTTGATCTATTCGTCAATGGCAAAGTCGGTCGGACTGAACGTCTGGGTGCCGGTGCAGCTTCGGAAGTCGCGAATCAGGACTTCGGTAGCTCGTACGGCTACGTCCTGGATTGATTAGGAGGATAGGACCAATGCAGAAGTGGATCATCACACTGGGTCTTTCGGTCGCTGTCGCCGCATGTACGCGTGAGGCCGGATACGAAGCCGATCAGGGCGCGTTCGGGAATGCGACACTGAACAACATTCAAGTAATGAATGGCGAACTGACATATGCCCAGATCCTGGGCCAACGGTTCGCAGCCGAAGTGCCGACCCAGATCAACTTTGATTTCAACAGCGCTCAACTGGACGAAACAGCTCAGCGAGTACTCTTGCGTCAGGCGAACTGGATCAAACAGTTCCCCGAGGCACGGTTCCGGGTCTATGGCCATACGGATGCTGTTGGATCAACGGCATATAACCAAAGCCTGGGCCAGCGGCGCGCAAATGCGGCTGTTGCGTTCCTTACGCGGCAGGGTATCTCTCGCTCGCGGTTGGAGGCGGTTGTTTCATTCGGTAAGTCACGACCTCTTGTGGCTACGCCGGATCGAGACCGTCGCAACAGGCGCACCGTGACCGAAGTATCAGGCTTCGTTGATCGTGCACCCCAGCTACTCGATGGCAAATACGCCGCTATCGTCAATCGTGAGTACGTGGAAAGCGCGGTTTATGAATCCCAGCTGCGCCGCGAAACCGCTATTGGCGATACAAGCGAACAATAAACTGTGATTGGGCGGCATCGTCGCCCAATTCCCTACAATTGGTTCTTTTGCGCCTAATTCTTGCCTAAGTTCCAAGCCACATTTTCAACAATTGGGTGACCTGCGTCCGAAAATGGCCGCAATAGGGTGACAGCAAGCCAATCCTGTCCTCTGGGCCAGGATGGTTCGCCTACCCTTCGACGAGGATTGTGTTAATGACAAGCGCCACGCCGCAAAACGAAGAGACCGCAATTCTGGCCTGCACGATCAGTCGTGATGTCCAGAATTTCGATCTGCTTATAGAAGATATGGAAGGCGCTTTGGGTGAGCGTTGGGGCGATCTCGGCTTTGCCGAAGCCCTGACATTTTTCAACCAACCCGAGGCGAATTCACTGCAATTTGTCGCGTTGGCCATTGATGGCGAGGATGAAGACAACCTGTCACTGATGGGTGAAATCATCACACAGGCAAAAGACAAAAAAATCAAAATAGTTCTGATCGCCGAGGACGTGACCCCGGCTTCGCTGCATCAGTTGTTGCGCAAGGGCGCGGACGAATTCGTCCCCTACCCTCTTCCAGAAGGTGAATTGCAAGAAGCAATCGACCGGATGAACAAACCCGAACCCGTCGCCGTTGCCCCCGGATCAGATGCCGCACGTGCAGCTGGCGACTCTAAAGAGGGTGCTTTGTTTGTGATTCAGGGACTTGCCGGTGGGGTCGGGTCGACGACTATGGCCGTCAACCTAGCTTGGGAACTGGCAACGGTCTCTGACAAAGAGGCCCCTTCGGTTTGTTTGATTGACTTGGACCTGCAATACGGAACGGTTTCGACCTATCTGGATCTTCCCCGTCGAGAAACTGTATTCGAGATGCTGTCTGATACGGCGGCAATGGATGATGACGTCTTCAACCAGGCGCTTCAGTCCTATGAGGACAAGCTGCAGGTGCTAACTGCGCCTTCGGATATGGTGCCTTTGGATCTGATTACGCAAGAAGATATCGAACGGGTGATCGAAAAGGCGCGAAAGCACTTCGATTATGTGATCGTCGACATGCCAACGACATTGGTTCACTGGTCGGAAACTGTACTGCAGGCCGCCCATGTTTACTTTGCCCTGATAGAACTGGACATGCGATCGGCTCAGAACGCATTGCGCCTCAAGCGCGCTTTACAGGCCGAGGAACTACCCTTCAATAAGTTGCGTTTCGCTCTCAATCGCGCCCCGAAATTTACCGATCTGAATGGTAAGGGCCGGGTCAAGCGCATGGGTGAAAGCCTGGGTATCTCTATTGATCTTCAACTGCCGGATGGCGGCAAACCGGTGATGCAAAGCGGTGATCACGGTCTGCCATTGGCCAACGCTGCGGCCAAGAACCCACTGCGCAAGGAAATCGCAAAGCTTGCGAAGTCGCTGCACAGCCTGGGCAGCAGTAGCGCCGAAGCCGCATAACACAATCCCACAGGGAGAGCCGCCGTGTTTTCAAGATACAAAAAACCCGAAGCACAACCGGTCCAGGCACCGGCTAAATCGCCCGAGGCCACACCTGCACCTGCAGCGGAGCAAGCATCAACCGCTACTGCAGTTGCCCGGCGACCCACCCCCAAAAAGGCGGCCGAGGTTGTAGGGGCGGACAAGGAACGCAAGCGCAAAGAGCGTCTGGGCGAAATCAAGATCGAACTCCACCGCGAGCTTCTTGAAAACCTGAACCTTGCGGCCCTTGAGAAAGCTGGAGAATCCGAGCTACGCTCGGAAATCAGTGCGATTGCCAGTGAGGTTCTGGAATCCCGCAACATCGTTCTGAACCGCGACGACCGGCAGCAGCTGAACAAGGAACTGTATGATGAAGTAACCGGTCTTGGCCCTCTCGAGACCTTGCTTCAGGACGACTCTGTCAGCGATATTCTGGTCAACGGCCCGCAGCAAATTTTCGTTGAACGGTTCGGTAAGCTAGAAATCAGCGACGTTACCTTTAAAGACGAAAAGCACCTGATGCGGATCATCGACAAGATCGTATCCGCCGTGGGCCGCCGTGTTGACGAATCCAACCCATATGTGGACGCCCGTCTGGCGGATGGCTCGCGTTTCAACGCCATGGTGCCACCGATTGCCGTTGACGGCTCGCTGGTATCCATTCGTAAGTTCAAAAAAGATAAGCTGGCCATTGATGACCTGGTGAATTTTGGTGCCTTCACCGAAGAAATGGCCGCCTATCTACAGGCTGCTGTATCTACACGCCTGAATGTGATCGTATCGGGCGGTACCGGTTCCGGTAAAACAACCACGCTAAACGCATTGTCCAGCTTTATCGACGACGCCGAGCGTATTCTGACCATCGAGGATACAGCGGAACTCCAGCTGCAACAGTCTCATGTTGGCCGGATGGAAAGCCGCCCGCCTAACGTCGAAGGCAAGGGTGAAGTCAGCCCCCGCGATTGTCTGAAAAACGCCCTTCGTATGCGTCCCGACCGTATCATCGTGGGTGAGACACGGGGCTCGGAAGTTATCGACATGCTACAGGCCATGAACACTGGCCATGATGGCTCGATGACAACGATCCACGCGAACTCGGCCCGAGACGGGATTTCGCGTCTTGAAAACATGATCGCGATGGCCGGGATCGAAATGCCGATCAAGGCCGTCCGTAGCCAGATCTCCAGTGCTGTGAACCTGATCGTTCAGGCAAGCCGCCTGCAGGACGGCTCGCGGCGCATGACTTCGATCACCGAAATCACTGGTATGGAAGGCGATGTGATTTCCATGCAGGAAATCTTTCGTTTTCAACGCGTTGGGTTAACACCCGACAACAAGATCATTGGCCATTTTACCGCGACAGGCGTTCGCAGCCACTACTCCGAACGCTTCCGTCTGTGGGGCTATGATCTGCCCCCTTCGATTTACGAACCAACGACTATGTAGGAGATCTTGAAATGCAACTGCCTATGGAGGCACTGATCTACGTCGCGATCTTCGTAGGCGTACTTGCGTTGGTTGAAGGAATCTATCTGGTTGCCTTCGGAAAATCCATCAGTCTGAACAGCCGCGTGAACCGCCGTCTGGACATGCTGGATAAAGGCGTCGGGCGCGAACAAGTTCTGGAACAGCTGCGCAAGGAAATGCAGCAGCATATGAAGTCCCAGAGCATTCCGCTCTATTCCCTGTTGGCGGACAAGGCTCAGAAGGCCGCCATCGCCTTCACACCCCGTCAGTTGATCCTGATTATGGTGTTGGTGACAGGCTTTGCCTTTATGGGGCTCAGTATTGCAACGGGAACGGAAACCATAATGCGGGCCGCTATTTCGGTCGCAATCGGTGTTGGCGGTGTCTATGCGTGGGTAAACAACAAGGCCAAAAAGCGTATGGCAATGCTGGAAGAACAGTTGCCAGATGCTGTGGAATTGATGGTTCGGTCGCTTCGCGTCGGGAACCCTTTTGTGTCCACCATTCAAATCGTCGCAAATGAAGTCCAGGATCCACTCGCCACTGAATTCGGGGTTATCGCTGATGAATGTGCCTATGGCCGTGACGTCGGTGAATCTCTCAAAGATCTCGCACAACGACTTGATATGCAGGATCTACGGTTTTTGGCAGTGGCCGTCGGCATCCAACAGCAATCCGGTGGTAACCTGGCCGAAATTTTGGCCGGTCTGGCCAAGGTGATCCGGGCCCGTTTTCGACTTTTCCGGCGCGTCAACGCCATCACAGCCGAGGCAAAATGGTCAGGAAAATTCCTATCTGGATTTCCACTGTTCTGCCTGGGATTCATTTTGGTGAACGACCCCGGGTACTATGACGAAGTTATGGATCACCCATGGTTCATTCCTGCCTGTTTCTTTGTCGGCATCATGCTGACACTGAACCTGATCGTCATGCGCATTCTAACCGACATCAAGGTCTGAGGACACCACCATGGAAATCCTGACCCGAATAAACGACTTTCTAACCGAGCTCCTTGGCCCCTTCGGTCCACTGATCGTGGTTGGTGTACTTGGACTGTTCATGATCTTGATCACAGTCCCCTTGATCCTGAGCCAGCCAGAAGATCCCCTGAAGAAACTGCAGCGTTCTAATGCAGCCCCTCGACAGGATAAGAAGGTCAAAAAGGACAAGCTCAGAACCAGCGGGCGAAACGAGCAGCTTGAGAAATTTGCCAACTTCCTTGAGCCACAGAATAAGGAAGAACTGTCTGCCATGCAGCTGAAACTGCGGCAGGCGGGGTACCAATCAAAGGACGCAGTTCGGTTCTTCCACTTCGCTCAATTTTCCTTGGGCATCATCGGAATTGTGATTGGTGTTTTGCTAGTCACTGTCCTTTCCGACGGTCAGGAATTTACCGCGCAGCAGATGATAATACGAGTTCTTGTCCCTTCGGCCGCCGGGTATTTTCTGCCGCGCTATTGGATCACCCGAAGGGTCGCAGAACGGCAAGAAGCGATCACCGCAGGCTTTCCCGATACTCTTGACCTGATGCTGGTCTGTGTCGAAGCTGGCCAGTCGCTGGACCAGGCCATCGTTCGCGTAGCACGCGAAATGAAAGCCTCCTACCCTGAGATTTCGCTTGAATTTGAAGTCGTCGCCCACGAATTGAAGGCCGGTAAGGACAAGGATACGGTTCTTCGCGATTTTGGTACGCGCTGTGGCGTTCAGGATGTTAACTCATTTGTGACGGTGATGATCCAATCGGCAACATTCGGTACATCCATCGCCGAAGCCTTGCGGGTTTACGCTGGCGAGATGCGAGATAAGCGCGTGATGCGCGCCGAAGAGGCCGCTAACAAGTTGCCAACCAAAATGACACTCGCCACTATGATGCTGACGGTGCCACCGTTGCTGGTCATTCTGGTTGGACCCTCGGCCAAAGGCATCGCTGAATTCGGCGGAGGCTAATAGCCTATGAAATTGAAACCCAGGTGCATCCAAACGGGGATACGCCGCGTGTTACAGGCCACCGTGGTTCTTGCCACGGTGGCTTCTTGCACGGAAACGGGGTCCTCCGGGGATCTGGATGCACCTGGCATTGATCGTAAAGCCCCGGCCGAGGATCAGATTGCAGTCGGCAACCGGCTGATGGCTTCGGGTGAATACGAGCTTGCGTTGGATGCCTTTATCCGCGCAGCGCTCAATCAGGGAATGACAACGCAGATCCTGACCTCGATGGGGACGGCAAATCTGGGCCTTCGGAGGCTTGGACAGGCGGAAACACTGCTGCGCCGTGCGGTTGAAGATGACCCCGAATGGTCTGTCGCCTGGAACAATCTGGGTGTGTTGCTGATGGAAATCGGAGAATATCCCGAGGCCGCTCAGGTCTTTCGCCGGGCCTATGCTCTCGATAATGGCGAAAGTGACGCAATCCGGGACAATCTGCGGTTAGCTCTCGCAAAAATGGAAAATACTGATAATAATACCCCTCAAGAACAAGAATACACACTGGAGCAGCAAGGCGACGGGCAATTCATGCTGCGCAAGCTCCCGTAACATAGGCAAGAGCAGTAAGGGACGCAAAAATGCGCCAACAATTCTTGATTCCGTCTATCGCAATCTGCGGGCTGATCCTCTCAGCCTGTGAAAAAGAGTCCGAAGAAGAAAAGGTCGAGCGTACATTTCAGGAGGTGAACGTCATTGATGAAACCAACCTGAACGACGTTCTTCTGTCGGCCGCCGACCCAAACGAAGCCGTTACCTATTTCCAGGGTGCCGCCGCCAAGAACCCGGGTCGTATAGACCTGCAACGTGGACTGGCGATTTCACTGGCGCGCGCTAAACGGACGACCGAGGCAACCGCCGCCTGGAAAAAAGTCACTACGATGAGCGGTGCGACCAATGTAGACAAGATCGAATACGCAGACTCTCTGGTACGTTCCGGGAACTGGTCACAGGCCAAATCGACATTGGATTCGATCCCGCCGACTTTTGAATCTTTCAAACGCTACCGCCTGGAAGCCGTCGTCGCGGATTCGCAAAAAGACTGGAAACGCGCGGATCATTTCTATGAAACCGCCGTGGGTCTGACGACCCGCCCCGGTGGTGTAATGAACAACTGGGGATATTCCAAACTGACGCGCGGCCAGTACGACGAAGCCGAACGGTTATTCACCGAGGCCATTCGACAGGATAACTCTCTATTCACGGCAAAGAACAATCTGGTCCTCGCCCGGGCTGCACAGGGCAATTACAGCATGCCTGTCGTTCCCATGTCTCAGGTCGAACGCGCGATGTTGTTGAACACAATGGCCATCTCGGCGGTGAAACGCGGTGATGTGGCGACGGCCAAGAACCTGTTCCGCGAAGCGATCGCTACCCATCCGCAACATTACGACGAAGCCGTTCGATCCCTGCGCGCGCTTGAGGAAGCCTGATACATGCATATTCCAGCGGGTGCTGCGGCCTGGTTTTTGCCGTTCGTACTGCCGATCTGCTATTACGTGGCCTTCACCGACCTGCGTGACATGCTCATCAAGAATCACGCCGTAGTAGCACTGGCTTCGGTATTTGCGGTCATCGGTTTGTTTGTCCTGCCGCCCTGGTCGGATGGTTGGATTACCGGCCCGTTTTCTGTGTCCCTCCCACCCTATTTGTGGCAGCTGTTACATATAGTTGTAATGCTAGTCATCGGCATTCTGCTCAACGCAGCCGGCATTATGGGAGCCGGAGACGCAAAATTCATAGCCGCGGCCTCAGCCTTTGTTTGGATGGGCGATTTCACATTGGTATTGTTGATCCTGATGTCGACCACCTTGGCGGCCTTTGTCACGCATCGATTGGCCAAACATACCGCCCTCAGAGCTATTGCCCCAGATTGGGAAAGCTGGCGTCGGGACAAACAATTTCCAATGGGTTTCGCGCTTGGTGCAACCCTGGCCATCTACCTGATACTTGGAACTGTTTACGGCTCGTAAACTATCATCAGTCCGCCTTGTCCCCGCCTTGGAACTGACACAAAGCCCGGCCAAATTTTCGTCAAAGGGCCCTTTTCAGGGCTATTGGCGTGAATACTGAATTAGACGGGCAACGCTCATGAATATGCAGACAACCTCGGTAATGGCCCCCCCTACCCCAAAGGGGTTGGGCGATATGCAGCTTCCAATTGTTATGATGCGGGATATCCTGCTGAAAACTATCTTTCGTAAAACCGTAGATACGGTTTCCGAAGTTGCCCAAGCGATCTGCTTGCCGGGTTCTGTCACACAGGAGTTGATCGACCTTGCACGCGAACAAAAGCTGCTGGAAGCAACCGGTACTTTGAACGCCAACAGCGGCAATGAGATGGGGTATCAGCTGACCGATGCGGGCAAAGCGCGTGCATTGGATGCGCTGAGCCAGTCCGAATATTTCGGCGCCATGCCCGTCCCGTTGGATGTGTACCGCGAGCAGGTAAAACGCCAGTCGATCCGGAATATCCAGGTTTCCCGCGACCAGTTAACCGGGGCAATGGGCCATCTGGTTCTGCCTGACAGCCTGCTGGACCACCTTGGACCCGCGGTCAGTGCAGGCCGATCAATCCTGATGTATGGACCTCCGGGTAATGGTAAATCCTCTATCTCGAACGGTATTCGGGATGCTTTGGGCGATAATGTCTATGTCCCATATGCCATCGAATACGCTGGTCAGGTGATCACGGTGTATGACCCGATTGTACACACAGCCATCGAACAAGAAGCAGATGACCCCAATAGCTTGCGCCGCCGCAAGCGGTTTGATTCGCGCTATGTCCAATGTGAAAGACCAACTGTTGTGACTGGCGGTGAACTGTCACTCAGCATGCTCGATCTGGTTTATAACCCTACGGCGCGGACCTATCAGGCCCCGCTGCAGCTGAAATCGACAGGCGGCATCTTTATCGTTGACGACCTTGGCCGTCAGCAGGAACCACCACAGGCCCTGATCAACCGCTGGATTGTTCCACTGGAAGAGAACAAGGATATCCTTGGCCTGCAATCGGGTGAAAAATTCGAAGTGCCCTTTGATACGCTGGTCATCTTTTCGACCAACTTTCACCCCAACGAGATCTTTGACCAAGCCGCTTTGCGCCGGATCTTCTTCAAGATCAAGATTGACGGTCCGAACCAAGAGAACTTCCTGAAAATCTTCGCCATGGTGGCCCGCAAACGCGGGATGCCTCTGGACGAGGCCGCATTGGTCCATCTGCTAAAGGTCAAATACCCGACCATCGACAACATCTATGCGAACTATCAGCCGATATTCCTGATTGATCAGATGATCTCGATCTGCGAATTCGAGGGCATCCCCTATCAGATGAGCCCCGATCTGATTGAACGCGCTTGGGCCAACATGTTCGTCAAAGATGAGAAAATCGTCAAATAACCTAATGCCATTTCGCTGACGGGCCGGGTAATCTGCCTTTATGACGCAGATTCCCGCCCGGATTACTGACTGGTTTGAAGACAAAGGTTGGTCCATCCACCCGCATCAGCAGGACATGTACGACCGGGCCCTTGAACCGGCGACGTTGCTGATAGCCCCCACCGGCGGGGGCAAGACAATGGCCGGATTTCTGCCCACGCTGGCCGATCTGGCAGAGCGGGACCATGATGGCCTGCATACAATCTACGTCTCCCCTCTCAAGGCGCTGGCGGCAGATATCCGGCGAAACCTGCGTGGCCCAGCCGAGGAAATGGGCCTGGCCGTCCGGATTGAGGACCGCACCGGAGATACCTCAGCCACACAGAAAAAGCGTCAGCGGGTTGACCCACCGCAGATCCTTTTGACCACACCTGAAAGCCTGGCCCTGCTGACCTCTTACGAAGACGCCGGGCGGATGTTTCAGGGCGTGCAACGGGTGGTTGTCGATGAAATCCACGCCCTGGCCGAGAGCAAGCGTGGCGACCAGCTGATGCTGGCGCTGGCCCGTCTGCAGGGGCTCTGCCCGGACCTGCGCAGGGTGGGCCTGTCTGCAACGGTCGAAGACCCCAATGCGATTGCCCGATTTCTGGCACGTCACCCTGATCCCTGCCGGATCGTTGAGGCCGATCCTGGGCCTGACCCCGATATCCAAATGTTGGAAACGCCGGAAATGCCTCCGTGGTCGGGCGGTGGAGCGGCCTATTCCATCCCTGCCGTTCTGGACCAGATCCGGAAGCATAAGACGACGCTTATCTTTCACAACACCCGCGCACAGGCCGAGATTTTCTTTCACAACCTCTGGCTTGCCAACGAAGACGGGCTGCCGATTGGCATTCATCACGGCAGTCTGGACAGGCAGCAACGCGAACGTGTCGAGGCCGCAATGGTTCGCGGTGAGCTGCGCGCAATCGTCTGCACAGGCAGTCTGGATCTTGGTATTGATTGGGGCGATGTCGACCTGGTCATTCAGATCGGGGCGCCCAAAAACGTCAAAAGGCTGGTTCAGCGCATCGGGCGCGCAAATCACAGATACAACGCCCCGTCCAAAGCATTGTTAGTGCCCGCAAACCGCTTCGAAGTTGTGGAATGCATAGCGGCACTTGAGGCTGTGAAAGCTCATGATCTGGACGGTGATCCCCGCGGCGCAGGTCCACGCGATGTGTTGTGTCAACATATCCTGATTGCCGCAGCATCCGGGCCATTCTTGGCCGATGACCTGTTCCGGCAAATGACCGCAGCGGGCCCCTATGCCGGGTTGACCCGAGCAGAGTTCGACGCCTGTTTGGACTTTTGTGCAACCGGGGGCTATGCGCTGCGCGCCTATGATCGGTGGCAAAGGCTGCAGCTACGGCCAGATGGTCAATGGCAGCTACGTGACCCCCGTGCTGCGCAGCGTATCCGCATGAACCTTGGCACGATTCAGGACACCGATACGTTGAAAGTCCGCCTGAAACGCAATCGAGGGGGCAAACCTCTGGGAGAGGTCGAAGAAGCCTTTGCTGCCTCGCTGACCCACGGAGATACCTTTCTGATCGGCGGCCAGATCGTGCGCTATGAGGGATTGCGCGAGATGACGGTCGAAGTCAGCCGCCGAGCGGATAAGAAGCCCAAGATCGCAACGTTTTCAGGCACCAAATTTGCGACCTCGACGCAGCTGAGCGACCGTATCCTGCGGCTGTTTGCACAGCCCGATTGGCCCCAGTTACCCGCGCATACCGCGGATTGGCTGGCGTTGCAGCGCGATATCTCGCGCCTGCCTCAACGTGACAGGTTACTGATCGAAAGTTTCCCCAACGATGGGCGCGAAAACCTGTGTGTCTACGGTTTTTCGGGTCGCAATGCGCAGCAGACACTGGGGCTGTTGCTGACCAAACGAATGGAGGAAACCGGCCTGGCACCGCTGGGGTTTGTTGCCACCGACTATGCAACCCTGATCTGGGGGCTGGACGCAGTAATGGACCCGCGCCTGCTGTTCCAACCGGACGAGCTACGCAACGGCTTGGAAACCTGGCTGGCGGGCAATGCCGTGATGAAGCGCACCTTTCGTGCCTCGGCCACGATTGCAGGGCTGATCGAACGGAACATGGCCGGTCAGCGCAAAAGTGGTCGGCAGGCCACGTTTTCCTCAGATATCCTCTACGATACTTTGCTGAAATACGATCCCGATCACCTGTTAATGCAGATCACCCGAGAAGAGGCCATGCGCGGTCTCGTCGATTTCGGGCGGATCGAGGCACTGATCGAGCGGATCGGGGGACGCATAGATCTGATGCGATTGGATCGGGTTTCACCTCTGGCTGCACCACTGTTTCTTGAGGTTGGCAAGGTACCCGTCAAAGGTGCTGCTGAAGAACGCCTGCTGGCGGAAGAAAGCGCGCGCCTATTGCAAGAGGCTGGGCTGAAATCCTGCTAAAGCCTCTTGCGCGCGGTGGCGGAACGTCGCAAAGAACGTAACATGAACGAAGTTTCGATCTGTTTAGCCGGGCAAAATCTGCTGGCGCTTGGGTCTGGTGCCATTTGGTGGCCCGACAAAAGCGTGCTTTGCGTGTCCGATCTGCATCTGGGTAAATCCGAGCGTTTGGCGCGCCGGGGCGGCACGACATTACCCCCCTATGACAGCCAGGACACCCTGGCCCGATTGGCCGCAGATATCGAGCGCACGCAGCCTGACATCGTTATTTGCCTTGGGGATAGTTTTGATGATCTTGATGCCCTAAACGCCTTGAGTGTGCCCGACAGGCTGCAGATTACGGCGATGCAGGCCGGTCGCCGCTGGGTCTGGATCGAAGGAAACCATGACCCCGGCCCGGTAGATCTGGGCGGAAGCCATCTGGCCGAATATGCGGTTGACCCTCTGGTCTTTCGTCATATTGCGCAACCCAAGGGCAAGGCTGAGGTTTCGGGACACTACCACCCCAAGGCGCGCGTGCGGGTTCGCGGTCGTTCCATCACCCGCCCCGCCTTCCTGATGGATCAGGCGCGTCTGATCCTGCCTGCCTATGGGACTTATACTGGTGGGCTCTTTAGCTCGGATCACGTTCTGGACGCCTTGATGAGCGATCAGGCAATGGCGATCTTGACAGGGAAAGTCCCGCAAATGATCCCAATGCCCAGATAGGGCGTCTCAGATCAGGCCATCTTCTTCTAGGAACGGACGGTATTTCCTGCTGACCGGAACAAGCTCGTCGTTCTTCAGGCGCAACATGGTCTTGCCACCCTTACGTTCGACCCCAGCAATGGCGTCATCGACAACCCAATGCGATCGGTGCGTGCAATGGCCCGGTATAGGTTCCATTTCCTCTATGGCGTCGGTAAAACGCGACCGGATCGTAAACGTGCCCTCAGAAGTCACCACATCCACATAGTGGTCTTGGACCGTCAGGCGATAAACCCGACCCTGAAAGGATCCCGGCAACCGCTTGTACATGCGCGGCAGCGGAATTTCAGCATATTCGGATTGAGGTTTCGATGCCTCACGCCGCACCAGGATCAAGCCGACCGACAGCAAGGCGCCATAAGATGTTACGGATAACATATCCGGGCACGGCAGCCCGTTGGCCGAAAACAGCAACCAGACCATCAACCAAAGGCTTGGAACGAAAAGGACGAAAACCAAAGATATCAGCACAAGGTCGCGCCCAGAAAACTCGGTCTCAGCGAACAACCTGCGCAACAGTCTTCTTGCGACGCAGGTCACCCCTAGCGCCAGCCCCATCACCCCGATCCAGAAGGCCAAGCGCCAAGGAAAGGTTACTTCGATGGCCTGAAATGGTTGGAATACGAAGGACAATAGCAGAAGGAAAACCAGCCCGGCAATCAACCGGTACCCTACTATTTCGGCGAAAACTGGGCGCAGTTTCGTGAACATAAACACTCGACAACAACTCTCCGGGTCCAGCCAATACTACCGGGGACTTGCCATATTACAACGTAACCGGCTGGAATAGAAAGTTTATCACCAATACAGGCACATTCAATGCCCGTAATCTCACACTTAGTTTACATATTAACAAATTTTAGGCCGGGGAGTACCCCGGCCCTGAAAATCTACATGCACGACTGTCCGCTATGGGTCACACAGTCAGGCCTTCTGGTTCTGGGAGTTTGTTTGCGCGGCATGCGGCGGTCAGGGTGTTGGCCAGCAGGCATGCGATTGT
>NZ_JBXWOF010000013.1:0-95894 GCF_059610745.1 Ruegeria sp. CDSC042
GGCGTTGTGTCGAAAATCGTCGAGTAATTCGCGCAAGCGAATGATCAAATGGAAAGGGCGCCCATCCGGCGCCCTTTCTCGTTTGATCTCGACAAGCCCGCGACGCGCCCATGTCGTACACCAAAGAGTGTTGAGTGATCGGAGGCGGTGATGAGATCGTTCGTCGAATAGTCTCAGACCTAACCGTCGAAACAAAAAAAGCCCGCCCCAAACGGGGCGGGCTTTTTCTGTTTGAATTTGGTAGTTCAAGACGGGGGAATTCCTAAAGAAGCAGCATGCTTCAGTCGTATGCGGCGTCCACTATGAATTCCACCTTCAGTTCGGGCCGCGCTAGTTTTGCTTCGCCACACGCCCTCGCAGGTGCGTATCCTGCAGGAACCCAAGCATTCCAGACCTCGTTCAAACCAGCAAAGTCCTTCATATCGGCCAGCCAGATGGTCACACGCAGCATCTTTTCCCGTGATGAACCTGCGCGCTCTAGCAGGTCGTCAATTTTCCCAAGGCAAATACGCACCTGTTCCTGAATGGTATCACCTTCGGCGACTTGCCCGGTCAAATAGGCCACACCATTATGTTTAACGATTTTGGACGATCTCTCGCCGGTTTCGATGCGTTCTATCATTGGAGTGATCTCGCTGTTTCCTGTTTGATGCACGCGTTCATGGTCATAAGATGCCCCGCATGGCAAACGGAAACCGCTTGAGTAACTTTCAGAAAAGTTGAACTGGTCGGGGACGGCCCGGGTCGATAGCATTTCGCCACGCCTAGGCTAGCTTGCCAGCGACACAGTATACCAGATTGCGCTTTTGCCGTTGAAGTGCTCTCTAGTTGGTTTCAGTGGATTGCATCGGGCGAAACCGCAAGAAGGATACTTCGACATGGACGAAACCGTAGAACGACTGTCCAAACGCCTGAAGCGGCGAGGATATCAGGTTTCGCCAATGAAGGAGACGGGTGCCTATATCGGTAATCTGGGTTTTGAGGTCGAGACAGTATTCGATGTCGGGGTGGCCTCGGGAACCGAGCATTTGTACGAAGCTTTCCCTGCAGCCAAGTTTGTGTTGGTTGAGCCCATTTCGGATTACGAAACCAAGGTACGGAAAAACTGGGGCGACAAGATCGATTTTGATTTCCATGCTTGCGGAGTTGGTGCCGAAAGCGGACAGACGACTCTTCGAATTCCAACAGTTGGCGATCGTTGGCTCGGCACACGGGCAACGATGCAGGAGTTTGACGAAGCGGCAATCCAGCACACCTCGCAAGTTGAAGAGCGACAAGTCCCGGTAAAAACACTGGATGAGATTGCGTCTTCCTACAAGGAACCTTTCGGATTGAAAATCGACACGGAAGGTTTTGAAATCGAGGTTATTAAAGGTGCATCGGAGATGCTGAAAAAATGCACCTTTGTATTGGCTGAAGTCTCTGTACGGCGCCGGTATCACGGCGGTTATAGGTTCAGCGATTTTGTCGCCGCGATGGCAGATCACGGGTTTGAGCTACACGAATTCGTCAGGCCACCGTCTGCAGAAGCGACCGATTGCGATGCCATTTTTGCCCCATTCGAAAGCTCAGTGTTCGACTATCAGGATACCAGACTGTCTCGTATGGCGGCACGGGTAGCCAAGACATAGTCTAAGGGCATCTTTCCGCATGCAACGCGAGTTGTGTTGCCCGCGAAGGCGTTGAGCCAATCGCGCTGGGAGACGCCCCGCTTTTCGCTATCCGTGAAAGTGGCCGCTCCTCAAAGGACGGCCTTTACAGAGGTTCGGATCGAGATGAGGTTACTCTGCGCCCACAAATCTGAAAGAGGTCGTGCAAGCCTCAAACAATTTGAAGTTAGAAACATGTATCGCCTCAGTTGCACTGATGACATATCGAACGTTACGAACAAGGGCAGAGTGAAGACACACGATGGAAGCAATATTCATCCTCTTGTTTTTGGCCTTTTTGCTCTGGGCGATCTGGCAACTGTTTGCGCTAGTGGGGGATATGGCAGAGCGGCGCGGACAAAATCGATTACTTTGGCAAGTGGCAGCACTGTTTATCAACCCGTTTGGGGCAATTATCTTGCTTTGGCTTTTTGTGTCTGTCCAAGAAAATCCCTAAGCATTCAGTACAGGAATCTGGTGGACCATTTTAGATTGAGTTGATCTTGTCACGACACCCAAATTCAGAAAATCTACGCATAGGGTATGAGCCAGGTGAGCGCATTCGACTTGTTTGAACTTCCCCCCTTGCCAAACCCCTCACACCCCTGTAGATCGCGCGAGTTCTCTATAAGAACATCAAGGCGGGGTGATTCCCGCCTTTTGGGTTCGATGAGGGTTGGCGATGCGCGCTTGTCCTCCTCTCAACCTCAACGCCTGATAAAAGGCTGTTATTATGCAAAGCCAAAATATCCGTATTCGGCTGAAGGCATTTGACTATCGCGTTCTGGATGCCAGCACGCAAGAGATCGTCAACACTGCCAAGCGGACCGGCGCGAACGTGCGCGGCCCGATCCCGCTGCCGAACAAGATCGAGAAGTTCACGGTTCTCCGTGGCCCTCACGTTGACAAGAAATCCCGCGACCAGTTCGAGATCCGCACGCACAAGCGTCTGCTCGACATCGTTGATCCGACCCCCCAGACCGTTGACGCGCTGATGAAGCTCGACCTCGCTGCTGGTGTGGACGTCGAGATCAAGCTGCAGTCGTAAGATCGGAGGGTATAGATTATGCGCTCTGGTATTATCGCAAAAAAAGTCGGCATGACCCGCCTGTTCATGGAAGACGGCAAGCAGATCCCTGTGACCGTTCTTCACCTGGACAACCTGCAGGTTGTTGCACAGCGCACGGACGAGAAGGACGGCTATACTGCTGTTCAGCTGGGTGCCGGTGCTGCCAAGGCAAAACGCACCTCGAAAGCCATGCGCGGTCACTATGCCGCTGCCAAGGTTGAACCCAAGCGTAAGCTGGTCGAGTTCCGCGTCTCCGAAGATGGCCTGATCGAAGTAGGTGCCGAGATTTCGGCAGAGCATTTCCTGGAAGGTCAGAAAGTTGACGTTTCGGGTACTTCGATCGGTAAAGGCTTTGCCGGTGCAATGAAGCGCTGGAACTTCGGTGGTCTTCGCGCCTCACACGGTGTTTCGATCAGCCACCGTTCGCACGGTTCAACTGGCCAGTGTCAGGATCCGGGCAAGGTTTTCAAAGGCAAAAAGATGGCCGGTCACATGGGTGCTGCCCGTGTAACCACCCAGAACCTGGAAGTCGTCAAAACCGACGCCGACCGTGGTCTGGTCTTCATCAAAGGCGCCGTTCCCGGACCGAAATCCGGTTGGGTTACCGTCAAGGACGCCGTCAAGAAGAAAGCACCGGAAGGCCTGCCTTTCCCGGCTGCTGTGAAATCGGCTGCAACTGAAGCACCTGCGGAAGAAGCTCCCGCGGAAGGTGGTGAAGCATGAAACTTGATGTAATCAAACTGGACGGCGGCAAAGCCGGCAACATCGAGCTGGATGCGGACCTGTTCGGCCTGGAGCCGCGCGCGGACATCCTGCACCGTGTGGTCCGTTGGCAGCGTAACAACGCGCAGGCTGGCACCCACAAGGTCAAGACCCGCTCGGAAGTGTCCTACTCAACCAAGAAGATCTATCGCCAAAAAGGCACCGGTGGCGCACGCCACGGCGCCCGTTCGGCACCGATCTTCCGGGGTGGTGGCGTTTACAAAGGTCCGGTCGTACGTTCGCATGGTCATGACCTGCCGAAAAAGTTCCGTAAACTTGGTCTGCGCCACGCGCTGTCTGCCAAAATGGCAGCTGGTGAACTGGTCGTGATCGAGAACGCCGAAGCCGAAGGCAAGACCGCCGCTCTGGCCAAGCAGGTTGCAAACCTGGGTTGGAAACGCGCTCTGGTCATCGACGGGGCGACCGTGAACGAAGGGTTCCTGAAGGCGTCGCGCAACATCGAAGGTCTGGATATCCTGCCGTCGATGGGTGCAAACGTTTATGACATCCTCAAGCGTGACACTCTGGTGCTCACCAAAGCGGCTGTCGAAGCACTGGAGGCTCGACTGAAATGAGCGCGAAGGCAGAACACTACGACGTGATCCGCAAGCCGATCATCACCGAAAAGTCGACCATGGCGTCCGAAAACGGCGCGGTTGTCTTTGAGGTTGCGATTGACAGCAACAAGCCACAGATCAAAGAGGCCGTTGAGGCACTGTTTGGTGTGAAGGTCAAAGCGGTGAACACCTCTGTGACCAAAGGTAAGGTCAAGCGGTTCCGCGGCCAGTTGGGCAAGCGGAAAGACGTCAAAAAAGCATATGTGACCCTTGAAGAGGGTAACACCATCGACATTTCCACCGGTCTTTGATCGGGCCTGTCTTTGGACAAACCATTAAGACCCCCGCGAAAGCGGGGGTTTTTCTTTAGGTAGTGACACCAAAAGTTGAGCGCCATTCCCAGCGTCTCGAACAGAAAATGATTGCTATGCCGGTGGGGTCGTCTATCCGGTATGGAACAAACAAACGATATGGCAGGCGCATGACCCAATCCACTCTCTCGACCCGGGACAACCCGGATGTGACTGTCGCGCGGGACTGGGTGTCGACGCTGGCCAAATATCGGGAGCCAAGCCAACCGCGTAGCTGGTTCGAGCTGGGGGTTACCTGTGTTCCCTTCATAGCGCTTTGGGCCTTGGCTTGGATGTCTTTGTCGGTGAGCTATTGGCTAGCGCTTGCGATCTCGGTTCTGAACGCGGCCTTTCTGCTGCGCCTGTTTGCCATTCAGCATGATTGCGGTCACGGGGCATTTTTTACGAACCGGACGGTCAGTGACTGGGTCGGTCGGGGGCTCGGGGTGCTGACGCTGACGCCTTACGATGTTTGGCGGCGCACACATTCCTCGCATCACAACTCATCTGGCAATCTGGATAAGCGCGGGATGGGAGACATCCATACGCTGACTGTGGCCGAATACCGGGCGCTGACGCCCTTGAACCGGTTGTTTTACCGGCTCTATCGCCACCCGATCACCCTGTTTGGCTTTGGGCCCGGCTATCTGTTCCTGTTTCAAAACCGCCTCCCGCTTGGCTTGACCGGTATTCCGAAATTCTGGGTCAGCGCGATGGCGACGAACCTGGCCATTCTGGCCGCACTGGGGGCCATCTACTATTTTGGTGGCCTGATGCCGGTTCTGCTGATTTTCCTGCCTTCGACCCTGATCGCTGCAACGGCTGGCGTCTGGCTGTTCTACGTCCAGCACCAATTCGAAGAGACGCAATGGGATCCGGATCAGGACTGGCAACTGCACGAGGCCGCCCTGCACGGCAGCTCGCATTACATCCTGCCATCCGTATTGCAGTGGTTCACGGCCAATATCGGCATCCACCACGTACACCATCTGTACAGCCGTATCCCGTTCTATCGCCTGACCGAGGTGCTGCGGGATCATGACGAGTTGGCCAACAGCAACAGGATGACCATCCGCGAGAGCCTCGCCAACGCGCGGCTGCACCTGTGGGATGAGAAAAACCGCCGCCTGTTATCCTTTGCCGAAGCGCGCGCGCTGTATGGGTGACGGGATCGGTCAGAGGGTGTGAACGATAGCCGGAAATCCGGTCGTTGCCCCCGGCGTGTGATGCGGATACGGTCGCTCTTATGAAACATGTCCCCAAAGAAACGACAGATGAGGCCCTTATTCAGGAGTTCCTGGATAAAGGAGGCAAAGTCAGCGTTGGAAAAACCAAACCCGCGCCCGCTGAGCTGGGTTTGAGCAACAACGTCTGGAACAACAAGCTGACCAAAGAAGAGAAAGCCGCGCGCGACAAGAAGTGATCGTGCGAGGCCAGTTGGGCAAGCGGAAAGACGTCAAAAAGCAAATGTGACCCCGGAAGAGGGGAGCGCCATCGACGTGTCCACCGCTCTCTGATCAGAGGCGTCTTTGGAGAGAGATAAAGGCCTCCACGAAAGCGGGTTTTTCAGTCTGTGACTTGCTCTCTAGTTCTGAATATTGACTTGTCTGGTTCTAGTCCGAGGTAGTTGCTTAGGATTAAATAGCGCTCTTTGATGCTGCTAGCATCATTGGTTCCTTGCTGGTTAAGGCGATCAAACTCAAGTAACTCAAAGGATGCGTTTTCGTAATCTTCGGCGGCGCGGTTACGATTGTCAGCAAGATCTGTGCGAAACCTGCTTAAGCCCTGCCGTGTTATTCGATCAATTTCGTCTGACTGAAGTGCCGTTCTAAAAATCAGGTAATAAACACCTTGGATACCTTGAGCGCTCAACAAGTCGTCTTTATCGGCGAACTTTGATGCCATAGCTTCGAGCACGGTTCCCACTGAGGAAGTGAGATGTTTGATCTTCTCAGAATGGCCGTCTTTGTAACGTTTTGCTAGGCCATCTAGGTATTCTCTTTTTGTGTCAACTAGAGGCAACCCCGACTGCAGCGCATCTTCTAGTAGCAGAATACGTGCTGCAACTTCTCGATGCCTGTATCGTGAGTCGGTAAATTTTACCTTCTCTGTAAAATATGGAGCCTTTGAGATTGAGTTAATAGCCGAAACCAAGTCTCCGCCGATGGCATTTCTTTTTTCGGCAGCATTCAAGGGTACCGCCTCATTCAACCTACTGAACATATCCTCGATTAGGTCTAAATCGTTATCTGTTGTTGTTACCGTCACAATGGGTAGTACGAATGAATCGAACTTTATTCGAATCTTTGGGTACTTCTGGGCTATGTCCTCGTATTTGAACCCCTCCATCTCGACGGTTTTGTCACGCTGATACTCGAAGTCTTGAGACAGTGCGAATTTCCCTTCGATGAAGTTCCATATAGTTTCCAAGCGTTGCCTTCCGTCTATTACTGCGTATCGAAAACCACTTTCTTGGACGTCTTTCTGTGAAAGCTGATGGAAATATAGCTTGGGTATGTCGTAGTCATTCAAAATCGAGTCGATTAGCAACCTACGTTTGGAGAGAGTCCAAACTCCGCCGGATCGTTGGTAGTCGGGGTTAAGATCGATTTCTAATTTTTCGGCATGAAGCAACATAATGGTCGCGTTTTTTAGCGCTGACGTTTCAACGTAGCTCATTCGACCAACTCCTTCAAAGTGCTGCCAATACTCTCAAGTTCTGGGAACAGCGAAAATCGATTTACTCCTAAGATCGCCAATTCCTCGGAGATGTTTTGTCTGCTGTTGTTTGGTATTCTAACCCTGAGTACATGAGAACCGTTGCCAACTTCTTCAATCGGAACCGACTTGTTGTGGTGGATGGTGAAGGTGCCTAGTTGCGCCTGAATCCGTGGGTTGTTTCGGGTAGCTATGGTGGCGATTGGGAAAAGCTCCAATCTGGCTTGTTGCCGTACTGCTTCTGTTTTGTAACCTTGAACTTCATCGTCGTCGAAAGAAGGAATGTAATCTCCTTCGTCTTTGTCCACAATATTTGCATTCTTGTTCAACTCGGCAGGTGACAGAACCCAAAAGGCTGAGTCAGAACCGTTTTCAGGCGGTGAGTTGATTGCAAAGAAAAGCGCGGCCAAGGGGCTTTCCGACCAATCCAATAATCGTGTGGGCACACCATAGTGCTGCATCAGGAACACCCAATCAAAGGAGTTTTCGGGGTGTTTGTCAGCGAGCATAGCAGCGCTTTGTTTAAACCGATTGAGCAGGGTGGTTTCCGAAACGTGGGTCTCTTTTCGCATCAACCCAGGAAGCAAGCGCCACTCTATATCGGCCTGACCTCGAAACCAAAGGGTTCCAGAGGTCGTCTCCTTCAATGACTTAATAACTCCTACTAAATCCCCAACGCTTTCAACTTTATGCTCTTCATTCATAATGGCTTCCGTCTAATGTGCCCTGGCGCCAGTTTTAGAGAATGCCCACAGGCATTCAACCCATGATTGCAGTTTTTAATTAGATCCAGCCTTATGTCTGTCCTGCCGCATGCTATGCAATACATATTACGTCGCTCCCCTATAGACACCCACCCCCAACACAGCTATATGCACCCAATCTTACGGCCTCGGATTCGTTCCGGGGCCTATGATATTTGAAACCGGGGACCTTCGGGGCCCTATACCCTTGGCACCTACGGGGGCCTATCACATAGCGGGGCACTGCCTCGCACTTGCTAAACGGAAGACAGAAAGCATGGCACTCAAGTCGTACAAGCCGACGACGCCGGGCCAGCGCGGGCTGGTGCTGATCGACCGTTCGGAGCTTTGGAAAGGACGTCCGGTCAAGTCTCTCACTGAGGGTTTGACCAAATCGGGCGGCCGGAACAACACCGGACGGATCACTTCACGCCGCCGCGGCGGTGGCGCAAAGCGTCTCTACCGGATCGTTGACTTCAAACGGAATAAATTTGATGTCGCGGCAACCGTTGAACGGATCGAATATGACCCGAACCGGACCGCGTTCATCGCACTGGTAAAATACGAAGACGGCGAGCAGGCCTATATCCTGGCTCCGCAGCGTCTGGCTATTGGTGACAAGGTTGTGGCTTCGGCCAAGGCCGACATCAAGCCGGGCAACGCAATGCCGTTCTCGGGTATGCCTATTGGTACCATTGTCCACAACATCGAGATGAAGCCTGGTAAAGGCGGTCAGATCGCACGTGCGGCCGGTACTTACGCGCAATTCGTAGGCCGCGATGGCGGTTATGCTCAGATCCGTCTGAGCTCGGGCGAGCTGCGCATGGTTCGTCAGGAATGCATGGCCACCGTTGGTGCCGTGTCCAACCCCGACAACAGCAACCAGAACCTCGGTAAAGCCGGTCGTATGCGCCACAAAGGCGTACGTCCGTCGGTTCGTGGTGTCGCAATGAACCCGATCGATCACCCGCACGGTGGTGGTGAAGGCCGTACCTCGGGTGGCCGTACACCGGTTACGCCTTGGGGTAAGGACACCAAGGGTAAGCGTACTCGCAACAAAAACAAAGCGTCCCAGAAGCTGATCATCCGCTCGCGGCACGCCAAGAAGAAGGGACGTTAATCCATGTCTCGCTCTGTTTGGAAGGGTCCTTTCGTCGATGCTTACGTGCTGAAAAAAGCCGAAGCAGCGCGCGAGTCGGGCCGCAACGAAGTCATCAAAATCTGGTCGCGTCGTTCCACCATTCTGCCCCAGTTCGTGGGTCTGACCTTTGGTGTGTATAACGGCCAGAAGCATATCCCCGTCAACGTCTCGGAAGACATGATCGGTCAGAAGTTCGGTGAGTATTCACCGACTCGTACCTATTACGGTCACGCCGCTGACAAAAAAGCGAAGCGGAAGTAAGTCATGGGCAAGGAAAAGAACCCCCGCCGCGTGGCTGAAAACGAAGCAATGGCGAAAACGCGCATGCTCCGTACCAGCCCGCAGAAACTGAACCTGGTTGCGCAGATGATCCGCGGCAAGAAAGTTGAGAAGGCCCTGACCGACCTGACTTTCTCGAACAAGCGTGTCGCGCAGGACGTCAAAAAGTGCCTGCAGTCCGCAATCGCCAACGCTGAGAACAACCACAACCTGGACGTCGACGAGCTGATCGTTGCCGAAGCATGGGTTGGTAAGAACCTGGTCATGAAACGCGGTCGCCCCCGGGCCCGTGGCCGTTTCGGCAAGATCATGAAGCCGTTCTCGGAGATCACCATCAAGGTGCGTCAAGTTGAGGAGCAAGCCTAATGGGTCATAAAGTAAATCCGATCGGCATGCGCCTTCAGGTGAACCGCACCTGGGACAGCCGCTGGTACGCCGACACCAAGGACTACGGTGATCTTCTGCTGGAAGATCTGAAGATCCGTGAGTTCATCAACAAAGAGTGCAAGCAAGCCGGCATCGCTCGTGTGATCATCGAACGTCCGCACAAGAAGTGCCGCGTTACGATCCACACTGCACGTCCGGGTGTCATCATCGGCAAGAAAGGCGCGGACATTGAAGTTCTGCGCAAGAAAATCGCCCTGATGACAGACAGCGAATTGCACCTGAACATCGTCGAAGTGCGCAAGCCCGAGCTTGACGCGCAGCTGGTTGCCGAGTCTATCGCTCAGCAGCTGGAGCGCCGGGTTTCGTTCCGTCGCGCGATGAAGCGGTCTGTTCAGAACGCCATGCGTATGGGCTCTCTGGGTATCCGGGTGAACGTCGCTGGCCGTCTGGGTGGCGCCGAAATCGCACGGACCGAGTGGTACCGCGAAGGCCGTGTGCCTCTGCACACGCTGCGCGCCGACATCGATTACGCACAAGCCGAAGCGATGACTCCTTATGGGATCATCGGGATCAAGGTCTGGATCTTCAAAGGTGAGATCATGGAGCACGATCCGCAGGCACGTGACCGTAAAGCACAGGAACTCCAGGACGGCCCTGCACCTCGTGGTGCTGGTGGCGGTCGTCGCTAAGGAGGGAAAGATATGCTTCAACCAAAGCGTACTAAATTCCGCAAGATGCACAAAGGCCGGATCAAGGGTGAAGCCAAGGGCGGCTCTGATCTGAACTTTGGCACCTATGGACTGAAAGCTCTTGAGCCTGAGCGTGTAACTGCACGCCAGATCGAAGCTGCACGTCGTGCCATGACGCGTCACATGAAGCGTCAGGGTCGCGTCTGGATCCGCATCTTCCCCGACACTCCGGTTACGGCTAAGCCGATCGAAGTTCGTATGGGTAAAGGTAAAGGTTCGGTCGACCGCTGGGCATGCAAAGTCAAGCCTGGCCGCGTGATGTTCGAAATCGACGGCGTCAATGACGACATCGCCCGCGAGGCCCTGCGCCTGGCTGCGATGAAGCTGCCGATCAAGACTCGCGTCGTGGTTCGCGAAGACTGGTAAGCGACCCGGGGGCGACCCCGCTCGCGACAAGATTGACCCCCGTCGGGAAACCGGCGGGGTTTTTTGGTTTGATGGCGTTGCTCCGCCACAGCCTCGCAAAACACCCATCGCCTTCATCGAGAGGCTGGTTTAAGACAGACCCATGGCACAGATTGAATCACTTTTTGTCACCCGTCTCTATCGTGCAGCTTTGTCCGAGTTTGATCCCAAGATCGACCCGGAGGAGCTGGAAAGCTCCTGTCTTGTCATCGCCGAGGATGATGAGGCCGGGCAGGACTGGTGTGAAGAGAACGGGTATCCCGGCTACACCAGCTATGCCTCGCTGACCGATCTGCCCTGGCGGTTTCCGATCTTTGCCGATCTGGTTAAGGTGCTGGACCAGCACGTTGCAGCTTTTGCTAAGGATCTGGAGTTTGATCTGGGTGAGGGTGAACTAAAGCTTGAAGACCTTTGGATCAACATTTTGCCCGAGGGCGGAATGCACTCCAGCCACCTGCACCCACACAGCGTGATCTCGGGCACGACTTATGTTTCGATGCCCGAAGGCGCTAGCGCGCTGAAGCTTGAAGACCCGCGCTCGGGCCGCATGATGGCAGCGCCCACGCGTATGAAAGGGGGGCGTCGGGACCTGCAGCCATTCATCTATGTGAAGCCTCAGGTTGGCGATGTCTTGCTATGGGAGAGCTGGTTGCGCCACGAGGTGCCGATGAACATGGCCGAGGATGAGCGGATTTCCGTCAGCTTTAACTATAAATGGGACTAGCACGGTCGTTTAAGGGACTCTGATTCAAAGGAATGTGTGAAAAGTTCTTGCATTGTGTCGTCAGATAAACGATGTGGGGGGCGCTTACGTTTTTCTTTTTCGACCACTGTCTCCCGAATATCGGCGTTCAGTCTTTCGATCCAGACCGACAACGCCGCGCTGTCGCAATTCCGCGGACAGCAATTTACTAGGAGACTACGGATATGGCCAACGGCACCGTAAAATGGTTCAACACAACTAAAGGTTTTGGCTTCATCGCACCGGAGACCGGTGGCAAAGACGTGTTTGTACACATCTCTGCTGTCGAGCGCTCGGGTCTGACCGGCCTGGCCGACGACCAGAAAGTAACGTTCGACATCGAACCCGGCCGTGACGGTCGTGAGTCGGCTGTGAACATCGCTCTGGCGTAAGTCACTCAGACTTAGACAGTTGAAGACGCGGTCTCGTGCAAACGAGGCCGCGTTTTGCGTTTGTGAGTGGGATGTCTACATGCTGTAATGGCTGGTGCATTCAACGCACCTGTCAACGAGGCCTAGGGTGGCGGGATTAATGCCAGCTTTTCTATTTTGTGGGAGTAAACCATGGGCGCGCCAAAACCAGCAAAGGTTGTACTAGCGGTTTCACTTTTTTTGGCGTTGGCCGTCGCACCTGCACTTGCGACGTGCCCAACCCGTGTAGATGTCGGTAAAGGCGTCTGGTTGGACTATGGCGGAACATGGCTTTTACGAGTTCAAACCGTTGTTGAGACGGGGTTTGTCGTTGAGTTGAGAACCGAAGACTCTAGGCGCATAGGTTTCGCTAGCCACTACGCGCATCCTTTGCTGTTCGGCGAGACCTTTATGAAGTTCACCGCCTCAAAGCGTTCATACGAGCAATCAGTTAGTTCCTTAGATGACCTAGAGCAGCAAAAAGAGTGGCAGTCAGGCTTCACGATACAAGATGGCGATAAAGAAGCCTTACTCGGCACTGTAACGGTTGAGTTCCAGAAAAATCGAATTGAACGGGTTGGAACGTGTAAATACAAAGTTTGGGAAGTTCTGGTGCGTGAGCATGTATCAGGGGATGACGAACGAACGGTAAAGGTGCTGTATTCTCCAGAGCTAAAGATAGTTTTGAAGCAGGCGCATATGCTGCCGAACTCTGGATTGGTTTGGGGAAGAGGTTTCGATGGAATTCGCTCCAAGAGCGAATAGGCTTCCAAATTCGGTTCAAACATCTCGTGCCCGCCGCTGGTTGCTCAAGTGAGCAGAGCGCTAAAAACGGCCTCTCGATCAATCCTCCATACTTTCCCTTGCCACCCACCCCAGAACCCCCTATAGAGCGGCATCTTGCGTTCCCCCGGCCGAGTCGGGGGATTCGTATGTCTATCATTCATCCACCAGGTCAAAGGTGACCCTGCATAGGGGCCTTCTGGTGTTTTGAGCAAAGGAAAAGGCGATGAACGCCCAAGAACTGCGTGACAAGACCCCTGACCAGCTCCGCGAGGAACTGGCCAACCTGAAGAAAGAAAGCTTTAACCTGCGCTTTCAACAGGCAACCGGTCAGATGGAAAGCACCGCTGGCATCAAAGCGGCCCGCCGCAACGCCGCCCGCGTTAAAACCATCCTGAACGAAAAGGCCGCTGCTGCGGCATCGGAGGAGTAATCCTATGCCTAAGCGTATCCTTTCCGGCACCGTAACGAGCGATGCCAACGCACAGACTGTAACCGTATCCGTCGAGCGCCGCTTTACGCATCCGGTTCTGAAGAAAACCATCCGTAAGTCCAAGAAATACCGGGCTCACGATGAAAAGAACGCCTTCAAGGTCGGCGATACAGTTCGCATCATCGAATGCGCGCCGAAATCGAAGACGAAACGTTGGGAAGTTCTGGAAGCGTAAGCCTCCGGGATTTTCCCATTTGTCGAAACCCTGGGGGATCTAACAAGACCAGCCCCCACAGGTCGGGAGAAACCACATGATCCAGATGCAGACCAATCTGGATGTCGCTGACAACTCCGGCGCACGCCGAGTTCAGTGCATCAAGGTCCTGGGTGGTTCCAAGCGTAAATACGCCTCTGTAGGCGACATCATTGTCGTCTCGGTGAAGGAAGCCATCCCACGCGGCCGCGTAAAGAAAGGTGACGTCCGTAAGGCCGTCGTCGTACGCACCGCCAAAGAAGTCCGTCGCGAAGACGGCACCGCGATCCGTTTCGATCGCAACGCCGCCGTCATTCTGAACAACAACAACGAGCCCGTAGGTACCCGTATCTTTGGCCCTGTTGTTCGTGAACTGCGCGCGAAGAACTTCATGAAAATCATCTCGCTTGCTCCGGAGGTGCTGTAATCATGGCTGCTAAACTCCGCAAAGGCGACAAGGTCGTCGTGCTGGCTGGCAAGGACAAGGGCAAAGAGGGAACTATCACCTCGGTCGACCCGAAAGCCGGTAAAGCCGTTGTTGATGGCGTGAACATCGCCATTCGCCACACCCGCCAGTCGCAGACCTCGCAAGGTGGTCGCCTGCCTCAGGCAAACCCGATTGAGCTGTCGAACCTGGCTCTGCTGGACAAAAACGGTAAAGCAACCCGCGTTGGCTTCCGCATGGAAGGTGACAAGAAGGTTCGTTTTGCCAAGACCACGGGGGACGTGATCGATGCTTGATACCGCAACCTACACCCCGCGTCTGAAAGCTCAGTACGCTGAAACCATCCGTGCCGCTCTGAAAGAAGAGTTCGGTTACAAGAGCGATATGCAGCTGCCCAAGCTGGAAAAGATCGTTCTGAACATCGGTTGTGGTGCAGAGGCCGTCAGAGACTCGAAGAAGGCGAAAGCCGCTGTTGAAGATCTGACCGCGATTGCAGGCCAAAAGGCTGTTGCAACACTGGCGAAGAAGTCGATCGCGGGTTTCCGCGTCCGTGAAGACATGCCGCTGGGTGCGAAAGTTACCCTGCGCGGTGACCGGATGTATGAATTCCTGGATCGTCTGATCACCATCGCGCTGCCGCGCGTTCGTGACTTCCGCGGTGTTAAGCCTTCTTTCGATGGTCGTGGCAACTTTGCCATGGGCATGAAAGAGCACATCGTGTTCCCGGAAATCGACTTCGACAAGGTCGACGAGGTCTGGGGCCTGGATATCGTAATTGCCACCACAGCGAAAACCGACGCTGAAGCGAAAAGCCTGTTGAAAGCGTTCAACATGCCGTTCAACGCTTAAGCGCCGGGAGGATTGAGACATGGCTAAAAAAGCAATGATCGAACGCGAGAAGAAGCGCGAACGCCTGGTGGCCAAATATGCCGCAAAGCGTGCCGAGCTGAAAGAAATCGCGAATGACGAGAGCAAGCCGATGGAAGAGCGTTTCAAAGCGCGTCTGAAACTGGCGAAACTGCCGCGCAACAGCTCGGCAACTCGTCTTCACAACCGCTGTCAGCTGACAGGTCGTCCTCATGCTTACTATCGTAAGCTGAAGGTCAGCCGTATCATGCTGCGCGAGCTGGGTTCTGCAGGTCAGATCCCCGGCATGGTGAAATCGAGCTGGTAAGGGAGACATAGATATGAACGATCCTATCGGCGATATGCTCACCCGTATCCGCAACGCGCAAATGCGCGGCAAGTCCACTGTAAACACTCCGGCGTCGAAACTGCGCGCTTGGGTTCTGGACGTGCTGGCGGACGAAGGTTACATCCGTGGCTACGAAAAGATGACCGGTGAAAACGGTCATCCGGCCATCGAAATCAGCCTGAAATACTACGAAGGCACCCCTGTCATTCGCGAGTTGAAGCGGGTCTCCAAGCCCGGTCGTCGCGTATACATGGGCGTCAATGACATCCCGCAGGTCCGTCAGGGTCTGGGTGTGTCGATTGTCAGCACTCCGAAAGGTGTGATGTCGGACCAGAATGCACGCTCCAACAATGTTGGCGGCGAAGTGCTCTGCACCGTCTTCTAAGGAGGTCTGTCAATGTCTCGTATTGGTAAACGTCCGGTCGAACTGCCCAGCGGTGTAACCGCCTCGGTTTCCGGCCAGACCATCGAAGTCAAAGGCCCGAAAGGTGCCCGTAGCTTCACTGCGACTGATGACGTTACGCTGTCGGTCGAAGACAATGTGGTTCAAATCAACCCGCGTGGCATGTCCAAACGTGCCCGTCAGCAATGGGGCATGAGCCGCACCATGGTTGCCAATCTGGTAACCGGTGTGACCGAAGGCTTCAAAAAAGAGCTGGAGATCCAGGGTGTTGGTTACCGGGCTCAGATGCAGGGGAACACCCTGAAGCTGAACCTGGGCTACAGCCACGACGTTGATTTCGTTGCTCCGGAGGGTGTCACCATCACCGCACCGAAGCAGACCGTGATCATTGTGGAAGGTAACGACCAGCAGCAGGTGGGCGAAGTCGCGGCGAAAATCCGCGAATGGCGCCGTCCCGAGCCGTATAAAGGCAAGGGTATCCGCTATAAGGGCGAATTCATCTTCCGCAAAGAAGGCAAGAAGAAGTAAGGACGCAAACAATGGCAAACAGCAAAAGAACCCTGTTTCTGAAGCGCCGCCTGCGCGTTCGGAACAAACTTCGCAAGGTCAATGCAGGTCGTGTACGCCTGTCGGTTCACCGTTCGAACAAGAACATCAGCGCTCAGCTGATCGACGACGTTCGTGGCGTGACCCTGGCCTCGGCCTCGACCCTGGAAAAAGATCTGGGTGTAGTTGGCACAAACAACGTCGAAGCGGCTACGAAAGTGGGCGCAGCCATCGCCGAGCGTGCCAAGAAGGCAGGCGTCGAAGAGGCTTATTTCGATCGTGGCGGCTTCCTGTTCCACGGCAAAGTGAAGGCTGTCGCCGACGCTGCGCGTGAAGGTGGTCTGAAGATCTAAGACTTGCGGGCAGCGCCTCAGCTGCCCCGATGATCCGGGGGCCTCGGCAATAGTCGAGGCTCACTTGGATTGAAACAACGGCGCCGCAATGCGCCACATGAGAAAAGGGATGCCAAATGGCAGAACGTGAAAACCGTCGGGGCCGTGGCCGCGACCGCGACGAAACTCCGGAATTCGCAGACCGTCTGGTCGCGATCAACCGCGTGTCGAAAACCGTAAAAGGTGGTAAGCGCTTTGGCTTCGCCGCTCTGGTGGTTGTCGGCGATCAGAAGGGCCGCGTCGGCTTTGGCAAGGGTAAAGCAAAAGAAGTACCCGAGGCCATCCGTAAGGCAACTGAACAAGCCAAGCGTCAGATGATCCGCGTGCAGCTGCGCGAAGGTCGGACCCTGCACCACGATATCGAAGGCCGTCACGGCGCCGGTAAAGTGGTTATGCGCTCGGCACCTGAAGGTACTGGTATCATCGCCGGTGGTCCGATGCGTGCTGTGTTCGAAATGCTGGGCGTCAAGGACGTTGTGTCCAAGTCGTTGGGCTCGCAGAACCCGTACAACATGATCCGCGCCACCATCAACGGCCTGCAAAAAGAGCAGAGCCCGCGTTCGGTTGCACAGCGTCGCGGCAAGAAAGTTGCTGACATCCTGCCCAAGCGGGACGAAGCGCCTGTTGCTGCTGAAGCAGAAGCATAAGGAGAGCGACCCATGGCAAAAACCATCGTCGTCAAGCAGATCGGTTCCCCGATCCGCCGCCCCGCCGAACAGCGCGCGACCCTGATCGGTCTGGGCTTGAACAAGATGCACAAAACCCGTGAGCTGGAGGATACTCCTTCGGTCCGCGGCATGGTCAACAAGATCCCGCATCTGGTAGAGATCATCGAAGAACGCGGCTAATCGCGAGTTCTTTGAAGACTTAAAAACGCCTCCGATCTGATCGGGGGCGTTTTCTTGTTTGGCCGGTCGTTTTTTTCCGGCTCGTCTTATGGTGCTGTTCAGTGCCTCGGCGCAAACTCGGCTATGACCCGAGCGCCTTTTTTTCTGCAAACTCAATGTCGACTTCATGGCGCAACGAAGGTTCTCTGCCTGGCTTTTCGTACAGCCTGGGGCATCCATCGCAAAAACTGGCTGCTGCCTCGCGTTTGGAATGAGCACGCGGGTTCCAGACCTGCCGGCGCAGAGCTTTGTATTTTTCGTTGTTCCAGATGGTTTCAAGTGGTTCGTCGAAAACATTTCCCAACACATGCGGATCACGGTTCTTGTCGGAAACATATTGGCGGCCGGATCGCCAGAGACAGCAGGGAATCACATCGCCATCAAAGCGAATGACCGTGCTGCTGTGGGGCCAATGGCACCTTGGGGTGAGGGATGATGACAGGGGCGGGCCATTTTCAATCCGATCGGGATCGTCGTCTACGACGTTGTACAGATCTCCATTTGCATCGAACCGTAGCCCTTCAAACGTGGTAAAGGCGTCGATACCAATCTCGTCTACGATGGCCTTGACCTGATCCAGTTCATCCACGGCGTGATGGGGGAAAGAGATATGCTGTATTTCTACGAACGGAGATTTCAGACCCTTCCTCTTTTTATAGCCAGCCAGTAGTCGCAGGTTGTTCAGAACGAAATCCAGGCGTCCGCGAACACGGGTAACCTGAAAGCTTTCCTGCGTCGCGCCATCAACTGAGATTGTGATATGGCTAAGCCCGGCATCGACCAGGTCATGAATCCTCTCGGCTTTTAGCCGATAGCTGAAATGGGTGGTGATATGGCTTTCCAAACCGGCTGCGGTCGTGGCCCGGATCATGTCGTTGAGGTCCGGGTGTGCCAGAGGATCGCCATAGTAGAACAGGCTTACACCAAGCGCGCGATCTTTGATCTGGCCAATGATATGCCGGTACTGCTGAAGGCTGAGTTTGTCCTGCTTTCCGAAATTCTGATCGCTGAGTAATGGCCGGTTGCGTCGGGACGGGTTCGCATGGACGCAATGTGGACAGGCTAGTGAGCACAGCGGCGAAATATCAATTTTCACCAGAGACGGCAGCGGGGCGGCTTGTTGAGAGTGAAGAAGATAGCCCCGAACGTTGCGCAACAGGTTTGCCGATTGCTTCAAGGAAGGACGGCGCTGAATCCAGCGCAACCTTCTAATAACGCTTGAAACCAAAGGCATGGAGTATCCTCATTCATGAAGTCGAGGACGCCCTAAACGTGCGAGGCGAAAATGGTAAAACAGGCCGAAATAGCCCGATAGTTCACGGATATGTGATAGAATAGTGAAAATATGGGTCCGTAAAAGAAAAAAGATATTAAAATATATAAATTTGATAGATCTTATCTTTAGCCGAGAAATCCACAGGTCTATTTCAACGAAAGCCTGTAGTGGGATGTCTAAACAGTGTTTTCACTGCCATTCCCCCAATGCATACCGGCCAGACCGAATCTTCTGTTGTTAGCGTTATCTGGCGTTCTTATTTGAGCTTTGTCCCAAATAGGAACGCAAACGAAATCTGGAGAATACGCTCCGGTTTAGAAAGGAATATAGAAATGGCAAACACAGCAACTTTTTCCCGCGAAGGCTTTGGTCTGACCGCCCGCATCGCAACTCTGATCGCACGCGTGAAAGAGGCCTATGCCCTGCGCGCCGAATTCGGCCGCACCTATTCAGAGCTTCAGAACCTGACTGATCGTGAACTGAACGACATTGGTATCCGCCGGTGCGATATAAGTGATATTGCGCATAAGCACGTCTACTGCTGAGAACCTGGCAGGCTGAACAACACCGAGGCGCCATTTGGCGCCTCTTTTGATTCTGCGTGCTTGAAAGGCACAGGCACGGTGAAATTGGTCGCTCTGCATTGTGGATCGTTTGGAAATTTTCCATGAGAATTATTCGAGGGGGCTATGTCCCAATAACGCGATGACGAGGCTGACACAGTGCGAGACTACCAGATCGGCATGTTGTGGGTGGATGGCCCGCTGAGCTTTCTCGAGCAGCTCTGCATCAAATCCTATCTGGATACCGGTCAATCCGTTCGCCTCTACACCTATGGGAATGTCTCCGGGATACCTGAAGGTGTGGATACCCGCGATGCGCGCGATGTGATGCCTGGCACAGAATTCATTGCGCATAGCCGTACTGGTAGCCCGGCGCCGCATTCGGACAAGTTCCGATACCGCATGTTGGCGCAGGAGCCCGATTTGATATGGGCGGATACGGACGCCTATTGCATGCGTCCTTTCACAACGGAGACCGGGCATTTTTACGGAATGCTCGAAGGAGAGATTGCGATCGGCGTATTGGGCATTCCGTCAGACAGCCCGGCGCTGGATCTGCTCATCGAATATACAACGGACCCGTATCGGATTCCGCCATGGCTGCCCAAACGATATCAGGAACCCCTTCGTGCGGCACAGGATGCAGGTGATCCGATCAATGTGCCCTCGCAATATTGGGGCGCATGGGGTCCGTCAGCCTTTGCCTGGGCTTTACGGCAAACCGGCGAACACCAATTTGTTCTGCCTGAGCATGTGTTCTATCCGGTGAACTTTACCAGACGGCGCGCTTTGGCACGCCCAAACGCCGATTTATCCAGGTTCTTCCACGAGGACACAGTTTCCATTCACTTTTATGGTCGCCGGATGCGTTCGATCCTTAGGAACAGGTATAATGGCCTGCCAGATCCAGATAGCCTGGTGGGTAAGCTTCTGGCCAAACACCGGATTAATCCACTGGACGCGCCAATCCAAAATGCTGAAGGCTAGACAGTTTGGGTGTTGTTCACTTCAAAACTTGCATCCTCAGCCACAAAGCTGTATCGGGCTCCGGTGGCGTACTGCGCCGCAAGAATCAAAACCAAGAAATGCCGTGTTTGACCCATCACGCTTCGGGGTCATTTCCGGCGAAGGAGAAGCGAAATGAAACTGAATGAATTGCGCGACAACCCAGGCGCCACACCGAAACGGACCCGCGTCGGCCGTGGTCCCGGTTCCGGTAAAGGTAAAATGGGTGGCCGTGGTATCAAAGGTCAGAAATCCCGTTCGGGTGTGGCCATCAATGGCTACGAAGGTGGCCAGATGCCGCTGTACCAACGCCTGCCCAAGCGTGGCTTTAACAAGCCGAACCGCAAGGCGTTTGCCGTTATCAACTTGGGCCTGATCCAGAAATTCGTCGACGCCGGTAAGCTGGACGCCAAAGCCGCGATCACCGAGGACGCACTGGTTGCATCCGGTCTGGTTCGCCGTAAACTGGACGGTATCCGCGTTCTGGCCAAAGGCGAAATCAGCGCCAAGGTGACCCTGGAAGTAACTGGTGCTTCGAAAGCTGCCGTTGAGGCAGTCGAAAAAGCGGGCGGTTCACTGACGGTCACAAAAGCCGCTGCGGCAGAGTAAGCGCTTGTGAGCGGGCCAAGACCCGCTTACATAGACCTCAGAGTTTTCCAAGACGCCGCCCGAGCCGGAAAACGGTTCCGGGCGGTGTTTTCATAAGAGAGACCGATTTATGGTATCAGCAGCAGAACAAATGGCAGCCAACACTAGCTGGGCTGCTTTGGGCAAAGCCACCGATCTGCGCAACCGCATCCTGTTCACACTGGGTTTGTTGATCGTCTATCGCCTTGGCACTTTTATACCGGTGCCGGGGATCGACGGACAGGCCCTGCGTGAGTTCATGGAGCAAGCGGGGCAGGGCATCGGCGGTATGGTTTCGATGTTCACCGGCGGGGCGCTTGGGCGGATGGGTATCTTTGCCCTCGGCATCATGCCTTACATCTCGGCCTCGATCATCATTCAGCTGCTGACCTCGATGGTTCCCGCGCTCGAACAGCTCAAGAAAGAGGGCGAGCAGGGTCGTAAGAAGATCAACCAATATACCCGTTTCGGCACCGTGGCGCTGGCCACCGTTCAGGCCTATGGCTTGGCCGTTTCGCTGGAGTCGGGCGATCTGGCGACCGATCCGGGCCTCTATTTCCGTCTGTCGACTATGATTACACTGGTTGGCGGCACCATGTTCCTGATGTGGCTGGGTGAGCAGATCACCGCGCGCGGCATCGGCAACGGTATCTCTCTGATTATTTTCGTTGGCATCATCGCCGAGGTTCCGGCAGCGTTGGCTCAGTTCTTCGCAAGTGGCCGCAGCGGCGCAATCAGCCCCGCAGTGATCATCGGAGTGATTGTCATGGTCATCGCCGTGATCACCTTTGTGGTGTTCATGGAGCGCGCTTTGCGTAAGATCCACATTCAATACCCGCGCCGTCAGGCCGGTATGAAGATCTATGAGGGCGGCTCGAGCCACCTGCCGGTCAAAGTGAACCCGGCCGGCGTTATCCCGGCGATCTTCGCCAGCTCGCTGCTGCTGCTGCCGGTCACGATCTCGACCTTCTCGTCGGGCGCCACCAACGGTCCGGTCATGTCCTGGCTGCTGGCCAACTTTGGTCCGGGTCAGCCGCTGTACCTGCTGTTCTTTGCGTCGATGATCGTGTTCTTTGCCTATTTCTACACGTTCAACGTGTCGTTCAAGCCGGATGACGTGGCGGATAACCTGAAAAAGCAGAACGGTTTTGTGCCGGGTATCCGTCCGGGCAAGAAAACCGCCGAGTATCTGGAATACGTGGTCAACCGCGTTCTGGTTCTGGGTTCGGCTTATCTGGCGGCGGTTTGTCTGCTGCCTGAGATTCTGCGGGGCCAGTTTGCCATTCCGTTCTATTTCGGTGGTACTTCGGTTCTGATTATCGTCTCTGTGACCATGGATACGATCCAACAGGTTCAGAGCCACCTGCTGGCGCATCAATACGAAGGGCTTATCGAAAAGTCCCAACTGCGCGGGAAGGGTAAGAAACGCGGCAGGAAGGGACCCGCTCGTCGATGAACATCATTCTTCTGGGCCCCCCGGGGGCGGGTAAAGGAACGCAAGCGCGTCATCTTGTTGAAACACGCGGCATGGTGCAGCTGAGCACCGGAGACATGCTGCGCGAAGCCAAAACCTCGGGCACCGAGATGGGCCTGAAGGTTGCAGCCATCATGGATGCCGGCAAGCTGGTCACCGATGAGATTGTCATCGGCCTGATCGAAGAGAAGCTGACCACCGAAACCGGTGCCGGTTTCATCTTTGACGGTTTCCCCCGCACATTGGCACAAGCCGACGCATTGGCGGCTCTGCTGACCAAGTTGGGCCAGTCACTGCACACTGTGATCGAGATGCGGGTGGATGACGATGCCCTGGTGGATCGGATCACCGCACGTTCGACCTGTTCGGGCTGTGGCGAAGTTTATAATGACAAGACCAAGCCGATCCCGGCAGATGGTCGCTGCACCAACTGTGGTGAGCAAAAAGAGTTCACGCGTCGCGCCGACGACAACGAAGACAGCCTGCGCACGCGGTTGATGGAGTACTACAAAAAGACGTCGCCGCTGATTGGTTATTACTACGCCAAAGGCGATCTTCGCCCGGTCAATGGGTTGGCCGATATCAAGGAAGTGACTGCGTCGATCGAGGCCGTACTCGGCTAGCTCCAATATGGCCTTGACGCCAAGCGCAAAAGCCCATATCGACCCCCATCCCTAAAGGGAATCAAGATCGCAGGCGGGATTCGTCCTAACTGCCCCAACCACCTCGAATAATACTGGGCCCTCTGGCGTCACTGCCACGGTCAAGTGTTGTGAAAAAAGGTTCCGGAGCTACGGAACCGCAACAAAAAGGAAAGTGACACGTGGCACGTATTGCCGGCGTAAACATCCCGACTGCAAAGCGGGTACCTATCGCCCTCACATATATCACCGGTATCGGCAACACCTCGGCGCAGGCCATCTGCGAAGCCGTAGGCATTGAAGCGCACCGTCGCGTCAATGAGCTGTCGGATTCCGAAGTTCTGGCCATCCGCGAACATATCGACGCAAACTTCACCGTCGAAGGTGACCTGCGTCGCGAAGTTCAGATGAACGTCAAGCGCCTGATGGATTTGGGTTGCTACCGCGGTCTGCGTCATCGTCGTAACCTGCCCGTTCGCGGTCAGCGTACCCATACCAACGCTCGTACCCGCAAAGGCCCCGCAAAGGCCATTGCTGGCAAGAAGAAATAAGGAGGGTCTGACCGATGGCACGCGAAAAGACTCGTACCAAGAAAAAAGAGCGCAAGAATATCGCATCGGGCGTGGCCCATGTGAATTCGACCTTTAACAATACCAAGATCCTGATCTCAGACGTGCAAGGCAACGCCATTGCATGGTCGTCGGCCGGGACCATGGGGTTCAAAGGGTCGCGTAAATCTACACCGTATGCTGCTCAGATGGCTGCGGAAGACGCAGGTAAAAAGGCGCAGGATCACGGCGTCAAGACGCTGGAAGTCGAAGTTCAGGGCCCCGGTTCGGGTCGTGAATCGGCTCTGCGCGCACTGGCTGCAGTGGGCTTCAACATCACGTCGATCCGCGACGTGACGCCGATCGCTCACAATGGCTGTCGCCCGCCGAAACGCCGCCGCGTCTAAGCGAATTAGAATTGAGCTGGGGCCCGCATTTTCGCACGGCCCCAGCACGTCATTTTGAACCTCGGGCGTCTGCACCTTGTTGGTCATGGGGCGCGGACAGGAATGGAGGGATTACATGATCCACAAGAATTGGGCAGAATTGATCAAGCCAACCCAGCTGGAAAGCAAGCCGGGCAACGACCCTGCGCGCCAGGCAACGCTGGTTGCAGAACCGCTGGAACGTGGCTTTGGTCTGACACTGGGCAACGCCCTGCGCCGCGTTCTGATGAGCTCGCTGCAAGGTGCGGCCATCACCAGCGTTCAGATCGACAACGTCCTGCACGAATTCAGTTCGGTTGCAGGCGTGCGTGAAGACGTCACCGACATCATTTTGAACCTAAAGCAGGTCGCCCTGCGCATGGAGGTCGAAGGCCCCAAGCGTCTGTCGATCAATGCAAAAGGACCGGCAATCGTCACCGCAGGCGACATCAGCGAAAGCGCTGGCATCGAGGTTCTGAACCGCGATCACGTCATCTGTCACTTGGATGATGGTGCCGACCTGTTCATGGAACTGACCGTCAACACCGGTAAGGGCTATGTCTCGGCTGAAAAGAACAAGCCAGAAGATGCACCTATCGGCCTGATCCCGATCGACGCGATCTATTCGCCGGTTAAAAAGGTCGCCTATGATGTTCAGCCGACGCGTGAAGGTCAGGTTCTAGACTATGACAAGTTGACCCTGAAGATTGAGACTGACGGTTCGATCACCCCCGAGGACGCGTTGGCCTATGCTGCGCGCATCCTGCAGGATCAGCTGTCGATCTTCGTCAACTTCGATGAGCCGGAAGCGGCTGGTCGTCAGGACGAGGATGATGGTCTGGAGTTCAACCCGCTGCTGCTGAAGAAAGTAGATGAGTTGGAACTGTCGGTCCGTTCGGCAAACTGTCTGAAGAACGACAACATCGTCTACATTGGCGACCTGATCCAGAAGACCGAAGCCGAGATGCTGCGCACCCCGAACTTTGGCCGCAAGTCGCTGAACGAGATCAAAGAAGTGCTGTCCGGCATGGGTCTGCACCTTGGCATGGATGTCGAGGATTGGCCGCCCGATAACATCGAAGATCTGGCGAAGAAATTCGAAGACGCGTTTTAAGCGCGTCTTCCCCAATGCCCGGGCTGCCGGGGAATCAAGGGCGATCTTGCCCCAAGGAGAGTCGGTGACACGCATCGCCGGCCAGACAAAGCAAAACGCTAAAGAAGGAACTAGAAAATGCGTCACGCACGTGGTTACCGCCGCCTGAACCGTACTCATGAGCACCGCAAGGCTCTGTTTGCGAACATGGCTGGCTCGCTCATCGAACATGAGCAGATCAAAACAACTCTGCCCAAGGCAAAAGAACTGCGCCCGATCGTTGAAAAACTGATCACTCTGGGCAAGCGCGGCGACCTGCACGCCCGTCGTCAGGCCGCATCGCAGCTGAAAGAAGACAAAGACGTCGCAAAGCTGTTTGAAATCCTGGGCCCCCGTTACGCCGAGCGTCAGGGCGGTTATGTCCGGATCCTGAAAGCAGGCTTCCGCTATGGCGACATGGCCCCGATGGCGATCATCGAATTCGTTGACCGCGATCTGGACGCCAAAGGCGCTGCAGACAAAGCGCGTACCGCCGCCGAAGAGGCCGCAGACGAAGAATAAGAAAGCTTGGCTTTCATGTGAAAACCCCCGTGTCTCGGACGCGGGGGTTTTTCTTTTTCACAACTCTATCTCTGGCCTAGTTGATCCAACCGCGCTCTCGATAATATCGGGCCGCCCCTGGATGGAGAGGTGCTGGCATGCCATCGCCGATCATGTCAGTTGGTTGCAAACCTTTCAGCGCCGGGTGTCCGACCGCCAGTTGCGGCAGGTTTTCAAAGGTCGATTTCACAAAGGCATAGATATCGTCATCGGGTACGTTGGCACGGCTTAGAAGACTAGCCTTATAGCCGAATGTTCTGGATGGTGACGTCACCCCTGTATAGGTATTTGCAGGGATGGTCACTTTGCTGAGCGCCTCGGAGCCGGAAACCAGACGGTCGATATCGCGCCCGGAAAGTTCGACCAGTTGAATCGCGCATGTCAGGGCTGTTTTTTGAATCAGGCTTGACGGATAGCCGACGACACTGGCGACGACGTCAATCTCGCCCGCGCACAAAGCCTTTCGCTGGAGGCCCATCTCTCCGAGTTTGATCGTGCTAAATCCCGAGATGTCCCAGCTTCCGGCATAGGGAAGCTTTCTGACCAAGCTGGATGCCGATCCTCCCAATCGGACACGCTTTCCATCCAGTTTATCAATGGAACTGATTCCGGACCCTTTGCGTACAACAACTGTCAGGGGTGCACTGTGGATCGAAAATAATGAGCGCAGAGTTGTGTCCGGCCCTTTGCCTTCGAAATAGGCTGCCCCCAACAGCGCGTCATTGACCCAGTCGGACCGCGCCACGACGATGTCGAACTTGCCACTGCGCAGCTTTGGAAGGTTTTCCTTCGGGCCACCTGTTGGCCGTGCGCGGCATTTATTACCGCTCGTCCCTTTGATAAATGATTTGCACAGCAGCTTGCCGACGTTGAAATAGTACCCGGTTTTACCTCCGGTCCCCATGGTCAGTTTGGTATCCGCCTGTACCGCCGGGGCGACTATCCCAAGGGTTATGATCAACGCGAGCGAGAAAAGCCGCCCGCGCGACAGGCATTTCAGAGTGAATGACCTCAAAACAATTTTTCCTTCAAATGCAATTTGTGTTTGGCGGACATTCCCAGCCCGTCCGCCCCAAGTCAACGCGCCCTGTGCCTTAACATGCTTGCAATCCCTGCGCGGGCCTCGCATATCCGAAGGGCGCCCAATAGACGGATGGATCATGCGGAAAGTCTTGTGTTCACTCTTGCTGACTGTTGCTGCGGTTTCAGCCAAGGCCGAAACAAAAGTACCTCAAACGCAGGCCGAAATCAGCCTTGGTTTTGCGCCCGTCGTGAAACAGGCCGCGCCGGCGGTGGTGAATATATACGCCAAGATTGTGCGCGAAGGGCGCTCGAACTCATTGTTCTCTGATCCGTTCTTTCAGGATTTCTTTGGCGGCGGCTTTGGCGAACCGCGACCGCGCGTTCAGAATTCGCTGGGGTCGGGTGTGATCCTGACGGATGACGGTTATGTGGTCTCTAACTATCATGTTGTTGGTTCAGCGACAGAAATACGGGTCGTCACGACGGACCGGCGCGAGTTTTCGGCCGAGGTGGTTCTGGGCGATCAGGAAAGCGACATCGCCATTCTACGTCTGAAAGATGCCGAGGCGTTGCCTTCGATCGACATGCGGGATTCCGATTTGGTTGAGGTGGGTGAATTGGCTCTGGCCATCGGCAACCCGTTCGGCGTCGGGCAGACGGTATCATCGGGCATTATCTCGGGGCTGGCGCGGACCGGTACGGCGACGGGCAATGCGCGGGGCTATTTCATTCAGACGGACGCGGCGATCAATCCCGGCAATTCGGGCGGGGCGCTGATCGATGTAAACGGTGATCTGATTGGCATCAACACCTCGATCCTGACACGTTCTGGCGGATCGAACGGGATCGGCTTTGCCATCCCTGCCAATCTGGTTGCTGAATTCCTGCGGCAAGCGCAGGCCGGCAATGACAGTTTTGTCAGCCCTTGGGCCGGAATGGCCGGGCAGCACATGAGTGCGGATATCGCTGAGTCTCTGGGCTTGGTTATCCCGCAGGGTGTGGTGATTTCGGATCTCCATGCGCTCAGCCCGTTGGCCGAGGCAGGGTTGCAGGTTGGGGACGTCGTGACCCATGTCGACGGGGATGAGGTGAACTCGCCGGCAGAGATGAAATTCCGCATGTCAGTGGCCGGTGTGGGCGGCACGTCGGTGGTGACGCGGCTGCGCGGCGAGGACCGAGCTGAACTTGAGGTCGCTTTGGTCAAAGCGCCCGAGGTTCCGGCAGCGGAAATGACGACGCTGAACGATGAAACCGTGATGCCAGGCCTGACCGTGTCGCGGATCAACCCTGCTGTTATCGCGCGGCTGGGGCTTTTGCTGTCGCAGACGGGGGTGGTTGTGGTCGACGCCGGCCGCTATGGCGGTCGGTCCGGGCTGCGTCCGGGCGATGTGGTCGATGGGATAAACGGCGCGCGGGTCGAGCGACCTGCTGATGTCGTGAAGGCGCTGACCGATCCGGGGCGTCGGATCAATCTGGATATCCTCAGGGGCGGGCGGCCGGTTTCCCTGCGGTTCAGGCTGTGACCGGATGAGTGACCTTTTCGATACCGGGTCATCTGACCCTGCGCCGCCTGTACATCGCCCGCTGGCCGACAGATTGCGCCCGCAAACGCTGGCCGAGGTGATCGGGCAGGAACAGGTGTTGGGCCCGGATGCGCCTTTGGGCGTGATGCTGGCCTCGGGCAGTCTGTCGAGCCTGATATTCTGGGGGCCGCCCGGTGTCGGCAAGACCACGATCGCGCGGCTTTTGGCGCAAGAGACGGACCTGCATTTTGTGCAGATCAGTGCCATCTTTACTGGTGTACCCGACCTGAAGAAAGTGTTCGAAGCTGCGAAGATCCGGCGTCAGAACGGGCAGGGGACGTTGCTGTTCGTTGACGAAATCCATCGCTTCAACAAGGCGCAGCAGGACGGGTTTCTGCCGCATATGGAGGATGGCACGATCCTCCTGGTCGGGGCGACCACGGAAAATCCATCGTTCGAGCTGAACGCCGCTGTGCTCAGCCGGGCACAAGTGCTGGTGCTGGAACGGCTCAGCCCTGCCGATCTAGAACGCCTGACGCAACGTGCTGAAAAAGAATTGGATCGCGCGTTGCCACTGGACCCGGCGGCCCGAGCTGCGCTGCAAGAAATGGCCGATGGCGACGGGCGCGCGCTGTTGAACCTGATCGAACAGGTGGCCGCGTGGAAAGTGGATGGCCTGCTAGACACTGACGCTTTGTCGACCCGGCTCATGCGCCGTGCTGCGAAATACGACAAGTCGGGGGATGAGCATTACAACCTGATCTCGGCCCTGCATAAATCGGTGCGGGGGTCCGACCCCGATGCCGCCCTGTACTGGTTCGCGCGAATGCTGACGGGAGGCGAGGACCCAAGATATCTGGCGCGCCGGATCACGCGAATGGCGGTCGAGGACATTGGTCTGGCGGATCCGCAGGCGCAGGCGATCTGCCTGCAATCGTGGGAAACCTACGAACGCTTGGGCAGCCCCGAGGGCGAGCTGGCGTTGGCGCAGGCGCTGGTCTATCTGGCGTTGGCGCCGAAATCGAACGGGGCCTATGTGGGCTATAAGGCGGCGATGCGTCTGGCCAAGCAATCGGGCAGCGAGCCGCCGCCCAAGCATATCCTGAACGCGCCGACCTCTTTGATGAAGGATCAGGGCTATGGCGCGGGCTATGCCTATGATCACGATGCCGAGGATGGGTTTTCCGGCCAGAACTACTTTCCCGAAACCATACCGCGCCCGGTTCTGTATCAACCTGTTGAGCGTGGGTTTGAACGTGAGCTGAAGAAACGGCTGGACTACTTTGCCAAGCTGCGTTCGCAACGGAAACCAGACTAGCCCGGCTTGACTCTTTGGCCGATGCGCGCGACAGACGCGCATGTTTTCTGGGACAATGTTTACAGCGTGGTCCGGGCGGGTCTGCCGCGCGGCGCAAGGGGCAATGGCATGAGTGGCGTGCAGATGATAACGGTTGCGGATGGGGATGGCGATCAGCGGGTGGACCGCTGGCTGCGGCGCCTGTTTCCGCATGTCAGCCAAGGGCGCATCGAAAAAATGTGCCGCAAGGGCGAACTGCGTGTGGATGGCGGACGGGCCAAGGCCTCGACCCGGCTTGAGGTCGGCCAGGTCGTACGCGTGCCACCTCTGCCGGATGCGGACCACAAACCGGTCGAGGTGAAACCGCGGATCACAGATGCGGATGCCAAGATGATGCAGGCTTGCGTGATTTATCGCGATGATCACGTGATCGCGCTGAACAAACCGCAGGGCTTGCCGGTGCAAGGCGGCAGCGGCCAGACCCGCCATGTGGACGGCCTGTCCGAGGCGCTGCGCTTTGGATATGACGAAAACCCGCGATTGGTGCACCGACTGGACAAGGATACCTCGGGCGTGCTGTTGCTGGCCCGCACACGCGAGGCCGCCAAAGCACTGACCGCCGCATTCCGTCACCGTGACACGCGCAAGATCTACTGGGCTCTAGTCGCTGGGGTGCCGACCCCTTATCTGGGCGAGATCAAGACCGGTTTGGTCAAGGCCCCGGGCCATGGCAGCCAGGGCGAGGGCGAAAAGATGACCCCCGTTCATCTTAACGAAATCAACGACACGCCAGGCGCGAAGCGGGCGCATACGCTCTATGCCACGCTCTACCGCGTGGCCGGACGCGCCGCCTGGGTCGCGATGGAGCCGATCACCGGCCGCACCCATCAGCTGCGTGCGCATATGTCCGCGATTGGGCATCCGATCATCGGCGACGGGAAATACGGCGGCTCGGGTCAAGAGAACCTGGGCGATGGCTGGGGTGCACAGCTGGGCGGCGTGATCAGCAAAAAGCTGCATCTGCATGCACGGCAAGCGTCGTTTCAGCACCCGGTGACGCGCAAGAAAATCACGGTCACCGCACCCTTGCCTGATCATATGAAACACAGCTGGGACACATTCGGATGGGCCGAAGACCTGGCTGCGGATGATCCGTTCGAGTCTCTGCAATGAGCAGACCCTTGCGTCTGGTACTATTTGATGTGGACGGTACCCTGGTCGATAGCCAGGGCAGCATTATTGCGGCCATGACCGCCAGCTTTGATGCCTTGTCTCTTCCGGTACCGGATAGGGCGGGGATCTTGTCCATAGTCGGATTATCTCTGCCACAAGCCATGGCACAGTTGGTGCCCGAGTGTTCTGCTGTGGATCAGGGGCGGTTGGTAGAGGGCTATAAACAGGCCTATCACGCACATCGGCTGGAACAGGGAATGGCCAGTTCGCCGCTCTACCCCGGAGCCCGTGAGGTTATCGAGGCACTGCATGCAATCCCCGAGATGTTGCTGGGCGTGGCGACAGGCAAATCGCAACGTGGTCTGGATGCTTTGATCGAAGGTCACGGTCTGCAGGGCTATTTCGTGACCCGGCAGGTCGCAGATCACCACCCGTCAAAACCGCATCCTTCGATGATCGACACGGCAAGGGCCGAAACCGGCGTCGATGCGGTTGATACGGTCATGATCGGGGATACCCGATTCGACATGGATATGGCCGCCGCCGCCGGTGTCACCGGAATTGGCGTAACCTGGGGGTATCACGAACAGCCTGCCTTGGCCGCTGCCTCTCGTATTATCGAAACGTTTGACCAGTTGCCGGGCGCACTGGACGATATCTGGACCTGAAGACATGAGTGACTGGAAACCGAAACGATTTTGGACTGCATGTCAGGTGGTAGAGGCCGATGGCGGATTTACGGTCGAATTGGACGGTCGTAGGGTCAAAACACCTGCGCGGGCCGGACTTATCCTGCCGACCTTGCCGATGGCTCAGGCCATTGCGGCCGAATGGGACGCGCAGGAAGAACAGGTTGACCCAGGGACGATGCCCTACACGCGTTCGGCCAATGCAGCCATCGACAAGGTACAGATTCAGCACGCCGAAGTTGCAGACATGCTGGCCGATTATGGCGATTCGGATTTGCTGTGCTATCGCGCCGCTCACCCGCAAGAGTTGCAGCAGCGGCAAGCTGAACAGTGGGACCCGGTGTTGGACTGGGCCGCGGAAGCCATGTCGGTTCGCCTGCGGCCCGTCACAGGTATCCTGCATCAGCCGCAAGACGTGGCGGCGCTGGATCAGTTGCGCCGGCGAGTGCATGATTTCAACAACTTCCAACTGGCTGCCTTCCACGACCTGGTCAGCCTTTCGGGCTCGTTGATCCTTGGGTTTGCGGCCACTTCCGATTGGTGTGATGCGCAAGAGATCTGGCGGATTTCGCGGTTGGACGAGCTGTGGCAAATCGAACAATGGGGCCATGACGACGAGGCGCATGAAGCAGCCGAAGTCAAACGTTCTGCCTTTTTACACGCTAAACGCTTCTACGACGTCTCTGATTGATCTTAGATTTCTGAATTTTTACCGCTCTGATGGACATCTGTGAGTTGATCCATCGTTTTCCCTGATCCGACCCTTGACGTTTGTTTATGAATGCGACCAAACTCGTGCGCACTAAAGGGGAGACACCTTTGGGGAAACCTTTCTGGTACCTGAGGTGCCGGATAGAACCGTCCCTGAACGGGATGGACAATCAGGAAGAGGTAAAAATGAAAAAATCCGTAATCTTGGGCGCGGCCACAGTTGCCGGTCTGGCCGCAGGCGCAGCCATGGCGGGAACCGTGGACGACGTCAAGGCGCGCGGTAAGCTGAACTGCGGTGTGACCACCGGTCTGGTCGGCTTTGCCGCGCCCGACGCAAATGGTGAATGGCAGGGCTTTGACGTTTCGTTGTGCCGCGCCGTTGCCGCTGCGGTTCTGGGTGACGCAAGCGCCGTTGAATTCGTTCCGACCACAGGTAAGACACGCTTTACCGCGCTGGCTTCGGGCGAAATCGACATGCTGGCCCGGAACACCACCTGGACCTTCAGCCGCGACGTAGACCTGAAGTTCGAATTCGTCGGTGTAAACTATTACGACGGTCAGGGCTTTATGGTTCCCAAAGCGCTGGGCGTAAGCTCGGCCAAGGAACTGGACGGCGCGACTGTCTGCATCCAGACCGGCACCACCACCGAGCTGAACCTGGCGGATTTCTTCCGCTCGAACAACATCAGCTACGAGCCGGTTCCGATCGAAACCAACGCAGAAGCGCAGCAGCAGTATCTGGCTGGCGCATGTGACGTCTATACCACCGACGCATCGGGCCTGGCCGCAACGCGCGCCACGTTCGAAAACCCCGGTGATCACATCCTGCTGCCCGAAATCATCTCGAAAGAGCCGCTGGGCCCGCTGGTCCGTCATGGCGACCACGAGTGGGGCGACGTTGTTCGCTGGACACTGAACGCACTGGTTTCGGCTGAAGAGCTGGGTGTGACCTCGGCGAACATCGACGAGATGTCTGCTGGCACCGACAACCCCGAAGTGAACCGTCTGCTGGGCAGCGAAGGCACTCTGGGTGAGATGCTGGGTCTGGACGCACAGTGGGCAATGCGCGCTATCAAGGCGGGTGGTAACTATGGTGAGGTCTTTGCCAAGAACATCGGTGAAGAAACCCCAATCGGTCTGGCACGCGGCCTGAACGGTCAGTGGACCGATGGCGGCCTGCTGTACTCGCCGCCGTTCCGCTAATATCCATTGAAGAGGGCGCAGTTCATCCTGCGCCCTTTTTCAATCCATAAGAAACAGTCCCGGTTAGATTGAACAGAGATCAACTCTGTCTGCGAATAACGGGATGACACGGGGATATACATAGGTCATGTCGACTCTCACTGACCCGCCAAAGGAGCAGTTCCGGCTGTCCATGCTCCTTTACGATACGCGGTACCGATCTGCGACCATCCAGGTCATTGCAATGATCGGTTTCATGCTTTTGGCAGCCTGGATCATTTCCAACACCATTCAGAACCTCGAAGCACTTGGTAAACCCGTAGAATTCGGGTTCTTCGGCGAACCTGCAAGTTACGATATCAACCAACGCCTGCTGGAATACGATTCTCGAGACAGCCACTTGCGTGCTGGGCTTATCGGATTGCTAAACACACTTGTTGTTGCAGTTCTCGGCTGTATCACGGCGACGATTATCGGTGTTTTCGTTGGTGTATTACGGCTTTCAAACAACTGGTTGATCGCGCGGATCATGACTGTTTATGTCGAGATGTTCCGTAACGTGCCTGTGCTGCTTTGGATCGTTCTGGCTATGGCCATTCTGATCGAAGGTTTACCGGCACCCAATGCATTCCGAGGTGAAACCCCGACGGCCACGATGGATTTTTTCAACTCTGTCGCCGTCACCAATCGCGGTGTCTATATCCCAGAGCTCCTGTTTTCACGCAGTCTTGGCGATATCCACTTGTTTGGTGCGTCCAGCTTACGCTTCGACATTTCATTGGATCTGGTCGCCTTTCTGGTCGTTTTGGCGGGCAGCATTTTTGTGATGCGCAAAGTATCCGCTAATGCCGCTGCAAAACAGGAAGCAACTGGTGATCGCCCAACCATCTGGCACATTCAGTTGGGTATACTGTTTGTGCCGATGTTGATCCTGCTGACTGCGTTGGGATTCCATTTGGGATACCCGGAACTGAAAGGGTTCAACTTCAAAGGCGGCACCCATTTGCGGAACTCGCTTATCGCATTGTGGTTGGCCCTGTCCCTTTACACTGCAGCTTTCATCGCTGAGATCGTGCGGGCCGGAATTCTCGCCATTTCCAAGGGGCAGACCGAGGCCGCCGCAGCGCTGGGTATACGCCCGAGCCGGATTATGCGTCTGGTGATCCTGCCGCAAGCGTTGCGCGTGATCATCCCGCCAATGATCTCGAACTACCTGAACCTGACCAAGAACTCGTCTCTGGCGATTGCGGTGGGATATATGGATATCACAGGTACCCTGGGTGGCATCACCATGAACCAAACCGGCCGCGAGCTGGAATGCGTTCTACTGCTGATGCTGGTCTATCTGTGCATCTCGCTGAGCATCTCGGCAGTGATGAACTGGTACAACAATAGTGTCAAATTGGTGGAGCGGTAATATGAGTGATGTTTCATTTGTCCGCGCGGAAATGTTGCCGGAGAAAGCGCCACCAGCGTCCGAAGTGGGAATAGTAGGTTGGGTTAAGCACAATCTGTTTTCTGGTTGGTTCAATTCGATCCTGACTTTGGTTTCGCTCTATGCGATCTACTATGTGTTGTCGGGCGTTCTGCCATGGACGTTCCAATCCGTCTGGAATGCCAATTCACTGACTGAGTGCCGTGAGATCATGATGGCAACCTGGGGAGACACCCATGGTCATGCTTGCTGGGCTGTCATCAATGATCGCTGGCTGCAGCTGTTGTTCGGATTCTACCCGAGCCATCTGTACTGGCGGCCGATTCTGGCGCTTGTTCTGTTGCTGGTTGCTCTGGCACCAGTGCTGTATTCGGACCGTGTTCCGAGCAAGTTGCTGATCTTTAGCGCGATCTACCCCTTCCTGATGCCTTGGTTGATGTGGGGTGGTACCATCTGGGGGCCATTGTCGGCGGCACTTGGATTTGTTGCCGGCTGGGCCGTCTACACCGTCGTCAGCAAGCAACAAAGCGAATTGCTCGGGATGATCGGTGGTGCAGTGGCTGCGTTGATCTGGTGGCTGTTTCTATCTAGCTACTTCGTTGGTGCCATGGATTCGATCCTGCCGATCGGTATCGAAGCCGTGCAAAGTCGTCAGTTCGGTGGTTTCATGCTGGCGATCCTGCTGGGTGTTGTGGCCATCGGTGTCTCGCTGCCGATTGGTATCGTGTTGGCGCTGGGCCGTCAGTCGGACCTTCTTATCGTCAAATACATGTGTGTGGGCTTTATCGAGTTCATTCGCGGCGTACCGCTGATCACGCTACTGTTCGTGGCCTCGCTGCTGTTGAACCTGTTCCTGCCACCAGGCACCAATTTTGACATCATCCTGCGGGTGATGATCATGATGACCCTGTTCTCAGCCGCCTATATGGCCGAAGTGATCCGGGGTGGCCTGGCTGCATTGCCACGCGGTCAGTACGAGGGCGCCGACAGTTTGGGCCTGAACTACTGGCAGGCACAGCGTTTGATCATCATGCCGCAAGCCCTGAAAATCTCAATTCCGGGCATCGTGAGCACATTCATCGGGATCTTCAAGGATACGGTTCTGGTGTCGATCATCGGACTGTTCGACGTGCTTGGCCTTGCCAACGCGATCCGCGCTGATACCGCTTGGAACGGCATCTACTGGGAACTGTTCGCTTTTATCGGCGCGCTGTTCTTCGTCGTCTGCTTCTCCATGTCCCGTTATTCCATGTATCTGGAGCGCAAGCTTCAGACTGGCCATCGTTAAGGAGTTCAACACATGTCTGAACTTGCAATAGACCGCGAAATCGACCGATCCAAGATGCAGGTGAGCGACGAGGTCGCCATCGAAATCAACAACATGAACAAGTGGTATGGGTCTTTCCATGTGCTGCGCGACATCAATTTGACCGTCAATCAGGGCGAGAGGATTGTTATCGCGGGGCCGTCAGGGTCGGGTAAGTCCACCCTGATCCGCTGTCTGAACGCGCTGGAGGAACACCAGCAAGGTACGATCATGGTGGATGGGACGGAACTGTCGAATGACCTGAAAAACATCGACAAGATCCGGTCCGAGGTCGGGATGGTGTTCCAGCACTTCAACCTCTTCCCGCATCTAACCATTCTGGAAAACTGTACGCTGGCCCCGATCTGGGTGCGCAAGACGCCCAGGAAAGAGGCTGAAGAGCGTGCGATGCACTTCCTAGAGAAGGTGAAAATCCCAGAACAGGCCGACAAGTATCCTGGCCAGCTTTCGGGTGGTCAGCAGCAGCGTGTTGCGATTGCCCGTTCGCTCTGCATGATGCCGCGGATCATGTTGTTCGACGAACCTACATCGGCGCTGGACCCTGAGATGATCAAAGAGGTGCTCGACACTATGATCGAGCTGGCCGAAGAAGGCATGACCATGCTTTGTGTGACCCACGAGATGGGTTTTGCCCGTCAGGTCGCCAACCGCGTGATCTTTATGGATGCCGGTCAGATTGTGGAACAGAACGAACCAGAAGAGTTCTTCAACAATCCGCAAAGCGAGCGGACCAAGCTGTTCCTGAGCCAGATTCTGGGCCATTGATCCCGATCGGAAGAACCTTGAAAGGCGGGGTTTTTGCCCCGCCTTTTTTATTCCGGCAACTCGCGTGGAATGACGAACCCCAAGACATCCCCACTGTGCCACCGAAGCGCGGCCCAGGAGTTGATCTCGAACTGTATGACTGTTGTTGCGCAGGTCGGGTAGTCATCGAAACGGCCGTGATCTGGCGCCTGCCGCACAAGCTGTCTGGCGAATTCAGCGATCCCGGGGTTGTGGCCCAGCATCAGCACGGTTTGGCCAGAAGCCTGTGATAGGGCCCGCATCATAAGATCGGGACCGGCCAGATACAGCGAGCGTTCGAACTGGATCAGATCAGCCTGCAGCCCCATTCGATCCCACGTCTCGCGGGTTCTGAGGGCGGTAGAGCTGAGCACCTCATTCGGTAGCCAGCCATTCCTGAGTAGCCAGCCGGACACAGCAGGTGCGGAGCAGCGTCCACGTTTGTTCAGTGGCCGATCATGATCGCTGAGCGTCGGCTCATCCCAACTGGATTTGGCATGGCGGGTCAGGATCAGGGTGCGAGTCATGACGGGTGAAAAGACCTCATGTGGTGGGCGGATTGTTCTGGGTCCCGCCCGGCCCCGGGGCTGAGAGGGCAGGCCAGGCGCGCAAGGCAGCCACCGGTCATGCAGGTTTGGCCCTGCTCTGTGTTCAGATGCCCGTGGCAGGCCTCAACGTCATAGAAGCTGTGGGTGTTCAGGGCCCCGACTGGGCAGGTCTGAGCGCAAGGGGCATCGCATGTAACACAGGGCGATGAGTTATGGGCACCGGGAATCTCGAATTCCTGATCAAAATGCAGCGCGCCGCGATACGAGATCATCATACCGACCGTGTCATGCACCAAGGCGCCAACAGGGCTGCTGAATGTACGCCCCGATTTCAGCGCCCAGTCGATAAACGGCACATAGGGTGGGCCACCGAATGGGAAATAGGCTTGCGCCCCCAAATCCTGCGCCATCTGATTGACGACGCGGTACGACCACCGGTCAACAGGGTCGGGACCTTGCCATTCAGGGGCTGATTTCAAAACAGGCCAGAACGTAGGCCCTGCACCTAGCAGGATCAGGGTGCCGCTGTCCAAGTGCTTGGCATTAGCGCGCCCAGGATGCAATGCACCCATCACGATAAGCCCAACCTCAGCTGCCGCGCTGTCGACACGTTGATAAATGTTCGGGGAAGGTGCGGTTTGTTCTGTCATGTCACCTCCGTCGCAGTCGATCAATCGGGTCGGATCAGCGACCCAGCTCCGTGTTCGGTGAACAGTTCCAGTAGCACCGCATTGGGCGCGCGCCCATCCAGTATGACTACGGCCCGTACCCCACTATGTAGTGCGTCCAGCGCCGTTTCGGTCTTGGGGATCATTCCGCCTGCGATGGTCCCGTCCAGGGTCATCTCGCGGATCTGACCGGCTTTTAGCTCGGTCACGACCTCTCCGGCAGCGTTCTTGACGCCTGATACGTCGGTCAGCAACAGCAGACGGTCTGCCTTCAAGGCCGAGGCGATGGCACCGGCGGCGGTGTCACCGTTGACGTTGAACGTCTCACCTTCGCGCCCAGCGCCCAGAGGCGCAATTACCGGGATCACGTCATGCGTAAACAGATCGTGCAGGATTTCGGGTTTCATCTCGGAAGGAGAGCCAACAAACCCCAGCGAAGCATCGGTTTGATCACAGATCATCAGGTTGGCGTCCTTGCCCGACAGGCCAACCGCAGTCCCTCCCTGTCCGTTGATGGCCTGAACAATGCGTTTGTTCACGAGGCCGGACAGGACCATCTCGACCACTTCGACAGTCGCCTTGTCCGTCACACGCTTACCGTTCACGAAATCGGATTGGATATCGAGCTTATCCAGCATCGCGTTGATCATGGGACCGCCGCCATGTACCACAACCGGGTTGATGCCCACCTGGCGCATCAGAACCACGTCACGGGCAAAGCTTTCCATCGCTTCATCGCTGCCCATGGCGTGTCCGCCCAGCTTGATGACGACAATGGCCCCGTCATAGCGCTGCAGATAGGGCAGTGCGCTGTTCAATGTGGCGGCGGTGGCGATCCAATCCCGGTTCATATCTCTTGTCTTCATGGCTAAGGTCCCTCTGGCCCACCGTGTTAGGGCCTTTGAAAGGTGCTGCCAAGGGCCAAGCTATTCCAGATGCGTGATGATCGAGCGCAACGTTGGGATACCATCCCCTTTTTCGGACGACGTCAGCACGATTTCGGGGAAAGCGGCGGGGTGTTTTGACAGGGCCGAGCGGACCTGGTTCAGAACCTTTTCGCGTTCATTGGCCTTGACCTTGTCTGCCTTGGTCAGCACGCATTGAAAGGTTACGGCACTGGTGTCCAGCAGCTTCATAATCTCGGCATCAACAGGCTTTACCCCATGGCGCGCGTCAACCAGGACAAAGGCCCGGCGCAGGGTCTGTCGGCCACTGAGATATTGTTTCAGCAACCGCTGCCACTTTTCCACCACCTTAACCGGCGCATTGGCATAGCCATAGCCGGGAAGGTCGACCAGATATAGCTCTGGGCCCTGGGTGAAAAAGTTGATTTCCTGCGTGCGGCCCGGCGTGTTCGATGCACGCGCCAGCCCCTTGGTGCCGGTCAGCGCGTTGATCAGGCTGGACTTGCCAACATTGGAGCGGCCCGCAAAGCAGACCTCAAGCCGGTCAGGGTCGGGCAGCCCACTCATGGCGACGACACCTTTGACAAACTCGGACGGGCCCGCAAACAGCTTGCGCCCGCGCTCCAACGAGAATTCATCGGGATCTTGGGCCAGAGGGAAGGGTAGGGTGCTCATAACGGTATCACCTTGTCACCGACCGAGATTACCCCGCCGCGAACCACTTCGGTATAGATGCCGAAATCCTGATGGCCCCAGCTGTTCAGCGCGCCCAAAGTGTCGGCATCGCGGTCGCCGGTATCCGGGTTCGCAGTGGTCGCCAAACAGCGCACAATCCGCTCGCGGACGCGGAACACGGCCTCACCGATTTGCAACTCGCGGTCGAGCCAGTCGAATTCTTCCCATAGGGGCAGGCCATCGAACCAGATGTTACCGCGCCAGCGTTTGATTGACAGGTCATGCCCCAGTTTTTGTTCAACCGCCCGGTGAGAGGCCATGTTGCACAGACTAATTGACGGGAAATCGCTGTCTGTCATCCCACGCCCTGGTATCCGAACGATCCGGGCAGATGCCGCCCTGTCCGCGGGCATCAGCGGGCGCACCCAATCCAGAAAAACGTCCTGTTCCCGATCCGGGTCAAAGGTTAGATCGGGGCGATCGGGATGAGTCAGGGTCAGCAGATTCGCGTCCAGATTGGCGGAAATGGCCATCAGGTTTGGGGCTTTTGACCCTCGGCTGAAATTGACGCAGGGTACCCATTTCGTGCCATCGGCTTTTGACGCTTCGTGCGCAACTGCCCAAACGCGATCCCCGGGCATTGTCTGCCCGGGGGTCACTGTCACGGTCTGCACGGCTTCGTGGCCGTGGCTTTTCATAGGATGCCGCCAAATATGGGTGACTTCAGCCGTCATTTGTCATCCGTCTTAGCGGCGCGCTTGAAACCGGATTTGATGTTGCCAAATACATCCGGTTTATAACCCTGGCTGCGCATGATCAGATACTGTTGGGTAAAGGTGATCGTGTTGTTCGCGATCCAGTACACCACAAGGCCGCTGGCAAACCCACCGAGCATGAACATGAAGACCCAGGGCATCCAGGCAAAGATCATTGCCTGTGTCGCGTCTGTTGGTGCCGGGTTCAGCTTCTGCTGCAGCCACATCGAAATCCCCAGCAACAGTGGCAGGATGCCGATGAAGATCAGCGCCATAAGGGTGTCAGGTTGCGGCCCGGCCCAAGGCAGCCAGCCGAAGAAGTTCATGATTGACGTTGGATCCGGTGCGCTGAGATCCTGAAACGGGCCAAACCACGGTGCTTGACGCAGTTCGATGGTGACAAAGATCACCTTATACAGCGAGAAGAAGATAGGGATCTGCATCAGGATCGGCAAACAGCCCGCGGCGGGGTTAACCTTTTCCTTCTTGTACAGTTCCATCATACCTTGCTGCATTTTCTGACGATCGTCACCAGCGGCCTCTTTCAGGGCCTCCATCTGCGGCTGCAGTTCCTTCATCTTCGCCATCGAGACATAGGACTTGAACGCCAGCGGGAACAAGATCGCCTTGATGATCAGGGTCAGGCCGATGATCGACCAGCCCATGTTGCCGATCTGGGCGTTAATGTTGTGCAGCAGCCAGAAGATCGGCTTGGTCAGGAAATAGAACCAGCCCCAGTCGATGCTGTCGATGAACTTTTGAACGCCTTCGGCCTGATATTCACGAATGGTTTCCCATTCTTTGGCACCGGCAAACAGCTGGGTTGTGACCTCTTCAGTAGCCCCAGGTGCGACAAGCAATGTCGGCAGTACAGTTTCCGTCTGATAGATCTTGCGACGGGCATCGTATTTGGCTGCTGCCTTGAAGGTCGTGCCCTCAGCCGGGATCAGGGTGGTCATCCAATAGTGATCAGTAAAGCCGACCCAGCCACCGTCTTTGACCTGAAAGACCTCGGCTTGCGCCCGTTCGTTCGGATCAATATCAAAGTCGCGCACATCGCCATAGTCGATTTCATCCAGAACACCGTCGGCCATGACCATCACGCCTTCATGCAGGATGAAGAAATTCTTCAGTCCGGGCAGGTCGCCATCTTCGCCGATGCCATGGCGGGCGAGGATGCCATATGGCGCCATGCCGACCTCGGCTTGTGTGTTGTTTTCCACCGCTTGTGTGACTTCGAACATATAGTTCTCGTCTACCGAGATGGTACGGCGGAAGGTCAGGCCATTGCCATTCTCCCACTTCAACGTAACTGGAGCGTTCACCCCAAGTGTTTCACCATTTTCGACGATCCAGACCGTGTTCGGCCCGGGTACGTCCGTGCCGGTGACACCAGCGCCAGGCGCCCATCCGTAGAGCGCATAATATGCAGATTCAGATCCGACCGGAGAGAACAGTTCGACAATCGGTGCGTCGTCCTGGATCGAGACTTTATAATCCTTCAGGTACAATTCATCGATGCGGCCACCGGACAACGACAGGCTGCCCTCAAGGCGGGGCGTGTCGATCTTGATCCGCGCGGCCTCGGACCCGGGCAGCGTTTCTTCTGCGCTCGCCGTGGCTTCGCCTACGGTGCCCGCGCTCGAGGCGCTGGGGGTCTGAACCTCATCGCTTTCGATGGCGCTGATTTCAGCCTGATCAGTAATGGTGGTCTGCTCGGGCGGTGGAAACAGCACGAACCAAACCAGGATCACGACAAAGCTGAGCGCGGTTGCGAGGATGAGATTCTTGTTCTGATCGTCCATCTGGGACAGCCACCTTAAGCAGTGAAACACACCCGGTGGGTTCAACAGAGTGCAGCCCCAAAGGTCAAGCGGATTCGCCCGCCTTATGGTTCCAGATTGGGCTTTTGTGGTGAAAACCTGCGATCAGGAACCCGCTTGCCTTCCAATCTTGGGAATGCCTTTGACTTTGTTCTGGTGTGCCGAGATCCAATCCATGGTCTTTTCGAACGGCATGGGCTTGCCAATGCCAAAGCCTTGAACGTGGTCACAACCAAGCTGTGCCATCAACGCGTGCTCACCGGTGGTTTCAACACCCTCGGCGAGTGTTTCGACATTCAACCTTTCGGCCATAGTCAGAATTGCACTGACCAATTGTTGTTGCGATGCATCACTGTCCGCCTTGGCCACAAAAGTTCGGTCTATCTTGATCCGCGTCACATCAAACCGTTTGATCGAGGCGATCGAGGCATGTCCAGTGCCGAAATCATCCAGATCGATACAACAGCCAAGTGCTGCAAGGCTGGTCACGTTGCGGGTAATCACATCGTCCGGACGTCGCGAAAACACGGTTTCCAGAATTTCGACAGCCAGTCGGTCGGGCGTCAGGTCGTTTTGGTCCATTTCCCATTTCAATCGGTCCAGCAGAGCGGGGTCTCGTAGCTCGTCCGAAGAAAAGTTGATTCCGATTCGTGGGACGTGAATCCCGTTCCGGCCCCAGTCGCACATCGCGGAGAATGCATGATGCCGCATCGTCTGGCCAAGCCTCTCCATCAGCTCGGCCTGTTCGGCAAAAGGCAGAAATATCTGTGGGTTCAAGATGCCTTTTTGCGGGTGCTCCCAGCGGGCCAGGGCTTCAAACCCCGTAACCCGCCCTGTATCTGTGGAAACCTGAGGCTGAAACCAGGGGCGGATTTGTCCGTTGTCCAGCGCAGCCTCGAACTCTTTGCGAAGGTTGGCCCTGATATTGGATCTACGGCGGGTTTCGTTTGAAAAGGCGCGGATCGTTGAGGGCCCATTACGCTGAGCTTCGCATAGCGCAGCAGATGCGGCATCAATCCAATTTTCAAACCCGGATCCGCGAGTTGCGGATTGCAGGCAAAAACCGATTGAACACGAGACATAGGCAGTGGTGCCGTTTAGGGTGATCGGCTCTTCAACGGCGGATTGGATGCGGCCCGACATCTGAATGCAGGCTTCGAGATCGAGATGCTGTGACGGGCGCAGGCCGATAGCTATTCTGCACTCGTCTAATCGTGTCGCAATATCGCCGGTTCGAATGACCGAGAAGATGCGGTCACAAAATTGGCTGGACAGATGGGTCGCGGCCGCATTTCCGTGCAGGTCAACAAATTCTGTGAACCCGTCTAAGGCTATAATCATACAAGCCGATCCCATGTTATCGTGATCGGTACGGTCAAAGAAATTCTCAAGTTCGGCGGCAAACTTATCCGTTGGCGCCAGTCTTCCGTGTTGGTGCAGTGGAGAGATGCGTGCAGTTTGCGTGCGTCTGACTGAGGCGAAGGCGACGATCAGCAACGGTAGGCTCAGTGCCACAACGACAAGCGCACGTTCTCCACCGATCCAGAAAGCCGCAAGCGAAATGGCGGGAGCAAAGGCCAGCACCGGCGGGCCACTCAGATACGTGGTGAGAGTATCGAGAAATTGATCAACGGAAACAGATTTCCTCATCGGTTCGTCTTCGCCTTTACCCTGAGCATCTTGCGCTCAGGTCAAACCGTAGAAAATCAGTCTGAGTCACTCGTTAACGCAGCTGTGGAATATCATCCGTTTTTTCAGTTTTTTCGCTCGAACTGATGGAAAGATTAACAAAATCAAACAATTTCGGGTCCAAAAGGTGCGAAGGGCGCGCATTGGTTAAGGCGCGGAACATCACTTGCCGCCGTCCGGGGCTGTTTTTTTCCCACTGATCGAGAATCTGTTTGACCTGCTGGCGTTGTAACCCGTCCTGGCTGCCGCACAGGTCACAAGGAATGATCGGGTAGTTCATCGCATTGGCGAATTTCTCGCAATCCGCCTCGGCGACATGGGCAAGGGGGCGAAAGACGAACAGGTCGCCTTCTTCGTTCACCAGCTTTGGCGGCATCGTTGCTAGACGGCCGCCGTGGAACAGGTTCATGAAAAACGTCTCAAGGATGTCGTCACGGTGATGACCCAGCACCACGGCCGTGCAGCCCTCTTCCCGCGCGATGCGGTACAGGTTGCCACGGCGCAGGCGCGAACATAGCGCGCAAAAGGTGCGGCCTTGGGGAACCTTGTCCATGACGACTGAGTAAGTGTCCTGATATTCGATGCGGTGCGGTACACCCATGCGTTCCAGAAACTCGGGTAGGACGGTAGCGGGAAAACCCGGCTGGCCCTGATCCAGATTGCAAGCCAGCAGATCGACCGGTAGTAGGCCGCGCCATTTCAGCTCGTACAGAACCGCTAGCAAGGTATAGCTGTCCTTACCGCCTGACAGGCAGACCAACCAACGGGGTGGCTTGCCGTCTTTCTCATGCGCGGACGGGTCCACCATGCCATATTGTTCGATGGCTTCGCGGGTGTGGCGCACGATGCGTTTGCGCAGCTTCTTGAACTCGGTGGTCGAAGGCGCGCCGGCAAACAGCGGATGGATATCGTCAGCTTCGTCAAACATGCGCTGCCCCTACAGCAGATGGCGTATCCGGGCAAGTGTGCGGGTCAGCCCAACCGCGCAAGCAGGGCACCAGTATCCAGCCCGGACACCGAACCGGGGATGCGGCCATTGTTACCTGTCAGCCGAGACGCCACAAATCCATCAGCGACCGGCCCGGGCGCTTGGCGTATCAGTTGAGAGGCCGTCAGCAGTTGTGCGGTGCGCTCCGCAAACCAGCGCGCCTCGGCTTCGGGTGGGATATTGGTCCAGCGGGCGCGGTGGTCCCTCAGCGCCGCATCATAGTGGCGGTTCACTCCGGTTGCCGCCTCAAGCTCAGCCTGCAGGACCTGGGCGGCCAAGGGGTCGCGGGTCAGGGTGCGCAGGATATCCAGACAGATCACATTGCCCGAACCTTCCCAGATGCCATTCAAAGGGGCTTCACGGTAGAGCAGGGGCAGGGGGGTGTCCTCGACATAGCCAATGCCGCCCAACACCTCCATGGCTTCGACCACGACGACTGGACAGCGTTTGTTGTTGAGGAACTTGGCGAGTGCAACAGCGATGCGGGCAAAGGCTTTATCCTCGGGTGTATGACCGTCATAAGCCTGCGCCACACGCATTCCCAGTGTCAGCGCCCCCTCCCAGTCCAGCACGAGATCGGCCAGAACGATGCGCATCAGGGGTTGGTCAATCAACCGGCGCTGAAAGGCGCTGCGATGGCTGACCCAGTGATGCGCTTCGCTGAGGGCCGCCCGCATCAAACCTGCCGGGGCCATCGCAGTGTCGAGCCGTGTGTGATGCACCATCTCCAGGATTGTGCGCACACCCGCGCCCTCATCTCCAAGCTGATAGGCCAGCGCATCATGGTATTCAATCTCGGCCGAGGCGTTGGACCGATTGCCCAGCTTGTTCTTCAGCCGCATCAGGTGGATTGCGTTGCGTTCGTCGTCCAGCCAGCGGGGCACAAGGAAACAGGTCAGACCGCCGGGGGTCTGGGCAAGTGTCAGGAAACCGTCGGACATCGGGGCCGAGCAGAACCATTTATGCCCGCGCAACCGCCAGTGATCTCCGTCGCGTGTGGCCGTCGTGGTATTGGCGCGAATGTCCGAGCCGCCCTGTTTCTCAGTCATCGCCATGCCTAGCGTGGCGCTTTTTTTGGAGGCGATAGGAGCGATAGAGGAATCGTGGTTCCATTCCGTCAATCGGGGAACCCAGATCGAGGCAATCTCTTCATTCGCCGCAAGTGCTGGAACGGCTGCGTAAGTCATGGTCAGCGGGCAGCAATGTCCGGGTTCGACCTGACTGGCAAGGTAGACCATGGCGGCGTGGGTGGCGTGACCATTCGGTAGGTCAGACCAGGCAACGGCTGCGTATCCGGATGATTGACTGAGTTGCATCAGGTGATGGTATGAATGAGTGAAACGCACTTCATCCAGGCGGCGTCCACCTTGGTCAAACAGAACAAGTTCTGGGGAGTGGAAATTGGCCTCGCGCGCCATGTCTCTCACTGCAGCACGCCCAAGGTCTGCACCATAGTTGCGAAGAATAGAGCTTCGCGCGCCTGCCACATTTTGCAGTACTGGGTCAGAGGCCCAAAGGTCTAAATCTCCGCGCACAGGCGGCTGGTTCAGAACGTCATGCGTGGGTAGGGAATGGCGCGCGTCAGATGTCATCTGGCCCTCGAATTGAACAGCACAACTGTTCAGCGAAGGTGCGCTCCGGTCAAGTCCGACGACGGGTCAGGAGGGATCTTCACGGTCCGGAACCGGATCATACCCGTCACCACCCAAAGGGTGGCAGCGCCCAATCCGTCGTGCGGCCAGCCATGTGCCTTTGATGGCACCGTGTTTTTCCAGTGCCTCCAACGCATAGGCCGAGCATGTAGGCTGATAGCGGCAGTTGAACCCGACCCAAGGGCTGAACAGCAACCGGTACGCCCGAATGGGTAAGGCAAGGATATGCGAGAGCAATGTCATTTTCGCGCAGCATGCACTTTACGCAGAGCATAGCGCAAATCATCCAGCAGCGCCGCATAGGGGCGTCCGTCTGTGACATCGGCGCGACCGATCAGCACGTAATCCCAGCCGTCCTGCCCCTTCTCAGGCAGTACCGCGCGCGCAGCTTCGCGCAGGCGTCTCTTGGCCCGGTTGCGAGCCACGGCATTGCCGACCTTTTTGGAACAGGTGAAACCGACGCGAATCCCGTCCGCCTCGCCCTTGGCGCGTTTGCGCGCCTGCACCATCATTGATGATGTGCCCTGCCGACGCGCACGCGCGGCGTTCAGGAAATCGGATCGTTTCCTGAGGATGATCAATGTTTTGGATGCGCAAACGGACGCCGCCGGGGGCGTATCCCCAGGTTGGTTCTTACCATCCTCAGGGGCCTCCGGCGGCGTCATGTTCATAACCTGATCGGTGAGCGGTTTATGCGCTCAGCGACTTGCGGCCACGTGCGCGGCGCGAGTTCAGGATCTTGCGGCCGGCCTTGGTGGCCATGCGCGCGCGGAAACCGTGGCGGCGTTTGCGAACCAGGTTCGAAGGCTGATAGGTGCGTTTCATCGCTCCGTCTCCAATCTATTCGGTCGGGTGCAGCGCGGATTCGCCTGCCCGTGGTGTTCGAAGCCCGTCCTCTACTGCCAAGCGGGGGGTAAGTCAAACCCCTTGGTGGGGGTTTTGCAGCCTTTTGCAACAATTCTATAATCCCGCGCGTTAAAAGATTTCAAAAATACGGATTTTAGGCACAAAACCCTCACATTCACTGTCGAAAAGATCAAGGCAGCGTGAGGCCCCTGTTGCCCGGGCGCGTGACGTCGCATGTTGAGGCCAGAATGAGACGCACAAAACCGGACACCATTATGAGCGATACAACTCAGGCCCCGCGCAGCGGGCTTGCGCGACATATTCCTTTGCTGGTGATTCTTGCCGTAGCCGCTGTGGGTTACTTTACACTGGGTGAATACCTGACTTTTGAAACCCTGCGCGACAACCGAGAGGCCCTTTTGGGTTGGCGTGATGCCAATTACTGGGCAATGGCAGGTGCGTTCATAGCGATTTACATTGCCATCGTTGCGTTCTCGCTGCCCGGCGCTGCGGTGGCATCGATGACCGGAGGGTTCCTGTTTGGCCTTTTCGCAGGCACGGTCTTCAACATTTTTGCAGCAACCATCGGCGCCTCGGTGATCTTTCTGGCGGCGCGCTGGGGGTTGGGGGCGTCCTTGACGGCGCGTCTTGAGGCCTCGGAAGGCACGATCAAAAAGCTGAAGGACGGCCTGCGCGAGAATGAGATCTCGGTCCTGTTCCTGCTGCGCCTTGTCCCGGTGGTTCCGTTCTTTGTGGCCAATCTGGTGCCGGCGCTGGTGGGGGTGAAGTTCCGCAACTTTCTGTTCACCACGGCGCTGGGCATCATTCCCGGTGGCATCGTTTATACTTGGATCGGCGTCGGGCTGGGCGGTGTATTCGACCGAGGTGAAACGCCGGATGTCTCACTGCTGTGGGAGCCTTTTGTCATCGGCCCCATCATCGGCTTGTGTGTGCTGGCGGCTCTGCCCATTCTGATCAAAACGCTGCGCGGCCAAAAGGACAGCTGATCATGCAAGAACTGAAATCCGATATCCTGGTGATCGGGGCCGGGTCAGGTGGGCTGTCGGTCGCCGCGGGGGCGAGCCAGATGGGTGCGGATGTGATCCTGCTGGAAGGTCACAAGATGGGCGGCGATTGTCTGAATTTCGGCTGCGTCCCGTCCAAGGCCCTGATTGCCAGCGGCAAGGCCGCCTATGGGCAGGCGCATGCCTCGGCGCTGGGTGTGGCGGATGTGGTGCCACAGGTGGATTACGCCGCCGCCAAAGACCACGTGCATGATGTGATTGCGCAGATTGAGCCGATGGACAGCCAAGAGCGGTTCGAAAGCTTTGGTGTCAAGGTGATCCGGGAATTTGGCAGCTTCGTCTCTCCGACACAGGTTCAGGCGGGGGATCACCTGATCACCGCGCGGCGGGTTGTGATTGCAACAGGTTCATCCCCCTTGGTCCCGCCGATACCCGGTTTGGACAAGGTGCCGTATTATACCAACGAGACCGTCTTCGACTTGCGCGACAAGCCCGATCATCTGCTGATCATCGGCGGTGGCCCCATCGGGATGGAGATGGCACAGGCGCATATTCGGCTCGGTTGCAAGGTCACAGTCATCGAAGGGCAAAAGGCGCTGGGCAAGGATGACCCCGAGGCGGCAGAGGTCGTGCTGGACAGTTTGCGCGCCGAGGGCGTTGCGATCCATGAACAGGCGATGGTGGCACAGATTCGCGGCTCCGATGGCGCGGTTGAAGTGGTGACCGAGAACGGCGAGATCTTCTCGGGCACGCATCTGCTGTTGGCTGCGGGGCGAAAGGCCAATACCGACCGCCTCAACCTTGCCGCTGCCGGGATCGAGCCCATCCGAACCGGCATCAAGGTCGACGACACCCTGCGCACCACGAACCGCAGGGTCTATGCGATCGGAGATGTCGCGGGTGGGCTGCAATTCACTCATGTGGCGGGCTATCACGCGGGGATTATCATTCGTTCGGCGCTGTTTGGGCTGCCCTCCAAGGCGAAAACCGCACATATCCCCTGGGCGACCTACACCGACCCCGAGCTGGCGCAGGTTGGCCTGACCGAGGTGCAGGCGCGCGCCGAGCATGGCGATAAGATGGAAATTGCGCGGTTTGACTATCACCACAACGACCGCGCCATTTCCGAGCGTAAAACGAATGGTTTCATCAAGGTCATGGTCGTCAAAGGCCGACCTGTGGGTGCCACAATTGTTGGCCATCAGGCGGGTGAGCTGATCAACTTGTGGTCGCTGGCGCTGGCCAATAATCTGAAGATGGGGCAGGTTGCCGCCATGGTTTCGCCCTATCCGACGATTGGAGAGCTTAACAAACGGGTGGCGGGCGCTTATTTCTCTCCAAGGCTGTTTGAGAATCAAACGGTTAAACGCGTAGTCAGGTTCGTCCAGCGCTGGATGCCCTGACCTGGAAGGGAGAGCAATGTGAACTCGCTGTCAGGCCGATTTCTGATCCTGACGACGGTCTTCGTGATGTTGGCCGAGGTTCTGATTTTTGTCCCTTCGATTGCGCGATTCCGCGAAGATTTCCTGCTGAACCGGCTGGAGCGCGCTCAGATCGCATCGCTCGCTTTGTTGGCCGATGATATGCTGGCCGAGGACCTTGAGGCTGAACTGCTGGCCAATGCGGGCGTCTATAACGTGGTTCTGCGGCGAGACGAGATGCGTCAGTTGATGCTGTCCTCTCCTATTCCAGGGCAGATCAGCAAGACCTATGACCTGCGTGACGCGCGACCATGGGTTTTGATCCGGGATGCTGTCGTGCGGTTGTTCACGCCGGAAAATGAAGTCATCCGGGTAATTGGCGAGCCTGTGAAAGGCGCAGGTCTGCTGATTGAGGTGACGACTGACAGCATGCCTTTGCGTATGGCGATGACGGATTATGGGTTACGCATTCTGGGCCTGTCATTTGTGATTTCGATCATCACGGCTTTTTTCCTGTTTCTTGCGGTTCGGGTGGTTCTGGTAAAGCCCATCAAAAGCGTTGTCGGATATATGCAGCGCTATGCCAGCGCCCCCGAAGATGCCCGTGGAATCATCTCACCGGATTCCAAAGTGACCGAGCTGCGCGAGGCCGAAGAGGCGCTGAAACAGTTGCAAACCGAACTGACCCAGGCCCTGAAACAGCGCGAGCGTCTGGCGCAGCTGGGCGGGGCTGTGGCCAAGGTGAGCCACGATCTGCGCAACATCCTGACCTCGGCCCAGCTGTTTACCGACCGGATCGAATCCAGCGAAGACCCGTTGGTGCGTCGCATGGCCCCTAAGCTGGTGAACTCGATCACCCGAGCGGTAACCCTGTGCGAAAGCACATTGGCATTTGGCCGCGCTGAAGAACCTGCACCGTCGCTTACACTGGTTCCGCTCCGCATTGTGGCCGAGGATGTGGTTGCTAGCGAGAAACTTGCCGTTGCCGATGCCTGTGTCGAGATCATCAATGATGTGCCGGAAGAGTTGGTCGTACGAGCTGATCCTGAACAGATTTTCCGTGTCATGATGAACCTCGTTCGAAATGCCCGTCAGGCGCTGGTTGCATCAGGAAAGCCCGGTCGGATCACCCTGTCCGGGCAAGAGCAGGACGCCAACTGGTGTATTCAGATCAGCGACACAGGGCCGGGCCTGCCGGCCAAAGCGCGTGAAAATCTGTTCACACCCTTTCAGGGTGGCGTCCGCAAAGGCGGGTCGGGTCTGGGCTTAGCGATCTCACAGGAACTGTTGCGGGGCCATGGGGGTGACCTTGTTCTGACCGAGACAGGGTCAACAGGTACCACCTTTGAAATTCGCCTCCCGCGGGGCGATGGGGCTTTTTGAATTATTTTTACAGAATCGACTTGCACGTCCCGAATGCCGGGTCTACATAGCGCCTCACCAACGCGGACCGATAGCTCAGCTGGATAGAGTACTTGACTACGAATCAAGGGGTCGGGGGTTCGAATCCTCCTCGGTCCGCCACTGGTTTCCTGTTGAACGTCACACGAACCTGACCCAACTGTCATAGTTGGACCAGAAAAGCAGTGAATGTTCGACATCAGAAGGCGCTCCCAACGTTGGACATCAGTTGAATTTGACCTTTGCGTCATCAACTAGCACGCCGCCCCCATTTCATACTCCCGCAGACAGTTTGGTTTGATCTGATCCCCCCTCTTGGAAAATCAGAGCTGATTTGTAGGTCTGACAGCGAAGCTGCCTGTTCCTGCTAATCTGCCACGTGGCGAACGCGGGAAGGTGCGAGGCAATGCTATTCGACGGGGGTGGCGCGGCCCGCAGGTACAGCCGAGGACACGGTTCTGTCTAATAGGGTTGCCCGAGGGGGAAGGCAGCGTCTTTCCCCTGATGGCCAGGGGCGTTTGGCTAGTCCAAATCCCGCTGGCCCCAAGACAAGTGCGACGGTGTGGGCTGCGCCGTAACTCGTTGCGCCAGAACACGTTGTTTTTCTAAAAAATGGGCGGGAAGCAGACGTTCGCCGCGTATTCGAATTTCAAAAACCACAACAGTCAAAGTGGCCACTCGCTTGTATCGCTTCTTTGGCAGCTGGGCACGTTCGAGAGACGACTGCTGCCAGGATCAGGTGCTTAGGATGTAGCAGTTTTTTGCGATAACGAAGCGTTTTGCGTGTGGGCTTTGTTTTTTTCGGTCTGGCGAAGGGTGTGTAAGGGAAAATCAAGCCCTTCTGATTAGGGGCGGCTTGCCATTTGGGATAGAGGGTGCTGCGGGAAAACTAGAAACTGAAAATGTCTTCAAGTTGTTTCCATATTTGCTCTGCATGATCTGGCTGAGATTCTGCCAAGCGGACTACTCTGATTGCCAGAAGCTGTGTGGGCAGCACATCGTCAATGCACACAAGCGCGCCCTCAGAAAGGTGGGTCGCCACTAGAGAGTGGGGCAACCACGCGATGCCGATTTCATTCAAGGCGTATTGTAGTATGGCCAACGTAAGTGCGGTTTCAGCTCTGGGTACTGCGGTTTTACCTTCAGGTAATCGCGGCGCAATCATCCTGGAATAGACCTGCCCGAGAAAGACTTCGGGCGGGTAGCTGATTGTAGGAATTACGTCTTCCGTCACTTGCGTGCGCACAGTGGGCGCACAGACCGGAATCAAAGTATCCATCCCGAGCGTTTTGGTTTCAAACGCGTTAGCGGGTTCTTGAATACTGTCATCGGGCACCGCATACATGATGGCAAAATCAACTTCTTTTGAAATCAGATGCATCAGGCACTCGTCTTGATTTCCTGAACGCACGCGAACCGAGATTTCGCCACCTTCAGTTAAAACACGAACAATTTCGGGCGAAATTGTCGTGGTGAGCGCGTGTTGGCAAACAAAAGACAGCGATTTGCCTGTCTGATCACTCGCTGTCTTTAAGGTGTGTCGAAGCCTATGCAGCCGGGTGCTGAGCTCACGTAATTCAAATTCCAGTTCCCGCACGCCTGGCATCAAAGAGACTGGCTTGCGGCGGCGATCAAACAGGGTTGCGCCGATGTTGTCTTCGATAAGCCGCACCCGCCGAGTAAACGCGGATTGCGTCAGCAATCGCTTTTCAGCGGCGCGGGCGAGAGAGCCGCTATCAAGCACGGCTAATATGTCATCGATCCACTCAAGACGCATGGCGGATCGATAGTGCAGTTCGTGACAACATGCAATTCCTGCAATTTATGTACCGAAGTTCGAATTAGGAATGCGCCTCAGCGCGTAGTAAGTTGACAAAAGCAAATATTAGGAACCACTACATGCACCTTGCCCGTTTTCCCCGCCTGCATCTTGCCCATCTTCCAACACCGCTTGAACCCATGACTCGATTGTCAAAGGAGCTGGGGGTCGAAATATGGATCAAACGCGATGATTGCACCGGTATGTCGACCGGTGGCAACAAGACGCGCAAGCTTGAATTCCTAATGGCTGAGGCCGAGGCGCAGGGCGCCGACATGGTGATGACCCAAGGGGCCACGCAAACCAACCACGGTCGGCAGACGGCTGCATTTGCCGCCAAGCTGGGGCTTGATTGTCACATCCTTTTGGAGGATCGCACCGGTTACCAAAATGGAAACTACAATACGAACGGCAACGTCCTGCTAGATCATTTGCATGGCGCAACCACCGAGAAGTTTCCCGGCGGCCACGACATGCCGGGTGAGATGGAAAAGGCAGCGGAAAAGAAGCGCGCTGAAGGGCACAATGTCTATGTCATTCCTGGCGGCGGATCGAACCCGACCGGCGCGCTTGGCTATGTTAACGCGGCCTTTGAACTGTTGGCACAAGCAAATAACAGGGGTTTGCAAATTGACAGATTGGTGCATGCAACCGGTTCTTCAGGAACGCAGGCCGGATTGGTGACGGGCATGTGTGCCATGAATGCGCAGGTGCCCGTGCTGGGCATCGGCACAAGGGCGCCTCAGCCCAAGCAAGAACAGATGGTTTTTGACCTCGCCTGCAAAACTGCTGAAAAACTGGGCTGCGCAGGTGTGGTCAAGCGCGAAGACGTGAAGGCCAATACTGACTATGTCGGCGAGGGTTATGGCCTGCCAACGACAAGCGGCATAGAGGCGATCCAGATGTTTGCAGAGCTCGAAGGCATCCTTCTCGATCCGTGCTATTCCGCCAAGGGTGCAGCCGGTCTGATTGATCTTGCACGGAAGGGTGAGTTCAACGGCGAACGGATTGTGTTCCTGCACACAGGGGGTGCCGCAGCCCTTGGGGGGTATGATTTTGCCTTTGATCATCAAAACCGCTGGGTGACTGTCTGAACCATGACACTGCGCCCGGTTGGAATTCTTGGCGGTATGGGCCCCGAAGCGACGATCCTCCTCCAGCGCAAGCTGGTGGCGGCCGTACCCGCAACTGATGACCAAGACCACATACCTTTGTTGATCGACATGAACCCGCAGGTGCCGTCGCGGGTTCGTCATCTGCTCGAGGGCGTCGGAGAGAATCCGGGGCCGACGCTTGCCGCTATGGCGCGTCGGCTTGAAGATGCTGGAGCCTTAGCGCTGGCGATGCCGTGCAACACCGCCCATCACTATGCCAAGGCGATTACGGACTCCGTGGAAATACCCTTGCTGAACGTGGTCGAACTGACGGCTGATCATGCGGCTGGGACGCTCGGATCAGGGGGATGTGTCGGGATGCTTGCCTCGCCCGCCGTACGACATACGCAGCTATTCGAGACAGCGTTGCACAGGCGCGGGCTGTCGGTGGTTTGGTCCGCAGGTGATGAAAAGATGCTTGCAGCGATCCGGAAAATTAAGACGGACGGTCCGTGCGAAGAGGCGCGCGAAACACTAAGAGTTGCCTCGAAAGAACTTGTTGCCGCAGGAGCAGACCTGCAGCTTGTGGCTTGCTCAGAATTCTCGCTTATCGCTGATAGTGTTGCGGCCGAGGTCAATGCCATTGATACGATTGACCTGCTTGTCCAGGCGATTGTCGAATTTTCCCACGCAGGGCAAGTTTAGGCGATTGAATAAGTGCGCCACAGCGTTCGGAGGCAATCTGTAAGTCAACAGATACCTTTGTTCATAATTGGTCCCAAAGCTGTTGCGCTGTCTGATCTAAGGTCGCCGGATTGGCAAATGCGGAAATCGTCAAGATGGCACACCACGCGTCATCGCCGATTGGCACCAGCAATCCTGCGTCCAGCTCTGGCGAAATCGCAGTTTCGGGCATCCAGGCAAAGCCGCTTCCGGTAATCAGGCGTCTCTTGATTGTCTCAACCAGACTATCAACATAAATCGTCTCGGCGTTCAGGGGTTTGCGGTCTATGGTATTTTCTACAACCATGCCCAAAAACGAAGAACGGTCATATGCCAGATAGGGGATGGGTGGGCCATCCTGCTCTGCGAGGCTCCAACCCATGGCACGCACTGAATCAGCTGTAGCCACTGGCACCAGACGATCCTTTAACAGGTCTTTTCGCTCAAATGCGGTTTCATCAATCATCGGTGAAACCGAGTGGTGATTGTAACACAAAAGAATGTCCACTGCGCCCTCGACCAACAGGTCACAGCAGGTGCTTAGGGAATCGGACAATACTCGAGTGCGCAGATCGGGAATTTGCATCTGCAACTCTTCGATGCGACTTGCCAAAAAATTAACCGCGATCGTGTGGAGGACCGAAAACCGGATGAAACGGCTATCCCCACGATCGGCATCCCGCAGCGATTGACGGGATTCTGACAGTTGTGAGATCGCCGCCAGCGCGACCGGTAAGAATTGTTGACCTGCTTCTGTCAATTGAACAGGATAGGTGGCGCGATTGACCAGAGGCAGCCCGACCCAGCTCTCCAACGCTTTGATTCTACGACTGAATGCGGATTGTGTGATGTTACGTTCATCGGAGGCTCGGGTGAAGTTCAGTGTCCGGGCGAGGCATTCAAAGTCGCGCAGCCAATTCAAATCCAATGTGTGTACCTGCATTTCCAAGGAAGCATTGGTCGAGCATACTCAAAACTATGCATTACGGGAATAGTTTGATGAAATGTTCGAATTGGCCCTCAGAAAACCTCATGCTCTAGACTTTAAGCTAGGGCCTGGCGGTTTGTCCCCCTTTTCCCCTTCCGTCCGAAGTCGCAGCCCGAGACGACTTTGTACGACACCGCCGAGTGATGGGAATGAGATTGACTAAAAAAAACGACGCCAAAATACGGCGCAATTCAACAGAGGAGACTATCATGAGAAACAAGCTAAAGGCATTTGGTATGGCAGCGGCGGTAGGTATCTATGCGATGCCCGCATTCGCGGCGGAAGAGGTTAAAATCGGTGTGCCGTCTTGGACCGGGGCGCAGGCAATCGCTCATCTTCTGGGTGCCGTTGTTGAAACGCGCATCGGCGGGACGGTTGAATATGTGCCCGGTAACAATGCAACCATCTTTCAAGCCATGGATCAGGGCAAAGGTGACATCGACGTGCATCCAGATGTGTGGCTGCCCAATCAGGAGAGCTTTACCAAGAAGTATGTCGACGAGGCCGGTACGGTAACATTGTCCTCGAACCCCTACGAAGGCAATCAGGGTTTTTGCGTCAGCAAGGACTTTGGTGAGGCCAACAATATCACCGACATAGCTGATCTGGGCCGCCCAGATGTCGCCGCCCTGATGGACAGCGATGGCAACGGCAAGGGTGAGATGTGGATTGGCGCCCCCGGCTGGGCGTCGGCCAATGTGAACGAGGTGAAAACGCGCGACTACGGTCTGCTTGATTTCATCGAGCCCGTGCGTGCAGAAGAAAGCGTGAAGACCGCGCGTATCAAAGACAGCATCGCCAAAGGCGAGGGCTATGCCTTCTATTGCTATAAGCCACACGCGGTCTGGTACATGTTCGACGTTCAAATGCTGAGCGAGCCGACGTTCGACCCGGCAAAATACGTGATGGTGCAGCCATCGGACGATCCGGATTGGTATAGCAAATCCAGTGTAGCCACCAAAGACGCCCTGAAGAACGTCCAGATCGCATGGTCTAATACGTTGCCAGACCGCTCACCTGCGATTGCAGATTTCTTCGCGAATTTCGCATTGACTGCAGATGATGTCAGCGGTTTCGCCTATGAGATCAGCGGCAAAGGTCGCGATCCGGCAGAGGTTGCCCGCGAATGGGTCGAAGCGAACCCGGATCGCGTCGACGCTTGGCTGGGTCTCTGATCCCACTTCCAGAAACAGGGTGGCGGCATCTGCTGGCGCCACCCAAAAGCAGATCTCTGGAGGACCTATGAGCGACGACACCGTTATCGAAATTTCGAATGTCTGGAAAATTTTCGGAGGCAGACCCGAGGTGGCGCTGCAGGCGATCCGCGACCGCGGGTTGGACAAGTCCCAAGTGCTGGCCGAATACAACTGTGTTGTCGGTGTCGCTGATGTCAGCCTGTCGGTAAACCGGGGTGAGATTTTTTGCATCATGGGTCTGTCAGGCAGCGGTAAATCCACCCTGGTTCGCCATTTCAACCGACTGCTGGAGCCGACAGCTGGTAAGATCGAAATCGAAGGCACTGATGTCATGGCCTTGGGGCCAAAAGAGCTTCAGCAGTTTCGCAACAACAAAATAGGTATGGTGTTTCAGAACTTTGCGCTGATGCCGCATCGGTCGGTGTTGGATAACGTGGCAATGCCACTGGAAATCCGACAGGTCAGCAAGAATGAACGCATGCGTCAGGCTGCTGCTATTCTCGATATTGTCGAACTGGGCGCCTGGGGGTCAAAGTTCGCACACGAGCTGTCCGGTGGCATGCAACAACGTGTGGGTCTGGCCCGCGCTTTGGCCGCCAACCCCGACGTGCTTTTGATGGATGAACCGTTTTCGGCCCTTGATCCGCTGATCCGGCGACAATTGCAGGATGAATTCATCCGGCTGAGCAAGATTCTCAAGAAGACTACAATCTTCATTACCCATGACCTTGATGAAGCCGTCCGCATCGGCAATCGGATCGCCATCATGCGGGACGGCAAGGTGGTGCAGATCGGGACAGCCGAAGACATCGTCATGAACCCCGCTGATGACTATGTGGCTGATTTCGTTGCAGGTATTTCGCGCCTCAAAGTGGTGCGCGCCCATGCGGTCATGCGGCCAATTCCAGAACATATTGCGGCCCATGGACCGCTACCGTCGGATGCCCCGCGCGTGAATGAAGACGAAAATCTGAGCACGCTGATCAATCTGGCGATCGACAACAGTAGCGCAATCCTTGTGGAGGACGGCGGCGTGGATGTTGGCGTCATAACCCGTGCCGATCTGTTGCGCACCGTGATCGAAGGGACCGAAGTGTCATGAGCATTTCTGATGTGAACCCGCTGGAAGATACCGAAAGCGAAGCGGCCCTTGCCTATGCCGAAGAGCGGCGTGAAAACATTCGCACATTTGTGCGCACCAGCCCTGACTACTACATCCGTAATTTCGACAAGATTGGTGCATCGTCCCGCTTTACACCAACTTTCAATCTGATGGCCGGATTGTTTGGTCCGGTCTGGTTCGGTGCGCGAGGTCTGTGGTCATGGGCGTTACCATTTCTGATCCTCGAAACAATAGCCTTTGTGCAGATTGCGCGAGGGTTGTTCGGCGATCTGGCAGCCGAGGCAATGGAGCGTATTGCATCGATTGAAGGGACGCTTGAACTGCGCCGTCAGCAATTGGCGGCGGCTATCGAAAACAATTCGGACAAGATCGATGTCTATCAGCGAACGGTGGACTCGCTTGAAGAAAACATAGGGGGTATCCGTGCCGAGGCCGAGGCGATGGCAGCTGAAGGTCCTTACATCATTCTAACCGGCCTGATCATACTGATCATCATCAAATTCATACAGTCACAGGTGGCGAACTGGGCGCTTGAGGCGCGTTTCTCGGAGTGGCTATCGGATCGTTCGATCCGTTCGGCCATGCCGGTGTCGCAGATCGTGTTCAGCGCAATCTTCATGGCGTTAATCGTCGCCGCGGCAATGTTGCATTACAGCTTCCCAGGGCGCTTTTCACTGCTTAGCCATTTTCCGACAGACCCAAACATCCGCCTGACCAGTATCACTTGGGTAGAAGATTTCATCGCCTGGTGCGTACGCAACAGCGAGACCTTCTTTGATGGGCTGACATTCGGCATCCGCACTCTGTTGGATGCGCTAGAGGTCATACTGGTTCAGACGCCATGGATCGTGATTGCGAGCTTGATTATTCTGCTGACCTGGCTGACAGCGGGCATCAGCACGGCGATCTATTCGGGCGCATTTCTGGCCTATATGGGCCTGCTGGGTTTCTGGGAAGGTGCCATGACGACGCTGGCCTTGTTGGGGACAGCGGCGTGTCTGTCGATTGTTATCGGAATTCCGCTCGGCATGTTTGCTGCCCGTCGCCCACGGTTCTATGCGTTTATCCAGCCGATCATGGATTTCATGCAAACCATGCCAGCCTTCGTGTTCATGGTGCCTGTGATTGCGTTCTTCGGCGTTGGAAAGCCAGCGGCGGTTGTGGTCACGATGATTTTTGGCGGCACACCGGTGGTACGATTGACCGTTCTTGGTCTGCGTGGTGTACCAGAAAGCGTGCGCGAAGCAGCTATTAGTTTCGGTGCCAATAAGTGGTACTTGCTCACTAAGGTAGATCTTCCATTAGCAAGCCCATCGATCCGCGCGGGGATCAACCAGACGATTATGTTGTCGCTGGCGATGGTCGTCGTGGCCTCGCTGATTGGCGCCAAGGGGCTGGGTGAGGACGTGCTGGAAGCGTTGCAATATGCCAATGTGGGCCAAGGCATCCTCGCCGGGTTTGCGATCCTTTTCTGCGCCATGATCCTTGATCGCATTGTACAGGGTGGGCGCAAATGACACCTGTCGTATTCGTCCATGGATTTTTGGGCGGCAGTCGGCATTGGTTGGGGCAAGTCGATGCTCTGGCCGGTTTCAATGTCGTGGCCCTGGATCTACCAGGATTTGGTGAAAACGCACATCTCGAGGCCCCCGCCAGTATTGCGGGCTTTGCCGAGTGGGCGCTGAGAGAATTAAGCGCGCGTGGGATTGAGCGGTTTATCCTGATCGGCCATTCAATGGGCGGGATGATCGTTCAGGAAATGGTTGCCCGTGCACCCGACCGCATCGACCAGTTGGTGCTGTACGGAACCGGAACAATCGGCATTTTACCCGGCCGGTTTGAGACAATCGACACCTCAAAGCATCGGGCCAATACAGAAGGACCAAGAGCCACGGCCAGACGTATTGCGGCAACCTGGTTTCTTGATCGGGGAAAAGCTGCGGCCTATGAGGACTGTGCTATGATTGCAGAACAATGCAGCCTGCAAACCATGCTAATTGGGCTCGACGCAATGGAAAGTTGGAGCGGCGCCAAACATTTGGCGGATATCATGACCCGTACGTTGGTGATTTGGGGTGACCGGGATCGGACCTATCCATGGAGCCAAACCGAACAATTGTGGCAATCAATTCCCGACGCCAACCTCGCCGTGATACCTGGATGTGCTCACGCGACGCATTTAGAGAAGCCGGGGCTCTTTAATTCGATACTGCGAGATTTTTGTACCGCCTGACAGCTTGTCTGCAGCCAAAATGTTAGAACGACCGCTGTCGTGACCAATACCGGTCAATCCCGGATAGTGTAGATTTTGCTGCGAATGGGTATGCACGGGCAGCAAACGCCGGTATGCAACGCTGTATTTCAGTAATCCGCTCGGGTGTAGAATGTCTCTTATGGGCCGTTCTGCCACGATGCTAGTTCTGCGAAACTGGCAGATGCCGCGCCGCATCTGAGGTCGGCTCTGAGCCCTTACTGACTGATGCTGCGAGACGTTCGAACGTCCGGCGTTGCTTTTTTTGTTTGTGTGGAGCGGAGGTCAGTTCAGATCAGATTCAGAAGAGGCCCACATTCGAAGACCACCTAAAAGTTAGCCTGATATTTTGGCATCCTGCGCCGCGTCCCAACCCAAATTTGCAGACATTTCACGCGCAATAAGGGAGATCTGGGGACCAAGTTTTTCGCGGAACGCTGGCGTAAAGACCCGTACCGATCCGGTTGCACCGATGGACATCGTGGAACCTGGCCCGCTTGGCGCAAGGGGAGCTGCCACCGAACACATGCCGCGCTCAATCTCTTCCACGCATTCTGCGAAGCCGCGATTGCGAATGGTGTCAAACTCGGCTTCCAAGTCCTGCACGTTTGTCAGGGTGAATTCGGTGTAGGCGCGCAGCCGGCCTTCCATTTCGCTGGTCAAAAACAAGTCGGGTGAGAATGCAGCAACGGCCTTAGAGCAGGAACAGGCATGCAAGGGTCGTTTCCCCAAACCGGGATGGAGATAGGAGACCCCAGTGTCAGGTGTTTCAACGTGAATAATTTCCACGGATTTTCCGCGCAGACGGGACAGGAAAAATGCGGTGCCATATTGTTTAGCGGCTTGCTTTAGCGCAGGCGCAATCACCTCTAGCAGTGCACGGTCAGAGTGGTCACTTTTCGTGATCCGCTTCAGGCGGGAGCCGATTGTGAATGTACCACGGGCAACAGGTTCCAGTAGACCCACACCGACGAGGTCCTGCACCAACCGGTAGGCAGACGGCTTAGGCAGGTCAGAATGAGCGCAAATCTCGGCCACTGTAGCCTCGCCCTTTTGTCCAACAACTTCGAGGATGAATGTCAGGCGTTCCAGATGCATATTTTTACCTTGCGAGAATCTTTTTATCGATTTACGAGAATCTTCAAATGATCGCAAGGGAGGAATGTGAAGATGGACGGAGCATGTTGTGGCCCGGGGTATGCAAGCCCTGCCGAGGCGATCAAAGCGCCGCGTGAAAAACTCTTGTACACAATTGCCATCTACACCGGCACCGGCATTCAAAAGCCGGACTACCTAGCCACCGTGGACGCCGACCCGGAAAGCCCGACCTATTCACAAGTCATCCATCGCTTAGAGATGCCCGGCATCGGGGATGAATTGCATCACATGGGCTGGAATGCCTGTTCTTCCTGCCACGACGACGCGGGCATGAGCCGTAAATACCTGCTGGTGCCAGGCGTGCGGTCCAACAATATCCATGTGATCGACACCGCGACGGACCCGTTTGCTCCGCGCCTTCATAAGGTGATTGACGGGGCCGAGATCAAGTCAAAAACCAATCTGAGCGGCCCACACACCGTGCATTGTTTGGGCTCTGAGATCATCATTTCCTTCTTAGGTGACGCACAGGGCGAAGCGCCCGGTGGTTATCTGCACCTCAACAAAGAATTCGAGATCGTTGGTCGTTGGGAAAACTCAATGGGCGATATCCCGTTTGGTTATGACTTCTGGTACCAGCCGCGCCATAACGTGATGGTCAGTTCCGAATGGGCCGCACCCAACACATTCATGCCAGGGTTTGATTTGGAAGAAGTGGGCCACCTGAAATACGGTCGCCGCCTGCACATCTGGGATTTTGAGAAAAAGGTGCCGGTCGGGACGATGTATCTCGGCGAAGACGGCCTGATCCCGCTGGAGGTAAAGTTTCTGCATGATCCTGACAGTACACATGGGTTCTGCGGTGCCGCGCTTAGCGCCAATGTCATCCATTTCTGGAAGTCCGAAGCTGGGAAATGGGAATGGGAAAAGATCATTGATGTGGAGAATGAACCGCATCCCGAATGGCCTATTCCCGTGCCCGGTGTGATGTCGGCCATCCTTGTATCGATGGACGACAAATACCTTTACCTCAATAACTGGTTGCACGGCGATATGCGCCAGTACGACATCTCTGACCCGCATAATCCTGTTTTGACCGGGCAGGTTTGGATGGGCGGGCTTTTGGGCAAAGCGCCCGAGGTCAATGGCGTCAAAGTGGCAGGCGGGCCGCAAATGTATCAGCTCTCGCTTGATGGCAAACGGCTTTATGTCACGACCTCGCTGTTCTCGACCTGGGACAACCAGTTCTATCCGGAAATTCGCACCCAGGGCGGTGTCATGCTGATGATCGACTGTGATGTCGAAAACGGCGGTATGAAAATCAACGAAGATTTCGTTGTTGATTTTGGCAAAGAGCCAAACGGACCAAGCCGCTGCCATGAAACCCGCTATCCCGGTGGCGATTGTACAAGCGACATCTGGCTGTGAGCGAAACCCGCACAATCACAATCGCCAACCGCGATGATGCGACCTATCAGGTCGACGCCCGCCGTCCGTTGCTGGACGCTTTACGCGAACAGGGAGTCGATCTGCCCTATGGCTGCAAATACGGCGGCTGCATCACCTGTGCGGCCAAACTGACCGCTGGCGAAGTGGATCAGCGCAGGCAAGTGGCGTTGAACAATCGCCAGATCAACAATGGCTATGTTCTGCTGTGTGTGGCCCGCGCGGTGAGCGATTGCATATTGGAAATCGGCGTCGAAAGCCACGACAAACTTTATCGCAACCCCTTCCTTGATCCGCTGGAGCCGCATGAGCTGAAGGCGGATATCGCGACCCCTAAGGAGGCTTAAATGCCCGAAGCTGACATCGATCACCTGTATGATTACGCGCCCGAATATCTGGCGGACATCCTGCGTTCGGTCAAAACCATTGCGATGGTGGGGGCCAGTGGCGACAAGACCAAGTTCAGCTATGGCGTGCTGCGTGTGCTGCACGAAACGGGCTATGACATGATCCCTGTCAATCCAAACCCAAAGCTGATCGAAATTCGCGGCATACCTGTCGTTCATTCGCTGGAAGAGATCGACCGGCCCGTGGATATGGTCGAGGTCTTCCGCCCGAAAGAGGAACTTTACGCGATCACCGAGAAAGCCATTGCAATCGGCGCCAAGGTGCTTTGGGGCCAAATCGGCGTTTATGATGACCGCGCGGCCGCGCTTGCCGAAGAAGCGGGGCTGAAGGTGGTGATGAACCGCTGCCCCAAGATCGAGCTGTTCCGCCCGTTCTGGAAGCCCCGTCTTGATCTCGCAATTTGACTGAGAGCGGCACAGAAACTCATGTGGCCTCTGCCTGCGCATACGGCTGTAGCGGTGCCATAAATTGGCCGCTCGACGCACTATTGGACTGGCTCAAAACCAATCGAAAATGAAACCAAACATGGCTCAGACGATCACCAAAAGCGCGAAAGACATCGCAAAGGTGGCTACGAAAGCGGTGCCTGCGATCAGTGCCGAAGAGGCATTGGCCTTGGAAGGTTCGCCCGATCACGTTTTTGTCGATCTGTGCGATGGTACGGAACAGGCCAAAACCGGCGTCATTGAGGGTGCTGTCGCATCGTCGCGCGGCATGATGGAATTCCACATCGACCCGGAAAGTCCTGCGCACAAGCCGGAGTTCAGTCAAGATAAGACTTACGTGTTCTATTGCTCATCGGGTGGGCGTTCTGCCATGGCGGCGGTGGTGGCCATGGATATGGGACTATCGCCCGTTGTGAACCTGACCGGAGGCGTTGGTGCCTGAAAAAAGGCCGCGGGCGCGCTGGAATAAATCATGGAACCTTCAACAAATTTCCCAAATCTCAATATGGCAGCAAAGCCTAAAGTCGAAGGGTTCTTTGATCCTGCCAGCAACACGATTTCTTATGTCGTGAAAGACCCCGCATCTAACGCCTGTGCAATAATCGACAGCGTTCTGGATATGGATTACGCCGCCGGGCGGATCACTTACGACAGTGCCGATCGCTTGATCGACGCCATCCAGTCACAAGGCTTGTCGGTAGAATGGATCATTGAAACCCATGTCCATGCCGATCACCTGTCTGCTGCACCCTATATTCAGGATAGGCTGGGTGGCAAAATGGGCGTTGGTGCAGGCATCATCGAAATTCAGGACACCTTCGGCAAAATCTTCAACGAAGGCACGGAATTTCAACGCGACGGGTCGCAGTTTGATGCTTTATTCGAGGATGGTGACACCTACACCATTGGCGAAATGACAGCCTTTGTGATTGCCACGCCGGGCCACACACCAGCCTGCATGGTGCATGTGGTTGGCGACGCCGCCTTTGCCGGTGACACGCTCTTTATGCCTGACGGCGGCTCAGCCCGCGCAGACTTTCCGGGTGGTGATGCAGGGCAGCTTTACGATTCTATCCAAACCGTGCTGAGCCTGCCGGGCGAGATGCGCCCGTTCATCTGCCACGACTATGGCCCCGGTGGGCGCGCCATCGCGTGGGAGACCACAATTGGCCAGCAACGTGCCGACAACATCCATGTGGGTGCTGGCAAATCGCGCGAAGATTTCATCAAGTTCCGAACAGAGCGTGACGCGCAACTGGCGATGCCCAAACTGATCATTCCGTCCCTGCAAGTGAACATGCGGGCCGGCGAAATCCCGTGCGACGAAAGCGGCGCACCTATGCTGAAAGTTCCACTCAATGACCTATGAGGGCGAAATGCAAAACGATGATTTGATCCTGCGGGCTGACATCGATGGCGTTACCGTTCTGACTCTGAACGCGCCCATGTCGATTAATGCGTTGTCAGAGGCGATGCTACGCGCTCTGTCTGACACATTTGACGAAATCGCAGAAGATCGCAGTGTCAAAGCAGTGATCTTGCGTACCGGCGGCAATCACTTTTGCGCGGGTCATAACCTCAAAGAAATGTCGGCGCGCCGGGCGGATGCCGACGGTGGATTTCAGTATTTCCAAGACCTGTTTGCGACGTGTTCGGCGATGATGCTTCGGGTGGTGCGCTTGCCGCAACCTGTAATCGCCGAGGTCAAAGGGATTGCCACAGCGGCGGGGTGTCAGCTTGTTGCGTCCTGTGATCTGGCGGTGGCCGCCGACAACGCAACTTTCGCAACATCGGGCGTGAATATCGGGCTATTCTGCTCAACCCCGATGGTCGCGCTTTCGCGCAATGTGCCGCGCAAGCTGGCGATGGAAATGTTGCTTTTGGGGGAATTCCTGCCCGCAGCCCGCGTCGCCGAAATGGGGTTGGTCAACCGCGTGGTGCCCTTGGCGGAACTGGAAGCGGCATCCACAGAAATGGCTAGGATCATTGCCTACAAATCGCCGTCCGCCGTCAAGATCGGCAAGCGTGCCTATTACGAACAGCTCGAAATGCCGCTGGAAGAGGCCTACGCCTTTGCCGGTCGCACGATGGCGGAAAACATGATGGCCAAAGATGCCGAGGCCGGTATCGGGGCCTTCACCCGCAAAGAACCGATGCCTGAATGGACCGGGGAATGATCTACGAGGGCCCGGAGCTTGCCCGTAATGCAGCGAACCACACCGCCCTGTCACCGGTTTCGATCCTCAAACGCGTCGAGCGCGTGCATCCAGAGCTTCCGGCGCAAATCCGTGGCCGCATCCGGCGCAACTGGGGCGAGGTCGCGGAACGTTGCAAACGGCTGGCCTCTGCCCTGGCCAAACGCGATATCGGCAAGGGCGATACCGTCGCCCTGATTGCGCCGAATATCCCCGAGGCGCTGGAATGCGCGCTGGCTGTGCCCATGTTGGGCGCGGTTCTGAACGCGAACAACACGCGGCTGGACGCGGGCACGATCGCTTATATTCTGGATCACGGCGACGCCAGGGTTTTGTTGGTCGATACCGAATTTTCCGATCTGGCCGCTGAGGCCGTCGCCCAATCGGGCCGTGACCTGTTGGTCATCGATATCGAGGATAGTGAAGGCCCGGGCGGCGAGAAAATCGGCACGTTGACCTATGATGCGCTGCTGGCGGAAGGCGACCCGGATTTTGCCTATTCCTTGCCGGAGGATGAGTGGGACGCACTTGCTCTGAACTATACGTCAGGCACCACAGGACGGCCCAAGGGTGTTGTCTATTCCCATCGTGGCGCCTGGACCAACGCGGTCAACAATGTCGTCACATGGGAAATGCGGCATCATCCGGTTTACCTGTAGACGTTGCCGCTGTTCCACTGCAATGGCTCGTGCTTTCCCTGGACAATCACCATGCTGGCCGGGACGCATGTGTTCCTACGTGCGCCAAGGGCCGACGCGATTTATAACGCCTTCGCCGATCATGGCGTCACCCATCTTTGCGGAGCGCCGATCATCATGTCGATGATCTCGGGCGCAGAGGAAAAACGCGACTTTCCGCAAAATATCAATATGATGACCGCCGCCGCCCCACCTCCGGCCAGTGTGATTGCAGGAATGGAGGCGATGGGCATCTCGATCACCCATGTCTATGGCCTGACTGAGGTCTATGGCCCCGCGGTGGTTTGCGCGGAAAAACCCGATTGGGCAGCACTGCCAGCGGAAGAACAGGCAAGCCCGAAAGCCCGTCAAGGCGTCGCGTATGAATTGCAGGAAGACGTGCTGGTCCTGAACCCCGACACATGTGCGCCCGTGCCATGGGATGGTGAAACGCTGGGCGAAATTGTTTTTCGCGGCAACATCGTCATGAAGGGCTATCTGAAAGCGCCCGAGGAAACCGCCAAAGCCTTCAAGGATGGCTGGTTCTGGTCGGGTGACATCGCCGTGCAGCATCCCGATGGCTATATCGAGATCCGCGACCGGTCCAAGGACATCATCATCTCGGGCGGCGAAAACATTTCGTCCATCGAGGTGGAAAAGGCGCTTTATTCGCATCCTGCGGTCAGCCTCTGTGCCGTCGTGGCGATGCCGAATGAGAAATGGGGCGAAGTGCCTTGTGCCTTTGTGGAGCTTTCCGGCGAGGCCACCGAGGATGAGCTTCTGGCGCACGCCAAAGCCCGTCTTGCGGGATACCAGCGGCCAAAGAAGGTGATCTTTGGTGAGCTGCCCAAGACCAGTACCGGAAAAATCCGCAAAAACGAACTCCGAGATTTGGTCCGCGCAAATAGCTGAACTCCCACACAATTAACTGGATACACGTCATGTCCCATGAACTTAGCTTTGCCCAATTCAGCTTTGGAACACAGGTCCGAAAATCCCCTTACTCCGACGCAGCCTTGCGTTGGGGGGCCAAAGGATTTTCCGTCTACAACCACATGTACATCCCCCGCGATTTTGGCGATCCGAGGCAGAATTTCTGGAATCTGGTCAATGAGGCGATCCTGTGTGACGTCTTTGTCGAGCGTCAGGTCGAGATCAAAGGACCGGACGCGGCAAAATTCACCCAATTCCTCAGCTGCCGTGATCTTTCGAAATGTGAGGTCGGACAATGTAAATACGTACTGATTACCGACCAGAGCGGCGGGATCATCAACGATCCGATTCTTCTGAAACTGGCCGAGGATCATTTTTGGCTGTCTATTGCGGACAGTGACGTCCTGCTCTGGGCGCGCGGTATTGCGGTGAATTCCGGCATGGATGTGGAGATTTCCGAACCCGACGTGTCACCGTTGCAGCTGCAAGGCCCCAAATCCCGCGACGTTCTGCGCGCAGCCTTTGGCGATGCCCCGACCGAGCTCAAATACTACCGGTTCATGGAATTTGACTGGGACGGCGTGCCTTTGATTATTTCACGCACCGGATGGTCAAGCGAGCTTGGTTACGAGATTTTCCTGCGCGACGGATCACAAGGTGACCGGCTTTGGGAACATCTGATGGTCGTTGGCACTCCTTTGGGTCTCAAGCCCGGCCATACATCGAGCATTCGCCGGATCGAGGCGGGCATGTTGTCGTATCACGCGGATATGAACCTTGCGAACAACCCCTATGAGCTGGGTATGGGGCGTCTTGTCGATCTGGACACGGAGGCTGATTTTGTCAGCAAGGCGGCCTTAACCAAGATCAAGGAACAGGGCGTGTCGCAACAGCTAGTCGGTCTGGAAATTGACGGTGATCCTTTTATCGGATCCAATGATTTCTTTTGGCCCATTATCAAGGGTGGCGTGCAGGTCGGCGCGGTCACGTCTGCGATCTATTCCCCAAGACTGGAAAAGAACATCGCACTTGCGATGATCAGCATCGACTACGCAGCATCAGGCGGGGTCCTACAGGTAGATAAGTTGAGCGAAATGCGTATGTGCACTGTCGTGCCGATCCCGTTTTACGATCCCAAGAAATCACTTGCCTCAGCGAGCTGAATGGGCCGCTGCATAGGTTTGGTCGCCTGTGCAGCGAAGCGTTTCCCCTCGATGTAATCCGCGTAAAAGAATACGGAGCATAAGTGAATTCCCTGACTACGATCATAGAAAACGACGGTTTCGTATTGCCGAATTGGAAGCAGACATTGAACAGCCTCATCTGACTGGTCTAAGTTGATTGTTAGGGTCAGGATCCATTAATTTCCGTTTTGCGGCGTGATTCACGGTTCAAAAACGAGCGGTGAACATGTCTGATTTCTTCTGACTTACGGATGCGCAAATGGCGCGTCTGGAGCCGTTTTTCCCGAAGCCCCACGGCAAGCCGCGCGTCGATGACAGGCGTGTGTTGAGCGGGATTATCTTCATCAATCGGAGGTTTGCGGTGGTGGGATGCCCCTGCCGCCTATGGACCGCACAAGACGCTGTACAATCGATGGAAACGGTGGAGCGACAAGGGCATCTTCGCGCGAATGATGGCCGGTCTGGCCGCCGAGCACGGCGAACAGAAGACTGTAATGATCGACGCGACCTATCTGAAGGCTCATCGGACAGCGACCAGCATGGGCGTCAAAAAGGGGGGCGTGGACGCCTGATTGGCCGAACCAAGGGCGGCTTGAACACCAAACTGCACGCCATCTGCGACAGTCAGGGACGCCCGCTGAACCTGTTCATAACCGCAGGACAGGTCAGCGACTACATCGGTGCTCGGGCTCTGTTCAGCGGCATACCGAATGTCGATTGGCTACTCGGAGATCGCGGGTACGATGCCGATTGGCACCGAAAAGCGTTGCAAGACAAAGGGATACGCGCTTGTATCCCCGGTCGGAAGCAGCGCAAGACAACGGTGAAGTACGACAAGCGCCGATACAAACGCCGCAACCGGATCGAGGTCATGTTTGGCAGGCTCAAGGATTGGCGCCGTGTGGCAACCCGTTACGACAGGTGCCCGAAGGTCTTCCTCTCAGCAATCGCCCTCGCAGCTCTCGTCATCTATTGGCTATGAGTCGTCAGCAGAGAGTCCAAAGCGGCCTTTATCTATCTACGCCTATATCGGAGAATTGGGTTTTCTGGGCCGATCACTCGAAATCACCATTTTGGGTCATCAAAAGCCAACTTCGCGCATGTCAATTCCGGCTGGGTGTTGGAAAATGGGACCGAGAAATGTAATCTCTGCTCATCTCCATTGATTGGAGATGAAGTGGCCTGCACGCCGCTAGACCGTTCAGAAGGACGTCGAACGCGATCGTTCGAAATTTGACGGTTTTGAATAAGATGTTCATTTTCAAATGCTTGGGGGGGGGACGCATGAGCTATTTCGACCTTGGGACCTATTCACGGCCCGGCGCATCCGCATCAAATGAAGCGCAAACGTGGTTCGACCGCGGTCTGAACTGGACCTTTGGCTTCAACCACGAAGAGGCGGCGGATTGTTTTCGCAAGGCGATTGCAGCGGATCGCGCCTGTGCGTGGGCCTATTGGGGGTTGGCCTTTGCGATTGGTCCAAACTACAACAAAGAGTGGGATTTTTTCGAGCTTGAGGAGCGGATCTCGGTCCTGAAAGAAGCGCACGAAGCCCTGTCGACGGCCAAGGCGCAAGCAGGCATCAACACAGTCGCCGCGGCGATGATCGAGGCGCTCACGGCGCGGTATCCGACCGACCCGGAAGTCGAGGATTTCGGTCCGTGGAACGACGCATTCGCTGATGCGATGCGCCCGATCTACGCGGCCCACCCGAACGACCTTGAGGTGGCGACAGTGTTTGCTGAGGCGCTCATGAATCGCACCCCCTGGGGGCTTTGGGACATTGAGAAAAATCAACCTTCAGACGGCGCGTCGACAGAAGAGGCGCGAAACGTTCTCGAAACCGCATTCTCAAACAACGCTGGTGCTTGGGACCATCCGGGGTTGTTGCACCTCTATATCCACCTAATGGAGATGTCGCCCTGGCCCGAGCTGGCCCTGTCGCATGGGGATCGCCTGCTGGATCTTGTGCCGGATTCCGGGCATCTGGTGCATATGGGGACGCACATCGACGTGCTGTGTGGTGACTACCAGAATGTCATTTGGCGAAATCACCGGGCCGCGGAAGTTGACGAAGCATATGAAGCCTACGCGGGAGCCCAGAATTTCTATACTGTCTACCGTTTGCATAACATCCACTTTGAGGCCTACGGCGCGATGTTCATGGGGCGAAAGTCGCAGGCGCTTGCCGCTGCAACGCGGCTGCAGGAAGTCCTGCCGCGCGAAACGGTCGCGTACCTTCCCGTATTGTTTGAAGCCTTCTGGGGTATGCGTATTCACGTGTTGGTGCGGTTCGGCATGTGGCAGGCGCTGTTGGATGAGACGCTTCCTGAAGATCAGGCGCTCTTTTGCTTCACTACCGCGCTGACCCTTTACGGGCGCACCGTCGCCCTGGCCAACCTGGGGCGCATCGACGAGGCCCGCGCGGCATTTGCGGAATTCCGTGCTGCACAGGATAAGGTCGGCGAGGATCGCTTCATGTTCAACAACGAAGCCCGCGACGTCTTGAAAATTGCGGCGGCTATGGCCGAAGGTGAGTTGCTATACAAATCAGGCGAGGTTGAGAACGGCCTTCTACGTCTGGAGGCGGCCATCGCTGCGTCTGACGGGCTGGTCTACGATGAACCCTGGGGCTGGATGCAACCACCGCGGCATGCGTTGGCTGCCCTGCTGATGGATCAGGGCCGGTTCGCCGAGGCCGAGCCGATCTACCGCGCAGATCTGGGTCTAGATGATACCCTGCCACGCCCGGTTCAACACCCGCGCAACGTCTGGTCGCTCCACGGGCTGCACGAGTGCCTCGAGGCCCGCGGAGAAGAGGTTGAGCGGCGCCACGTCGCGGAGTTGCTTGACCAAGCGCTGGCTAGGGCAGAGGTCCCCATCCGAGCATCGTGTTATTGCAGAAGCGCTGCTGCAGAATAGATGCGATGGAAGTTAATTTAGTCCGACACGCTGTACAATTCACGAAGCGAACCAAAAAATGGGGTTTTGATACCGCATCAATCGACTGCTTTGCACCCAAAGCAACCTACCCGCAAATGACGGCGAATGCCCATTTCATTTGGCGAACTTGACAATTTGCCCCTTTCGGCGGTCCTCCGAAACGTGGCGACTGAGGAGATGTTGGATGCCTGACAATCAGGAACAGGACACATTTGCCGCCCTCGAAAGGCGCGAATGGGCCAAGTGCGATGTGGCACAGTCCTATGCCGAGGTGTTTGCCAAGGCGGCGGACATGGTTGTCCCACACCTGGTCGCTGCGGTTTGTGCTGGACCGGACACTCGTGTGCTCGATTTGTGCTGCGGACATGGCAATGTATCCGCAGGCCTTTTCAACACAGGTGCTCGCGTAACGGGCCTTGATTTCTCACCCGCCATGCTTGAGATGGCGCGGCTGGCGGTGCCACAGGCTCAGTTCGTTGAAGGCGATGCGATGGCCTTGAGCTTTGAAGACAATACGTTTGACGCTGTAACAATTGGCTTTGGGATGCCGCATATGCCGGACCCCCCGAAAGTGTTGGCAGAAGTTCGCCGTATTTTGCGCGACGGCGGTCGGCTGGCGTATTCGGTGTGGTGCGGGCCCGAAGTTGACACTGCACTGGGGTATGTTTTTGGCGCCATTGAGGAACACGGGTCGCCAGAGATTGCCTTGCCACCGGGTCCCGGGGCAAATGATTATGCCGATCCGACTATCGCCTTTCCCGTACTCGCCAAGGCCGGTTTTTCAGATTGCCATCAAACCTTCGTCGCGTCGAAATGGCAGGTTAGTGATCCGGGCGCACCGTTCGATTTCTTTCTTGAAGGAACGGCCCGAGGTGGCGCCCTTTTACGCCCTCAACCTACAACGAATTCGGCCGCAATCCGAGCGGCGGTTGTGGCCAAAGTTCTGGCAAAGCACGGTACGGGTCCTGAATGGGACGTGCCAATTCCGTCTGTCGTGACCTCGGCGGTCGTTGCCTAGCCGATCGGAACGATGTGCTGAAATGCGCGTCGTCGCCATTCATCCAAGTGTCCGGATTGTCCCGCGTTTTGTCTGTTCACACGCGTGCCGCAAAAGTCGTTTCGTACCAGAGCGGCCCTCGGTGCAAGTCGCGGCATAGGTTTAAGGAGAGCCCGAAGTCTCAGTTGCCGCGCTTCGTACGAATGTCCGCTAGGTATTTCGACGAGGTGTAAGCCTTGTGATTTGGATAGCAGTTTTGTTGGCTCCATTTACGGCCGCACTTATGGAGCGGCTATTCCGAGACCTCGTGGGCGGCAAAGGCATCCGCATAGCCAGGATGCCAGCGCGACAGCGCGGGCCGGTTATGGATAATATCACCCAAGGCCCATTCGACGCGTTTCCTGTCGCGGGCTTCTGAGACATCGTTGTCGGGGCAGAGAATATAGAAATCTCCGTTCGACATGCGCTGCAGCAGATAGTCGATCGCCTCGTCGCTTGACCATGCCGCTGCGGGCTTTTCGGGCATGAGCTTCTGGATCATGCCCGTGTAGGTAAAGCCGGGCACAAACAAATGGGCGCTGATCTCGGCACCCGCCTCGCGCAGCTCGTGGGCCAGCATCTCGGTCATGACCTTCACAGCGGCCTTGCTGGTGTTATAGGCGGCGTTTCCGGGCGGCGTGGTGATCCCCTGTTTCGAGCCTGTGTTGATGACCACGGCAGGGCGCGCTGTGGCGATCATCCGCGGCAGGAAGGCGTGCACTCCGTTCATGACGCCAAACAGATTGACCTCTATCAGTTTCCGCCAGTTCTCGCTGTTTTCCCAACTGCCGGTCGGCAACGCAATCCCGGCATTATTCATCAAGACAGCCACTTCTCCGAGTTCAAAGACCTGATCGGCGAGATCCGTCATGGCTGCGGCGTTGGTCACGTCCGCGGGTATCGCCCGAACCGTCTGGGACGTATCCGCCAGTTCGATCAAATCCGGCTCGGCTTTGTCCAGCGCCTCTCCCGGAAGATCGACCAGCACAACACCCAGACCCGCCTGCAAGAACCGTTTGGCCGCAGCGAAGCCCACGCCGCTTGCCGCCCCGGTGACAACAGCCAGGCCGCCTTTATCGATTGCTTTTTGGTACATGTTGTTCCCTCTCTTGATGACGGGTCACGTCGTGTTTCAGGGCGCCATCTTTTGTTTAATGCCCCCGATAAACGCCGCATCGTCTTGTTGTTTGCGGGCATCCAGCAAAGCCTCGGCATCAGGTCCTGCGCGATACCGCAAACGGTCGCCGGTGTCGTTGGCCGCGTCCCAAATCATCTCGGCAACCGTCTCTGGCGCAGAAGGGTTCGATGCGAGTTTGCCGAACAGGCGCCCCATAGCTTCGGCCATCGGCACGTAGTCTGACAGATTTTCATCCATCGCAAAATCGAACGAGCTGCCGCCGAAATTCGTTTGGATCATGCCAGGCTGAACAATACGCACCCGTATGCCCAACGGTTCCAACTCGTAGTGCAGGGCTTCGGACAGACCTTCCACCGCAAACTTGGTACCGTGATAAAGCGCGCCCAGCGGGAAGGTGATCTGCCCACCGATAGACGAGATATTGATCACCGTGCCGGAACGGTTTTGACGAAAGTGGGGAAGCACCGCTTTGGTCACCTCCATCAAGCCGATCACGTTGGTGTCGAACTGGCGTCGGATGCGGTCCATCGTAAAGGCTTCGAGCGCGCCATAGGCCCCATAGCCTGCATTGTTCAGCAAAACGTCGATCTGTCCAAAGCGTTCGATGCCCCCTGCCACGGCCGTCGCGATTGAGTCGGCATCCGTCACGTCCAGCCGCGCCAGGTGGACGTTCTCCAAATTGGCAAGATCCGAGCCGCCGGTAGGGGTCCGCATCGTGGCAACGACGTTCCATCCCTTGGCCTGAAAATACCGGGCCGTTGCCGCGCCGATACCGGACGACGCGCCGGTAATTAGAATGGTCTTCATATCTTTGATCCCCTGATGCCTTTGCGCATAATACTCAAGAATTCTGTGGGAATCTTTTTCTATTCTCCAAAAAATTAGCACATTTCTCCAGAAACGGAGTTTTTTTAAGAAATAAGACTGCGCCCATGCTAAAGGAGGACAAACCAAGGGAGGCGGACATGGAACCCCAGGATTTGTTGGGCTACGTTTCGACACTGCTTGACCAGAAAGGGATCGGCCAGGGCGTTCTTCAGCATGAAGAAAGCGGGACGGTGTTTCTGACCCATCCGACGCCAACCCAACAAGAGGCCAATGTCTACCGTCCTCTTTTGTGTGCGGTGCTGCAGGGCGCAAAGGAGGTTGGCACCAGCACGAGAATCCTGACAGTTGGGGCTGGGCAATCAATGATCGTCAGCAATGCCTTGCCCGTGGTCTCGCAGGTCACCAATGCAACGCCCGAGCATCCCTATGTCGCACTCGTATTCCCTTTGGATCTGGATGTGATGCGCGCCTTGGCGTCGTCGCTGCCACCGTCATCTGGTGCCCGTGTATCGGACCCGTTTTCGATTTGCCTCGCAGATACGGATGATGCGTTACAGGACGCGCTGTTGCGCTATTTCCAACAGTGCGAAACCGATGAGACACGGTGCATGCTCGCCCCCATAACAGCGCGGGAAATCCATGCCCGCCTGTTGATTGGCAAGCATGGCGGCACGCTTCAGAAACTGGTGTGGCATGAAAACGTGGCCAGCAGAATCTTTGTAGCGACACACGAAATCCGCTCTGATCTGGGTCGGTCACTGAGTGTTCCCGAGCTTGCCGGGCGTGTTGGTATGAGCAACTCGGCCTTTTTTGAGCAGTTCAAGGCGGTCACTGGAACGTCTCCCTTGCAATACCAAAAGGACCTGCGGTTGATGCAGGCCCGCAACGAGCTGCGCACAACCGGGTCGAAAGTGTCCGAGATTGCCTATGGCGTCGGATACGAAAGCTCGGCCCAGTTTTCGCGGGAATATGCACGCAAATTCGGATGCTCCCCAAGACACGATCGAGTTTCTATGGCCGTCCAATAAGGCAAAAAGTAACAAATTCAAACGTCACAGCTCTATTACGGACAAGAGCCTTTCAGCCCGGCCAATTTCCGAAAGCAGCCGTAGGCGCATTCGCAGCGAAAGTCGGCTGCGTCCCGCAATGTGTGAGTTCGAGCAGCGCCAAAGTTTGCACTTGCAGCGAATGACCGAAATGCGGGCTGCGTCCGCAGAATGCCAGCGGGGTGTTGAATGCTTTTTATGGGCCGCTCAGTGCTTTTTGGCCGCGTGCGCGGTAAAATTGCACAATAACCAGTTCTTCACGTCAGAGCTGTGCGGCATTTTGCACTTGGCACCGTGCGGAAGGAGTGCGGTGTTCATTGCTGTTAATGCCTCCGAGCGGCGACGCCCTAGGTGGCACCTGATTGACATTTTGGGTATTTTGGCGCAAAATAAAGGCATATTTAAACAGCATTAACACTATTCCAAATTTGCAAATCACACTTGGTCGAGATTGGTGTAAAGCGTCCTATTTGGCGCAATTCCCAAGAGAAATTGACAGAAGTTCATTTTTAAAACGGAGGCTTACTTTAGCTATGTCCAGTCTTATTCAATCTGTTTTCGGTCGTGTCACCCAACAGGAGAACGGTCAGCCCGTACACGGTATATTGGTCAAGATTCAGGCGGTATTTGGGGATGGCTGGCGCAAGCGAGACGGCTGTAAGATCGATCTTGGATGCGTCCTGACGGCCGCCGATGGCCGATTTGTGCTCATAGTGGATTCGTCGAAAATACCCGAAGACTGTCGATGTGCAGGTCCGATGGAATTGCGGATAAAGCTGCGCGACCGCGATGGCGTGCGCATCCATAAAGCCCGGCTCAAGATTGAGGATTGTTCCTGCACCGACGATATTAAAATCGACGTCGCCATCCCGGCAAAGAAGCTGGCGTGTCACCTGAGGCGCCCGTTAAGCTGGGCTGCACCGGATAAGCCGTTTTTGCCAGAAAGCGTTCTTGATGACATTGAGGAAGCGCTTGAGCTTGCGGATGCTGATCGGTTGCTGCGCAAGCGCACTCACTTCTTTGAGTGCATCCGCCCGACGCTTGCGATTTTTGACAACTCGCTTAGTGATGCCTGGAGTGTTCTGAACGGAGACGTCGCTGCCAAGGGGCGCTATGTGGATGTCCTCAATGCTCTTTGTGCCACGTCGCCAACAGGCTGCGGCTGTGGCGGCGCATCCGGGGATGATGCAGGCGGTATCTTGCAGGACATTTTTTCCGACGACTGCAATGATGACAGCTGTAGGCCCATCAAATCCAAACCCAACCCGGTGTGCTGTTCCGACCATGTCTGCCCGACCGGTAAGTCCCTGATCGCTGACAAAGACATGAGCTTGATGGTCTTTGCGGCCATGCATGTATCCTGTGGTCACAGACCAACAATGATCAAATACGTCGGCGCGCTGCTTGAACAACGTTGCCGGTTCCAGGTGTTGACCGCGCTTCATGAAGCAGCTGTCAACCTGATTTGCAAGAAGCCGCACGCAGGGCGTCATTTTAAGGATCTGCTCGAATATGTGATGTGCATCTGCACCGGTCAAACCTCTTGTGGACAAGTGCCTTGCTGTCAAACTTGTGTCCGCCAGCCCATCCTGGATTGCATCACGGATGCATATAGAAACTGGTGCAGTATCGAATGCTACACCGTGACCAAGATCAACCCAGAGCGTGCCTGCCCCGGTGACACGGTTGCGATCTGCGGGTGCGGGTTTGGCGATATTGCGGGGCAAGTGCAGTTCACCCAGCATGGCACGATGAACCCCGGTCCGATCGCTGTGCCGACCTCGTGGTCAGACGAACGCATCTGCGTGATCGTCCCGTCCAGTGCAGGATGTGGTTTGGCGATCATTCCTCCGACCCAAACGATCAGCGTCTGCGATCGTTTCCTGGACTATCGAAAAAGCGGCACGATGTTGGCTGAGTTCGAAGGCACAAGCGCTGACATTCTCAAGTTTATCGTCAAAGGGCATCAGAACGACGACTGCCTGTTACCCGGCGAGGTTCTGAAAATCCGCTGGAAGGTCTGCGCCGCTGACTCAGTGACTGTGCGCATCGTCAATACAGACACCGGCTCTGCCATTGCGCAGATTTCACCGGCCCCCGATCTGGGACGCTGGGACTTCGATCAGACTGACTTCGACCAAACGACCCGAGTGCGGGTCGAAATCGTCGTGACCGGTAAATGTAAACCTCCTACAGTAAGTCAGGGCTTAGACCTCGTTTTCCAGAACCCGCCGGATCTATCCATCGACGGGGTCGAGGTAACGCAGGCGATTCAGTATTTCCGTGCCAACCAGCATCTGACTGATCCAGCTGACCGCGGCCCGGACAACTCCCTTCAACTTGTTGCCAATAAATCGGCCTGGGTGCGGACATATCTGCGCAGTGGGCAGGATCCGAATTTCGATAATGGGCAGCTCGGCAATGTCAGTGGCACACTTCAAGTGGAACGCCGGGTTGGTGGGATCTGGTCCACGGTAGCCAATATCGTTCCGACCAATGCCCCGGTGACAGCGCAGGACAGTTTCTCGAGCTACGACGCAGAGAGACGCGACATTGATGCGACGCTGAACTTCATTATCCCTGCCAACGTGATGACCGGGCTCTTGCGCCTTTCTATCACTGTCTCGTCGCCAGACGATTGCTATGGAGGCAGCGGCACGGCCCAACAGCTTGTTGATGTCGATCTTGAGCAAGAGTTGCGCGTTGCAGCCGTCACAATTGGCTATAACGGTCCACCGATGGGCGGCGGCGCCAATATTACTTTGCCTGCCCCCAACGCAGCGCAAGTTGCCGCTGATACCAGCTTTGCGCTTCGGGTTTTCCCGGTAGGCAGTACGCCCAACGTGCGGATCATCGACAGTCAGACAACAACACAAGGTCTGACAAACAACAATTTCCCAGCGGGGGGATGCGATCCCAACTGGACGCCGATCCTGAATTTCGTGGCTAACGCGCGCACGAATGACGGTAATCAGGGCGATTGGCTTTACTATGGACTGGTCAATGCGGCGATCCCGCGCTCGCATGGCAACACAGGATGCGCCAGCGGCGGCAACGGCGCTGGCTTGTCCGGTAGCCCGGTCACGTTGGCGCATGAGTTGGGCCATCAGGCGGGTTTACCACATGCCCCATGTGGCACGGTCGGCACGCCAAACGCGAGCTACCCGCTTTACGAGCCTTACGATACCGGCATGACAACGACCGATAGCAATGGCAACACTGTCTATTCGGATGCGAGCATCGGCGAATACGGCCTCGACACAAATGACGGGACAATACACCGGCCAGCCAACAGTGAGGATCTGATGGGTTATTGCGGCCCCCGGTGGGTCTCGATCTTTACGCATAACTATATGCTGAACCGCGCCGAATTTGACCCGGTGGCGCTGGCAACAGGCGTGTCTGGCGGCAATTCGGTGGGGGCAGGCGCCATGGAAGTCGACAGGCAAGACCAGATGCGTCCTTTCGTGACGATCGTGGGAGAGGTCGGCAAAGACATGCAGGTCTCGGTCGCAAGCCTCGTACGGGTTCCAACCCGGCCCTTGCGTATGTCTGGCGCGCGTACCGATCTAGTTTTGCAGTTGATCGGGGACAAGGACGAGGTGATCTCATCTGCGCCGGTGTTCACAATGGATAATCACGACGCCAATGGCGATGGCTGCGGTTGCGGCGGAGGCGATAAAAAGGATCCGCCTAAACCGCCGTATAGTTTCATTGCGGCAATGGGCGATGTCGGCTCTGGAATTGCTATCCGCATCTGCCAGGGGGACGCAGTCATATGGGAGCGCAAGCGACCGACACGGCCGGTTAAATTGGCTTCGGCTGAAGCCAGCATTGGCAAGTCTGGTCTAAAGGTTTCCTGGAAAACGACCGGGGCCAAGCGTAGTTACGATCCCGATATTTGGCTGCAATGGTCTTCTGATGGTGAACGCTGGAACGGGCTCAGGGTTGGTGCGAGAGGTAACAGCGTAGAGATCGACCCCAACACCATTCCGGTCGACAAGGTTTGGATTAGGGTCCTTGCTCATGACGGTTACTTCACCGCAACGGCAGACACCAAGCAAGTTAAACTGCCACCAGCGCCACCCGAACTCGCCATTATTCACCCCTCTGAGGGGCAAGTGGTGCGCCCGGACCGACCGCTGCATCTCTGGGGTACATTCACTGGCCGCACCGAAGCAAAATCTGTTGAATGGTATCTGGACGGCAAGAAGGTCGCCAAAGATCTGGATGCTTGGATCGATGTACCCAAGCTAGGTGAGCATGTGGCGGAGCTGCGCGTCAAAGGCGCAAACCCGGTAACTGTCAAGTTTTCTACAGGAGCGCGCTAGATAGCTGGCTTCGATGTGCTGAAAGGGAACTCGATCCAATGCTAGCATCCAGGGCTGACGCCTGAGATCTGGCAAGTGTTAGCCCACAACGCACCCTTCAGGTAGCAGCCGCCGCCGTCTAGAGATCAGATTAGATGTCGTTCGCCATTCCCTGGTGCGGTTTGTTTGCGCGACGGGTGAAAAACCAATGCTTTGCCCATTCGGCACAAAGGCCACGTTTATAAAGAGGCGCCCTTATATACTTGGATTAGTAGTTGGCGGTACTGGTTCTCAATAGACTTAATTATTCTGTCACTGGAGAAAACAACATTTATGACCAGCCCAAAATTGACAGGAGCATCCGGTGACGATCTCATTCAAGGGCTCGCATTTCCCAAAAGATGTGATCTTGCACGAGGTGTTTTTCTATCTGCGCTACTCAGTGTCGTATCGGGATCTGGAAGAAATCCTGGCTGAGCGCAGAGTTAAGGTTGATCACGCGACGCTGAACCGTTGGATCGTCAAATATGCGCCATTGATTGCCGACAAGGCACGTCGCCAGAAGCGAAACTGCGTCCGCCTCTGCAACGCTCGATGGGATTGAAGTTGCGCAGATGATCAGGAAGGGTCAGTTCGGAGTCGGAATCTGCCCGTTCAAGCAGTTTGCGAACCTAACCGCTTGAACTTAATAAATTCCAACCAGCCCTCACACTTCAGAGAATTTTGCGACAAAGCCGCTAAGATCATACCGAACTTGCGAATTCGGACCAACGGTGGCTCTTCCCGCAATATGCGGTCGGAAGGGCAGAGTAGATGAACGGCAGATTCCTTTCGCGAGCTGTTAGTTCGTAGACCTGCCGATTTCGTGGCTGCGGCGAATGTCTCCTTTGATGAGCTGCAGCGCAGTGGTGGGACAAATCTGCCAATGGCGGGTTCGGGCCGCCCGTTCATTTGCACACAGCGTCTGGAAAAATCGCAAAGGTTAGCTACAGTAGTCAGTGTTCAAGCGTCCGCTTCAACACAATGCTTTGCTGCTACCTAACAGTTGCGTGAGATTTCGGGATAGGTCTAAGAAAGTTATGCCCTCCTAGCAATCTCAATTCAATACTGAAGAATATGAATTATTTGGCGGAGATTTAAGTGCGACTTAGCGTGGGCATCGCTGTGTCAATTCTGGTGGCTGTGTCTATCGGAGTGTCGACCTTTATTGTCCATTCCCTATGGTGGACGACTGCGCGCGACAATAGCCGCATGCTTGCAGCTGAAATCAACGGCCAGATCGCGAACACTGTCCGCATCGAGGTGGGGGTGACGCTTAGGTCGGCCGAAGCCGCCTGGGCAGCCGTTCGCACGATCTTTGTCCAGAACGTCATCGCGACGCGACAGGCCGACAAGCGCGAGTTTGTTTTTCTGTCGCAACTGCAGGCGCAGCCGAATATCTCATGGATGTTCTTTGGCTGGCCCGATGGCAATTTTTTCGCGTCGCACCGTTTAGGTGACGGCGGGCTTGAGATGATTGAAATCGACAAGGGAATCCGCGATCGAATGCTGCGGAAGGATCGCTACATCTTTATCCCGGGTGACATTCAGTTCGAGGAGCGGACCTTTACTGAAACATCCTATGATCCGCGCGAACACGCCTGGTTTGAAAACTTCATGGGGCTCAGCTCTGCGGGGTGGATCGAAACGCGCGACCTTCCGGACAGTAAAAAAACCGTTTACGCTTTTGCTGGTCCGATAGACGTCAACCGAACGCGGCAAGGTGTTCTGGCCGTTGCAATCGAAACGGATCGTTTGTCACGTTTTCTCGCCACGCTTGCGCCCGGCGAATTCGGCGCGGCATTTATTCTGAACGCTGACGGCAAAGTTATTGCGGTACCTGATGCAGAAGCGGATGAGATTACCCCGGCGCGCATGGGCGAAGGGAAGCTTTTTGAAGTTGCCATGATCTCAGGCGAAAGGTTGTTGGCAGACCCCCAAGCGAATGCCCAGGGCACGTTGACGAAACGTGTCGTCATCGACGGCGTGCCTTATGCGGTGGCGCTGACGCCACTGGGGTTTTACGGCTGGCGCGTTGCCACGGTCATACCCGAAGCGGCGTTTCTGTCGAGCATCGATGAAGCGCTGATAAACTTGATATACGTTTTGATCGGTGTGGTGGTCGTCGCAACCGGGCTGGCGATCTGGCTGATCCGAAGCATTGTCGCAAATCCGTTGGCACGCATCGCCGAAGATCTTGGCAAAATCGAACGCTTTGACGTCGAACGCATTGAGCGCAGACCCTCCAGACTGTCTGAGCTTGCCAATCTTTCTGCGGCAACCGCGAGCATGGCCGCTGGTTTGTCCGCTTTCCGAAAATACGTGCCCACCGATCTCGTGCGTATGCTGGTTGCTGAGGGCATCAAGATACAGCCGGGCGGAGAAATGAAACAGATCTCTGTGTTGTTTTGCGATGTAGCGGGTTTCACAGGGCTGTCCGAAAAACTTGGCCCAAATATTGTCCAGCTGATGGAGCCCTTTTTCAGCGCAGCCTCTGCGGCCATTACTCAAAACGGTGGGACGATCGACAAGTTTATTGGCGATGCTGTGATGGCGTTTTGGGGGGCGCCGCGTAAAGATGCCAACCACGCTGAAAATGCTTGCCGCGCAGCGCTGGACCTTGTCGCTGCCGTGGGCGCGTCCGGAATTGAAGATGAGGCCGGCAACCCCCTACGCGTCAGGATCGGGGTGAACAGCGGCGAGGCTCTGGTCGGAAATATCGGATCAGAGCAGCGGTTGAACTACACCGCGATTGGTGATGTCGTGAACGTTGCCAGTCGGTTAGAAGGGGCCAACAAAGACTATGGAACACTGATCCTGGTCGGGCCGGAAACGAGGCGACAGGCCGCTGACACAATCGTGGTCCGTGAGTTGGACACGCTTACCGTGTTTGGACGTGTTGAAGAGCTGGTGGTCTACGAACTGATCGCGATGGCGGATGGGCGTGTTGGATCATTTGCCTGGATAGAGGCTTATGAACAGGGCCTTACACATTATCGGACAGGGCGGTTTGAAGAGGCCGTTGCCGCCTTTGCGGCCGCAGACCAGGCGCGAAACGGAGACCCCGCCTCAGTCGCCATGATGGCCCTCGCCCAAGACCTGTTAGACAGGCCGCCAAAGGAAGGCTGGCGTGCGGTTACTAGCACCAACAAGAACCAGTAGGAAACTTCCGTTAAAGTTAAGGGGCTTTGGGAACGTCCGACAAGTCTTGCGTTGTGTGTGCTCAGCGCGCCGGGGACTTCGCTCTCGCAGTGAATGTCCGGAAAGTGGGTTGCGACCGCAGCATCACCACCCGGTAGCCAATGTCCGGTTTGGGCCGTCTAGGAAAACGACCCTGTGGCTCTAAATTTCAAAAAGCTTCCGCAATGGCCAATGTGTCCTCCAACTCTAGGCCAGGATACCGTACCGTCCTATCCATTTTTGTATGTCCAGGCAAAAGTCGCTTATTGCGCAGATTGTCAATGTTTCTGCAGATCTGAGTAACCTTGGTTCACCTCTTAGAATGCGTTCCGTTGGTGCTCGCCTCAAGGTTTATGGGCTTCACCCATTCCCGGACAATCCGCACATACTGGCGGGTCGAGACGAGCGGGCGCTCATGAATAGCCGAAATTAACATGCCCGTCGTTTGCTAATGTCACTAATACTCTTAAGGTGAATGGAGCCTTAGGAGGCCTTAATGAAAAACCTAATTTTGATTTCGGTCTTGGCCGCTACTAGTACTGCGACCAGTGCCGAGGAGCAACGCATCGAGCTTAATAATTTCTATCCGCTTTCTCAGGAAAACTTTGACCTTGGTGATCATATTTTCCACATCGCCGACAACAAAGGAGGATTTGAAGTTATCGAAGGTCCTGTTGACGGCGGGCTTGCTCGATGCCTTGGATCGGGGTTCGGTTACCAAGATGGGACCAACTCAATCTCCGGAATATGCATTTTTGGTGAGGGCGAAGACACTTTCACGATGCGTTGGAAAGCAGGTGAAAAAGGCGCGGCTAACTCTTGGGAAATTATCGTCGGAACCGGGCGCTATGATGGAATGACTGGCGAGGGCATAGCCACGACGGACATTGTGTCGATGTACCAAGCACTACCTTTGAGGCGAACCCACATAGTAGGAACCGTGGAAATCCCTGAGTGAAATGTTGTCCCTGAGTTTATGACGGGTAGGGCCGTTGGATTGATCGTGGGAAGCAGGGCATGGGAAAACGTTACTGTTGCTCCAATGTTCGGTAGGCGATGGCGTCAGACATCATACACATCACAGAGAGCAGCATTTCGCGGTTGCCGACGCAATATAAGCCGTCCCAACAAAGCGCTCTTACTTCGAGGCCTTGAGTTGTTCGTCCAGATCAGAGAACGATGCGGCCCAGAATTCTGCCAGGAACGCTGAAACCTCCTGTTCTGAGATTTCCGACCTATTGCCCTCGGCATCCGTCGCTTGACCCATTGTGTATCGCAAGTCGGTGCCGGTGTTCGTTTGCGTCAGCTGATATGTCTCGGGCAGGCTTACTCCAGTGCGCGCCGGATCCTGGATGCAGGTCGAGAAATAGTCGAACGGCTCCCAATCAGTGATGCGATAGAAAAAGTCCGCCAGTTCGTGAGAGCAATGATATCCCGACCCGTTGCCGAGGCGCCCTTGCGGGCTGTCGACGGTGATTTTCTGTACGCGGTTCATCCATTTCAGCTTTAGTTCCGGCGCGACCAATGCCTCCCAAACCACCGCGATTGGCGCATCGAAGTGATGGAAATATGTCCAAACGCCGTCTTCTTCGGTCAGGAAATGACGCTCGCGGTTTGCACGCAAACGTTCCCACGATTTTGCCAAATCGTAGACCTTCATCGAAACCTCGCCAAAATGTTCGATGTCCTGTGAAAACGGTTCCACTATGCCTTTGATATCCATGGCGTTTGCAGCGGCCTCGCTGAACAGCGCGTAACTGCGCACACCGGTGGCTTCAACAACGTTCGTCTTGGCCATTCGGTGGACCAGAATAACGTCGGTGCCGGAAAAGTCCGTTACCGGGCCAAGTTGCATTTCTTCGAACTGGCCATGGTGGGCGATAACCTTCAAATCCAGCCCTCCGACATTGGCACACGCGTTGCAGGTACAGGTTGTGTTGGCAATTATGTCCTGCCGACGAAGAGCAAATGCGTTGTAGAGATTTTCGCAGATGGTCAGGAAGGTCTCGCCGGAGGGGAAATCCTGCCGCGTCGAATATGCCAGAACGGCATCGCCTTCGGTTTTCCAGAAATGGAGCGGATCACCCACCTGTTCGATCAGTACGCCCAGCAAGGATTGCAAAATCGGATTAGCGTGATCCATTTCCGAAGTGGTCAGAAACTGTGTGTATCCGGAAATGTCGGCGATCAACAGATATCCAGTTTGTGTTGACATGGCACGCTCCCCAAAAGAGTGTTTGGCGTGGTTATTTTGACCTACAAAGGGTTCAAAACCACTTTGGGTCCAAATGCGCCTTAGACGGTCATCTTGATGTGTAGGCTGGAGCTCAGACGGAAAGTTGCCGGTGAGAGCCCGAAGTGGTTACCAAGTTCCGCAAAACAGCCCCTAAATGGCGCCGCCGCTATAGCGACGTCACTACGCCCATCCGAGTTGTTTTAGAGAGTGCCCATCATTCCAGATTTTGGTCATTCGGGCGATCTTATCACCTTCAAATTCCATAACGTAGGCATAGTTGGTTGCGATTTCTTTGCCGGTGGCAGGAACTGGTCCACCGTCACCGGTTTGTTTGCCGCTGAATACTGCTGTGGCCGTTACGATGTTGCGTTCGTGATCAGTCGAGAATGAGGTGATGTCGTAACTGCCATCTGGGATTGGGGTCAAAATTCCGGCGGTCCAAGCTGTATAGCCTTCGATTGTCGAGATATCGGCCAATGCGTCGGCTTCACATGTAAAAGCGGCACCGTCCTGACAGTATGACTTGCAGACGTTCCAGCCTTTGCCTGTTTCGCATGCATCAAAGAAGGCCATGGCCGTTTCGGAAATACTCATCGTGTTTCTCCTATCCCTGTTTCACTAGCGTCCAGCACGTCGTTGCCTTCAATTCCGTCTGGATGGGATAGTTTTAGAACATTTATTTTAAAAAATCAATTTTAAAATAAATATGGGATGAAATTCACCCGCGAATTTCCCTCATGATCAAGTCGTAAAAGTTTGGTATCACGTGCTTTTTTTCGTCGTGCCGCCCATACAAGACGGTCCCGTGAACGCAAAAAACCACAAAGCTCGCAAGCTGCGCCGTGTCCTTCTCCGCCCCGATATCTCCATCCGCCTGGGCATTACGAAGAGCAGTTTCAACCAATGACTCGACTTCTGCGCAGAACGCGCCCACCTGTTCAGCGGCCTCAGGACTTATCACATGCTTTTGTGCAAGGTGGTTCATCATCAGGCAGCCCTTGTATTCCGACTTGGCGGCCCCCACAAAAACGTTTCGGAGAAACATTTCGACGCCCTCTAAGTTAGGGTTGTCGATCAAAATACGATAGCGCGGCCCGATAACATGATCGCGGTAATGATCCAAAGCTGCTGAAAACAATCCTTCCTTGTCTCGAAACTCCTTGTACATGCTGGCCGTGTTCAGCCCGGTTTCGCGGACAACGTCACTTATCGATGCAGCTTTGTAGCCGTTTTGCCAAAAAACACCCATGGCTTTTTCAACTACAGCTTCGCGTGAATATGATCTTGGTCTACCCATCGGAGCATATTAAAATGATCATTTAAAAATCGCAACACGTACCGTCTGAGCAAGATCATGAAAAACCGTTACGCAGGGTAGAATCTTCGTGAACTGCCACGTTTTGCATGGTGCGCTCTTAATTTCCAACTCGCAGGCAAGTAGTTGACTTGTTATTGCTCCGTGTAGCGAGAATGCTCCCGCGTTTTCACAAATCGATGTCAGTATTGACCGCCTTTTTTTATTGTTCAAACCAACTGCAGAAAATGCGCGGCTCAATTTTCGCATCCCAGCGCGGCCTTCAATGACCGGTTCGATGAAATTCGCTGAGAGGCAAAGTTCCGATGGTCGAACGAGCCTGCCCTGACCTAGACCATTTGCACGAGCAATGCTGCATGATTTACAGCCTGGTCGCGTATCCCCGAAAATGTGAATCCTGACGCGTTTAGGTATCTCTGTAACGAGCGTCGGCTCGCTCCCATTTCATTTGCCACGCATTGGACCGTTGGCCTACCGTCTCGTGCCAAACCGAGCCTTGGCTCGGGACTGAATGGACCACTCGTGGCGCGCTGATGTTCGCGTAATCTCCAACGTGGAAATTCGACCTATTTGAGTGCAAGGTAATTACGGGCTGCATTTGGAGGAATCCGTTTTGATGGAATCGAATTCTGACTCTGGGACTTCCCCAGAATACTCCAAAACGCTGGAGGACTTTGACCTGGACCTCGCAAAGTCTGTCTTTTTCGGCAATTTCAGCGACGGAATCAATGCATGCGTAGAATGTTGTGATGCCCATTTGCAGGGCAATCCCCTGGCATTGAACTGGATTGCATTGGACGGGCACCATGAGACCCGCAACTTTGTAGAGTTGCGCGATGAAGCTGCGTGCTTCGCCAATTTGCTGAAGAAACAAGGCATCCGACCCGGCGATATCGTGGCGGGTCTGTTGCCGCGCACCCCGGATCTTGTGACAGTTGTTCTCGGCGCCCTCCGGGCAGGTGCGGCCTATCAACCTTTGTTTACAGCCTTTGGGCCCAAGGCCATTCAGGACCGTTTGACCATGAGCGGCGCGAAGATGGTTGTGACTGACGCCGCGAACCGCAAAAAGCTCAACGAAGTGGAAGGTTGCCCGCCTGTCGCGATGATTGCTGACACGCGACAAGAGGTTGTTGGGGGAGACATTGATTTCCGCCGGGCAATGGCCTCGCAATCGCCTGAGTTCGTCCCGGTATTGCGGAACGGCGATGACCTGATGTTCATGATGGCGACATCTGGAACTACAGGTCCCGCAAAAGGAGTTCCCGTGCCCCTAAAAGCTCTGCCTGCCTTTAGATCTTACATGATCGAAGGGATCGGTCTGCGGCATGAGGATGTTTTCTGGAACATTGCCGATCCGGGCTGGGCCTATGGTCTATACTATGCGTTGATCGGCCCGCTACTATTGGGTCATGCAACCACTCTGGTCGAGGGACCATTCACAGTGGACAGTACATATGACGTGATTTCGAGATTGAATGTGACTAACTTTGCAGGCGCGCCTACTGCGTTTCGACTAATCATCGCCGCCGGAACCGAGCGCGCGTCACAGCTGCGCGATCAGATCCGGTGCATCAGCAGCGCAGGCGAGCCGCTAAACCCCGAAGTCATCCGCTGGTTCGAGGCCGAAATGAATGCGCCGATTAAAGATCACTATGGGCAGACCGAAACGGGTATGCTGGTGAATAATCATCACGGGCTCGAACATCCGGTCCGTCCGGGATCGGCCGGCTATGTTATGCCGGGATACAGGGTCGAGGTTCTGGCCGAGGATGGCAGCATCGCCGATTTCAATGAGCCTGGTCAATTGGCCGTCAACATCGCGGATTCACCTCTCTTGTTCTTTAGCGGCTACCTGAACAAGGGCAACAAATCGATCGAGAACGGATACTATCTTACCGGGGACACGGTGGAGCGGGACGAACACGGATGTATCACTTTCGTAGGGCGGAACGACGACGTCATCACCTCTTCGGGGTATCGCATCGGACCGTTCGACGTTGAAAGCGCCCTGATTGAACACCCTTCTGTGACGGAGGCGGCAGTCGTAGGCGTGCCGGACAAGGAACGGACCGAAATAGTGAAAGCGGTAGTCGTACTGGCGGAAGGCACAGAAGGTAGTGAGGCGTTGGCTGCAGAGCTGAGGGATTATGTCAAACAGCGCCTTTCTGCACACGCCTATCCTCGGCTTATCGAATTCGTCAAAGAACTGCCGAAGACACCCAGCGGCAAAATTCAAAGGTTCCTGCTCCGAGAAGCGAGTGTCGGCGCCACTTGATCTAGCCTCTCGAAGGCAAGCTTCGTCGTTCAACTACATGGCAATTCTGCTGGGCAGCAACCGGCAGCTTCGTCCCGCGTTCTGTGAGTTCGCTTGTGTTGAGATATTGCTGTCGTAGCGAATGACCGCAAAGTGGGCTGCAACCGCAGCATCGTGAAGGCATGTCGAGTGACCGGTAAGGGCCGACCGTGTAGGTGGCCCAGAGATGTTTGATTTCAATAGCTTCAGCAACGGCCAAGGCACCCTCAAGTTCAACGCCAAGATACCTGACTGTACTGTTCATCTTTGTGTGCCCGAACAGAAGCTGAACGGCGCGAAAGTTGCTAGTCTTCTTGTAGATCTGAGTGACATTCGTTCGCCGCATCGAATGCGTGCCCTATGCACTGACTTCCAGTCCGATCGACGTGACCCAGTCCCGAACAATCCACGCATATTGACGTGGCGATATGTGAAGGCGCTCATGAGAACGGCCTAGCCAAAGATACTCTGATCCGACCATCAATTCGTATTCCATCCATTTCTCGACGGATGTGCGGGTGCCTTCCGATATCTCAAACCGAACTGACTTCTGCGTCTTGTTCTGCAGCACTGAGGCGCGTTCCCTGATCTGGCCTGACGCCAGCACATCCACAACTTTCCTCTTCACAAGGTCGCAGCCGCGAAGCTTGCTGTCGATTGCCATATTGAACAGAGCAAGATCACGATGGTTCTCTGCCAATTCAAGCCGCACCCGGATTGCCCAGACATGCTTAGGTTTCAGTGGCCGCTTCTGACCGACAATGCGGCCCTTGTTCCAGGCTAGCCGAAGTGCGCGAATGGCAGGTAGGATTGGTATTTTCATGACTAATCCTCCGATCCGCCATGCCCTCCCAAAACGACAACCCGACGTTGACACAAACGTCATACCAGAGGATGCCGCGCCGCCTCCGATGTCAGGAACCGAGTCCGACCTGCCCATTCGACAGAACGCAGTGAAAGTCAGTTTTTTATGGCTTGGCCATAAATGCGGCTCGGATCGCCTCCTTCATAGCGTCTTGAGGCCCTTGTTCTTTCGGCTTGCTGGATGCCATCACCAGCTTGGAGGCAGGTGTGTTTCCGAAGCCCAATGCGTCGTTCACCACCGATAGACCTGCGTGAAGCGACGAGCGACCAAGTAGACCTACTGCAATCCCAGCCTCAACCGCTGCGATCACGCCAGAGACGCTCTGGCTGGAATATACAAGGCGATATGGCTCTCCGCGGGCTTGCAAGGAACTGACTGCCGCGTCGCGCCACCAGCACGCATGATCGAATAGGGCCACCGGAAGGCTTTCATCGATCTGAAAATTCCGGCGCGCCGACGACACCCAACAAGTTGGGTCTTCATAAAGAACTTCCTCTTGGCTGGACGGGTTTTCGACCTCATAGACCGCAAGGTCCAGCGAACCTTTGTCGAGGGCCTCGGGAAAACTTGTGCTCAGGGCGCAGGTGACATCCAGTTCGACTTTTGGGTGATGACGGGTGAAGGACGCAATGATCTCGGCGAGTTTGGTTCGCCCGTGATCGTCGGGTATCCCCAAACGTAGTTTCCCGCTTACAGTGTTCTGGGAAATCTCCCGTAGTGCCGCGTCGAGACGTGCCGTCACCTCCTGCGCGACTGGAAATAGCTTTCGTCCCGTGTCGCTCAGGACCACCCCGCGGCCATGTCGGTCAAAGACCGGCTGACCAAGAATCCCTTCAAGGCGCTTGATTTGAAGGCTTGTTGCGGACTGCGACCGGTGGATACGAGCGGCGCCTTCTGTGACGCTTCCGGCATCAGCCACGGCGACGAAGGTTCGCAGAAGATCGCTATCCAGGTTTTCCATTTGTTTTTCCAATATCGGAAATTGAAACTATGCGTTTCACAGATGCCTCGCGCCGCACTATTTTTCAAGGTCAGAGGAGTATCCCATGTCCGATCAGACAGCTGCCAACCGACCATCCAACCGGAAACCCTTAGTGTGGGGCCTGTTTCTGCTTCTGTTGGCAGGTGTAGGTTTTGCTTGGCCGGAACACGCCGCAAACGCAGCAAGGTTCGTCCTATGGGGTCTAATTGTCGTTGCCCCCATTGTCATTCCGGGCATCATACTAGCAGCTTGGATCATCGCCAGCGGCGCGGATACCCACATCGCTGGCGCGTTCGAGGGCAGGACGCTGAGAGCGGTTTTGGCTGCATCGCTCATCGGAGCCATCACGCCGGTCTGCGGTGTGACGGTGCTGCCCTTAATGGCCGGATTGCTGGCAGCGGGCGTGCCACTCGCTCCGATCATGGCATTCTGGCTGTCCTCCCCAATAACTGATCCGGCGATGCTCGCGACAACAGCCGCGACACTGGGTTTGAGCTTTGCGATCGGCAAAACACTCGCAGCTTTCGGATTAGGCGTATTCGGGGGCGTGATCACAGGGCTATTCGCCAAGACACCTTGGGCAATGAGCGCGCTTCGAGACAATGGTCTTGCGCGCCAATTGAGTGCCGCACGATGCGGCAGGGATCAACCCTTTGATCCATGGGTATGGCGGTCTGAGGCACGAAGGCATTCTTTCAGCAGACAGTTCTGGGCGACCACGCGGCTGATCCTGATCTGCCTGATCCCGGCATTTGCCGCCGAGTATGCCTTAAACGCCGCACTGACGCCGGGCGTACTGGCAGCATATGTTGGCGAAGACAAATGGTGGGCCATACCCGCCGCTGTCTTTGTCGGTGCCCCGGCCTATATCGACGGTTACGCTGCGCTCCCGCTGACACGCGGGTTGATCGACAACGGCATGTCCGAAGGCGCGGCGATGGCTTTCCTTGTCTCGGGCGGTGTTGTCAGCATCTGGGGTGCGATGGCCATTGCACCGGTGCTCAAAATGCAACCGTTCATGCTCTATCTGTTGCTTGCAGTTCTGGGGTCGCTCGGGGCGGGGTATGTCTTTGGGTGGATTGTCTGAGATTCAGCGTTAACGGGAAGCAGATGTTCAGCAACAGGCAGCTTTGTCCGCTCTGTGTGAATTGATCGTTCCAGCCTCGCTGCGCGCTGCACCAATGGCCGGTTTCATCGCCGCGTCACAGCGCCAGATTTCGAGCGCATGCAGCGTTTCTTCCGTTGCGAGCCTGCGCCGCGAAAAATCACAATGACCGGGTTGGGCAGTTCGTATCCATATCGATAATGGGAGCCATTATCGTTATTGGTTTGCACTCGCAAACTTATCATTCACCTGCACGCAGTGCTGTAATAAGCGGTCGGCTACGGCAACTTTTGAGGTATCGAGGTGGCGCACATGTTTCGCAAGGGCCAATTCACGCCCGGACTCTGTCCATTCAAACAATTCGCAGAGCTGACCGTCTAGCTCCGATCTGATCGTTAAGACAGCTGGTCGGGCTCAAATCTTTGCAACAAAACCGGCAATGTCCAGGTCGGTGAGTGACTTCGGGCTGCAATCTGTTTTAGTAGCAAATCCCGAGCCTGCCGTCTCGTGAATGGGCTCTAGGTTTCAGCCGACATATCGGCTTCCACCCAGAACACCCCAGCATGATCTCCCTGACGGAGTAGCCCCTGAAGCGTCTCTTGTGAGCCGGCGCAGGGGTTTGGGTCATGGTCGGTCCATACCGTGGTGATCTTCCCACTATACCGGGTGGCCTTTCAGTATTGCAGCGCAGCAGTTACCGGAACTACATCGCAGCCGGACCTAATTCTCCCGCATTCCAGAATTGGTAGCATTCAGCTGGGCCAAGATTGCCACGTGGGCAAGCGATATCATAAATAATTTCCGCAAAACCCTCGATGATAACCCCAAACCCTGCCGCGACAATGATCACGGAACCAATGAGGTATCGACCATCTTCTTCAACTTGACCAAGCATTTGGTTTTCTTGATTTGGCCCCCAATTCAGGTGAATACCGTCTTCGATCGCGTATCCACCAGTATCAGTTCCGATCACATCAACATCGGACAAATCCAAGCTCCAATTCGGGTCTATTGCGGGATATTGCAGAGTGGCGGGCAGGTTATATTGACCCAGATGACGCTCTGAAGGCAAATCGAAGCTAAAGCCGGACGAATTGGTGGTTTGGTAGGTATTGGCCATCCCATCAGTGTGGTTGACTGTTTGCGAAACTGATGAGTGAACTTTGTGCGCAAACCCGCGTTGGCCATGGTCGCGCAACGGACCAGCCGTGGACGTTCCGGCACTCAGGACAATGGCGAATGCGGTGACGGATGTAATAAGTGTCTTTTTCATTTCTTGGTCCCTCTAGGTTGAGCCTGTCTGATACGCTGTAGGTGGACCCAACTTGGAAGTTTGCGGATTCTATTTATTGCGCTGACAGGTCAAGGTTTTGAGAAAAGGCTTCAAGTTGACGCCTATCCCCGCCAGGCATGAACTTGCCTTCGCCTTGCGTAAAATCGGCAAGATGGAACGGACGCTGTTTGTCATCCACTGGTTGCTCGATGCCGATATGCAGCGCCGTGCACAGATTAGGCTGAACAAGGGCGAGGCGCATCACGCCCCGAAGAACGCCTTGAGAATTGGTCTACAGGGTGAAATCCGCGACCGTACTGCCAAGGACTAGCACTATCGGATGGCAGGCCTTGTCCTCTTGGCCGCTATCATCATCCACTGGAACACCAAGCATCTGAGAAGAGCGGTCACCGCTTATGATACAATCCTGCCCCTTACCGGAATCCATCCCAAACACGCTGCTAACAGGCGCTAGCTTGATGACTTTTCTCAAAACCTTGACTTGTCAGCGCAATAAATCTGAACCGCGGTTTGCCAGATTGAGTGCACACACAGCGTTTCAGATACGCTCGGCTGAAAAGGAACCAAACGATGAAAAAAGTACTGATTGCCTCCACCACAGTGTTCGCGATTGTTGCAAGCGCCGGAATGTCCATGGCTGGTCCGGTGCGTGATCAAGCCCAGCGTGGGTTTGAGAAGAATGTCCACACATCCGTTTCACAAGCAAACAACCACGCTGGGAAGAAAGCCAACAACCATCAAACCACTCAGATGATTGGCGGCGGTTCTGGTTTGACGTCAAAGCACGATCTGGGTCAAAAGAACCAGTCCTTAACTCAGGAGAATAGCACATATGGCGCCGGAGGGGGCTCGCAGCTTTCCAATGCTCCCCTTATCGGCGGCATTACCGTTTATTTCCTTGAAGTGCCTGAATTCGACTTTGATGCAAGAAGGCTTAAAAACGTTTTTGACATTGATGCTGGTACAGTGATCAAACGCAGGAGACGCTGAGGCTAAGATGCTGAAAGAGACCAAGCTGTGAACAGCGAGGCGAGATTTACCGGTGATCAACTCCAGCTGGTTCGCTCCTTTTGCTGGCTGGACGTTGTGATGCAACGGAGCTTCCAAGACCCGCTAAATTCCTAGATCACAAACCGATCATGTGCTTTGCCATTACGCGCACCCAGTGACCATTCGTTTAAACTAGACCAACTACGGAATGAGTGCGCTTGTCGGCTTTAACCTGATCAATCCGGCGCGGTTGTCGCTAAGCCAGTGTTTACCTGACAGAGAATGCCCCACTGCCAAACACGCCGCAAACAGGCGTTCGTTTGATGTATTTTCTCAAAACCTTGATGTGCCAGCGCAATCAATCTGAGGCGCAGATCGCCAATTTGATTGCATACACAGCGTGCCAAACACGCTTAGCTGAAAGGCGCGAAAAGATGAAAAAGGCAATGTTCACATCCGCAACAGTATTCGTGCTTGTCGTAAGTGCCGGAATGTCTATGGCCGGTCCTTCGCGTGGCAACCTAAGCGGGTTTAAACAGGGTGTTCGCTCATCAGTTTCGCAAGCACACAACCGCACTGAGACGCAAAGCAACGGTTCCAAAGCCTTCACCGCCAGCCAGGTGCTGATTGATTTGACCACAACCGCCGGACCATTGTTCTGGTTTGAGTCCCAAAGTGAACGCGACAGCTATGATGTCGGTGAAGGCGAGTTGACGACGAACAACGGCACTCTGCGATATGGCGCGAATTTGCCTTTGGGTGAGATCGCGGGCGGACAGCTGTTTGGCGGGCTGGAATTTGGCATCGGCAGCCTGTCATCGAACGTCGGCACCAGCCTGGCCAGTGCCAATATCTCGACCGAAGCCTACGATGCAACCCTGAGCGCGCTTTGGGTTGCGGACAGTCTGTTTTATGTCGAGGGCCAGCTTCGCTATGGGTATTTCGACAGCCAGATACGTCCGGATGGCAGGGGCGCAGTGGATGCCGATGGCAGTGGGTATGAGGTATCTGTTGAAGTTGGCAAGCCCTTCACGCTGCTGAACGAATGGACGCTCACCCCGCAAGTGCAGATCATGTACAGCGATATCGACATGGACGATGTCCCAGATCGCGTCGGGGACAGTCGGATAGGATCGCTGGTGGATGGTGAAACATTGACGGCTCGGGTCGGACTGCGTGCTGAGCGTGCCATTGCAAACAATTCGATGCTGTATGGTCAAATCGACGTCTATCATACGTTCGACAACGCAACCTCGTTGGTGTTTGGGCAAAGTACAGTGTTCACCGAGCGCGGTCAGGACACAGCGGCCCTGACCTTTGGCGGTAATTTCTCCCTGTCAGATCGCTCTTGGTTCTATGGTGAGATCACTACTGAAACTGGATTGGGAAGCAGCTCGGACGACTACGCCTTCAGCTGGAGCATCGGCGTAGAGGTGCAGTTTTGAATCGTAACGGGGTTCAGACGCCAGCTCGATGTTTTTTCTCAAAACCTTGATGTGTCATCGCAATAAATCTGACCGACAGATCGCCAAATTGAATGCACACATAGCGTTTCAAACACGCTCAACCGAAAGGAACCAAGAAATGAAAAAGGCACTGATTTCCTTCGTCACCGCGTTCGCCA
>NZ_JBXWOF010000014.1:0-95201 GCF_059610745.1 Ruegeria sp. CDSC042
CAGCCCGCAAAATCAACCAACTTCCCACCCAACTCAACATGCAAACCATGCAAAGGCGTGCGCTTAATATCCGTCATTTCAGGTACCTTTCGATCAGCGGGACTGGTCACGAACTACCATGACGGTGCAATGCGCATTGCGCACCACGCGTGCCAGGTTCGGACCAATTTCATAATTCGGGAAATCGCCCTTGGTCGACGCCATGACGATCAGGTCGAAGCCCTCTTTATGAGCAAGCTTCAGAATTTCGCGATAGACGCTGCCCTCTTGGACATGGACAGCTACGCCAGCAGCGCCACAATTGTCCAAAATGGTCTGAACCGCGTTACGCACATGTTCTCTGGCACCCGCGCCATAATTGGCAGGCAGGTTCGGAAGCTGGATGATCTCGGGGATGACGGCGACCGCGTGCAGTTCGGCACCGTAGAATTTCGCCTGTTCCAATGCGACCGGCAATGCCTGTTTCCAGGAACGGTCGTCAGAGTGATCAATCGGCAGCAGGATTTTCGTGGCCATCACGCCTCTCCTCGAGATAGGAATACTGTTTCAAGTCGGGGGGCCGGAATGGCCCCCCGTAGGTTTTCAGTGCCCGGTTTATTCGGCAGGCGTGCCGCCCGGTTCTTCGGATTTGCCACCGGAGGCAAAGAACTCTTTCGTCAATTTGAAGACGATTGGGCTCAGCAATGCCAAGGCGATCAGGTTCGGGATAGCCATCATGGCGTTCAGCGTATCTGCAAGCAGCCAGATAAAGCCCAGATCCGCGGTTGCGCCGAAGTAGATCATGATAATCCACAAGACGCGGTATGGCACCAAAGATTTCACACCCAACAGGAACTCGACGCATTTTTCGCCATAGAACGACCAACCGAGGATGGTGGTAAAGGCAAAGATCGACAGCGCAATGGCGATCAGATAGCCACCAATGCCCGGCAACGACATTTCGAAGGCGGCCGAAGTCAACGCGGCACCGGATTCACCCGTGGTCCACGCACCTGAGGCGATGATTGCCAAACCGGTGATCGAGCAGACGATGATAGTGTCGATGAACGTTCCCAGCATCGCGATCAGGCCCTGGTTTACCGGACCTTTGGTTTCGGCTGCTGCGTGCGCGATCGGGGCGGAACCCAGACCGGCTTCGTTCGAGAAGACACCGCGCGCCACACCAAAGCGGATGGCGGCCCAAACGGCGGCGCCCGCGAAACCACCTTCGGCGGCCGAGGGTGTGAAGGCATGGGTAAAGACCAGCGACAGAGCGTTGCCGATTTCACCGATGTTGATCAGCAGCACGATGAGACCGGCAGTGATATAGGCAATCGCCATTAACGGAACCAGCTTACCGGCAACAGCGCCGATACGAGTGATACCGCCTAGGATTACGGCTGCGGTCAGGACCATCAGCACGATACCGGTGACCGAAGTATTCAGGCCGAAATTGGCTTCGAGAACCTGTGCAACACCATTGGCTTGCACACCGTTGCCGATACCAAAGGCTGCAACTGCGCCGAACAGGGCAAATGCAACACCCAGCCAGGCCCATTTCGCACCCAGACCGTTCTTGATGTAGTACATCGGACCACCGACAAAGTTGCCCAGCTCGTCCTTCTCACGGTATTTCACCGCCAGAACAGCCTCGGCATATTTGGTGGCCATGCCCACCAGGGCGGTCATCCACATCCAGAACAAAGCGCCCGGACCGCCCAGGAAGACAGCAGTAGCCACACCGGCGATGTTACCCGTACCGATTGTCGCCGACAGCGACGTCATCAGTGCGTTGAACGGGCTGATCTGCCCATCGCCCTGACTTTCTCGACCGGCGAACAGCAGCTTAAAGCCCGTGCCGATACGCAGGATCGGCATGAATTTCAGCCCCACCTGCAGGAAGAAGCCAACGCCAAGAATGAGGACCAGCATCAGCGGCCCCCACACGACGCCATTGATGGCCCCTACGATTGAATTTAACGCTTCCATGGTATTCCTCCCTAGCGCGTTTGGATTATGCCCCGGCAGCAATCGCCCGTTGGCGAGCTTGCTTGAGGGCGGCAAAGTCTTCGTCCGCGTGGAACGACGAACGGGTCAGCGGCGTGGCTGACACGTGCAGAAAGCCCTTTGAGCGTGCGATCTGCTCAAGCTGGGCGAATTCTTCCGGTGTCCAGAACCGGTCAATCGGGTGATGTTTTGCGGTCGGCTGCAGGTATTGCCCCACTGTCAGAAAATCAACATTCGCGGCGCGCAGGTCATCCATCACCTGCCGCACATCGCCAAGGCTTTCACCCAGCCCGACCATCAGGCCGGATTTGGTAAAGATCTCGGGGTTGGCGCGCTTGGCATCGTCCAACAGACGCAGCGAAGTGTAATACCGCGCGCCCGGACGCACCGTGGGATACAGATGCGGAACCGTTTCGAGATTGTGATTGAATACGTCGGGGGCGGCCGCAAATACCAGATCGGCCGCGTCCCCTTTGCCCAGAAAGTCGGGGGTCAGAACTTCTACCGTTGTGCCGGGATTCTGGTGGCGCACAGCACGGATGGTTTGGGCAATATGTTCAGCGCCGCCATCAGCCAGATCATCCCGGTCAACCGAGGTGATCACGACATGACGCAGGCCCAGCTTTTTCACCGCAACGGCCACACGGCCGGGTTCGAACTGGTCCAGAGCGTCGGGGCGGCCAGTGGCAACGTTGCAGAAGGAACAGCCACGGGTACAGACCTCGCCCATGATCATCATGGTGGCGTGGCGCTTGGACCAGCATTCGCCGATATTTGGGCAAGCAGCCTCTTCGCAAACGGTAGCCAGATTATGGTCACGCATCAGGCGGCGGGTTTCGTAATATTCTGCACTCTCAACCCGTTTCTTCCGAATCCATTTCGGTTTACGCGGAATGACACTGTCAGCCTTTTTGGCTTTTTCCGGGTGGCGAGGGCGAAGCTGGATGGTCATCTGGCTGATCCTCGTTAAGCGTGAATCGCACGGCCCAGGGCGTCAAGGCAGGCCTCTTTGACCGCCTCGCCCATGGCAGGGTGCGCATGACAGGTTGCGGCAACTTCAGCAACTGTTGCGCCTTTGGTCATGGCCAGAACCAGCTCGGCAATCAGGTCGCCGCCATGCGCGCCGCAGATATGCGCGCCCAGGATTTGACCGTCATCGCCAGCCAGAACCTTGACCGCACCATCCGTTTCACCGGTCGAACGCGCCCGAGAATTGGCCATGAAGGCGAACTTGCCGACCGCGTAGTCAGTGCCAGCCTCTTTCAGCGCCTCCTCGGTCAAACCGACCGAGGCGACCTCGGGGTCGGTGTAAACCACGCCCGGAACGGTGTTGTAATCCACATGCCCGGCCTGACCGGCCAGGATTTCGACACAGGCGACGCCGTCTTCTTCGGCCTTATGCGCCAGCATAGGTCCGGGCACACAATCACCAATCGCATAGATACCGGGCACCGAGGTCTGGAACGCTCCATCGACCTCGATAAAACCGCGTTGGTTGATGGCAACGCCCAGATCTTCCAACCCCAGTCCGCGCGTCACAGGGCGGCGGCCTACAGCGATCAGGACCTTGTCGGCCTCGATCACTTCTTCCTTGTCCTTGCCAACTCGGTCCACGATCAGGGACAGGCCCGCGTCGGTTTTCCCGACCGATTTCAACGCCCTGCCCAGTTGGAATTTCAGCCCGCGCTTTGACAGGGCGCGCTGTGCCAGCTTGGCGATCTCTCCATCAATGCCGGGCAGAACACGGTCGAGATATTCAACCACCGTGACTTTGGCACCCAGACGCGCCCAGACCTGACCCAGTTCCAATCCGATGACACCGGCACCGATCACCACCAGATGATCCGGCACGGTGTCCAGCGCAATCGCCCCGGTTGAGCTGAGGATATCTTGCTCGTCAATCTCAATCCCCGGCAGCGAGGTGGGCTCGGACCCGGTGGCGATCAGGATGTTCTTTGCCTCATGGATCGTGTCGCCGACCTGAACCTGCCCTGCAGCCGGAATACTGGCCCAACCTTCGATCAGGTCGATACCGTTCTTTTTGAACAGGAATCCGATCCCTTTGGTCAGGTCACCAACGATCTTGTCCTTGCGCCCCATCATCGCGCCGATGTCGATGCTGGCCCCCTCGACCTCAATGCCATGGGAGGAGAGATGGCTGATCTCGGCATATTTGGCCGAGGAGGTCAGCAACGCTTTGGAGGGTATGCACCCCACATTCAGACAGGTCCCGCCAAGAGCACCCCGCCCCTCGACGCAAGCGACATTCATGCCCAGCTGAGCGGCACGAATGGCCGCTACATATCCGCCGGGGCCACCGCCAATAACGATCAGGTCATAGGTGCTCATTATTTAACCTCAATAGATCGGATGGCTCGCGCACAGGGCGCGGACTTTTTCACGAGTTTCTTTTTCGACGGTCGCATCCCCGTCAGAAGACTGAGCCAAAGCGTCCAGCACGTTGCCAATCAGATGACCGATCGTCGTAAACTCTTCGGGGCCAAATCCACGGCTGCATCCGGCAGCGGTGCCCAGACGAATACCACTGGTAATCGTTGGCTTTTGCGGATCGCCGGGAACACTGTTTTTGTTGCAAGTAAAACCTGCACGCTCAAGCGCGGCTTCGGCATCTTTGCCGGTCACGCCGATGGGGCGCAGATCGACCAACATCAGATGGTTCTCGGTTCCGCCAGAAACGATGTCACAGCCTCGCGCCATCATCACATTCGCCAAAGCCGCCGCGCTGTCGACTACGCGCTGCATGTAGGTTTTGAACTCAGGCTTCAAAGCTTCACCAAAGGCTACGGCCTTGCCCGCGATCACATGCATCAGCGGGCCACCCTGCAGACCCGGAAACACAGCCGAGTTGATCTTTTTGGCCAGTGTTTCATCATTGGTCAGGATGATCCCGCCGCGTGGTCCACGTAGGGTCTTATGAGTGGTCGACGTCACCACATGAGCGTGCCCAACAGGCGACGGATGCAGCCCAGTCGCCACCAGCCCCGCGATATGCGCCATATCTGCCAGCAGCCAGGCCCCAACCTTGTCAGCGATTGCCCGAAAGCGCGCAAAGTCGATTTTCTGCGAATAGGCCGATGCGCCCGCGATGATCAGCTTGGGCTTCTCAGCTTCTGCCAATGCCTCGACCTGATCATAATCAATCAGCCCGGCATCGTTCAGACCGTATTGCACCGGACGGAACCATTTGCCCGATTGCGCGGGTTTCGCGCCGTGGGTCAGGTGCCCGCCAGCATCCAGCGACATTCCCAATATCGTGTCACCGGGGCTAAGCAGCGCCAGCTTGACCGCTCCATTCGCCTGAGCACCGGAATGAGGTTGTACGTTTGCGTATTCGCACCCAAACAGTTTCTTCAACCGCTCGATAGCTTCGGATTCGACCTCGTCGACATATTCGCAGCCACCGTAATACCGGCGACCGGGATACCCTTCGGCGTATTTGTTGGTCAGCACAGACCCCTGCGCATCAATCACCGCCTGCGAGACGATGTTTTCAGATGCGATCAGTTCGATCTGATCCGCCTGACGGGCACCCTCACGGGAAATCGACGCAGAGATTACCGGATCGGCCTCAGCCAGCGACGTTTTAAACATGGTCTCCTCCCACGGTTCCGAATCCAAATTGCGAAACTTTGTTTCCTATAGTGGAATTTTCATCCTTAAGGCAACATTTTTCTTACAATGGTGAATTTGATTTTGATTGGAAATTATGCAAGCATCGATAAAACAGGGGGATTTCACGTGGCGGAAGAGAATTTAACGGATGTTTCCGGAATGGACGATCAGGACGAGGGTATGGCTCTGGGCCGCTCGATCCGCGACGCGCGCCGTGCAAAAGGCTGGACATTGGAAGAAGCCGGTCGTGCTGCCGGGATCGGTCGATCAACCCTGTCAAAAATCGAAAACAACCAGACAAAGCCCAGCTTTGATATTGTTCGGCGGCTCACACAGGCGCTTGACCTCAGTACACCGCAGCTATTTCTACAGTCCGGTCAATCGGGTATATCAGGCCGTCGCGATTATACGCCCAAGGGCGACGGTGAGATCAAGGACACCTCCACATATATCCATGAGTTGCTGTGTTCAGAGCTGACCAGCAAACGGATGCTGCCCTATATCGCGACAATCAAGGCGCGCGACATTTCCGAATTTGATAACTGGATTCGCCATTCTGGAGAAGAGTTCATGTTTGTCCTCAGCGGAGAGCTGACTTTTGTGTCGGAACACTACCGTCCGCTGCCGATGAAAGCCGGGGACTCGCTCTATTATGACAGTGGAATGGGGCACGGCTGTATTTCAACCAGTACCGAAGATGCCCGTGTGCTATGGGTATCGCTGGAATAGCCCGCTAATAGAGTGACGTCACCCAACTTGCGAAAACCTGTACCTCGATGCGGTCTTCAGCGCCTTTGCGCTTAACCAGATAGTGCGAAGGCTGAATGGGTAGACGGTAATCAAAGGGTGCCACCAGCAAACCCTGCTTAATGTACTCATGGGCAAAGCTCTCTAATACCATGGCCGCGCCCTGCTCCGCCGTGACGGCCTGCAGGGCCAAAAGTGACGAATCCATTCGAAGCGTTCTGGAGGGCGCGCCCAAATTGAGCGTGTATTGATCGGACAATCTCATCCAGTCATTCTCGGACCCTTTGATTGTAACGACCCGGCCCTGAGCCAGATTTTGAATGCTCAGATCTGCGCCAAAAGATGCCGCATAATCGGGATGGCAGACCGGCACCGCACATTCATGGCCCAGATGCGAGACGATCCCGTCATCCCAGTCACCATAGCCGAACCGGATATCAATATCGCTTTCTTCCTCTCCAAACCGGTTCGCCCAGACGAAGGTGGAGAGGTCCACTTTGATGTCGGGGTGCAGGTCTTCAAACTCAGCCAGTCTTGGTGCGATTACCAGCCCCGCACATGAGATGGAGGCCCGTATTTTGACCACCCGCCTGCGGGAATTGGTGAAAAGGCCGCTGGTTGCGTCTCTTAACTCGGAGAACGTCTTTTGAACCGGCATCGCATAGGCCCGCCCGATTTCGGTCAGGGCAACCCCGCGCGGCAAGCGTTCGAACAGGGATACGTTTAGATGCTTCTCTAACAACCGTATCTGTTGACTGACGGCGGCTGATGTCAGCCCCAGCTCTTCTGCTGCCGCAGAGAAACTGTTGTGACGCGCGGCAACTTCAAAAGCCCGCAACCAGGTGACATGGGGCAGTTTCGCCATTTCTTACCTTCAATGTAAATTATGCCTAATGGGTAATATACATTGTTTGTATTGACAATCATTGCGTGCAAATCATGGGGCCAATTACCCAGAACGGTTCGAGATGACGCAGACCTTCGACTATATCATCGTGGGCGCCGGATCTGCCGGCTGCGTGCTGGCAAACAAGCTGAGCGCGTGTGGCAGCCATAAAGTATTGCTGATAGAAGCCGGTGGAACCGATCGCCGTTTCTGGATCAATGTACCGCTGGGATACGGCAAAACCTTCAACGATCCCAAGGTGAACTGGTGTTACTCGGCCCAGGCTGATCCCGGGTTGAACAACCGTCAGGCCTATTGGCCGCGCGGGCGGGTTATTGGCGGATCAAGCTCGATCAACGCCATGGCCTATCTGCGCGGCCTCTCGCATGATTTTGACGACTGGGCCAAGGCAGGTGCCGACGGTTGGAACTGGCAGACCGTGCGCCAGACCTATGAGGCGATCGAGACCCATGTCGAAAGAGGCCAAACGCATTCGCCCGAGGGCGGCCCCCTTGTGGTCAGCGATGTCAGCAAGGGCATGCACCCGTTTTCCCGCCACTTCCTGGAGGCCTCACGGCAGATGGGCTGGCATGTTTCGGACAATCTGAACGGTCAGGACGCCGAAGGGATGATGAACCTGCGCAGCACCGTCAAAAACGGCCGCCGCTGGTCATCCGCTGCTGCGTTCCTGCGCCCTGCGCTGAAACGCAGCAATCTGCGGGTGGTATCCAATGCTCTGGTGCAGAACGTCATTCTGGATCAGGGCAAAGCCACCGGTGTCCGCTATCACGTTGGGGGTCAAATGGCCGAGGCCATGGCGACCCGTGAAGTTATCCTATCTGCCGGAGCCGTAAACTCGCCACAGCTCTTGCAGCTTTCGGGGATCGGGCCTGCGAACCTGTTGAAAAAGCACGGCATCAAAGTGCGCCATAACCTGTCGCAGGTTGGACAGGGATTGCAGGATCATCTTGGCATATCCCATTTCTTTCATGCGACCGAGCCGACATTGAATAATACGCTAGGCAATCGGTTGGGACAGATGTTGTCCGGTATTCGTTATCTGTTGACCCGCAGCGGGCCACTCAGCGTCCCCGTCAACCAGGTCAGCGGCTTTGTGCGTTCGGACGAAACCGCCGAATTTGCTGATATGCAAATCTATTGCAATCCGATGTCCTATAAGACCGACACCAAAGGACAGCCGGGCGTTGATACCGAAGCAGGCTTTCTTCTGTGCGCCCAGCCCTGCAGGCCGACAAGCAGAGGGGAGATCAACATCCGTTCGGCAGATCCCATGGATGCACCCGCCATCCAACCGAACTCTCTCTCCACAAACCATGACTGCGACATGGCTATCAAAGCGGGTCGGGTGTTACAGAAACTGGCGCAGACTGAGGCGATCCGCAGTGTTACGCGGACCAGGATAGAACCAGATGTTACGCGGATGAATGACGACCAGATGTTAGAGAATTTCCGCGCCAACGCCGGAACTATATTTCATCCAAGCTGTACATGTCGCATGGGGACATCGGAACAGGATTCAGTTCTGGATTCTCGACTGCGGGTGCATGGGGTGGCAGGCCTTAGGGTGGTCGACGCGTCCTCTTTTCCGAGCATCACCTCAGGCAACACCAATGCGCCTGTGATGATGCTGGCCGCGCGCGGCGCGGACCTCATTCTGGAAGATGCCACAAAGCGCATGAACGCTTGAAGCAGGGGGAAAGAAGACCATCTTCCAAAATATTTGGTCTGGAAAGAGGCCTCATTCCCTGATCAGGAAAAGTGCAACGCATAGACGTTGTTCAAATACTTCTGATCGTCGATCTGAAAGTGGGTCTCTCCAATGAACTCGAAACCCTTGGCCAGATAGAACTTGATGGCCGAGGCGTTTTCAGCATTGGTCATCAGCCAGACCAAATCTGCCCCCTGATCCCGGCAATGTTCCAGCGCGGCTGCCAAAAGACGACTTCCGATGCCTTTTCCGTGATGGCGCGGCTGGACGTAGAATGTCGATATCTCCATGCCCCACCACCCGGAAACAGGGGCGCTGCGTGCAGGGGAAACACGGATGAACCCGTCAATCCCCTGATTATTGTCGGACACCAGAACTAATTCATCCGGGTTTTGAATCTGTCCTAGGATTTTGCCTAGCGTGAATTCCGACAAGGCGAAATCTGCAAAAATCCCACTGACACCATGTTTGAGGTAGGTTCCGATCCAAACCTCAATCGAGATGGCAGCGATACTGGAGGCATCTGACTTTTCTGCAGTTCGCAATGCCAAGGCGCTTAAGTATTAAACAAGAAGTGCATCACATCGCCATCCTTGACGACATAGCCCTTGCCTTCGGCGCGCATCTTGCCTGCCTCTTTGGCGCCCTGCTCTCCATTTGCCGAAACATAGTCGTCATACGCGATCGTTTCAGCACGGATGAAACCCTTTTCGAAATCGCCATGGATGACGCCAGCTGCCTGCGGCGCGGCGGTGCCGGTGCGGATGGTCCAGGCGCGGGCCTCTTTCGGGCCGACGGTGAAATAGGTTTCCAGCTTCAGCAGGTCGTAGCCTGCGCGAATCAGACGGTCGAGACCGGGCTCTTCCAGCCCCATTTCCTCGAGGAACATCTGCGCTTCGTCCTCTTCCAGCAGGCTAATCTCTTCTTCGATCTTGGCACTGATAATGACGTGCGAGTTGCCTTGCGCTGCGGCCATTTCAGCCACACGGGCTGAATATTCATTGCCCTCGGCGGCCTCTTCTTCCGAGACGTTGCAGACATAGAGAACCGGTTTGGTGGTCAGCAGTTGCAGCATTTTCCACGCCTTGTCGTCTTCGTCGCTAACTTCGACCAGACGCGCGGGTTTGCCGTCTTCCAGCATGGCCTGCGCTTCGGCAAGCAAACGTTCCTGTTGCTGTGCCTCTTTGTCGTTGCCCTTCAGCTTGCGCACCAGATTGGCACGACGCTTTTCGATACTTTCCAGATCGGCCAACATCAACTCGGTCTCGATCGTGTCGGCATCAGCCACTGGATCAACGCGGCCATCGACATGGGTCACATCACCATCTTCGAAGCAGCGCAACACATGAGCGATGGCGTCAGTCTCACGGATGTTGGCCAGAAACTGGTTGCCCAACCCCTCGCCCTTTGACGCGCCCTTTACCAGGCCCGCGATATCCACAAACGTCATTCGCGTCGGGATGATCTGCTTTGAACTTGCAATCGCCGCCAGCTTGTCCAGCCGGTCATCGGGCACGGCCACATCACCCACATTGGGTTCAATGGTGCAGAACGGGAAATTCGCCGCCTGAGCAGCCGCTGTCTTAGTCAGCGCATTGAAGAGAGTCGACTTGCCCACATTCGGCAAACCCACGATTCCCATTTTAAAGCCCATCTCGGCCTCCTGAAGCGATACGACGGCGTCTTCTATTCACGTCCGGGCAAATGCGCAACCCGGACGGCGGTAACAGGTCGAGTCCCAGTTGCAACATCACTTATCTGTTAATCAAACGTGTACTTCGAATACTTGATTCTGCCACTGCCACGTCACCAACTGACAGGGAGTTGAGAAAACCAAGAAGTACTGAGATGAAAACACTTTTCTTAATGAGCACTTTGCTGGCCACCACGACCATGGCACACGGGCAGTCCATCGTATTGGGAGCAGGATATGCGGATTTCACCCACACCAGCAGCAATGATCAGGCGGTCGTGTCACTGGAATATCAGCACAGCCCGTTTCACGAAGCCACGAGCCTCAGTGCTGGCTGGGGTGTGGCTCTGACGGTGGATGCAGATGCCGACACGCATATTGGCGCCGGTTTGGTCGGTCTCTATACGATCTCTGACCGGTGGTTCGCAGAGGCCAGCGTGATGCCTGGCTACTACAACGCCTCAAATGATGACAATGATCTCGGCGGAAATTTCCAGATCCGCAGCCTTTTCGGAATTGGATATGCCCTGGAAAACGGAAACAAGCTCTCGCTGGCCATCACCCATAATTCGAACGCGAGCACGGACAGTTTCAATCCCGGCGTCAACTCAGTGTTCATGCGTTATCACTACGGGTTCTGAAGCAATCTGGCGCGGCGGGATTGATTTCCGTGCAAAGTTTCTGCACATCAGGTTCAAATCCGTATGCAAGGACCGCAGATGACCCGTATCGACGCCAAGTTCGCCGCCCTCAAGGCCGAGGGCAAAAAGGCCTTCGTATCCTACATCATGGCCGGTGACCCCGATTTCGACACCTCGCTTGAGATCGTCAGGGGCTTGCCCGGTGCCGGTGTCGACGTGATCGAACTTGGGCTGCCGTTCACCGACCCAATGGCGGATGGTCCGACCATCCAGGCAGCAGGACAACGCGCCCTAGAGGGCGGGATGACCCTGCAACGCACACTGGATCTTGCACGTGCTTTTCGGGAAACGGATGATACAACGCCTATTGTGCTAATGGGGTATTACAATCCCATCTACAGCCGCGGTGTGGAAAGGTTTCTGGCGGACGCTACTGAGGCTGGCATCGACGGCCTGATCGTCGTTGACCTGCCTCCCGAAGAAGATGACGAACTTTGTCTGCCTGCACAGGCGGCTGGATTGAATTTTATCCGCCTCGCCACGCCGACAACGGATGACAAACGGCTTCCGCGCGTTCTTCAGAACACTTCGGGATTTGTGTATTACGTCTCGATCACGGGGATCACAGGTGCAGCCGAAGCCCAGGCCACGAATGTAGGCCCCGAGGTCTCTCGGATCAAATCCGCCACGGATTTGCCAGTGATCGTGGGCTTTGGAATCAATACCCCGGAAAAATCGCGGGCAATCGCAACTGTTGCCGATGGCGCTGTGGTCGGCTCGGCCATTGTCAGCCAGATCGCCGCCGGGAAGTCGGTTGGTGAAGTTCTGGATTTTGTCAAATCGCTGGCAGATGGGGCACATTCGGCCTGATCCAACGACCGGTTTCGCAATCTTGACCGCAGTCGGCGCAACCCGGCTGCGGTTTTTCTATTGCACCTAACGTTGCGCACAGAAACGTGGCGTTGCGAGGCTTTCGAAAAATTGGTAAAGAAAAAGGACCAATCTTTCGAAAGCCGCATCTCATGCCCGTCATCACCAATATCCAAGACCTCAAACACATCTATGAACGACGCGTCCCGCGCATGTTCTTTGACTATGCCGAAAGCGGCAGCTGGACCGAGCAGACCTTTCGCGACAACAGCTCGGATTTCGAAGATATCCGCCTGCGCCAGCGAGTAGCGGTTGATATGACCGGGCGCACGACGGCGTCGCAGATGATCGGACAGGATGTTACCATGCCTGTTGCCCTTGCCCCCGTTGGTCTGACCGGCATGCAGCACGCGGATGGTGAGATCAAAGCCGCCAAAGCAGCCGAGGCTTTTGGCGTCCCCTTTACCCTGTCCACGATGTCAATCAATTCTATCGAGGAGGTGGCCGAGAACACCACTGCGCCCTTCTGGTTCCAACTCTACACCATGAAGGATCAGGACTATGTCTCTCGGCTGATCCAACGCGCCAAGGATGCAAAATGTTCGGCCCTTGTGATCACCCTGGACTTGCAAATACTCGGGCAGCGCCACAAGGACCTAAAGAATGGTCTGTCCGCGCCGCCAAAGCTGACGCCCAAGACCATCGCCAATCTGATGACAAAATGGACCTGGGGCATCGAAATGTTAGGCGCCAAACGGCGGAACTTCGGCAATATTGTTGGCCATGTTGATAATATCACTGATACAAGATCGCTGGGCACATGGACGGCGGAACAATTCGACCCCAGCCTGGATTGGGGCAAGGTTGAAAAGCTGATGAACCAATGGGGCGGCAAGGTGATCCTCAAAGGTATCCTGGATTCCGAGGATGCCAAGATGGCCGCCAAGCTGGGCGCCGATGCCATCGTGGTTTCAAACCACGGCGGACGCCAGTTGGACGGGGCGCTCAGTTCCATTCGTGTCCTGCCCGAGATTATGGACGCTGTCGGGAACGACATCGAAGTGCATCTGGACAGTGGCATCCGATCTGGCCAGGACGTTCTGAAAGCACTGGCACTTGGCGCGAAGGGCACCTTTATCGGGCGCGCCTTTGTTTACGGTCTTGGCGCAATGGGCCAGAAAGGCGTGACCACGGCACTTGAGATCATTCAGAAAGAACTTGATACGACCATGGCACTTTGCGGTGAACGCAATGTGAGCGATCTGGGCCGGCACAATTTGCTTGTCCCGAAAGACTTCGGAGGGAGCTGGACAGATTGATCGCGCGCATGGGGGCTCTGTCCTTGTCGCCGATTGGCCGCCTCCCCCGAGATATTTAGAGCCAGTTGAAGTAAGGATTCCCTGCTCCATCTGGCCGAAAATACTTCGGAGCGCGAGACGGAGCCTCGTAAAATAGACGAGCTGCAAAAACCCCTTTCCAAACTCAATGAATCAAGCTAAGGACGCGGCTTCACGCGGGTATACAGCCTTGGAGGATACCCGCCCTAACATTGGAGAAATATCATGGCTGGAGAGATTCCTGATCTCGTAGCTCTGGAACGGACGGGGACAGGCAAGGGCGCCGCTCGTCAGGCACGCCGCGACGGCATGGTTCCGGGCATTGTTTTTGGTGGCGACAAAGAGCCGCTGCCGATCCAGATCCCGTTCAACGAACTGTTCAAGCGCCTGAAAGCGGGCCGGTTCAAGTCGACATTGTGGAACCTGAAGGTTGAAGGCCAGGAAGACGTTCGCGTCATCTGCCGCGACGTTCAGCGTGACGTTGTCAAAGACCTGCCGACCCACCTGGACCTGATGCGCCTGCGTCGGACCACCAAGATCGCACTGTTTATTCCGGTTGATTTCATCAACGAGGAAGAGGCCCCCGGCATCAAGAAAGGCGGCGTTCTGACCGTTGTCCGTCCTGAGGTCGAGCTGATGTGTACCGCTGGTGAGATTCCTGAGAAGATCACCGTTGATCTGACCGGTCTGAACATCAACGACGTTGTCACCATCTCGTCGGTCGATCTGCCTGCTGGCACCAAGCCGACCATCGACCGTGACTTTGTGATCGCCAACATCTCGGCCCCAACCGGCCTGGCCACAAGCGATGACGAAGAGGGCGAAGAGGGTGATGTTGCACCCGATGAAGTCGAAGTCGTCGGAAGCGAAGAAGAATAAGGCCCGACCCAAAGTTTCGGTTTTTGTGACGGGGCCCCATTGGGGTCCCGTTTTCTTTTGCCCGTTGGGCTGGAAAATCGGCCCCAATCCGTGCCATCAACCAGTTGCGATATCGCGCTTGAGACAAGGACATGACGATGAAGCTGTTTGTCGGCCTGGGAAATCCCGGATCAAAATATGCTCGAAACCGGCACAATATTGGCTTTATGGCCGTTGACCGGATCGCCGAGGATTGCGGCTTTGGTCCTTGGAAATCCAAATTTCAGGCCGAAATCGCCGAAGGGCGGCTTGGTCAAGAAAAGGTTTTGCTTATCAAGCCTCAGACCTTCATGAACCGGTCCGGTCAATCGGTGGGCGAGGCCATGCGATTTTACAAGTTGGATTCGACCGACGTCACTGTCCTACATGATGAATTGGATCTGGCGCCGGGTAAGGTCCGCGTCAAGGCAGGCGGAGGCCATGCCGGTCATAACGGGCTTCGGTCGATCCACGAACATATCAGCCCAGCCTATGATCGGGTGCGCCTTGGGATCGGTCATCCCGGGCGGAAAGAATTGGTTTCGCCATATGTCTTGGGCGATTTCGCAAAGGCTGACAGCGACTGGTTGGAAGATGTCCTGCGCGGCGTTGCAGATGGCGCAGGGCACCTGGCTAATGGCGATGGCGGTAAGTTCATGAACGCTGTTGCCCAGCGAACGGCACCGCCGCGTTCGTCCAAGTCACCGTCCGAGCACCCAAAACCAACGGCCCAGACCATTACCGAACCCGCCGAGGACAGCAGGTCAGCCATGCAGAAGCTGATGGACAAGTTCAAATAGCGCCCTTTGCCGTTGCCCCTACGTCCGGATTGCGGAATGTTCCCGGGCAGGCTCCAATACCGGCAATCATGGGAGGCGACAAATGAGAGCTTTGTTTAAATGGGTGCTGCGTATCGCGCTGATGCTTGTGCTGGCAGCCGCCGTTGTCGGGTTCTGGAAACGCGAGGAAATTCAACGCTTGATGGCGGTGAACTCATTGTTTTCCCCCGAAAAGATCGTTCACAATTTCTCGCATATGGATGCAGCTTTCAAAACCGTCAACTTGCCGCGCGGGGATGGGGCCACATGGGAATTGCCTTACGGGCCCGGGTTTGACCTGCCAGCAGGCACGGATCAATGGATCGAAGACCGGTCGGTCACATCCTTGCTTGTGATGCAGGGCGGGCAGATCCGGTTTGAGGAATACTATCTGGGCACCACACCAGACGATCGACGCATTTCGTGGTCGGTTGCCAAAAGCTATCTTTCTGCATTGTTCGGCATATTGCTGGACGAAGGCGCAATCGCCTCATTGGACGATCCTGTCGTGCAATACGTACCCAAACTGCAAGGCACGGCCTATGATGGTACGACGATCCGCAACGTGTTGAACATGGCCAGCGGTGTGACCTTCAACGAGGATTATCTGGATTACAATTCTGACATCAACCGGATGGGTCGAGTGGTCGCCTTAGGCCGAGAACTGGACGATTTTGCCGCCTCGCTGCAGGACAGTTTCGCAACACCTGGAGAAACCTGGAAATACGTGTCAATCGACACCCATGTTATCGGTATGGTGGTCCGAGGAGCAACCGGTCGCAGCGTAGCCGAACTGCTTACAGAGCGCATTGTGCAGCCGCTTGGGTTGGAGCGGGATGGCTATTACGTGACCGACGGGGCCGGAGTTGCCTTTGTTCTGGGGGGCTTGAATTTCACCACCCGCGACTATGCGCGTTTCGGTCAGATGATCCTGCAAAACGGGGTTCATGATGGGCAGCAACTGGTACCGGCCGAATGGATCGCCGCTTCGGTCCTGCCCAGTGCCCCGACCGCATCGGGCAAGATCGGCTATGGATATCAGTGGTGGATTCCCGTGGGCGCGCATGAGGGCGAGTTCATGGCCCGCGGCGTCTATGGTCAGTATATCTATTTCGACCAGCCGCGCGGGGTGCTGATCGTGTCCACCGGAGCCGATCGCAAGTTTCGAGACCCTGGCGTGAATGAGATCAACATAGAAATGTTCCGCAAGATTGCGCAAAGCCTGTAAGATGCTCTTATGCAGAAACAGGAAAGCATAAATGTTCTGGGGGGCGTGCTCGCCCCTTGCTCCCGCGATCCGCTGACCGGGTTCTTTCGCGATGGCGCCTGCAATACCTGCCCCGAGGATCAGGGCAGCCACACGGTTTGCGCGGTAATGACAGTCGAGTTTCTGGCCTATTCGAAATATGTCGGCAATGACCTCAGCACGCCGCGCCCCGAGTTTAATTTTCCCGGGCTGCGTGCCGGTGACAGCTGGTGTCTATGTGCGGGTCGCTTCCTGCAAGCCCATGACGAAGGATGCGCGCCCAAGGTTCATCTTGAGGCGACACATCAACAAGCGCTGGACATCGTGCCTCTGCGCATTCTCAACCAACACGCGGTTCAGGACTAGGCAGACCGGCCCGGGATCACCCGGACCAGTCCTTATTCGGGATCAATCCCGCAATTTCACAAGGTCAGACATCAGACCCTCGGTTCCGTTATGAACCGTCAGCCGCTCGACCTTGCCGGCGATGGTTTCCAGCGCTTCCAGCTCTTTCAGTCGCAGCATCACCGGGTTTTCCGCCATCACTTTCGCGGTGTTCAGCAAAGACCGCGTGGCGTTGGTTTCTTCCCTCCGCCGGATGACGTTGGCCTCGGCCTGTTTCTCGGCAGCGACCACGGCGGTCAGGATTTCGCGCATCTCGCCGGGCAGGATGACGTCTTTCAACGCGATCTCACCCACTTCGATGCCGATCCCGGCCATTTGTGTCCGCACCCGATCCGCAGCCTCGGTGTCAACGCCCACCTTCTCGGCAATTAGCCGGTCAAGCGTCATCGACCCAAGGGTCTTCCGGAACGCCAGTTGCAGGGCCCGGTGCAGGGCCTGATCAAAATCCTTCACCGCCCCCATCGCCTTGACCGGATCGACGACCCGGTAATCGGCGCTGAGGTTGACCCGGATGGTCACCCGGTCCTTGGTCAGTATCTCTTGACCCGTTACCTCATGGGTTCGTTGCCGCAGGTCGATCTGCTTGACCTCGACGTTCCGGCCCACCTTCCAGAAGGCATGAGCGCCGGGGTTCAGCCGATCCACCAGCACGCCATCCACCGTCAGCAAACCGACATGCCCTTCGGCAATCTCGACCCGCGTCAGGTGCATCTGCAGCCCCACCCGAACCAGCCGCTGCGCGACTGCTTTGTGCACAACCATGGACTCGGTCAGCGCGTGTTGCTCAACGGCCCAGGGGCCGGCATCCTTCCAAACTAGCGCCCGTACTTCGGGAATCAGCACTCGAGCGGGCACGCCATCCCGAAGCAGAACCAGAACCTCGTTGGGCCCTGCCCGAAACTCGGTCAGGTGCGCCTCGGCCAGTTCGGGCCGGTTCTGCATCAGCGCCCGCTCATAGGGCGACACGAAAAAGAGAGCCTCCAGATCGTGCAGCTCGGTCAGCACATCCCTGCGTGGCAGCCGGTGTTTCCCGGGGCCGAGGATGGTGTCAATTACCCCCTTGCGCAAAACCAGCACCCGCTGGGTCTCGGTCAGGGTCAGCCGTTGATGACCAGTCAGCCGGTCGATCAGATCTTGGAATAGTGTCATTTCATTTCTCCTTTTCGTCTCGCTCTATCGTCGTCGCAAAAGCGAACTCCTTTTCATGTTTTCAGTGGGTTGCACCCCGATTGGGTGACAGGTGTGAAGCCTTCGGATAAAGGCTGTGAAAGACCGGGCATCCCCCGCGCCGTGCCCTTTTGCGAGAGGGTCAGAGAGAGGGGCGCGGGACCAATGCGCCGCCTGTTCCCAAGGGATCAAGCGGGGCGTCAATCCGGCGACACCGTCATCTGCCCTCCGGCCCAAGACCAGAGCAGCGAAGACCCCTGCCCCGCCCGGCCAAAGCCTGACGTAGCGCGGTGCCACCCCTGCTGGGGAACACCCGGACCTTAATGATTTGGACCGTTTTCACGGACCGGCGTTGAAGGCCGGTGCTGACCTAACAGCGTTTGTTCAAATGGCGGGACTCGAACCCGCTACACATCGATTAACAGTCGATTGCTCTAACCAGAATGAGCTACATTTGGAGCTTTGGAAGGAGTCGAACCTTCGCTCACAGATTTGCCATCTGCCGCTCTTCCACCTGAGCTACAAAGCATGTACCAATCCCCGGTTTCGGCCCTGGCATACGGTTTCGGCAGCGCCGTCCGCACCGAGAGAGTGATCACCTCTGCTCGCTAGGGTCCGGCCCGTTTTGACCGGTAACGGCGGGTTTAGGCGAAGAGGCAGGATTCGCTCAATGATATTCTGAGAGGTGGAAATGCACCTGTGGCGGGTGCGCAACAAAATTACCCAGCTGCGCAACATTCGAAAAGCCGCAGGCTGGAAACCAAAGCTGCACACCGTTCAAAGGCACACAGCTTTTGTCAGAAATTTCAAATTTTACCGCCTGGTCAATCGGCGCTGCGACCTTCGGTATCCGACATGTCGAAGTTCAGATATTTCGCCACGGTCTGAACATCCTTGTCACCACGTCCACACATATTCATGCAGATCAGGTGATCCTTGGGCAGATCCGGCGCGATCTTCATCACATGAGCCAGCGCATGGCTAGGTTCAAGCGCCGGGATGATGCCTTCGGTTGCACAGCAAAGCTGGAACGCCTCAAGCGCCTCTTTGTCGGTGATCGACACATATTGCGCGCGGCCGATATCATTCAGCCATGAATGTTCAGGGCCAATGCCCGGGTAATCCAGACCAGCCGAGATCGAGTATCCTTCGAGGATTTGCCCGTCATCATCCTGCAGCAGATAGGTGCGGTTGCCATGCAGAACACCGGGGCGGCCGCCGGTCAGCGAGGCGCAATGTTCCATCTTGTCGTTCACGCCCTTACCACCGGCTTCGACACCGATGATGTTGACGGATTTATTATCCAGGAACGGATAGAACAGACCCATTGCGTTCGATCCACCACCGATGGCGGCGATGAGCGTGTCGGGTAAACGGCCCTCGGCCTTGTGCATCTGTTCCTTTGCTTCCTTGCCGATGATCGACTGAAAGTCGCGCACCATCGCCGGATACGGGTGCGGGCCAGCAACTGTACCGATGCAATAAAACGTATCGCGCACGTTGGTCACCCAGTCACGTAACGCATCGTTCATCGCGTCTTTCAATGTGCCACGACCTGACGTCACAGGGATCACTTCGGCCCCCAGCAGGCGCATGCGGAACACGTTCGGGGCCTGTCGCTGCACATCATGCGCGCCCATATAGACCACGCATTTCAAACCGAACTTGGCGCAAACGGTGGCTGTGGCCACGCCATGCTGTCCGGCGCCGGTCTCGGCAATGATCCGGGTCTTGCCCATGCGCCGCGCCAGAATGATCTGGCCCAATACGTTATTGATCTTGTGCGCGCCGGTGTGGTTCAGCTCATCGCGCTTCAGATAGATTTTGGCGCCACCCAGATGCTCGGTCAGGCGTTCGGCATAATATAATGGCGAGGGGCGTCCCACATAGTTGGCCCACAGATCGTCCATCTCGGCCCAAAATGTGGCATCGTCCTTGGCCTTTTCATATTCCTCTTCCAGCGCCAGGATCAGCGGCATCAGCGTTTCGCTGACAAAACGCCCGCCGAAAATGCCGAAACGGCCCTGCTCGTCTGGGCCGGACATGAAGGAATTGAAAAGATCGTTGGCCATGGGTGTCTCCATCGTCGTACCCGTTGTTCATAGGAGGTAGCGGCGGGATTTGCCATGGCAAAACGCACATGGGAATCCTTAGATGTGATACCTCAGCCGGCCCGAATTGCAGCGTCTACAAACGCACGAACCATCGCGGCATCCTTGATGCCCGGTGCACTTTCCACGCCCGAGGCGACATCGACCTGACGCGCGCCCGTCATACGGATGGCCTCGGCCACATTGCCGGGGTTCAACCCACCGGCCAGCATCCAGGGCTTGCGCCAGTATTTGCGCCCAGCCAGCAAACGCCAGTCAAACGCCAGCCCGTTTCCACCCGGCAGAACCGAGCTCTTTGGCGCCTTGGCATCTATCAGCAACTGATCGGCAACATCGCAATAAGTATCAATGTCGGCCAGGTCTTCGGCATCTGCAACACCAACCACCTTGATAACAGGCAACCCATAGCGCGCCTTGATTTCCTGCACCCGCTCGACAGATTCTGAGCCATGCAGCTGCAACATGTCAAAAGGGGCGACTGCGGTGATACTGTCCAACAACTCATCCGTGGCGTTCACAACCAAGGCGACCTTTGCAACCCCAACGGGGACATGCTCGAACAAAGCTGCTGCCTGTTGAGGCGAAACATATCGAGGCGATTTCGGAAAGAAGTTGAAACCAAGATACCGTGCACCCGCATCAGCTGCTGCGCGCACGTGATCTGGTGCAGTCAGGCCGCAGATTTTAACCGCTACATCCGACATTCCGGGCCTCAGCTGGCCTCATCCAACAGGGCGAGAACTTCGTCCTGTCCTTCGTTCTGCGCTTTCTTGAGCTTCTTGACCTCACGCTCAAGCTTGCGCACTTCACCTTTGCTGGCGGTAGCATCGCGGCGGTGCTTGTGCTCGCGCAGCCATTCCCAAAGAAAGCCAATGACCAGGCCAGCGACGATGCCACCCAGAACCACCACGAACAGCGGCAACGAGGCGCTGAAATTGAAGCCAAGCAAATCGGCTATAGCCGAGGGAATAAGCGTCAGCTCAACCGCTTCGCGGTTGGCCAGAGAGACTGAAATCAAGACGATCCCGAGGACCGCGAGAAAAGCATATCGAAGGTAGCGCATCATGGCCTAGGCTTTACCGTTCAACCGGTCCCTTAGCAACTTGCCAGTTTTGAAAAACGGAACACATTTTTCTTCGACCTGCACAGTTTCGCCGGTGCGCGGGTTACGACCCACACGGGCATCGCGCTGTTTCACTGAAAACGCCCCGAAGCCTCTCAGTTCAACCCGATCCCCTCGCGCCATCGCATCCGTTACTTCTTCGAACACGGTATTCACGATTCGCTCGACGTCACGCTGATAAAGATGCGGGTTCTCGTCGGCGATTTTCTGAATCAGTTCTGAACGGATCATGTGCGTTACCCTCCCAGGCGACCGGTTAACCATGCCTATTATTCTGAACAGTATAGGAAAAAACTGGGTTCGGGGGAACGTAAACTCTGCGGGCAAAGGCTGAAAATTACAGTTAAGTAACGCGAATTTTTGCCAGTTCATGTAATTTGCCCGACAAATGCATGAACCTAAGCCTCAATTAGCCTGAAAATGCGAACATGTTGATTCGCAACAAAAACGGCCCCGCGCTTTCACACGGGGCCGTAAATTCGGCTTGACTGAGGCTCGGACTTAGTCGCCCGACTTCAGCGCTGCACCCAGGATATCGCCCAGTGATGCGCCCGAGTCAGAAGAACCGTACTGTTCCACGGCCTCTTTCTCTTCGGCGATCTCACGTGCCTTGATCGACAGACCCAGACGACGGGTCTTGCTGTCGACATTGGTGACGCGGACGTCGACCTTGTTACCGACCGAGAAACGCTCGGGGCGCTGTTCGGCACGGTCACGGCTCAGGTCGGAACGACGGATGAACGACTTCATACCTTCGTACTCGACCTCGATGCCGCCATCTTCGATCGCGGTGACCTCAACGGTGATGATCGAGCCACGCTTCACGCCGCCCACAGCTTCGGCGAACTTGTCACCGCCCAGGGCTTTGATCGACAGCGAGATACGCTCTTTCTCGACATCCACTTCAGACACAACGGCCTGTACCACGTCGTTCTTGTGGTAGTTCTGGATGGCATCCTCGCCACGCTCGTCCCAGGACAGATCGCTGAGGTGAACCATGCCGTCGATGTCGCCTTCGAGGCCAATGAACAGACCAAATTCGGTGATGTTCTTGACTTCGCCTTCGACTTCGGTGCCCTCGGGGTGTGTTTCTGCAAACACTTCCCACGGGTTGCGCTGAGTCTGCTTCAGGCCCAGAGACACGCGACGCTTGGCGCCATCGATTTCCAGAACCATGACGTCGACTTCCTGGCTGGTCGAAACAATCTTGCCGGGGTGGACGTTTTTCTTGGTCCAGGACATCTCGGACACGTGCACCAGACCTTCGACACCAGCTTCCAGCTCGACGAACGCGCCGTAGTCGGTGATGTTGGTGACGCGACCCTGATGAACCGAGCTCAGCGGATACTTGGCTGCAACCAGATCCCACGGATCTTCCTGCAGCTGCTTCATGCCCAGGCTGATCCGGTGGGTCTCTTTGTTGATCTTGATGACCTGAACGTTGATGGTCTCGCCGATCGTCAGGATCTCGGACGGGTGGTTCACACGGCGCCATGCCATGTCGGTGACGTGCAGCAGGCCGTCAACGCCGCCCAGGTCAACAAACGCACCGTATTCGGTGATGTTCTTGACCACGCCTTCTACGGTCTGACCTTCGGTCAGGTTGCCGATAACCTCGGCGCGCTGTTCGGCACGCGATTCTTCCAGGATTGCGCGGCGCGAAACAACGATGTTGCCACGGCGACGGTCCATTTTCAGAATCTGGAACGGCTGCTTCAGACCCATCAGAGGGCCAGCGTCGCGTACGGGGCGCACGTCAACCTGCGAGCCGGGCAGGAACGCAACTGCACCACCCAGATCGACGGTGAAGCCACCTTTGACACGACCAAAGATTGCACCTTCGACGCGCTGGTCGTCGGCATATGCTTTTTCCAGACGGTCCCATGCCTCTTCACGGCGGGCCATCTCACGTGAGATGACAGCTTCGCCACGGGCGTTTTCTGCGGCGCGCAGGTAAACTTCAACCTCGTCACCAACAGTGATTTCAGGGGCTTCGCCAGGATTTGCGAATTCTTTCAGATCAACGCGGCCTTCCATTTTGTAGCCGACGTCGATGATGGCTTGGCCGGCTTCGATCGCCAGAACCTTACCTTTGACAACAGAACCCTCTTCGGGCGTGTCCATTTCGAAGCTTTCATTAAGGAGGGCTTCGAATTCCTCCATGGTTGTATCAGCCATCTGGCAGTGTTTTCCTTTACATAACGTTTTTGCTGGCCGAGCGGTTGTCTCCGCCGGTCTTAGTGGATTGGTCAGACGACCTGACATATACCGCAAAACAAAGAGGGCCGGTTGGTCCGACCCTGCTCGTCTCATTGTTTTATGGCTCAAATCGCCTTGTCGACGCGCGCTCTATAACGGGTTCGCACAGGCGCTGCAAGTTTTACCGTGCATATCACAAAATAACACGCAAACCCCAGCCTTGCATGGCTGAGGTCGGGTCGATTTGTATTCTTCTTCAGCTCCGAAAGGATAGAGCGACTAAAACAGTTGCAGATCTTTTGAGCCGCTTTGGATTTCGGCAAAATTCGGCATGTTCTGGACCGCCAAAGGTACCGGGGCCGCGCCCGGCATCGCGACTGTTGGCTTCGCTGCTGCGGCCTTTCCAAAGGCAGGGCGCTCTAGCTCGCCCCGGATATCGCGCAGCAGGGTTTTGTGATCAGGCATTGATCTGAGTATCTGCGCAAGATCCACTTTCGCGCCTTTCCACCACTGGAACCAGATCGGTTTCTTCAACGGCCGCAAGCGATCGCGGATGCCGGCACCATAGCCCGTATCATAGACCTGCTTACCCAAAAGAACCGTTTGATAGACGCGGAAATCGAAAAGCGTTGCAAACTCGATATCTCGTTCCAAAGGCAGGCGGTGCTGCCACAGCTCAAGGTTCTCGGCCAGCCGATCCGGTATCTTCATTTCGGTCCGCGCGTCGATCCAATATTGATCATCCGTGCGGTTGCCCAAGCGGTAGTGCAGACAAATGAAATCCAGAACCTCGTCATAGAGCTTATCCATTTGCTTGTTATATCTCGCCCGCAGCGACGGTTCGATGTCCCGCGTAGGCAGATGCTCGGCGAACCAGCGCACCGCATGATCAATCATGTGGATCGCTGTACTTTCCAGCGGTTCGATGAACCCTCCGGCCAGTCCGATCGCCACGCAATTCTTGACCCAGGCATTGCGCACGCGTCCGATACGCATCGGGATCACACGCGGCGTCGCACCTTTGCCGCTGTCGCCCAGCCATTCGAGGTATTCATCCGCCGCCTGTTCATCCGTGCGATGCGCAGATGAGTAAACATAGCCCGTGCCCACACGGTTAAAGAGTGGCACCCGCCAGGTCCACCCCGCGCCAAGTGCGGTGGACCGTGTGACGCTTTCAATTTTTTCTGGATCCGGGTGCTCGATCTGCAACGCCATGGCGCGGTCGTTGGGCAGATAGTCAGAATAGTCCATGAAAGGCTCGCCCAGCGCCTTGTTGATAATCAAGCCGCGAAACCCGGTGCAATCCACGACCATCTCAATGTCATGGCGGCCTTTCTTTTCCAGCATCAGATGGCTGACATTGCCCTGCTCATCCAGCTCGACCGATTTCACCTCGTCCTGGATATGCTCAACGCCGCGCTTGGTGCAAACCCTGGTCAACATGCCTGCAAACTTCACAGCATCCAGATGATAGGCATAACCGAACCGCTGCTCAAACTCTGGCTGACCCAGTGGCCGTCCACCTTTGCACAGGCGTGCCAGATCATCATGGGGCGAGATGGACTGCGTGAAATCCCTATCGCCATTGCCAAAGCGCAGGAAGTATTCTGCAGGCTCTAACCCCTCTAACAACTGGCCATGCGCAAAAGGGTTCACGTAATCAATGCGATTGCCTTTGGCGTCCTTGTTCCAATTACAAAACTTCACGCCCAGCTTGAACGAGGCGTTGGTCTCACGAAAGAAATCCCGCTCTGAAATGCCGGCCTGGCGCAGCGTGACCGGCATCCGTGGAACCGTGGCCTCGCCAACGCCCACAGTCGAGATATTGGGGCTTTCGATCAGGCAGATACGCGGGCGATCCTTGGGTGCTGACGTGCGTGAAAACACCATTTCCAGGATCAGCGCGGTCATCCAACCTGCCGTGCCGCCACCCACAATGGTGATCTTGCGCAAACGATTATTCATATTTTCTGTCCCTGTTGGTTTTGGGGTTTTTTAGCCGCCTGCCCTTTTTGATTTTGGGGCTTGTAAAGCAGCTTTCCCTTTTTGCCTGAGAGAAACTATAACAGCTTTCCTGCATCCAGCTAGGCACTATGACGGCCGAACCTACATACATGTCGGGTCATCAGACCCGGCAACACAGGCCGCTCGCCACTGCGCGACTTTCTTTAGGATGGTGGATGCTGCGAGAAAGGAAATGCGCAAGTACCGGCCCTGCGTCAGATATCCTCGCCTTTTTTCAGAAGCTCTTCGATCAGAGCGCGCTGAAGATCATTGCTATCGCCGCCGCCAAATTCCGCAACTCCGCTGGAATACAAGGTGCCGTAGGTGTTGGCGATGTTCACCGTCTGGGCCAGCCCCGAGATCAACTGATCCCTTTCCAGCCGCGATAAGGGGTGGATGAACGCAGCCCACAAGGTGCCATTGGCAATCGCATATCGCGCATCCAGGGTACTGTCGAAATTCGCCTGCATCATCCGTTGCATGTCCTGAGCACTCAGATCTTCGACACTTTGGATCGACACCATGGCCCGCATCCGGTCCGCATTGACGTCAGTAATCACCAGAACGGGAACCTCCGCGATGGTAAGCTGAAAGCCCGGCCCAAGAGGCTCTGTCTCGGGGTCAAGCGCAAACAATATCTTGCCCAAACGCTCGTAGGTCATTGGCGGTTCTGCCTCTTGCGCTGAAAGCGCACTGGCGAGAAAGGTAAAAATCAAAATCAGGCGGAACATCGATTACCTCCGGCAGATGTCGATACAAAGGTAATCGACGCCTCGGGCACTGGCCAAACAAAGCTTAGTGAACAAAGTTGTGTTTGCTCTGGCAAACGGCCCTAGGGCAGAACTGGTTCGATGACCTCAATCGCGCGGGCGAGAGCTGCGTCAATGCTCAGGTCCGAGGTATCCAGTATGACCGCATCCTCAGCTGGCTTCATAGGTGCCGTGCTGCGTTCGGCATCCCGAGCGTCCCGCTCTCGCACATCGGCCAACACCTGTGCGCGTGTAACCTGATGGCCCTTGGCGTCCAGTTCCAGAAACCGTCTCTCAGCGCGCACTTCGGCGCTGGCGGTGACAAACAGTTTCACCTCGGCCCGCGGGCAAATAACGGTTCCGATATCGCGACCGTCCAACACCGCACCGCCCGCGCGGCGCGCAAAGGCGCGCTGAAAATCGACCAATGCAGCCCGCACCTCGGGGATAACTGCAACTTTTGAGGCCGCTTGCGCGATTTCAGCCGTGCGCAGATCACCCTGATCCAGGTCCTCGGCTGTCAGCGTTTGCGCGGCACTAACCGGGTCGGCACCTTCCAGCGTTCTGCGGCCAACCGCACGGTAAAGCAGGCCGGTATCGAGATGCGCAAACCCGAAATGGGCGGCAACGGCATTGGAAATTGTGCCCTTCCCCGCTGCTGCCGGGCCATCGATTGCTATGGTGAAACTGGCAACTGCCATCGCATTTACCGGTTGTTTCGCTGCAGCCGCGCACCAAGGCCAGCCATCAACGGTTCGAAGATCGGGAAAGACGTTGCGATCGGGCCGCCATCGTCGACCCCGACCGGATTTTTCGCCCCCATACCCATAACCATAAAGGACATCGCGATCCGGTGATCCAGAAAGCTCTCACAGGTGCCGCCACCGGGAACATTGCCAATTCCCAAACCATCCACAGACCACCAATCATCGCCCTCATCGACGGTGACGCCATTAACGCGCAGGCCGCGGGCCATCGCATCAATACGGTCGCTTTCCTTGACGCGCAGCTCTTTCACGCCGCCCATCATCGTGGTGCCCGTGGCATTTGCCGCGACCACAGACAGAACCGGGTATTCGTCAATCATCGAGGCCGCCCGTTCCGGAGGAACCGAGATTCCTTTCATATCGGGGGAATACCGGGCACGTAGATCGGCAACCGGTTCACCACCCTCTTCGCGCTCATTTTCATAGGTCAAGTCAGCACCCATCTCACGCAGAGTGGTAAACAGACCCGCGCGGGTCGGGTTCAGGCCGATGCCCGGAACCAGAACATCGGATCCGGGCGTGATCAGCGCAGCACAGACCGGAAAGGCCGCACTTGAGGGGTCGCGCGGAACGGCAATGACCTGCGGCTTCAGTTCGGGGCGACCGGTCAGGGTGATCACCCGCCCCTCATCGGTATCCTCGACTGTGATTTCGGCACCAAACCCAGCCAGCATCCGCTCGGAATGGTCGCGGGTCGCTTCGGCCTCAATCACCACGGTTTTGCCCGGAGCATTCAGCCCCGCCAGCAAAACGGCAGATTTCACCTGCGCGGAGGGAACGGGAACCACGTACCGTACCGGAACAGGCTCTGCCGCGCCCACAATCGTCATCGGCAGGCGCCCACCGGAGCGGCCCACCGATTGCGTGCCAAACAGCGCCAAAGGATCGGTCACCCGCGCCATAGGGCGCTTGTTCAGGCTGGCATCGCCAGTGAATGTCGCCGAAATCGGACAGGTCGCCATCGCGCCCATGATCAACCGAACGCCGGTGCCCGAGTTGCCACAGTCGATGACCTGATCAGGTTCGGCAAAACCGCCGACGCCCACACCATGGACCGACCATTCGCCGCCTCCGTGATCCGTCACCTCGGCGCCAAGGGCCCGCATCGCCTTTGCGGTGTCCAGAACGTCCTCGCCCTCCAACAGCCCAGTGATCCGGGTCTCACCCACGGCCATCGCGCCCAGGATCAGCGACCGGTGCGAGATCGACTTGTCGCCGGGCACCTCGGCCGTACCGGTCAGCGGACCGCAAGGATGCGAGGTCATCGGGATGGGCGTGCCGTGTCCGGACATGGGGGCTCCTGTTTTCGCTATCAGTTCCCAAGCCGATTAGCGAATTGGAGGCGCTTGGTCCAGCCGCAATCAGTCGTTGCGGCGGAAGGTCAGGTAATGCGGTGTCCGCCCTTCGCGCAGGGCCTTCTGCTCATAACGCGTGGAAATCCAGTCTTCCCAAGGCTCACGCCAATCGGTGGGGCGTTCCGCCAACCATTCGAAACCAGCGCCCGGCACCTCTTCCAACGTTTGGCGGACATAGTCGGGAATATCTGTTGCAACGCGAAAGATCGCGCCCGGTTTCAACGACCGCGCCAACGGCTCCAGATGCTCTGGGGTCACGAACCGACGGCGGTGATGCCGGGTTTTGGGCCAGGGATCGGGGTACAGAAGAAAGGCGCGTGATATGCTGGCTTCGGGCAAGACATCAAAAAGATCGCGCGCATCGCCGGGATGCACCGCCAGATTCTCGACCCCAGCCTTGCGAATCTTACCCAACAGCATGGCGACACCGTTGATATAGGGTTCTGCCCCAATGATACCGATATCGGGATTGCTGGCCGCCTGATGCACCAGATGCTCGCCGCCGCCAAAGCCGATCTCAAGCCAGACATCCTTGCCACCGAACAGGGCCTTCAGATCCAGCGGACTGCGTTCAGGATTGCTTTCCCAGTCCACAGCACCCGGAGACAGCGCATCGAGGTCTTCGCTTAGATACGTCTTTTGGCTTTGCTTCAGGGTCTTGCCTTTGAAGCGGCCATAAAAGTTTCTGCGGGGGCGTTGGGGGGTCTGGGTGCTCATGGCGGTGCCCATACTGCGGGGACGGCTCAGAGGCAAGGGGCGGCGGCAGAGCAGAATAGCCGCCGCCTCTCATCCATTTCCCAAGAAATAGGCGCGCCCGCAAGGGCGCACCAATTGATAACAGTCAGATCAAACCGCCGCTTTCAACGCGTCTGCTAGATCTGTGCGCTCCCAGCTGAAACCTCCATCCGCTTCCGGCTGGCGGCCAAAATGGCCATAGGCTGCTGTGCGCTGATAGATCGGCTTGTTCAGCTCCAGATGCTGACGGATGCCGCGTGGGGTCAGGTCCATCACCTGGCCGACGGCTTTTTCAATCCGATCATCCGCGATCTGCCCCGTGCCATGCGTATCCGCATAGATCGACAGAGGCCGGGAAACGCCAATGGCATAGCTCAGCTGGATCGTGCAACGCTCGGCCATTCCCGCGGCTACGACATTCTTGGCCAGATAGCGCGCGGCATAAGCCGCCGAACGGTCCACCTTGGTCGGGTCTTTACCCGAAAACGCTCCGCCACCATGAGGCGCTGCACCGCCATAAGTGTCCACGATGATCTTACGACCGGTCAGACCCGCATCGCCATCCGGACCGCCAATGACGAACTTGCCGGTGGGGTTCACGTGCCAATCGGTCTGATCGGTCAGCCAACCCTCGGGCAGAGTTTCGGTGATATACGGCTCAACAATGGCGCGAATATCGGCCGAGCTCAGCGTCTCATCCAGATGCTGGGTCGACAGAACGATCGAGCTGACGCCAACCGGCTTGCCATCCTGGTAGATCACTGACAGCTGCGATTTCGCATCCGGGCCCAGCGCAGGCTCGGTCCCGTTCTTGCGCACCTCGGCCAGACGGCGCAGGATTGCGTGGGAATACTGGATCGGCGCAGGCATAAGCGCGGGTGTCTCGGTGGTGGCATAGCCGAACATGATGCCCTGATCACCAGCACCTTCGTCCTTGTCACCCGACGCATCTACGCCCTGCGCAATATGTGCAGATTGCTCATGCAGCAGGTTCGTAACTTCTACCGTCTCGTGGTGGAACTTATCCTGCTCATAGCCGATATCCTTGATACAGGCACGGGCGATCTCGTCGATGCGGCCCATATAGTCATGCAGCTTGTCCTGATCAGACAGCCCCACTTCGCCGCCGATCACCACGCGATCCGTTGTCGCAAAGGTCTCGCACGCAACGCGTGCCTCGGGTTCTTCGTTCAGAAATGCGTCTAGTACGGCGTCGGAAATACGGTCACAAACCTTATCCGGATGCCCTTCGGAAACGGATTCCGAAGTAAAGGTATAGTTCTGTCGGGACATACAAGTGCTCCATTAAGATTACCCCGTCACGCCAGGAAGCCGTTGTGATGGGCACAAGAGGGGATAAGCCCCCCGAAACTGAGGGTCAATGCGAAATCATAGGTTTCGCCGCCGCAGCCGGTACCATAACAGGCTAAACAGCACCAATAACACGGCAAAGACAGGATTATCCCCCATTCGGGAATAAGCCGTCGGAGAATGAGGCGCCGGAAGTCCGGCATCAATATAGCCCGCCTGCCCAAGCGGCAGGGCCTCGGTGATCCGGCCCAGCGGGTCAATCATGGCGGAGACGCCGGTATTGGCCGAACGCATCATGGGCAGCCCCTGCTCGATGGCGCGCATCTGTGCCTGAGCCAGGTGCTGATACGGTCCCGAGCGCGTTCCGAACCACGCATCATTGGTGATTTGCAGAAGGAAATCAGCGCGCCCCGGCGCGGATAGGACATCTTGGGTAAACACAGCTTCGTAGCAGATCAACGGCAGCGCTTTACCCAATGGGCCTGCATCCAGCAGCGCCGCCCCCGACCCGGCGCTGAACCCATGTCCGGTGGTTGCAGCCATGCCATAGATCCCGAACCGCGCCATCACGTCGCCAAACGGAACATATTCGCCAAAAGGCGCCAGATGATGTTTGTCGTACAGCCCCTGCTGAGCCCCATCCACATCAAGGTAGATCATCGAGTTGTAGATACGCGGCCCGTCGCCTCGTTGAATTCCCAGAACAACCGGCGTGCCTTGCGCCGCCTCGGCGATGGCATCCAGATACGGCTGCGCGCTGCCCAGCCAGGCGGGAACCGAGGTTTCAGGCCAAACGATCAGGTCAGGCTGTGGTTCGGCGGCAGTAAACTCGATCTGACGTGCGAAGAACAGAGGTGCAAACTCTGGATCCCATTTCTGATGTTGCAAAGCATTGGGCTGAACCAAGCGAACGATATGTCCCGTTTCGACCACAGCGGGCCGCGTCCCCGCATAGCCCAAAGCCAATGCGACCGATGCCACACTGATGCCCAAGGGCACGAATACTCTGGAACGCAGCGCCAAAGCCGCCCCTAGTGGCAGAGTCGCCACCAAGGTCAGCGCCCCAAGCCCGTAAGGCCCAAAAAGTGACAGTAGCTGCGCAATAGGGGTCTCGACCCAGACCTGCGCCAGCCCGGCCCAGGGGAACCCGGTCAGAACATAACCCCGGGCACATTCCGCCAACGAGATTGCCAAGGCGAGAAACAACGCCTGTGAAACCCCGCGCGCGCCGGGCCTGCGAGCAACCCAGAATGCCAGCGCCCAGAACAGCGCCAAACCACCAGCCATGAAGACCAAAGCAAACGGAGCCATCCAAGCGTGACGATCGGCGTCCACCAGAAACGGCTCGACAATCCAGCTGAGTGCATGGGCGAAATACCCGGTCCCAAACGCCCAACCGATCCACGCCGCACGCGCACGTGTCTCGGTGCTCTGAAATATCGGTGCGACCAACACCAACGCCAATACAGAAGCCACCCAATACCCAAAGGGAGCCAGACCAAATGCAGCCAGCCCTCCCAACAAACCAGAAAGGACAAATCTAAGCCAAATGGGCCAAGCCCGTATCAGGTTCATGCAACGATATCCGGCAGCATGACACGCAGCCGTTTGATGCGCCGCGGATCCGCATCAATCACCTCAAATTCAGGCCCTTCCGGATGCAGAACAACCTCTCCTCGTGCTGGAACCCGTCCGGACAACATGAAGACCAACCCGCCAAGCGTGTCGATCTCTTCCTCATCGACATCCTCGTGGCTGGTTAGGGATCGCCCGATCTCGGCTTCGAAATCTTCAAGGGGTATCCGCGCCTGCACCACATAACATCCAGGTTTTTCCTGAACCCAAAGTTGGCTTTCATCCGCGTCATGTTCGTCCGCGATCTCACCAACAACCTGTTCGATCAGGTCTTCGATCGTCAGCAACCCGTCGACACCACCATATTCGTCGATCACCAATGCCATGTGGCGGCGCTCGGTTTGCATTTTGGTCATCAGCACACCGATCGGCATCGATGGCGGCACGAACAGCAATGTCCGCAACATCGACACCAGATCAAACTCAGTCGAGCCGCCGTTGAACCCGTGCGTCAAAGCGAAATCTTTCAGGTGGATAAAGCCCAAAGGCGTATCCAGCGTTCCTTCATATACAGGTATCCTGGACAGACCGCTTTCCCGGAAAACCTGGGCCAGCTCATCTTTGGATATCGTCGACGGTACTGACACGATCTCGACCGTGGGAATCGCCACATCCTCGACCCGCATCCGGCGCAGGTTAATCATGCCGCGAGGTTGAGCCGGATCGACCTCTTGCCCATTGACCTCAGAAGCCGAGTCTTCACTCTGCGTTGAGAACGCATCCACTATTCGAGAGAAAAGTCCTGGTCTCTCAGTGACATTTTCGTTGCCGTCCTTCGGTTGCGCGCCCTGCGCCGCCATAGAACTGCCGTCTGTTTCGCCCATTTTCCCATTCCAAATGATAAGCCGAAAGGCTCGCTCTAAGCATTATATGGGTCATCAATACCCAGTTTGCCAAGTATCTCCACCTCAACACCCTCCATCAGCGTGGCGTCGAGATCACGAATGTGATCATAACCCAGCAAATGCAACAGGCCGTGAACGATCAGATGTGTGACATGATCATCCATGTTTTTCCCTGCCTCCGCCGCCTCGCGAGCACAAGTATCATAAGAAATCGCGATATCGCCCAGAGCAATTTCCCCTGAGAAATCGGGTTCAGGGAGTATCGGAGTCTGCCCGGCGGAATCCGCAGCCAAATCTTCGGCTGGCCAGCTAAGCACATTGGTCGGTGACGCCTTTTCGCGGAATTCCGTGTTCAACTGGGCGATCCGTGCATCGTCGCATCCCAGCAGGCTAACCTCACACTGGTCCGCATCAAGATCGCAATGATCCAAAACCGCCCTTGTGGCGCGCTCTGCCAAAAATTCGAGCCCGTCCCAGCGCGGGTCTTCAACCGATAGTTCCAGGTTCATGCCACCATGTCCAAAATCCCGATACCGGGACCCAGAAGATCAACCCGTTTCACGGCCCGTATCGGCCTCATACGCTTCGATGATCGCGGCGACAAGTGGGTGCCGGACAACATCCTTGGAGGTGAAATAGTTGAAGCTGATATTTGGTATCGTGCTCAACAGCCGTTCTGCATCCGCCAATCCCGACTGAACTCCGCGCGGCAGGTCAACCTGTGACCGGTCGCCTGTTATGACCATGCGGCTGCCTTCGCCCAAACGGGTCAGGAACATTTTCATCTGCATGGTCGTGGCGTTCTGCGCCTCATCCAGCACAACGAAGGCGTTCGCGAGCGTACGGCCACGCATGAACGCCAGAGGTGCAATCTCGATGCGCTTTTCCTCGATCAGCTTGGCCAGTTGTTTCCCGGGCAAAAAATCATTCAGCGCATCATAGAGCGGCTGCATATAGGGATCGACCTTGTCCTTCATGTCGCCAGGTAGATATCCCAGCTTTTCGCCCGCTTCGACGGCGGGACGACTGAGGATGATGCGGTCGACATGCCCGCCGATAAACATCGATACGCCAACGGCCACGGCCAGATAGGTCTTACCTGTGCCCGCCGGACCTATGCCAAAGGCCAGCTCATTGTTGAACAAGGACTGAACATAGACCTTTTGGGCGTCAGTACGCGGCTCGACCAGCTTTTTGCGGGTTTTGATCTCAACCGAACCACCCTTGAACATCTCAAGCTGATCGCCATCCCGGCTGCCGGTTCCTGTCTCCGACCCGCCCATGCGAAGTTCGCGGTCTACATCCGCTGCTTCTACGTCACGACCACCTTCCAGGCGGGTATACAGCGCTTGCAGAACTTCGATCGCCTGTTTTTGGGATTCGTCGTCACCCATGACAACCAGTTGGTTGCCACGGCGCACGATCTGCACGGTCAGCTTCTGTTCGATTTCGGTCAGGTTGCGGTCATATTCGCCGCAAAGATCTATCAATAACCGATTGTCTGGAAATTCAACAAACGCTTCCCGCTGGGGCGTTTCATTTTGCGGTGGGTTCAGGGCACCAATGGCCAATCCGCTCTCCTGTCTGGGCGTTTCACCCCAAGCGTAGACAACATTTCTTGGTGGGCGCAAGCCAGAGATTCAAATTTTCCGTACAGAATGGTAAAACCGCCGATCAAGTTGGAGGCACCGCGAACGTTCCATACAGGCAAACCTAGAACTGATAGTTCAGGCCAAACCGCAAACCACGGTAACGGGGCGTCGATTTGGTCGTAAACCCGTTGTCAAATTCGACGGTTTCAGAATCGAACCGGACGTATTCATATTCCCCAGTGATCGACCAGTTCTCATTCAGTTTGTGCTCGGCGCCAATGCTGGCCGAGAACCCTTTTCGACTGTCTTTATCCTGAAAGGACTGGGTTGTTGCCCCGGATGTAATCGAACTGGTCGTGGTTATATCGCCATGCACGTAACCAACGGAAATAAAGTATAACACTCTGCCACTTGGGTTTGTCAGACCGTTCCGAAAGCGAATTGAGATGACATCCGAAATCTCTGAACCGCCATTGACGACCGAGGTTCCGATCTGCGTCGACACTTCATCGTCCAGAGATCCGAAATCATAGCCCAACTCGACCCCATAGACGTAGTCACGCCCGCCTTTTGCGGGCAGGAGACCGCGCCAACCGCCCCGAATACCACCGTAACTGCCGGTGAGGTCCAATTCGCCGACAGCAAACGTATCTGTAGGCGTCGTCAGGCCAAAGCGGTCCGAGCCGCTGGTCGAATAGCCGGCTGTCAAGCCCAGATAGAAGGCGCTAACATCGCTGCCATAACGTGCTGACGATATTACCGGCGGTTCAGATAAATCCGGATCCAGATTCCCTGCGGCAGCGGAATTGAGTACCAGAAACAACGCGGCCATTGCGGGAAGGGCAACCCTGATATTAGACCCTGCACTAAATCTCAAATTTTTCACTCGCACCCTCCGTCATCCCGATCCGACACCAGGATCAGCACTGATATGCCGTTTCAGGAGGCGTTAGCCTAGGCCCCGAAAAAACCTGACTTTTCTCGGAACATAATTCCAAGTGATAAATCAAGGGTAAATCTTGGAAACAAATACCAGCGATGGTATCCGCATCACAGATAAAGGACGGGTCAGAGCAACTGCCCCGCCAGAGAATTCGCACCTGATCCGATGATCAAAACGTCCCGCAACGCGCCGATTTCCACATCCGCATCAGAGACGTGAACCGAATGAAGATATTCAGATTTTCCCACCATCTGTCCCGGCAACCGGCCGGTTTTTTCGAACAGGACGCGGACTTTGCGTCCAACCATGGCATCCTGAATTTCGCGTTGATGACGCGTGATCAATCCCTGCAGCCGCTGTAGGCGGTCATCCGCCACCCCAGGATCAACCTGAGACCGCTCGGCTGCGGGCGTTCCCGGGCGCGTCGAATACTTGAACGAATAGGCATAGCCGTATTTGACTTGCTCGACCAAATCCATGGTGGCCTGAAAATCTTCGTCGGTTTCTTCAGGGAACCCAACGATGAAATCACCAGACATGACAATATCCGGACGCGCAGCGCGGATACGCTCAATCAGACGCAAATAGCTTTCGGCTGTGTGACTGCGGTTCATCCGCTTCAGAATGCGATCCGAACCCGACTGGACCGGTAAATGAAGATAGGGCATCAGTTTTTCGCAGGTGCCGTGCGCCTCGATCAGGTCGTCGGCCATGTCGTTCGGGTGCGACGTGGTAAAGCGGATGCGCTCTAGCCCGTCGACCTTGTTCAACTCCCAAATCAGTCCCGCCAGCGTCATGTCGCCGTTCGGCCCAGCCCCGTGATAGGCGTTGACGTTCTGACCCAGCAGAGTGATCTCGCGCACGCCACGTTCGACCAGATCCTGTGCCTCGCGGATGATACGGTCCACCGGACGGCTGACTTCGGCGCCTCGGGTATAGGGCACGACACAAAAGGCACAGAATTTATCGCAGCCTTCCTGAACGGTCAGAAAAGCGGTGGGGCCACGTTTGGCTTTGGGACGATTCTTGAGCTTTTCGAACTTGTCCTCTTCGGGGAAATCCGTGTCCAGTGCCTTGGCGCCTTCGCGCGTCTTGGCTTCCATCTCAGGCAGACGGTGATAGCTTTGCGGGCCAACCACCAGATCGACCAGGGGCTGACGGCGCATGATTTCTTCGCCCTCGGCCTGCGCGACGCAGCCCGCGACCCCGATCTTGAGATCGGGTTTTTCGGCTTTCAACCCTTTGAAACGCCCCAGCTCGGAATAGACCTTTTCGGCTGCTTTTTCCCGGATGTGACAGGTGTTCAGCAGAATCATATCCGCGTCATCCGGGCTCTGGGTTTCGACATAGCCCTGCCCCCCCAGGGTCTCGGCCATACGCTCGCTGTCATAGACGTTCATCTGGCAACCATAGGTCTTGATGTACAGCTTTTTGGGTTCTGACATGGGGTTGGGCCTTTGCGTTCGCGGGATCGGCGTCATCTATACCCAACGAACGCCGCTTGCAATGCCAGCGCGATTACCCGATTTTGGCCGAAAACTCCAGTTGGACGGGGCCGGACAGGCAATGCAGTACGACAGTCTCACTTCTTTCCTTCAATCCGGCAAGGCCGCGTTGGCCAAAGGTCCGGTTGCGATGATCTTCGTCGAAGACGATGTCGAGATCGACGGTACCATCCGGCACCATCTGAACCTTGGCTTCAAGTCACTGATCGTGTTCATGCCCGAAGCCTTTACGCTGGATCCTGAACTGACCGAGCGTATCCACAGAGTGACACTGACCTGCGCACCGAGAACCGTCGTCTTTGACACGGTTAATCAGGTCATCCAGGCCGCTCCTGACCTTTGGATGTATTACTGCTATAACGCTGAATACCTGTTCTTCCCCTTCTGCGAATCGCGCACGATCGGAGAGTTACTGGCCTTTCACACCGAAGAACGCAGAAACGCCATGCTGACCCATGTAATCGACCTGTATGCTGATGACCTGGGCGCCTTTCCAAACGGGGTTGCCCCTGACCAAGCCATGCTGGACAGCACCGGGTATTACGCACATGCCCGACACAATGCCGAAGGACACCCGCTGGAAAGACAGCTGGACATATCCGGCGGTTTGCGCTGGCGGTTCGAAGATCACATCCCCTATGAACGCCGCCGCATCGACAGAATCGGGCTGTTCAAATCGCGAAATGATCTGTTGTTACTGCCCGACCACACGTTCAATGAGCCCGAGTACAACACCTATTCTTGCCCCTGGCACCACAATCTGACGGCGGCGATCTGCTCCTTCCGCGCAGCCAAGGCGCTTAAAAGCAACGCGGGGTCGACCTTCGACATCCCCAGTTTCCGCTGGCGCAACTCGGCTCGGTTCCAGTGGTCATCCCAGCAGCTGTTGGAACTGGGGCTCATCGAATCGGGGCAGTGGTTCTAGGCAGCTCAGCGTCGCAGCAGAACCGGGAACCAATCTTCCCGCAAACGCTGCCCGGGCTGCATGTCGTGGCCCGGAAACGGAGGCGAAGTGCGCCCCGGACGTTCCACATATCGCGCATCCTCCCCAACCAACCGCAAGGAAAAAGCACGGCGGCGGCTGTCAGACTGATTTCCACGCGCGCCATGCAGCGTACGGTAGTTGAAGGCAACCGCGTCACCGGGTTCCATTTCGAATTCAACCACCCTCATACCTTCGGCATCGGGGTCGGGAATGGGGATGTACTGGCCTTCATCCGCGAAAAACCCTTCTTCCGAGACCCAGCGCGTGGGCAGAACCTCTTTCTCCCATCTATGTGAACCCGCCACACAACGAAGGGTGGCCTGTGTCACTGGGTCCAATGGCGACCAGAAACTGATCGTCTGATTACCCTCGACGAAATAGTATGGCCCATCCTGGTGCCACGGCGTTGCCATCGACGTGCCTGGTTCTTTCACCAGAACATGGTCATGGAACATCTGTACGGTTTGCGACTGCATCAAATCCGCTGCGACCTCGGCTGCTGGTGAATTGTGGATCACGTTCTGGAACTGTTCGATACGCGACCAGTTGCAGTAATCATCAAAGAACAGACCGGTTTCGCCCTGTTTTTGGTTGTCCGACGCATATGGTCCAGGTTCAGCCATATTGGCCGCGATGCCGTCACGCAGCGTATCCACGTAGTCGGCAAACAAACCTTTGATCAGAACCACGCCGTCCTGTTGGTATGTGTCAATCATCTCTTGCGTAACCAGGGGGTGAGCCATCTGTGCCTCCGTTCGAATTTAACCTGAATTTGCTCATGAAATTTTCATCTATTCAAATAATATCTTTGAAATGTATAGTTAACCTTATGTTATACGTTACCCTACGCCAATATGAATATGTCTGCGCCATCGGACGGCATGGCAGCCTGTCTGCTGCAGCGTTGCATCTAAATGTTTCGCAGCCAGCTCTGTCGAATGCGCTAACCCGGGTCGAAGACCAGTTGGGCTATCCGCTGTTTATCCGAAAGCGCGGAGCGGCCATGGCGCTGACACCGCAGGGACGCAGCTTTATTGAAAACGCCGAGGCCCTGCTGACACGTGCCGCACGTTTGGAAAATTCTGGAACAGACGGGACCGCAACCACGCGCCTGCGTCTGGGCTGTTTCGACGACCTCGCGCCTTTCCTGCTGGCAAAAGCTCTGCATAGCCTGCGACAGAACATGCCCGAAGTTGATATCACGTATCGCGTAGACGAATTTCAGGGCCTGATTTCCGGCCTCGTCAATGGTGAGATCGACCTTGCGCTGACCTATGGTCTAACGCTGGATGCCGCCTTTTCCACCACCACCTTGTTCACCAACCGACCCATCGCAGTCATGTCAGAAGGCCATCCGCTAGCACATCATGCACAGGTGTCATTGCACGATATCGTGGCCCACCCGCTGATCCTGTCGAACGAGGGGCTCTCTGCGCAGCATTTCCTTGGTCTGTTCCGTCAACTCGGACAGAACCCAACTGTCGCACATCGGGCCGCGTCGCCCGAGATCCAACGCAGCCTCGCGGCGCATGGCGAAGGCGTTGCCATCAGCTATGCCAACATTCCTGCCAAGACCAGCTATGACGGGATGCCGTTGGTCAGCATACCTGTGTCAGATGAAATCGCAGCAGAACCCGTTGTTGTGGCACGGCATGGAACAGGCCCTATGGATCCGCATAGCGAAAAGGCACAGCACATCCTGACCGGAATGATGACTTAAGTTTACTTTTTACGCAGACGGATCACAACGTCGACTGACGCGATCTCAACCCCTTCAGGCGCGTCGGGCAGTCGCTGGATGACCAGCTGTTCGGACGGAGCATCGCTGAGCCGGCCCTCATCTTCCCAATAGAAATGCGGATGATCATGCGTGTTGGTGTCGAAATAGCTTTTCGATCCGTCAACGGTAATTTCTTGCAGAACCCCGGCATCGCAAAAGGCGCGCAACGTGTTGTAAACCGTCGCCAGAGAAACAGCATCTCCGTTCTGTTTGGCCGATTCAAACAGGCTTTCGGCGGTGACGTGGCGATGGCGGCCATCACCGACCAGCAGCTCTGCCAATGCTACGCGCTGACGCGTCGGACGTAATCCGGCGTGAACCAACCAACCTGTGGCTATGCTCTGGCAATCTGCTGTCATCAGTCCAATACCAATTTGTTGCTGAGGTATATATAAGTGCTGTAGTCAGGTAATTTCAAATGAATTTCATTCGCAGAGAATAATGTAAACACAACATGATGTAGGCCACTGCTCTTGCAGGACCTTGCATACGGGTGCTAGACGAGACCAAATTAGATGGAAAGACCCCTGGCAGGAGAGGCGCAGAATGGCCCAATTCCCAAGCAGCTTTGACAAGGACGATCTGCTGAAATGCGCCCGCGGCGAACTATTCGGCCCCGGGAACGCACAGTTGCCCGCCCCGCCGATGTTGATGATGGATCGGATCACCGAGATTTCGGCCGATGGTGGCGCCCATGGCAAAGGTCATATTCTTGCTGAATTCGACATTACGCCCGACCTTTGGTTCTTTGATTGCCATTTCCCCGGCAACCCGATCATGCCCGGCTGCTTGGGCCTGGACGGTTTGTGGCAGCTGACCGGATTCAACCTGGGCTGGCGCGGCTGGCAAGGGCGCGGCATGGCCGTTGGAGTGGGCGAAGTCAAGCTGACAGGTATGGTACGCCCGGACCGCAAGATGCTGACCTATAAAATCGACTTCAAGAAAGCGATCCAGACCCGCCGCCTGACTATGGGTGTCGCAGATGGTATCGTCGAAGCCGACGGTGAGATGATTTACGATGTCAAGGACATGAAAGTAGTTCTGTCCGAAGCCTGAGCCTGACCGGCCCCAAACAAGGAGCACGCACATGCGTCGAGTAGTTGTCACCGGCTTGGGAGTTGTCTCTTCCATCGGGAACAATGCCGAAGAGGTTCTGACCTCACTCAAGGCCGGCAAGTCCGGCATCGTGGCCAATGACCAGATGGTCGAACATGGCTTTCGCAGCCAGATCGCCGGGTCGCTCAAAATCGACGTTAGCGAACATGTGGACAAGCGCACCCTGCGCTTTATGGGTCCCGGAGCGGCCTATGCGCATATCGCAATGAGCCAGGCGATTGCCGATTCCGGTCTGTCCGAAGACCAGGTTGCCAACCCACGTACCGGCCTTGTCGCCGGATCGGGCGGACCGTCGACCAGCGCCATGCTGACCGCACATCAGACCGTTCTGAAAAACGGGGCAACCAAGCGAATCGGTCCGTTTGCAGTTCCTAAATGCATGTGCTCAACCATTTCGGCCAACCTTGCGACCGCCTTCAAGATCAAGGGCATCAATTACTCGATCACTTCGGCCTGTTCGACCTCGTTGCATTGCATCGGCAATGCCGCAGAACAGATCATGATGGGCAAACAAGATGTAATGTTCGCGGGCGGCGGGGAAGAGCTGGACTGGACCTTGTCCTGTCTGTTCGATGCAATGGGTGCGATGTCGTCGAAATACAACGATGCGCCCGAAAAAGCTTCTCGTGCATTCGACCAAGACCGCGACGGGTTCGTGATATCCGGCGGAGGCGGTATTGTCGTGCTGGAAGATCTGGAACACGCATTGGCACGCGGCGCCAAAATCTATGCTGAAGTGACGGGTTTTGCAGCAACCTCCGACGGTCACGACATGGTAGCCCCCTCTGGCGAAGGTGGCGAACGCGCCATGCGTCTGGCGCTGGATACCCTGCCCGAAGGCCGCAAGGTCGACTACATCAATGCCCATGGCACCTCGACCCCGGTCGGAGATGTCGGCGAAGTCGAAGCTGTGCGCCGTATTTTTGGCGAGGGTAGCGTGCCGCCGATTTCCTCGACCAAGTCGATGACAGGCCACGCACAAGGTGCGGCTGGCGCGCTGGAGGCTATTTTCTGCCTTTTGATGCTGGAACATGATTTTATAACGCCGTCGATCAACGTCGACACGCTTGCCGAGGGCATCCAGCCCGGAGAAATTGCAACTCAGCTAGTTGAAAATGCAGGTTTGGACAGCGTCATGACCAACAGCTTCGGCTTTGGTGGGACGAACGGGTCCATGGTTCTTTCAAAGTATAACGGGTGAATGGAATGTCAGATCTAATGAAAGGCAAACGCGGCCTCGTTATGGGCGTGGCGAATGACCGTTCGATCGCATGGGGCATCGCAAAGGCCATGCACGAAGCGGGCGCCGAATTGGCATTCACCTATCAGGGCGAGGCATTCGGAAAGCGGCTGGAACCGTTGGCGCAGAGCCTTGGCAGCGATTTCATGGTCGATGCGGACGTCACCGATGACGAGTCGTTAGATCGCGCTTTTGACGAGCTTGCCCAGCGCTGGCCCACCATAGATTTTGTTGTCCACGCCGTCGCCTATTCTGACAAATCCGAGCTCACAGGCCGGTTCCTGGACACCAGCCGGGCGAATTTCAAGAATTCGATGGATATTTCGGCCTATTCGCTGATCGAAGTGGCCCGCCGCGCCTATCCGATGATGAAAGAAAACGGCGGTACGATCCTGACGCTGACCTATCAGGGGTCTAACCGGGTTGTGCCCAACTACAACGTAATGGGTGTGGCCAAAGCTGCGCTGGAATCAGCGACCCGTTATCTGGCCAACGATCTTGGACCTGACGGAATCCGGGTGAACGCAATCTCTCCGGGTCCGATGAAAACACTGGCCGGTGCGGCCATCGGTGGGGCCCGCAAGACCTTCAAGTTCTGCGACCAGAACGCTCCAATGCGCAGCAATGCCACGCTTGAGGCTGTCGGCGGCACCGCGGTTTATCTGGCTTCGGATGCGGGGGCATGCACCTCGGGCGAAGTTATTCGTGTTGATGGTGGCTTCCACGTTCTGGGAATGCCTCAACCGGACCATATGTGACCATTTCTTTCCCTGTCAGTGCCAAGATTTGACCATCTTTCGCAGGCAGGGATAGTTGCATGAACAAAGCAGAGCAAATCATCGCCAGCAGCAAGCGGGTTTCCCGCCAAAAACCGGGTTTTCTGGGGTTTAAGGGCCGCGTCGTCTTGATGACCCTAACAATGCTGCTGATGCTGTTTGTATTCTTCACTCAGCCGCATGTACGCGAGATCTTTGCATCATGGACCAGCCTGTTTTCAGGCTGATCCAGATCACGAAACTCAATTCACCGAAACCACTTCGATTTCGAAAATCAGGTCCCTTCCGGCCAGAGGATGGTTCGCGTCTAGCGTGACGGTCACCTCATCAGCCTCGACAACAGTTACCGGCAATGCGTGCCCTTCGGGCGTTTGCATCTGCAACTGGGTGCCGGGTTCAAGCGGGATGTCGTCCGGAATACCTTCGCGTGGAATGCTCTGACGCATTTCGGGATTGATCGGCCCATAAGCATCAACGCAGGCGATCTCGACACGTTTTTTGTCCCCGGCCACCAGACCAGGCATTGCACTGTCCAATCCGGGAATAATCTGCCCGGACCCCACCTCGAATTCCAGTGGATCGCGCCCTTGTGAACTGTCAAAGACATTCCCGTCCTGCAACGTACCGGTATAGTGGATGCGAACTGTGTCGCCCTGTTTTATCGCTGTCATTTTGGCCTCCGGCCGATAAAAAATTGAGCGGTCAAACCTAGGCAATGAAGCAACATTGTAAACCCTTAGCACTTTTGCAAACCTGCACCGAATGAACGGAGGGGAATTGATGCCGATCACAACCTGCATTTTTGATGCATACGGCACGTTGTTCGATGTGGCCGCAGCCGCAAGGCAAGCTGCATCAGAACCCGGCTTTGAGGCGTTACAGCAGAAATGGCCGGATCTGGCCAATCACTGGCGCCTGAAACAGTTGCAATACACCTGGCTGCGTGCGGTGGCCGATGCACATGCAGATTTCTGGGACGTCACGCAAGACGGTCTGGATTGGGCACTAGAGGCAACGGGGCTGGACCAGCACCCGGCCCTACGCCAGCGCCTGCTTGATCTCTACTGGGAATTGCAGGCCTATCCCGAGGTTCCCGAAATGCTGGCCACCCTGAAGGCCGGCGGGATGCAGACTGCGATCTTGTCGAACGGATCACCGCCGATGCTGGATGGTGCGGTTCAATCCGCAGGTATAAGCGGCGTTCTGGATGATATTCTGTCGGTCGAAAGCGTCGGCGTCTTCAAACCGCATGCCAAGGTTTATGATCTGGTCGCGCAGAGGTTCGGCTGCGAGCGCGACGAAGTCTTGTTCGTCAGCTCAAATGGCTGGGACGCAGCGGGGGCCAGTGGCTATGGTTTCGTCACCGCCTGGGTCAACCGAGCGAACGAACCAATGGATCGGTTGCCATGGCAGCCAACGCATGTACTGTCCGACCTGACATCCATTCCGGAACTTGCAGGACTCTGATGCCATTTTTTTCGACCAACGACGGCAAACGCCTCTATTTCAAAGACACCGGCAGCGGCAGGCCGGTCCTGTGTCTGGCAGGCCTTACCCGAAACAGCCGGGATTTCTCATTTCTTGCCCCGCACATGACCGATTGGCGGATGATCGCGATGGATTATCGCGGGCGCGGGCAATCCGAGCATGACTCGGATCACGGGAACTATAGCCTGTTACGCGAATCTCAGGACGTGATCGATCTGCTGGATCATCTTGGCCTGGAACAGGTGACCGTGATTGGGACCTCACGTGGAGGCCTGATCGCGATGACCTTGGCCACCACCCACCCAAAGCGGCTGGCGGCTGTTGTGCTCAATGATGTTGGTCCGGTCTTTAACCCATCGGGCATCGCCAAAATAATGGAATATGTCGGCAAGCAACCGGTCTCGAAAACCTATGACGAGGCCGCGCAGGCGCTTCAGCACATGATGGGCCCGCAGTTTCCAGGGATTTCGCTGGAAAGATGGCGGCAGATGGCTGAATTTCAAAATCATGAAACGACAGAGGGTTTGACCCTGCGCTATGATCCGGCCCTGCGCACAGCGCTGCTGGAACAGGCCGCAGCCGGGGCAATCCCGGATATGTGGATGTTCTTCGAGGCCCTGCACGACATCCCAACGGGTGTCATTCGCGGTGAAAATTCCGATCTTCTGAGCGCGCAGACATTGGCCGAGATGCAGAACCGGCATCCGGGGTTGATCTCGGCTACCGTTCCCGATCGCGGACACGTGCCGTTTCTGGACGAACCTCAATCATTGGGCGTTATTCGCAAAGTACTGGACGCGGCATGAGCACACTTGAAATGATCGAAGCCGCAGCCCTGCGTCTGCAAGGGCACGTCAGAGAAACACCAATCCTGACCTCTCCGTTTTTGGATGAAATCGCGGGACGCCGCGTGTTGGTAAAACCGGAATGCCTGCAGCACACCGGCAGTTTCAAGTTTCGCGGGGCGTGGTCGGCCATTTCGGGCCTCAGTGAAGCAGACCGAAAGAAAGGTGTGATCGCCTATTCCTCGGGCAATCATGCTCAGGGCGTGGCTTATGCCGCCGCACAGCATGGTATTTCGGCTGTTATCATCATGCCCTCGGATGCCCCAAAGCTCAAAATCGACAACACGCGCGCGCTGGAGGCCGAGGTGGTTCTGTACGACCGCGCCAATGAAAGCCGCGAAGAGATCGGCGAAGCCCTGGCATCCGAGCGCGGCCTGACCTTGATCCGCCCCTATGATGAGCCGCTGGTGATCGCCGGACAAGGCACAACCGGGCTGGAAATCGCGCGCCAGGCGGCTGTGCTGGGCGTCGAACAGGCTGATGTGCTGGTCTGTTGCGGCGGCGGGGGGCTGACCTCGGGTATTGCGCTTGCGCTAGAGGGGCACGCACCCGGTCTGCGCGCCCGCCCCTGCGAGCCCGAAGGGTTTGACGACGTCAAACGCTCGTTGGCACTGGGACGAATACAGAACAACGCGGCCACATCTGGCAATATCTGCGACGCCATTCTGACCCCGCAACCCGGCGACATCACCTTTCCGATCCTGCAACGGCTGTGCGGTCCCGGCCTGTCTGTGACCGAAGAAGAGGCGATGCGCGCCATGGCTTTGGCCTTTCTGCGCCTGAAGATCGTGCTGGAACCGGGCGGTGCGGTTTCCCTGGCCGCAGCGCTGTTTCGCAGGTCCGAAATTCAAGGAGACGCCGTTATCATTGTCGCATCGGGTGGCAATGCGGACCCGGACGTTTTTGCCAAAGCTATGGAGTTCCTGACCTGACAACCGCCGTCGGTTCCGGCAGCGTGTCAGTTCAGCATGCAAAGACTGAGGATTTTTATGCAGATAGCTGACCTTGGGGATGTACAGCTTCATTACCGGATCGACGGCGACCCACAAGGCGCGCCGATCGTGTTCGCGAACTCGCTGGGCACTGATCTGCGCCTGTGGGACGCGATGCTGCCATACCTGCCTGATGGGCTGCGAGTCATTCGATATGACAAACGCGGGCATGGCCTGTCCTCGGCGCCTCAGGCGCCCTATTCGATGGGGGCGCTGATCCGCGATGCCGAAGGCCTTCTGGATCACCTAAAGGTCCGAGATTGCGTTTTTGTCGGTCTGTCCATCGGCGGGATGATCGCGCAGGGTCTGGCCGTCAAACGCCTGGATTTGATTCGCGGGCTGGTTCTGTCAAATACAGCGGCCAAAATAGCCACCCCGGCGATTTGGGCGGACCGTATAGAAGCCGTCCGGATCGGCGGCATCGAAATGTTAGCCGACTCAACTATGGAGCGCTGGTTCTCGCGGGCTTTCCACGCGTCGCCCCAGCACCTGCTATGGCGCAACATGATGGTGCGGCAACCTGTTGAAGGTTATCTGGGATGTTGCGCCGCCATTTCCGGAACCGATTTTTACACGCCGACAAGTGGCCTGCGTTTGCCGACTTTGGGCATTGCGGGCAGCGAGGATGGCTCTACCCCGCCGGATCTAGTAAAAGAAACCATTGATCTTATTCCCGGTGCCCGTTTCGAATTGATACGCAAAGCGGGCCATCTGCCCTGCGTCGAACAACCCATTGAATACGCGGCGCTACTAAAAGACTTTTTGACTGGCATCGGTCATATCTGAAGGAGCATTGCTTTGGCGGATTTTCTGTTGGTCCATGGCTCATGCCATGGTGCCTGGTGTTGGAGAGATTTGATCCCAGCACTTGAAACACGCGGCCATTCGGTCCGCGCAATTGATATGCCCAGCCACGGATCTGACCCGACGTCGATCGACCAGGTGACCCTGGACAGTTGCCGGAACACCGTTCTGGCTGCGAGCAGATCGGATACGATCATCGTCGGCCATTCTTGGGGGGGATACCCCATTAGTGCCGCCGCCGAATTGAGACCGGATGCGATGCGCGGACTTGTTTTCCTGTCCGCCTACGTCCCCGAGAACGGATTGTCGATGGTCGAGATGCGCCGGAAATCACCGCGGCAAACAATAGTTGATGCCGTCGAAAAATCGACTGACGGGCTGTCCTATACGGTCAAACCCGATAGCGTGAAGGCCTTGTTTTACCACGACTGCCCGGAAGAGGTCCTGCTTTATGCGCTGGCTCGGCTTTGCCCGCAGGCCATTGCACCTCAGGAGGCACGGCTTACCCTGACAACACATTTTCAGGATATGCCCAAAGCATATATCCGAACACTCGACGACCATACCATCCCGCCTGAATACCAGCACATCATGAGCCTCAGCATGCCCGAGGGAATGCGCCATTCCATCCAAAGCTCTCATTCGCCATTCTTTTCGCACCCTGAAGAACTGGCTGATCTATTGGACGACATCGCGCAGGGCTTTGATACTCTTGACTGATCTGCGAAATCTTGCGGCTTTCCTCTGAACCTGACCCCCGATAGGGTGCCCGAAACTTTCTTTGTCGGTTCCCATGCGCTTACCTTTCCTGTTTGTTCTTGCCACTGTCATGATTGATGCAATGGGGATTGGCCTTGTGCTGCCCATTATGCCCGAGCTCATTATTGATGTTCAGGGTGGTACACTGGCCAGCGCGGCGATCTGGGGCGGCGTCCTAAGCACCGCTTTTGCAGCGATGCAATTTATCTTTGGACCGATCCTGGGCAACCTGTCTGACGCTTTCGGGCGCAGGGGGGTATTGTTGGTATCTCTGTTTGTTATGTCGTTGGACTATGTGGTCATGGCGCTTGCTGGCAGTATCTGGCTATTACTTGCCGGTCGGATCGTCGGCGGGATCACAGCCGCAACTCATTCCACCGCCGCGGCGTTCATGGCGGATGTGTCGAAACCCCACGAAAAAGCTGCGAATTTCGGTCTGTTAGGGGCGGCATTCGGGGTTGGCTTTGTCCTGGGTCCGGTCATCGGCGGATTGCTCAGCGAATATGGAACCCGTGCGCCCTTCTGGGCTGCCGCAGCGCTTTCGGCGATAACATTCGGCGTCGGTTTGATAGTGATGCCTGAAACGGTGAGCGATAAAAACCGGCGCCCGTTCAGCCTGCGCCGCGCTAACCCCTTGAATTCACTGCGTGCCATCGCGGCGCTGCCGGGGATCCGTCCGATGTTGTGGGTCTATTTCCTCTATTCTGTCTCAATCTATGTCTATCCGGCCATTTGGGCCTATTTCACCGCCGAGCGTTTTGGATGGTCACCCCAGATGATTGGTGTGTCGCTGGGTCTTTACGGAATTGGAATGGCCGCGGTTCAGGGCGGATTGATACGCCCCGCCACACGTTATCTCGGCGAACGCGTAACAATCCTTCTCGGGATGGTGTTCGAGATTGTCAGCTTTTTGCTTCTGGCTTTTCTGACCAATGGAATAATCGCGCTGATGCTGATCCCGATCACGGCTATCGGCGCAGTCGCAACCCCGGCAATCCAGGCTCTGGCCTCGCGCGCAACACCAGATTCGCAACAAGGAGAGCTTCAGGGCGTGCTAACTTCACTGCACGCGCTTTCCATGGTGATTTCCCCTTTGGTCATGAGCAGCGTATTTGCCTGGTTCGCAAAGCCCGGCACCGCCATCTATTTTCCCGGCGCGCCGTTTCTTCTGGCCATGTGCCTTATGATTGTCGGCCTTATCCTCTTTTACAGATCTCGCCCCATTTCTGCATAACAACGACATGACGATGACGGTTTCGGCCTTGCAGGTCATTCCGAACCGCGCCACCGTGATTAAAACCGAATACGAGGACATCATGCAATCCATCAAGGCGGCCGTATGTCGGGCATTCGACAAACCCCTGGTCATAGAAGACGTGCTGATCGCCCCGCCCGCCGCCGGCGAAGTCGAGGTCACCCTAGATGCGGTTGCGATCTGCCATTCCGACATTTCTTTCGCCAGCGGCGCCTGGGGTGGATTCCTGCCCGCTGTATATGGCCATGAGGCCGCGGGTGTGATCACCGCAACGGGCGGCATGACCGAAGGGTTCGAGGTTGGCGATTCCGTCGTGGTGACGCTGATCCGTGCATGCGGTTCCTGCCCCTCCTGCGCGGGTGGCAAGCCAACCTTATGTGAAACACCCCACGACACTGTAAAAGGTCCGTTGCGCACCGCTGACGGGGGCCCGCTGGAGCAAGCAATGGCGTGCGGGGCTTTTGCCGAAAAAGTCGTGGTCAGCCACCGGCAGATCGTGAAAATTCCCGAGGCCCTGCCAAAGGATGTGGCCAGCCTGCTGTCTTGCGGGGTGATCACCGGTGTGGGCGCTGCCGTGAATGCCGCCGGTCTGCGCCCGGGTCAGGATGTCGTCGTGATCGGGGCCGGAGGCGTTGGCCTGAACGCCATACAAGGCGCACGGATTGCGGGTGCCCGGCGTATCGTTGCGGTCGACATGACCGAGGACAAACTGGCCATTGCAAAGGAATTTGGTGCAACCCACGGCGTTCTGGCCACTTTGGACGCACCATGGAAGGCAGCTTACCGCGCACTTGGCGGTCGAGGGGCCGATGCCGTGCTGATCACAGTCGGTGCAATCCCGGCCTATGACCAGGCCGTTCGCTATCTTGGCCGAGGCGGTAAGGCCATCATGATCGGGATGCCCCATTCCGGCGACATGGCAAGCTATGAACCTGTTGTCCTGGCCGCACTTGGTCAGGGGCTGATCGGGTCAAAGATGGGGGATGTGGTGATCCAACGTGATATTCCCTGGATGATCGACCTCTATGAACAGGGGCGGCTGAGGCTGGATGAACTGATCTCGGGCCGCTGGCCCTTGTCGCAAATCAACGAGGCGATTGCGGATACCAAAACCGGATCGGCCAAACGAAACGTCATCATGTTTGACAGGGCCTAAGCAGCCCCGGCTGGAGTATATCCTATGAAACTGCAGGATCTCGATATCATTGTCACGGCCCCCCCTGCTCCGGGTTGGGGTGGCCGGTACTGGATACTGGTAAAGGTTACCACCGACACAGGCGTCACCGGTTGGGGCGAATGCTATGCCTCATCCATTGGACCTGAAGCTATGTGTCACGTAATCCGGGATGTCTTTGAACGGCATATGCTCGGCGAGAACCCCGAGAATATCGAGCTTATGTTCCGCCGCGTCTATTCCAGCGGCTTTACCCAGCGCCCCGATCTGACCGTAATGGGTGCGTTTTCAGGGCTGGAAATCGCGTGTTGGGACATTCTGGGTAAAGATCGCGACCGTCCGGTTTATGCGCTTTTGGGTGGGCTGGTTAATCAACGCATCCGGGCCTACACCTACCTTTACCCCCTGCCCCGGCATGACCTGGCCGACTTTTGGACTTCGCCCGACCAGGCCGCGGAATGTGCAGCTGAAATGGTGAGCCGAGGCTTCACGGCAGTAAAATTTGATCCCGCTGGTCCCTACACGATCCGTGGCGGGCATATGCCTGCTATGTCCGACATCTCGATGTCAGTTGCCTTTTGCAAAGCGATCCGTGAAGCGGTCGGCGACAGGGCCGACCTGTTGTTTGGCACCCACGGTCAGTTCAACACCGCAGGCGCAATCCGGCTGGGTCAGGCGCTGGAACCCTATTCACCGCTTTGGTTCGAAGAACCTACCCCACCTGACATGATCGAAGACATGGCCCGCGTCGCTCGCAACGTGCGAATACCCGTGGCAACCGGCGAACGCATGACCACCAAAGCCGAATTCGGTGCAGTTTTGCGCGCAGGTGCTGCAGAAATCCTGCAACCCGCCCTTGGGCGTGCAGGTGGGATATGGGAGATGAAGAAAGTCGCAGCCATGGCCGAGATATTCAACGCCCAGATGGCTCCGCATCTCTATGCTGGTCCAGTTGAATGGGCCGCCAATATCCATCTGGCAGCCTCAATCCCAAATCTGCTGTTGCTGGAAACCATTGATACGCCGTATCACGACGCTTTGATCAAAGGTTCACTGCGCGTTGAAAATGGCTTTGTCGTGGCACCGAATGCGCCAGGGTTGGGGATCGAAGTGGACGAAGATCTGGCCCGCTCACACCCCTATACCGGCGATGGGTTGCACCTTCAGATGCAGGAAGAACCTTGCGACTATGCCAACGGCAACGCCTTTCAGGGCGGTGCCCCTGCTGCAAAGGGGTGACAAGTACTGAAATTCTGAGTCATATTGCGCCAAAGCCAAGTTTGGAACCTATACGCGCGTGACAGTTCAAGACCACGAAACACTGAATACGGACGAAACTCCGCCCGGCATGCAGGAAAGTGCAGCACGTGCCGCCGCGTACCTGAAGACGCTGGCGCATGAAGGCCGCCTGATGATTTTGTGCCATCTGGGTGATGGCGAGAAATCGGTTGGTGAGCTGGAAAAACTGCTGCAAATCCGGCAGGCCGCAGTCAGTCAGATGTTGGCACGCCTACGAGAAGAACAGCTGGTGTCGACACGGCGCGATGGCAAAACCATCTACTATTCCCTGCAGGACGGAAATACAGAGAAAGTCATCCAGTTGCTATACGACCTGTTCTGCAAACCTGAAGCCAACCCCTAGTTCGAAACATAGCCGGCGATCACCTGCATCAGCTTGAAAGCGGTTGCGGCATCGTTTTCGACCACGGCCAGGAATTCTTCCTCACCGATACGCAGACAAGACAGGTCGGTTTCCGCAATCATGCTCAGGGCGCGGGGTTCCTTTCGGATCAACCCCAACTCTCCGACCAATGCGCCGGAGCCAACCGTTGCGATCAGTTGATCGGGACCTTCTGATTGCGGCAAATACAGGCCTGCCTCGCCTTCCAAAACGACATAGGCCCCATCGGTGGGCTGGTCGTCTTTCAGGAACACCACCTCTCCCGGTTGGGCCTGGAACCAGCGCGCACCAAATGCCAGAAGGCGCAGCTGTCTGCGGTCAAGACCGGAAAACAGCGGCGTCTGTTCCAGCGCACGAAGCTTGCGCGCCAAATCGGCTGATGCTGCGCTATCTTCTTCCACGTCGGCGGGTCCTTCGTCTGAAACCACACGACCTTGCCTTATTTCTATGAACATGTCGAATACGTCAGGGTTTTCGTACTGATCGTTCAGATAAATCACCGTCGCATTTGGCAATAGGGCGCGCAGGTTCTTATAGACCGCAATCTGAGTTTCCATGTCATAGCTTGCCAAGGCATTATCAAGGATCAGAATGTCGGGTTTCTTGATCGTAGCCCGCGTAAAGGCCAAAGGTTCGGCGAAAACCGCAGGCAGGTTCTGCCCGCCCAGCGAGACCGGTACATCGTAAATCAGCTCGACCACCAAAGGTCGGGCTCCGTTTTCAGAAAGGACATCAACGATCAGCTTACGGACCTCATCTGATCGCGCGCCGCCGATCTGGCTGACCTTACCGAACAAAGCGTTCTCCATCACGGTCAGACCGGGGGCAAACTCGGTTTCCTTCAGCGGTACGAAGACATCATTCAGATGTTGCAGCAGTTTTTCGGAGTGGCTTTGCCGCAATTCAAGTATGCGGTTTTTCAATTCATCCGTAAACGCGGGACCAATCTGTTCAGCCGAGATGACAAACGGAACCGCCAAAAGGTTGGCCAGTTGCCCATCATCCAGACCGCTGACACCTTCGTTTCGGGTGCGCTCTACCAGTTCGACGGCGGCTTCGTAGACTTCTGCCTGCAAGCCAAGCTTGCGGAACAACGGGTGGTCCGTGCCGTCCAACCCAAAGATCTGGCGCAACATATCTATGACATCGCGCGTCAGGCTGACCAGGGTTTCGTCCAAGCCCAGCTCGCGCAGCTGCCCCAAAAACACGCCCTGACGGGTCAGTATTTCCTGAGTGACCGGAACGCAGGGTGTCGCGAAAAGCAGGTTTTCCGCAACCGGCAAAGCCGCATTATACTTGTTGCGATCAAAGACCAGAGCCTGCTGTTGCAGCCCAGCCTTGACCACTGCCTCCTGAACTTTGGGCCGTAGTTCAACCAGTTTTCTGACCAACTCGGGGTGCTCGTTGGCTTCGAATGTCTGTTCAGCACCGCGCTGAAACAGGGCAGCGCCCGAACCAAGACCGTCGATCAGTTGTAACCACCAGTCGCGCAGGTCTTCCACGGTGTTCAAACCAGCCAGCGACGGGTCCAGCCAATCAACTCTAAACGGGTCGGTACTGTTGCCCGCTCGTCTTGTTTCAGCAAAGCCGGGGTCGTCTGATTCTGTCGACAGAGGACGAAGACGCATCGGCATCATCACATTGTCGCCCAATGTTCCCTGGAACATAACCGGTCGCGATGAGGCAAAACCGATCCGCGCAGCAATGACTCCCTGATGCAGCTTTGACAAATCTTCCTGCCCGACCGTTACCCTGCCGGAACTGGGCAGGATCTCTCGGGTCAGCAATTCCGAAACCGCGCGCCGGTCTTCTTCGCTGGGCGCAGCGATTCCGATGGTTTTACCGCCTGGGAATGTCAGATCGAGGTCGTCCAGAACCAGATTCCCGTCCATGTCACGAACAGATGCATGTTTCAGAACAATATCCCCGTCCAGCCTGGGATGTTTGTCGGGCTCGCCTTCGAACAGACTTTCGTCCTGCATTCCAGAGGGCGCAAAGCGTTCGATCACAACATCCCAGCGCAAGGACATATCCTGTGTCTGGTTGTAATATGTGAGCAACTCTTTCCAAGGCGAACTGAGATCCTTGTAAGCCGCCAAAGCCGCAACCAACGCCCCCAACGAGACCGAGCCCTGCAAGACCAGAATGCCGCCAACCAGATAGAACAGGAATGGGGTAAGCTGCGAAATGAAGTTGTTGATGAACTTCATAAAGAACTTTTTCTGGTAGATATCGAAGCGGATTTCAAACAACCGGCCCAGCTGATCCGAGATCATTGCCCGGCGATACCGCCAGCCACCATTTGCCCGCAGCGTTGACGCACCTGCTGCGTTTTCACCAATCTGTGCAGCCAGCACGCGCACTTCCTGGATGCGGCTTTTGTTCAACAGATTGATCTGGCGCTGCAGCTTTGGGATCAACCAGGCCTGTAACGGGATCAGAGAAACGGCAGCAAGCCCGAACCAAAAGCTCTGTAGGAACAGGAAGGACAGGATCGTGATCATCTGTCCCGCCTGCAATACCGGCTGGCTGATCGCATCGCCCATCAGCCCACCCATCGGCTCGCTTTCAGCGGTGATCATCGACACCATTTCGCCTTGGCTGACCCGTTCGAAATAGGGTTGCGGAAATCTCAAGGCGCGGCTGATCATCTGATACCGGAATCGGCGCAGCATCCGTTCGCTCAGGACGCCTTTCATGGTGTTGATGCGCATTTTCATCAAACCATGCGCCAGAACGGCGAGCAGAAACCCAATGCATAATATGATCAGAAAATTCGTTTGCGACAGGCTGTAGCCCAGCACATCAACAACAGGGGTCGCAGCCCCGATCGCGTCATTGATGATGCGCTTGGGCAGTTCCAGCGTCAGGTAAAGCAGCGGAAACAAAGACGTGGTTACGGCCAGCAAAATTAGCTGGTCGCGCTTTGAATATTTCCAGATAAAACGGAAAATCGTGCGTTCTATGGAACCTGCCCCTGCTGCGGATCACTGACCCGGTCTTTACGAAATTCTCGTAAATTCAACAGCCTGAATTTACCGCAATCAAGCCTGCAGACGCAAATAGTTTCCGAATTGAACAGATATTTGCCGAATGTGAACAAGTTCATTTGCGCAACCTCACATTAGCCCCTACTGTTCGCTTTAGGACGATATCGGGAGGAGTCTTTTGCCTGCCACATTAGGCACTGTGTTATTGATGCTCTGCTTATTGCAGATCAAACATATGTTTGCAGATTTTTACCTCCAGACGCCCAAGATGCTGTCAGGCCGGGGTGAGTATTTTCACTGGGGACGCGCGCAACATGCTGCTGTGCATGTTGTTGGTTCGGTATTGGTCTTTTTGGTTTTCGGCGCTCCGCTGCCGTTTATCCTGATCATTGCCGCGCTCGAGTGGATAGTTCATTTCAACATCGATTTTGCCAAAGCCAGCTATTCCGACAAAAAACAGCTTATGCCGACTCAGGCAGCCTTTTGGCGGGCAGCCGGGCTGGATCAGTGCATGCATAATCTGACCTATGTGGCAATGGTCTGGGCCTGGGCGACATTCGCGGCCTGAACCAGAAATACCACAGCAATTCAGAGCTGAGAGGCCGATGGATAGAGCGATAGCCACCGCTGGTCCAAGGCATCAATCTTCTGCGGGTCGAACTCGGTCTCAACCTCCCAGTACCGGCCAGACTCCACGAAATATCCAAGATCCGACTCCGACCGTATGATCTCAGCCATCCCCGATGTAGAAGGCATCTCGACCGAAGACAAATCTTCGCTGTCGACCGAGGGGTAAACCAGTCGGCTTGGCCCTTCGGACAATCGCACTGTGCGACAGCCCTGCGCTGCAGCAAACAACCCTAGTCGCGCCGACTTCGCCTCGAGCAGTCGCAAGGTCACATCGGGTCGCAACGGATCTGCGGCTCCGTTGCCGTAGAAATGTGTCCGACCCTGTCCGGAATAGATCATATCGCAACCGCAATAAGCCAGAACCGAGGGCTGTAATGCAGACAAAGCCCAGTATCCGGCGGTAAAGGCCATCGTACCCCCGGCATAGACAAACCCACCGAAATCGTTCTGTATCGGAACGTATTCATTTGCAGTGACTATACGCTGAATGTCACTGACAGATGTGGGCATGTTCTTGGTCGGGAAATCCTCGGGGTGGATCAGAAAATCCCAGTCTGCGCGGACCCGCCAGGCATTGTTGATAGCGACGATATGCGTGAACGGCGTACGCGCCCAGTCCCGCGCACGCAGCGCGGTGGGGGCACTGCCGAGGATCAGAACCTTGTTCTTCGATTTGGTCATTATGCGTCCGGGCTCAACTCGATCCCGTGAATGCTAGTGCATCAGGACGTGTCGGCTAGCCCAAAACGGAAAAACTGCTTTCTTTGTTGATCGGGCGCTTGCGGGAATAGAAACCGACGTCGATTGTGCGTCCAATATAGGGCAGTTCAAATTGTAGCGGCGCACTGTCATGATCCGCCCCGTCTTCGCAATACCCGATCAGCGCCGTCATCATCTTGCCTGCAATCGGCGCGTTCTTGTACTGATTTCCACTGGATCCGCAGGCCATATAAAAACCGGGAAGGCTGGATTTGTCATAGATCGGAATCCAATCCGTAGACGCATCATACAGGTCGACCACACCGCGGGTCTTGGAAGGGATGCCAAGGCTGGGCACTCTCTGGGCATAGCGCATCGCTTGCGTCGTCCACTGGTCGGTAAAGTCACGATTATAGGTTACGTCATCTTCGCACCATTGATGTGGGTCGCATTCGGGGTCTTCCGAGCCCACCAGGATGTGGTTGCCATGCTCTGGCCGGCAATAGCAGGCGATATCGCTGTCCGACACGATTGTCCCGTCATTTTCAAAGTCAAACCCCTCGGGCGCAGGGACGTGAACGACCTCTTGGCGCAAGGGGCGGGTCTGAATGGTCATGTCATCCAGAACATCTGCCATCCCGTTGATGATGGCCGAACCCGGCCCGGCTACGTTAACCACAACTTTCGCATGAATGTCTTCTCCCGATGCCAACCTGACACCAGAAACTCGCCCGTCATCAGTCAAAATCTCGACCACTTCGGCCCCGGTCCGCACTTCGGCCCCGTGCTGTTTGGCGGCATCCATCAGGTTCTGTGCGGATAGGGCCGGATCGGTGACATACCCGGCCTGAGGCCAGTAAACGCCGCCTTGCATCTTGCGTCCGTTGGGCTGCCCAAACTCGGGGTCATCCATGCGACGAGCGGGGGCAAAACTGTCCTGCGAATAGACCGGCAGCCGGTCGGTGACCTGTTCGGGGGACCATTCCTCGAACGGGCAATTCAGCGCGGAGCTGTTCTTCATGTGTTTTTCCAGCAGCCCGTTCGCCTCGGTCTTCATGACCAGACAGCCGGTTTCGCGGAATTGGGCCAGATCGGCGCCTTGCGGCAGGCCAAGATACTCGGCCCAGTCGCGCCAATAATGATAGCCTTCCCAGGCGAATGCCGTGCCGTCAAAGGTGGAATAATGCATCCGAATGATCGCGCAGGATCCGGCGGTTGAGCCATGGCCAACCTGAGCGTTTCGGTCAAGAGATACGGTTTTCCACCCGACCTTGGCCATTTCAAATGCGATGGCCGCCCCGATCACACCGGTTCCGATGATGATTGCATCTGGTTGACTCATGATGGCTCTCCTTTCCAGTGATGGCGCGAATAGGCGCTGAATTCTTCTACTTCCTCTGGCCTCGGCTCGACCCCGGTGAAGACATATAGATAATGCGGCACCATTGATATCCGTGTGGACATCGGTTCATTCAGCTGCGCCAGATCGTATCCTATCTGCATGTAATACAGCACGCGCCCACGGGTTTCCGCCTCGACCTCGGAATAGCCAAAGCGGGCAAACATGGCGTGCAGCGCTAGCAACCGTCGGGCGTCAGACTGGTCCAGCGCGCGCCGCACCTTGCCCGATTTGCGCGCCCAGTCGCGCACCGCGAAATCCAGCGCGGTGTCAAACAGGTCGGTATTGACGACACAGCGATGCACATTGCACACCGCACCGGTTATCGTCTTTGCCGGAGCTTCGGCCTGCGCGACCAATGCCGCGGTATTGGTGGCCTGCCACCGTGCCAGAAGAGCATCCAGCAGTTCCTGGCGCGATTTGAAGTACCAATAGAAGGACGACCGAGACACGGCCATCCGTTCCGCCAGATTCATCACCTTGATCTGATCGACCCCGTCCGAGATTAGCACATCCAACGCCACGTTCAGCCAGTCGTCGCGCGTGACCTTGACATTTCCGATCAGCGGTTCAGCTTCCGGGTCGTCCCGGTGCAGGATGGGTTTCGTATTCATTTAACTCTCCGGCGGCGCGCCGCCCTCTTCGGTACGTTTGGCAATAAAGTCCTTCAGCGCGCCAATCTGGTCGCTGTTTTGCTCAGGTGGCTGAAAATTGGCCAAAATCTCCTTCCATACACCGGTCGCACGACTGTTTGCGTCCAACGATCCACGCTCGGCCCAGGTGCCGAAATTGGCATAATCATGGACATGCGGCTCATAGAATTCGGTATTATAGCGGTCCATCGTCTGGCTGGATGCAAAGAAATGTCCGCTGGGCTCGACCTCGCTTAGCGCGGTGTCGAACCCAATTTCAGCCTCGCCAGCCTGCGCCCCGGTGCAGAGCTCGGCCACCATGTTCAGCACTTCGGCGTCGCAGACCAGTTTTTCAAAGGACACGGTCAATCCGCCCTCTAGCCATCCCGCCGAGTGAATGATCACCGTCGCCCCGGCCATCAGGCACCCCCACAGGCCAAACTGGTTTTCATTTGCCGCCTGCACATCATTGATGTTTGAAGCCGACCCCGCAGCCGAGCGCCACGGCAGGCCCAGATGCCGCGCCAACTGCCCGGCCGCCAGTGAGGCCTGAAAATGCGAGGGCGTTCCAAAGGCCGGAGCACCGGATTTCATATCCACATTGCTGGTGAAAGTGCCATAGCACACAGGCGCACCGGGACGTGCCAATTGCGTCAGGGTCAGTGCGGCCAACGCCTCGGCATGGGACAGGGTGATGGCCCCCGCCACCGTGATCGGTGCCATCGCCCCCATCAGCGTGAAGGGCGTGATGATTGACATCTGCCCGTGCCGAGCAAAGTCGATCAGCCCCTGCGCCATCGGAATGTCCAGCGTGCGCGGGCTGTTCGTGTTGATGATCGTATAGCTGTGCGGGTGGGTCCTAAATTCGTCATCCGACAGGCCCCGCGCGGTCGTCAGCATCTCAAAGCAATCCATCACCTGCGGTGTCCCGCGCGAGAAGAAGAATGGGAACTTGTCTGTCAGCTCCATCTGCGCCTGCGTGGTGAAATAGTGCCGCAGAGGGGTTGGGACATCCTGCGGTTCGACCTGCGGCGAGATCATTTGAAAGACGTCGAAATGATGGGTGAGTTTCAGGAACTCCAGATAATCCTGCCCCGTCGCCGGGCGACGCCCGCGCACCAGATCGGTGGCATTGGGGGCCCCTGCCCCCGGTTGAAACACAAGGCTACCCAGTTCCAATGTGAAATCCCTCTGCCGAGCACCGGCCCGGCAGGCAATGGATTTCGGCGCCGAGGCCACCGCAGCCTCGACCATATCGCGACCGATATAGACCATCTCGCTATCGGCATCTACGCGCGCGCCGGCTTTGGCAAAGATATTCCGCGCCTCGGGCAGCAGAACTTTCACACCCAGCTCTTGCAAGATGCGCAGCGCGGTTTCGTGCATGTCGGCGATCTGGTCTGCGGGAAAGACCTCCATCAGTGGAAAAGGATTTTTCAGCTGGCGATAGTTGATATCCCGACCGGGCGGCGGCGCGGCATCCACGCCGCGCCGTCTGCGCCTGCGTCCCTGATCGCTGGCCGACACGCTCAACCCCGCATCGCTTTGCCCTGTGGATCATAGGGCGACGGCGCGATGACCCGCGCAGGTCGTTCGACCCCAACCACATGGACAGACAGTTCAGTGCCTGGTGCGGCCTTGTCACGATTGACCAGCGCCATCGCCAGGGACTTGCCAGTGTAGTGGCCATAGCCGCCCGAGGTGACAAAACCCACGTGCTCTGCCCCTGACCAGACAGGTTCGTATCCGCTGGCATCTGCGTCCAGAGCATCGACCTCAAGCGTCACCTGAACCTGCGCAGGACCATTGCCATCGCGTTCGGCCAAGGCGGCCTCTTTACCGACGAAATCCTTGTCCCAATCGATCCAGCGATCCATACCCGTCATGCCCGGCGTGTAAAGCTGAGTGAATTCAGCCGACCAGATGCCAAAGCTTTTCTCAAGCCGCGTGGACAGCATCGCGTTGAACCCACATTCACGAATGCCCTCATCAGCCCCGGCCTCAAGCAACATCCGACGCAGCTTGATGTGATCGCCATAGCGGCAGTTGATCTCATAGCCTTTTTCACCTGTGACTGACATGCGCGCAACGCGAGCCCTGACAAGACCGATATCAAAATCACTACAGCCCATGAATCTCAGGCCGGAGATGTCTTGCTCGGCCAGTTTTTCGATTACCTCCTGCGATTTTGGCCCGACCAGACCGAACCCGCAATACTCCTCGCCCAGATCGCGAACCTCGACTCCGTCGATCATATGATCGTCGAACCAGCGCATATGCCAGGCGCGCAGGTAATAGCTGCCCATGATCCACCAGGTGCCATCGCCCCAATTCAGAACGGTCAGATCCCCTTTTAGCCGCCCATTCTCACCCAGCATTGGTGCCAACTTGGCCCGTCCCGGCGCGGGCAGTTTCGAAGCCATCACGCGATCCAGCCACAGCTCGGCATTTGGCCCGGTGACCTCGAACCGGGAAAAGCCAGAGATGTCCATCAGGCCGACGCCCTCGCGGATCACCTTGCATTCCTTGGCCACGATGTCATGCGCGTTTGATCGCTTGAGGGTCGGCGTTTCTTCGAACCCTTTCGGCGCGAAGTACAGCGGCACCTCAAGGTCCCAGCTGACACCCCATTTGCATCCCGCTCCAGTCATCGCGTCATGAGCTGGCGCCATCTTCAGCGGACGACCGGCAGGCAGCTGTTCGTTCGGATAAGTCATCACGAAACGGCGGGAATAGAATTGCCCGGTGGTTTCACGAATATAGCGTTTGTTCTGGGCAAAATCGCCATAGCGGGCAATGTCCATCGGCCATGCATCGGCCTCGGGCTCGCCATGGATCATCCACTCAGCCAGCGTTTTGCCAACGCCGCCGCCCTGCAGGAACCCGGCCATGACAGCGCAGGCGGTCCAATACCCGCGTTTGCCTGGAACCGGCCCGACCAGCGGGTTACCATCAGGCGAGAATGTAAACGCCCCGTTGACCCAGGTTTTGATACCGACATTCTGGATCGACGGATAGCGTTCAAAGCCCAGCGTCAGTTCATTCTCAATCCGGTCAAGCTGCTCCTGAAACAGTTCCTCGCCATAATTCCACGGAGCGCCGTCCATGGCCCAATGTTCATGGTCGACCTCATAGATACCGACCAGAACGCCCTTTTGGTCTTGCCGCATATAGGTGAACCCCTCGAGGTCCACGGTCATTGGCATCTCAAAATCCGCCGCCGCCACTTCGGGCACTGTATCCGTGATCAGATAGTGATGTTTCAGCGGCGACACTGGCAGCTCAACCCCCGCCATGCGCCCGACCTGCTTGGCCCAAAGCCCCGCGGCATTGACCACGTGCTCGCAAGTTATTGTGCCCCTGTCCGTCACGACCTGCCAACCATCATCGGTTTGGATCAATTCCTCGACCTTGGTCTCCTCGTAATACTCGGCACCGCGTTTCTTGGCGGCGGTTGCATAGGCCTGAACCGTACCGGTCGTGTCGATATAGCCCTCTCGATCGGCCCACATCGCGCCCAACACGCCGTCGGTCGACATGATTGGGCAGCGCTTTTGCGCCTCTTGTGGGGTCAGCAACTCGCAATCATCGATGCCGATGGACTGGAAGATACGATAGTTGGCCTGCAGCCACTCCCACCGCTCGGGCGTTCCAGCCAAAGTCAGACCACCAGTCATGTGCAGGCCGATATTCTGCCCGGATTCCTTTTCGATCTCGCTGAGAAGGTCGATTGTATAGGCCTGCAGCGATGCCATGTTCGGATCCGCGTTCAGCGCGTGAATACCGCCCGCCGCGTGCCAGGACGATCCCGACGCCAATCGCCGCCGTTCCAGCATGACCACATCTGACCAGCCGAATTTGGCCAAGTGATACAGAACCGAGGCGCCCACAACGCCGCCACCGATGACCACAACGCGATACTGAGATTTCATTATGCTCTCCCCTGCATGACTCGAGGGAGACGCTAGTGATACTGTTCACATCTGTCTAGACATTTCTGTACAGTGCAAGTGAGCAAGTTCAGACAGCTCAATTTCAACGCATTAAAGCTGTGCGCTTGGACGCGATGCGATCTTGTCGAACCAAGACAGCGTCGCGGTATTTTCCTGTGGAATCCGCATCTTGATCACGCGGGCAAAGTCAACGAACACAAAGGTCGAGATATCGGCCAGCGTGAACTCAGCCCCCGCAACAAACGCGCTATCCTTCAGCCGCGTTTCAAGCAAATCGAAAAACCGGCCCACCCGAGCCGTGCCGCGCTGAGCCAGTTCGGGAATCTGGGCATAGTTCGCAGGGCCTGGAATCGCCCGATCCTTGAACGCTGGATGGGTGTTGCGCAGAGCCTCGGCAATAGGCACTCCACCCTGCTGCTCGACAATGCTGTTCCACATCAGGACCAGCCCCTTTTCATCTGGCGTACGTCCCATCAAAGGTGGTTCGGGAAAGCGCGCCTCAAGATAGGCGGCAATGCCCAGGTTTTCGGTCAGCGTTGCACCCTCATCCGTCACCAGAACAGGGATCGTCGCATTGGGGTTTACCGCAAGGAAAGCGCCATCCAACTGTTCCGCCTTTGCTATCGAGATATTGCGCGTTTCAATCTCCAGCCCTTTTTCTGCGATGAACATGCGCGCGCGGCGCGGGTTTGGAGCGGTCGTGCAATCATAGAAAAGCATTTGGTATCCTTCTCGCGCTTAGCGGCGGTAGATAAAGCAACGTCCGTCCACCGCATGTTCAGGCAGCGGGATTTCGGTCAGGTTTTCGAAATACATCCGGTCGCTGGACACCATCAGCCCACCTTCTGCCAACAACGGTTCTATCAGGGGGGAAACCAACCGCGCGAAAGCATCGTTCTTGTCCCTGTTATGGCCGCCAAGATCCGCATGGATCAAACTGGCCGTCGCCCCAAACCGTTCCAGCGCCGCAGGCAGAGTCTCACGCACATCCCCCAGAATCACCAGATCCTCGGGCGGGGTAGAGTCCGGATGGGAGGCCACGGCGCGCTCGAACACATAGACCGGACGGTTTTGAATGTACTGAACCATGTGATGATAAGTACGACCATTCCCTAATCCCAGCTCGAACACCGGACCGGACATGGTGCTTGTCTGTGCAATGGCATGGTCCAGGCAGGCACGCTGCGACACCATACGGTCGATGAACAGGTCAAGACGGCTTTGGGGATCGGGCACTGGGAAATCTCTCCTTGATATTTGACGACACATAACCTGTGACCGACATCGCATGTGATGACAAATCCTCAAGGCATTGTGTAGGCAAATCGGCCTCAGTTTCACGTTTTCGCGACATTTCACCCTAAGAACGGGTTTGACTATACAGGCACAACCGCGCGAAACTGCGACAAAAAACACAGGGAGTTGATCAAGCCTATGCCGAGCTACGGCCTAACGGGTGGAATACCCGCATGACTGCGTTGTTGTCTGTCCGGGACCTCAGCATCGGATTTGGTGCCGGAGAGTCTGTGGTTCAAGGCGTCAACTTCGACGTCGAAGCGGGACAGACACTTGCGCTTGTGGGTGAATCAGGGTCGGGGAAAACGATCTCATGCCGGGCTGCTTTACGCATTCTTCCCCGAGCAGCCCAAATTCGAAGCGGTACGATTACTCTGAATGATTCTAAAGGCATGGAGGAACTGACCCAGATCAGCGAACGTCAGATGCGCGGCATTCGTGGCAATCGGATCTCGATGATCTTTCAAGAGCCGATGCGCTCGCTCTCTCCCCTGCACAAAATTGGCAATCAGGTCAGCGAAGTTCTTTGGCTGCATCGCAATGCCTCCGAGGCACAGGCCCGCAAAACGGTTCTGGAACAGTTCGAACGCGTGGGTTTTCCAGACCCTCAGCGCGCCTATGATTCTTACCCGTTCGAGCTGTCCGGCGGGATGCGCCAACGCGCCATGATCGCTATGGCCATGGTTTCCAAACCGGAATTACTGATCGCGGACGAGCCGACGACAGCATTGGACGTTACGACACAGGCCCAGGTGCTGGGGCTGATCAAAGAGCTTCAGCGTGAAACGGGAATGGCACTGATCCTTGTGACCCATGATTTGGGGGTCGTCGCCAATATGGCCGAACAGGTCGTGGTCATGCACAAAGGCCGCGTGATGGAGGCTGGAGCTGCGGCACCGATCCTGACCAGCCCTGCTCACCCCTATACCCAACAGTTGTTCAACGCCGCGCCCGAGATTCCGGATCAGGATGCGGTTGGCATCCCGATGCCCGACGAAGATCTGATCCTTCAGATGAAGGCCGTGTCGAAAACCTATACGATGCGATCCAGCAAGGGCTGGCAGGGCGAACGCCTGATCCATGCCTGCCGCGGAGTCGATCTGAACCTCGCGCGGGGCAAGACGCTGGCGATCGTCGGCGAAAGCGGCTCGGGCAAAACTACGGCCGCCCGCATCGCACTAGGGGCTGAGCCGCCTGATCCGGGCGGAGAGGTTCTGTTTCGAACCTCCCCCGATGAAGAAGCGATCACCGTTCACAAGATGACGCGGACCCAGCGCACCGCGTTTCAGCGCAAGGCGCAGATGGTGTTTCAGGATCCCTACAGCTCGCTCAGTCCTCGCATGCGCATTCAGGATGCGATGACCGAACCGTTGGAGATTCATCGTATCGGATCGACCGCCGAGCAGCGCGAAAAAGCGGCCGAGATGCTGACACGTGTTGGCCTGAACGCCGATATGCTGAAACGCTATCCCCATGCTTTTTCCGGCGGCCAAAGACAGCGCCTGTCGATTGCCCGCGCAATGATGCTCGACCCTCAGCTTATTGTCTGTGACGAACCCACTTCGGCTCTGGACGTATCGGTTCAGGAACAAATCCTGACGTTGCTGGAACATTTGCAGGACAGCCTGAATTTGTCGTATTTCTTCATCTCGCACGACCTTGCGGTTGTTGCACGCATTGCCGACGAAGTTGCTGTGATGCGTCGTGGGCTTGTCGTGGAACAGGCCCCGCCCGAGACACTGTTTTACAACCCTCGTCACCCTTACACCAAGGCACTGATTGCTGCGCAACCAGAGCCCGACATCAACCGCCCCATCGACCTGAATTTGGTTGCTTTGGGTGCTGGTTCACCTGACAGTTGGGATGACGCCTTCCGATTTACCGACTCCGTGGTACCTTCATTGGTAGAGATGGAGCCCGGCCATAAGGTACGATGCCATGTTTAAGACCACTCGCCCGCTGTTACTGGCCGTTGCGCTGGCCGCAACATGGGCCCTGCCCGCCACGGCAGACATGCCCGAGTTGCAAGAAAGTACTTTCTGGGAAACCGAAGTGAATGCGGGGAACCTTCCGCCCATACAGGACCGAATTCCCGCCGAACCCCTGATTGTGGATCTTGCTGCAAAAGGCAGGGAATTCGGCAAACAGGGCGGCACTTTGCGCACAATGATTACTCGGTCCAAAGACATCCGGCAGATGGTGGTTTACGGATATGCCCGCCTTGTTGGGTTCGACCAGACCTATCAGGTCGTTCCAGACCTGCTTGAATCCTTCCAGAACGACGACAACCGCAAATACACCCTCAACCTGCGTGAAGGTCACAAATGGTCGAATGGCTCTCCGTTCACTTCCGAGGACTTCCGATACTGGTGGGAGGATGTGGCAAATAATGAACTGCTCAGCCCGTCGGGACCACCGGATTTTCTGATCGTCGAAGGCAAGACTCCGACCGTGACCTTCCCCGATGAAACGACCGTTGTGTTTGAATGGGAAGATCCCAACCCCGGCTTCCTGCAGGCTCTGGCACAAGCGCGCCCGCCTTTCATCTACCGCCCTTCCGAGTTCCTGAAACAGTACCACGAGAAATACGCTGACGCAGAAAAGCTTGCCTTTCAGGTTGAAGATGCCCGCGTCAAAAGCTGGGCAGCTTTACACAACAAACTCGACAACCTTTACAAGTTTGACAACCACGAGTTGCCAACTTTGCAGCCCTGGTTGAATGCAAGTTCGGGCAAAAAGATCCGTCACAACTTTGTTCGCAATCCCTATTTTCATCGCATCGACAGCCATGGGGTGCAGCTTCCCTATATCGACGTGGTCGAGATGGAGATCGTGGCCGGGGGTCTGGTTGCTGCAAAAACCAATGCTGGCGAATCCGATCTACAAGGGCGCGGACTGGCGTTCCGCGACGCTTCGATCTTGAAAAAGGGCGAGGCTGGTGGAGACTACAAAACCTTGCTGTGGAAAACCGGGGTTGCCTCACAGATCGCGATTTACCCCAATCTGAACTACGAAGACGAAGCATGGCGTGCCGTTTTGCGTGACGCGCGTGTTCGTCGCGCGCTGTCTCTGGCAATCGACCGCAAAACGATAAATCAGGCGCTGTATTTCAAACTGGCCCATCCCGCCGCGATGTCGGTCTTGCCCGCTTCGCCCTTCTTCAACGAAGAAAACGCAAAGGCATGGGCACAGTACGACATCGAATTGGCGAATGCGCTGCTTGACGAGGCCGGCCTGACCGAGCGCGACAAAGACGGCACGCGACTGTTGCCCGATGGCCGCCCGATGGAGCTGGTCATCGAAACCGCAGGTGAGCGGCAAGAGGTCGAAAACGCCTTGCAAATCGTCACGGACACATGGCGCGACATTGGCGTCGATCTTATTATGCGCCCATTGGACAGGGACATTCTGCGCAACCGAGTGTTTGCCGGCAGCACAATGGCGTCCGTCTGGTTCGGCTGGGATGACGGCATCCCGCAACACCACACCTCACCAGCTTATCTTGCCCCTACCGATCAGGTGTTTTTGGCCTGGCCAAAATGGGGGCAGTACTATCAGACTGGAGGCGATGTTGGCGAGAAACCCGATATGCCTGAGGCCGAGCGCCTGATGGAACTGGCCCATAACTGGGAGGTCGCCTCGACTGATGAGGAACGCAAGGCCGCATGGGATGAGATGCTGAAAATCCACGCTGACCAACTTTATGCCATTGGCATTCTGAACGGTGCGCCTCAGCCTATCGTCGTATCGAACCGCCTGCGCAACGTCCCCGAGCAGGCCATGTGGGCCTGGGAACCCGGCGCACATTTCGGCATTCACCGGCCGGACGAATTCTTTTTCGCCGACTGATCAGGAGCAGCCACATGGTCATGCTGCGCTATGCAGTCTATCGCTTTTTCACGATGCTGCTGACCCTTCTTGTGGTGTCGGTTCTGGTATTCGTGATTATCAACCTGCCCCCGGGCGACTATCTCAGCAATCAGATCGCGGAACTGCAGGCGTCCGGACAATCGGCGGGTGTGGCCAAGGCAGAATTCCTGCGCGCGGAATATGCGCTGGATCGCCCCATGTGGGAACAATATCTGATCTGGATCGGTTTCTGGCCCGGCCCGCATGGGTTCGATGGGCTGGTGCAAGGCAACTACGGCTGGTCCTTTGAATTTGACCGCCCGGTCGCAGAAATCGTGGGCGACACGCTGTGGCTGACCGTCGTGGTCAATCTGGCCGCCATCCTGTTCGTATATGCGGTGGCCTTGCCACTGGGTGTCCTTGCAGCCGCGAAGTCGCGGACCTGGATCGACTATACCTCGGCCTTTGTGGGCTATTTGGGCCTGGCAACGCCGAACTTTCTACTGGCACTGATCCTGTTCTACTATGGGCACCGCTATTTCAACCTACCAATCGGAGGCCTGATGGACCCGTCCTTTGAAGGGCTGCCGATGAGTTGGGAAAAGCTGAAATCCATCCTCGTCCATTTGATCGTACCGACCTTTGTGATCGGCACATCTGGCGCCTCGGCCATGATGCAGCGGCTGCGGGCGAATATGCTGGATGAATTGGGCAAGCCCTATGTGGAAACCGCCATTGCCAAAGGCATGGCCCCGTCGCGGATGCTGACCAAATATCCGCTGCGTGTGGCCTTCAACCCCTTTGTCGCGGATATCGGAAACCTGCTGCCTTCGATGGTCTCCGGTTCGGTTCTGGTATCGGTTGTTCTGGGCCTTCAGACAATCGGCCCGACATTGCTGACCGCGCTGAAAACCCAGGACCAGTTCCTGTCCGCCTTCATCCTAATGTTTGTGGCTTTGCTGACACTGATCGGTACGATGATCTCTGACATTCTGCTGGTCATGCTGGACCCTCGCATCCGATATGAGGGGCGTGAAGCATGACCCAACATCCTGATGGTCGCTATGTCGACGACGCCCCATTCGATCCCGATGCCGCCCTGCAACAACTTGAGCGCGCCGATTTGGATGCTCCGAACTGGATTCTGGTCTGGCGCAAATTCCGAACCCACAAGCTGGGCCTGATTTCCGGCGTCTTCCTGTTGCTGTGCTATCTCATGCTGCCCTTTGCGGGTTTCATCGCGCCCTATGGCCCGAATGAACGTAATGACGAGCACCTCTATGCCCCGCCGCAAAGCATCAACTGGTTCCATGAGGGCGAATTCATCGGCCCCTATGTCTATTCGATGGTGGCCGAGGCGGATCTGGAGACCTTCCAGTGGAAGTTTGTCGCCGACACCGACACCCCGCGGCCAATCAAGTTTTTCTGCGAAGGGGCCGAGTACAAGCTGGCGGGTCTGATCAAGTCGGACACGCATCTGTTCTGCGCGCCTGAAGACGCGACTTTGTTCCTATGGGGGTCGGATCGTCTGGGCCGTGATGTATTCAGCCGTATCCTCTTTGGCGCCCAGCTGTCATTGACGGTGGGTCTGATCGGGATTTCAGTGTCCTTCTTTCTTGGTATCCTGTTCGGCTCGATTGCGGGATATTTTGGCGGCAGAATCGACTGGGTGATTAACCGTATAATCGAAATTCTGCGCTCACTACCTGAATTGCCCCTTTGGCTCGCGCTATCAGCGGCGGTCCCCTCGAATTGGAGCCCGGTCGCGGTATTCTTCATCATCTCGATTATCCTGGGGATTCTCGACTGGCCTGGCCTTGCGCGATCTGTTCGTGCCAAATTCCTTTCGCTGCGCGAAGAAGAATACGTACGTGCAGCCGAAATGATGGGAGCAAGCTCGGGCCGGGTGATCCGCAAACACCTGCTACCCAACTTCATGTCGCACCTGATCGCATCGGCAACCCTGTCGATCCCGGCAATGATCCTGGGCGAAACGGCGCTCAGCTTCCTTGGGCTTGGGCTGCGCGCCCCGGCCGTCAGCTGGGGTGTGATGCTGAACGATGCGCAGAACCTTGCCTCGATCGAGATCTACCCCTGGACGGCCATCCCGATGCTGCCGATCATTGTCATCGTGCTGGCATTCAACTTTCTGGGTGACGGGCTTCGTGACAGCCTGGATCCGTATCAGCAATGACGCTGTTATCCGTACTGCCATCACCCGAAGGGTATCGGACAACCGGCACCGGAGCGCGACCCAGCGTGTATGCAGTCTCCGAACTGGCGACCGCCAGCTTTGCGGCTGTTGGTCAGGAACTGGCACGCTTGATGGGCGCGCTGAACCTGACCCAAAGCCCGCCCGAGATTTTGGTCGATCACCGGTTGGCGTCTCTCTGGTACGGATATTCTTTCAAACCCGATGGCTGGGAAATGCCCAACCTCTGGGACAGTATCGCCGGTGATTACCTTGCCAATGATGGTTGGATCAGGCTGCACACGAACCTGCCTCAGCACCGTGCGGCCGCCCTGAAAGTCCTGAAGGTCAAAGGAGATCGGGACGCGGTTACAAAGGCTGTTGCAACTTTGTCGGCGGCCAATCTTGAAAACGCTGTCGTGGCTGAGGGTGGTGTGGCAGCCGCCATGCGCAGCCGTGGGGAATGGCAGGATCATCCACAGGGGCGCGCGGTTTCACGGGACCCGCTGATCGGATGGCACAAACCCCGACAGATTAAGCTTCGCGACCGGCCAAAGGCAACGGCCAAGCGCCCGCTGGCAGGTCTGCGCGTGCTTGATCTGACCCGCGTTCTGGCCGGTCCGGTTTCAACTAGAACTCTGGCGGGGTTCGGGGCAGAGGTCCTGCGCATTGATCCTCCGGGTTGGGATGAACCCGGTGTGATCCCGGACATTTCCCTGGGCAAGCGCTGCGCCTATCTTGACCTGAAATCGCCGGAAGGTGCCAAGACACTTCACGCGTTGCTGGCTCAGGCGGATGTTTTCATTCATGGCTACCGCCCTGGCGCATTGGACGCGCTGGGCCTCACCCAAGCCAAACGGGACGAGATTGCCCCGAACAGAGTAGAAGTCACGCTGAATGCCTATGGCTGGCAAGGCCCTTGGTCTTCGCGGCGCGGATTTGACAGCCTCGTACAGATGAGCAGCGGGATTGCCGATGCAGGTCGGGTATGGGCCGGTGCAGACAAGCCGACACCCCTGCCGGTGCAGGCGCTGGACCACGCGACTGGATATCTGATGGCTGCCGCCGTCCTGTCAGCATTGTCCGAAGCCGCGATGGGTGCGCCGATCATGCAGGCCCGATTGTCGCTGGCACGCACGGCTGACCTGCTGACCATTCTAGGCAAGTTCGACACCAAGACAGAAATTGGCGCTTCGGTTCCTGCGGATTTCACGACCAAAACCGAAACCTCTGGATGGGGACCTGGCCACAGGTTGAAGCCCGCGCTCTCGGTTGGTCCGGCCCAGATGTCGTGGGACCTGCCCGCAAGCAAACTGGGCACGTCGAGCGCCACCTGGTCATAGCCCTACGCCTACGCCCTCGCCGGCAGCCGCGCGGTCCGGCCCAACGCTTTGGAAGGGGTCTCGTCAGAGACGCAGTCCAAAGAGGCGGGAGCGGTCCCTAGCGATCGTCGCCTCCAGGACCGATATCGTCCAGATAATCCTCGTCGATGGCCGCATGCACTGCACCGGTCACCGCTTCGCGTTCCTGCGGTGTCAGGTTTTCGGCCTCTTTTCCGTCAGCAAGCCTGACGGTCACCTCACGATGCGCAAACTTGATCCCTTCGCGAGCAAACAATTCGCGGATATCCTGATAGACCTTCTTACGCACCAGCCACTGGTCGCCCGGCTTGGTCATGAACTTGACCCGAATGATCATCGCCGAATCCTGCATTTCGATCACGCCCTGCGATTTCAACGGCTGGATAAAATTATCCCCAATCACCGGATCGCTCAAAAGCTCTTGGCCCAAATTCTTGATGAGTTTCCGCACTTTTTCGACATCGGTGTCATAGGTCACCCGCAGGGGCAACTTCATGATCACCCAATCACGCGAATAGTTGGTAAGAACCTTGATCTCGCCAAAGGGGATCGTATTCAGTGCGCCCAGATGGTGCCGCAACTGGAACGACCGGACCGAGATTTTCTCGACCGTCCCCTTCACATCGCCAATGTCGATATATTCGCCTTTGCGGAAGGCATCATCCATCAGGAAGAACGCGCCCGAGAATATATCCCGGACAAGCGTTTGCGACCCGAACCCAACGGCCAGACCCACGACACCGGCACCGGCGAACAGCGGGCTGACATTGATACCCAATTCCATCAGGACAATCAGAACGATGGTCACAACAACAACCGCCAGAATTGCGCCACGGAACAACGGCAGCAGTGTCGCAAGACGGCTTTGCCCGCCTTCCCCGCCCTCGTCGCCCAGTTCAACCTCTCCACCGGCTACGTCTTCTTCCTCAGCAATCTTGGTATCAATCCAGACACGAAAGAAATGGAACAAGATATAGCCCATAAACAGGATAACCATCACGTCCAGAGCCCGTTCAATAGGCAGGTCTTCGCTCCAGCTTGCGTCAGGATTCCAGATCACAACCAGAGCATATAACCCGACGACAAATGCCAGGATACCGGCCACACGTCGCGCCAGATCCTCATAGGTGACGATCGAGTGCTTTCTCTTTTCCGCTTGCGGGGTTTGAGGAACCTCATCCTCTTCAACACCGACACCAGTCTCTGCGTTCAGCTCTTCAATCTGGCGATTGCGGACGAAGTAGCGTTCAAGCAGATAGTTCATCGCGCCATAGGCAATGACCACAGACATGAAGATGGCATAGCTGCTGGCAACAATCGGAATGGAATTCTCGTTCTCAAGCACCAGATCAACAGCCAGTTTGAACCAGCTGAACACGATATAAACTGCCAGAACCGGCGCCCAGGCAATCGATATCAGGCGCAAAATCCAGGATACCTGTTCCTTTGACCGCCCGCCTCGGATCGCGTTCGAGATGGCGCGCGCGTTGAACAGAATCATCAGAACATTGCCCAAGGCGCCAAACATGGTCAGGCCGCCATAGACCATCGCATAGACATTGTAGTTCAAACCAAAATCCGCAACCCAGGTAGAAAACAATACCACCGAGATATCATATGTCGCGATTGCCGAGGCCCAGACGTAAAGGCGTTTTGCCTCCCGGTCGGAAAAGGGCGGCAGCCGGTACTGACTGAGGTAAGGAGACAACACCATACGCCAAAGATCGGAAACTGTGCGTGCAAGAAAGAATGCCGTAAATATGGCGGTGGTCGTGAACTGAATCGAAAGATCTTCAGCCTCGCCAAAGATCAGATAGCCCACGATCAGGGCCATCAGCATCGCGAAGATCGTGGCCCCAACACCCATGAAAAAGCGAAAGACCAGAAAGGGCATTTTTTCGCGATAGCCCTGCGGATCTTCTTTTGACCGCGCCACCACCAGCCTTTTTGCAAGACGCTTGCCGTAGATTTCTATCGACAGCCAGCGCCCCAGAAGAAGGAAGAGTATATTCCAGCCCAACACTTCGACATAGGTCTGTATTCGGCCGTCCGGGCTGGTCTCTCGCAAAACATATTGCACTTCGAAGATCGAATACGGCAAAGCCTGCAGGCGCGACTCCATCGACTCGCGGAACTTCGAGAACCGCTCTTGCGCCTTCATCAACTGTGACCCTTCGGACATCGGGTCATGGGCGATATCGTCGTGCGTCGAGGCGGTATTGCCACCAGATGAGACAAGCTGACCGGCGCTGTCGATGACGATGACGCTTGCACCCGCTTCGGTGGCCGATCGGATCGCGTCAGCCAGATCGCTTTCCTTATCTGCTTCGGATGTCGTGCCAGACCCCGAGCCATACCCGGGTATAAGCGAAGTCTGCGCCGTCGCTTCCGACCCCAGAGATAGCATAGCCACCCAGACGAACAGGGCCATTGCAGCCAATAGGTTAAATCTCATGAATTCTCGCTTCCGGGTCGCATGTTGTGGCAGGTTACAGAAGCTTTCCGAACACTTCAATTTGTGCGCCGCTGCGGTCCCGATAAAGTGCACAGGCGTGTTCCGGGTGCAATGAGTTGGAATCGGATGTTTTCATCCGCTTCAAAACTGAATATGACGGGCTGGGCATACACTTTCGGGCAAGCAGCTAAGGTCTTTGCGCAAAAACGAAAAGGCACCTTGCGGCTTACCAGAGGAATGGCTGACGTTTTATGCAGTCCCTTCCAGTCGGCGGGTCACAAGGCCCTTTGGCAAGACGGGTGAAAGACGATAAGCTAACAGGTGCCGATGCGCGGACCGACACCAAGACACTTAAGACAGGCGAAGGCATGAGCCTAGGAAGACAAAACGATACTACTGGCCGCGCGCCACGGATCCTGTTCTACAGCCATGACACGTTCGGGCTGGGCCATCTGCGCAGGTCTCGTGCACTGGCCGCCGCAATTACGCAGGCGGATCCAACGGCATCATCCCTGATCCTGACCGGATCGCCCGTCGCTGGCCGGTTCACATTTCCGCGCAGGGTCGACCACGTGCGTCTGCCTGGCGTGACCAAACGGGCGGACGGGTCATACGCGTCTCAGACAATCGGGATGGGGATCGACGAGGTGACCGAGTTGCGATCGGGGTTGATTCAGACCGCCGTTCAGCAGTTCGACCCGGACATTCTGATCGTAGACAAAGAACCCACCGGGTTCCGCGGCGAGCTATTGCCAACACTCGAAAACCTGTTGCTCTCGCAGCGCACCAAACTGGTGCTGGGTTTGCGTGATGTTCTGGATGAACCCGAAGTTCTGGCCGCAGAGTGGGAACGGAAAGAGGCAACTGCAGCGACTGAAAGATTCTATCATGAAATCTGGGTTTACGGGCTGCGTTCGATCTATGATCCGACCAAGGGGCTGCCTCTGAATCACGCGGCCCAGTCGCGCATTCACTGGACTGGCTATTTGCGTCGTGATCTGGGGCCAATCGGTACCCCACCGGAACAGCCCTATATCCTGATTACCCCAGGTGGTGGTGGGGACGGCAAGGCGATGGTGAACCTGGTTCTTTCGGCTTACGAAAAGGACCCCGACCTGTCACCACGCGCGGTATTGGTCTATGGCCCGTTCCTGTCTGGTGATCTGCGGGACGAATTCGAAACCCGTGTGGCCGCCTTGAACGGGCGTGTGACCGCCGTCGGCTTTGAATCCCAGATCGAAACGCTGTTCCACGGCGCGGCTGGCGTTGTCTGTATGGGCGGGTATAATACGTTCTGCGAGGTCCTGTCCTTTGACAAACGCGCCGTCATTGTTCCACGGACAAGTCCGCGTATGGAACAGTGGATCCGTGCCTCACGCGCCGAGGATCTGGGACTGATCCGGATGTTGGACGAGTTCCGTGACGGGCTAACAACCGATTCCATGGTCCGTGCCATTCGCGATCTACCACATCAGCCATTGCCGTCTCAGGCCATTGAACAGGGCCTGCTGGACGGGTTGGACTATGTCACCGGGCGCATTGAGGTATTGCTGAATCAGGAACAGGAACGGGCAACCGGATGACCGCAGGCGCATCCAATCTGGCGGTGTTGGTCAAAGGGTGGCCGCGCCTGTCCGAAACGTTCATCGCGCAGGAACTTGTTGCTCTGCAAGAGGCCGGCCATCAGTTCGACATCTGGTCCCTGCGTCATCCAACCGATGTGAAACGGCATCCGCTGCACGACAGGTTTCGTGGCCAGGTTCGATATCTGCCGGAATATCTGTATCAAGAACCTCAGCGCATATGGGCTGCCCGCGAACAAGCGCAGTGCCTTCCGGGATACGGCGCGGCCTATAAGATCTGGCGCGCTGATTTGCGCCGCGATCCCACGCATAACCGCATCCGTCGGTTCGGTCAGGCCAGCGTTCTGGCTGCGGAATTGCCCGCCAGCACACAGGTTCTGTATGCGCATTTCATGCATACGCCCTCGTCGGTCGCGCGCTATGCCGCGATCATGCGCGGCCTTCCGTGGAGCTTTTCAGCCCATGCAAAAGATATCTGGACGTCACCGGATTGGGAAAAATCGGAAAAGTTGCACTCCGACACTTACGGAGCAGCTTTTGGTGCAACCTGCACCGCGATCGGCGCCCAGCATCTGCGCAGCCTAGCCGACGATCCGGCACGGGTTGAACTGATCTATCACGGGCTGGATCTGGGCCGCTTTCCAGCCCCGCCGGAACGCGGCTTACGCCCCGCTGACAGCCCTTTTCATATGCTGTCCGTTGGGAGGTTGGTCGAAAAGAAAGGCTTTGATCGCCTGATTGATGCATTCGCCATGCTGCCGGAAGATCTTGACTGGCACTGGACGCATATCGGCGGAGGCAGCCTGAGTGATACTTTGCAGAACCGGGCCGCATCGGCCGGGTTGTCCGGGCGCATCACCTGGAAAGGGGCCTGTGACCAACCCGAGGTCATCGCCGCGATGCGCACAGCAGACCTCTTTGTTCTGCCCAGCCGGATCGCCGCAGATGGGGACCGGGATGGCCTGCCCAATGTGTTGATGGAAGCCGCCTCGCAATATCTGCCGATCCTGTCGACCCCCGTTTCTGCGATTCCTGAGTTTATCGAGACAGGCACGCATGGCGTCCTGACGGATGACGATCCGGTCGCGCTGGCAAATGCGATTGCACAGCTGGCGGCCAACCCCGCGCAGGCTGCTGGTATGGCGGGCGCTGCCTATGATCGCCTGATCGCCGAATTCCGCATGGACCCGGGCATAGCGCTTTTGTCTGCCAGGTTAAGCGCGCTGGGCGCGCATAAGAGCTGATGCCGCGCATCGCCTTCTATGCCCCGATGAAATCCCCCAACAGCCCGGTGCCGTCGGGGGACCGGGAAATGGCACGAAATCTTCTTCTGGCAATCCAAGCCCGAGGGGATGCGGTGGATCTGGCCTCGGACCTGCGCGTATTCGACAAGCACGGCGACAAAGAGGTCCAGGCCAAGCTGCGCCATGAGGCTGATGCCGAGGTGCTGCGCCTGACCTGCGACCTGCCTGCTGACACTGCACTATGGGTGACCTATCACAATTATTACAAGGCCCCTGATCTGATTGGACCCCGTGTAAGTACGGCGCGAAACATACCCTATGTTCAGCTTGAAAGCACCCGTGCCTACAGCCGCATTCAGGGGCCATGGTCAGGGTTTGCCCAAGCGGCCCATCAGGCCTGCGACGCGGCCCGGGTGATCTTTTATCACACCGCCAATGACCTCATCACGCTGGAACGCGAGCAGTTCGGAAATCAGGCGCTTGTCGAGCTTCCACCGTTTCTTCCCGCCTCCTCGCTGCCGCAGGCCTCTAGCTGCGATGGCCCGATGCTGGCCGTGGGCATGATGCGACACGGCGACAAGCTGGCCTCTTACCGGGTGCTTGAACAGGCACTGCGCCACCTGCAGGGCGATTGGTCCCTGTCTATTGCGGGCGATGGTCCCGCCCGCGCCGAAATCGAAGCGCTGATGGCCAAGTTTGGCACGAAAGTCCGGTTTCTGGGGCAGCTTGATCGCGACGCGCTGCGCAAGACTTATGCTACCGCATCCCTGATGGTCTGGCCCGGCGTGAATGAGGCCTATGGCATGATCTATCTAGAGGCTCAGGCACATGGTATCCCCGTGGTCGCGCAAGACAGGCCGGGCGTCCGGGATGTGCTTATGCCGTCCGACTATCCTTCGGTTGCTGAAGGGGCCAAGGGGCTGGCTGCAAGGCTGCGCACTCTTCTGGACAATCCGGCACTGCGGTCTTCTCAAGGCAGCCAATCGGCCGCATATATAGCCGCGCGCCACCTGATGCCAGATGCAACTGATCGGTTCTGGACGGCTGTTGATCCTTTGCTGGAGGCATCCACATGAGCAAGCTCGCCCTATTGCGCCACGGGCATACGGCGTGGAACCGCGCCGGGCGCATTCAGGGGCGCAGCGATATTCCATTAGATGAACAGGCACAGACAGAACTGGCATGCTATTCCCTGCCCTCCCCTTGGGATCAGGCTGCGGTCTGGTCCAGTCCCTTGGCGCGTGCGGCCCAGACGGCACAACTGGTTTCAGGGCGCGAACCGTTGAAGTCCGAGGCCCTCACGGAAATGAACTGGGGTGCTTGGGAGGGGCAGCACGGCACCGATCTCATTGCCGATCCCGCAAGCGGTTATCGCCATATCGAGGATTGGGGTTGGGATTTCCTACCCCCCGGAGGTGAAAGCCCCGCCGAAATTTGGCAGCGGCTGGAACCTTGGCTTGCCAGTCTTGGCGAAAATACCGTAGCCGTTTGCCATATCGGTATCATGCGGGTCATTCTGGCCCGCGCCTGGGGATGGGATTTTGACGGCCCCGCCCCCTTTAAGATCAAGCGCAACCGCCTCTATATCGTGGACATGGAGTCCATGCGCCCCGAAACTGACCCTATCCGTTTGATCCGGCAGGAGACCCGCATATGAGGGTGATGATTGTTGTGACCCATCTGCTGGGCACCGGACATCTGAGCCGCGCACTTACATTGGGCCGGGCCTTTGCCGCTGAGGGTCACAAGGTCTTGCTGGTCTCGGGCGGAATGTCCGCGCCGCAGCTGGACCATACCGGGATCGACTTGCTAGGGCTGCCGCCATTGCGCTCAGACGGCACCAATTTCACGCGATTGCTGACGCATTCGGATGAGGTCGCAGATGCTGCCTATTTCGATGCTCGCAAGTTTGCCCTGACAGAGGCGCTGCGGAGCTTTGCCCCGGATGTGCTGATCACCGAGCTGTACCCCTTTGGCCGCAGATCTCTGGCGGATGAGTTCGACGCCCTGTTGGAGGCGGCCCACGCACAGGGTCCCCGTCCGGTTATTTTGGGATCTGTCAGGGACATACTGGCGCCCCCGTCCAAACCTGCCAAAGCCCAGCGCACCGAGGAAATCATTCTTGACCTCTTTGACGGTGTCCTTGTCCATTCAGACCCAAGCATGATCCCGCTGAGTGTAAGCTGGCCAGTCTCGGAACGTCTGGCGCATCGCCTGTTCTATACCGGGTTCGTGGCCCCTACGGCACCGACCCCGCATCCCGAAGGGATCGGTAAAGGTGAGATTCTGGTAAGCGCTGGCGGTGGGTCGGTGGGCGAGCCTATCTTTCAGGCGGCCATCGAGGCCGCACGAAAGATGCCCAACAGGCGCTGGCGCCTGTTGGTGGGCGGACAGGACGCCTCGGCACGTATAAAACACCTGACAAAACTGGCTGGCGACGCCCCTGTGACGTTAGAACCGGTGCGCCCGGACTTTCGCCAAATGCTGCCCTTGGCCGCCGCGTCGGTCAGCATGTGCGGTTACAACACTGCGTTGGACATCTTGCAGTCTGGCACACCCTCGGTCTTTATCCCCTTCGACGACGGAAGCGAAGTCGAGCAGACCTTGCGCGGCCAAAGCCTGTCGAAGCTCAGCGCAATAGACGTATTGCCAAGCGACAAGTTGACCGGAGATACCCTGGCGCAGGCTGTCGAGGCCGTTCTGGCCGCCCCCGCGCGGCCAAGTGCCGGTCAGGGTTTTGACGGGGCTGCAAAATCTGTCGAGATTGTACAATCACTTTTGGATCACGCCCATGACCGGTGATTGGCACCCCCTGATGACCGAGCTTGATATGTGGCGACGCGACGGGCTGTCTCTGCCGCTGTGGTGGAGGGATGATGACGCGGTCTGTGTCACGCCACAGTTGGAACGTTTGGAGGCGCTGTCCGCATCACTGGAACTGCCGGTTCATCTGGCGATTATTCCGCGTGACGCAGATGAAGATCTGGTTACCCATGTCGAAGGCTCGCCCGCATTGATACCGGTGGTCCATGGCTGGGCCCATCAAAACCACGCTCCGACAAACGAGAAGAAATCAGAGTTTCGACTGCATCGCCCCTTTCAGGACATACGCAACGATGCACGGGCCGGGCTGACCCGGCTACAGACCCTGTTTCCCGACAAGCTGTGCCCAATGTTCGTGCCGCCGTGGAACCGTATCGCCTCAAAAATGGTGCAGGAACTGCCGGGCCTGGGATATCAAATCCTGTCCACTGCGACGCCCCGAAAGGCAAAGATAGCGGCACCTGGCCTTATGCAGGTCAACACGCATCTGGACCCGATCGACTGGCGCGGGTCACGGGGGTTGGCCCCTCGGGACAAGCTGATCGCTCAGGCCACAGATCTGCTGCGGGACAGGCGCGAAGGGCCTGCGGACAATACCGAGCCGTTTGGGATCCTGACGCATCACCTGGTGCATGATGAAGATATCTGGTCCTTTACGCAGGACCTTCTGACGCGGTTTCTGGATGGTCCGACGACCGTCTGGACCGCCCCAAAAAACGATAAATCACGGAGACCCGAATGAGCCGATTGGATTCAATGCTGCGCCGCCTGACGGCCCAACGCGACGGGCTGAACTGGGCAGTCGATCAGATTATAGATACGAGCGGCGATATACTGGACATGGGTTTGGGGAATGGCCGCACCTATGATCACCTACGTGAAATTCTACCAGACCGGCGCATCTGGGTCATGGACAGGGTTTTACAGTGCCACCCGTCCAGCACCCCTCCGGCAGAGGATTTTCTGCAGGGCGAAGCGGGTCCTATGTTAAAGAAACTAGCAGCCGGTGGCCCGAAAATAGCATTGGCACATTACGATTTCGGGCGCGGTATCAAGCAGGATGATGTGACTGAGGCGGCGATGCTCAGCCCGCTGATCGCTCAGGTCATGCTGCCCGGTGGGCTGCTGATATCCGGCCAACCACTGGTTGGGTTTGAACAGATCACCGGACCGGAGACCATCGCACCCGACCGATACCTTTTCTACAGGGCCTGATCAGGCCACACGTCGCCCTCGCGACCACACTCCGTTCAGGGCAGGCGCCCCTTCACGCATCCGGAACCGAATGACGTCGGCGCGCGCGCCTGCGCGCAGCTCGCCTCGGTCATCCAGCCCGACCACCTGCGCCGGGGACATCGTGACAGTGCGCAGACCACGGGCCATGTTGCCCCAAATCTCACCCAGCCGTGCCGCCGACAGCAACAACGCGGCCGGCACATAGTCCGATGACAGAATATCCAGGTGTCCCAGATCGGCCAGTTCTTTGGCGGCGACATTCCCCGAATGTGACCCGCCCCGGATTACATTCGGCGCCCCCATCATCACCTTGATCCCGTGATCATGGCAAGCCCGCGCCGCTTCGACGGTAGTGGGGAATTCGGCCAGCCGGATACCGTGGCCCGCTGACACATGTACCTGTTCCCGGGTGGTGTCGTCATGGCTGGCCAGCATGGCCCCAAAACGCTTGGCCGCTTTTACGGTTTCCACCTCGTGCTTTTCGCCGTTCCTGTCCCTCATCGCCTTGAGGTCCGCGACATGCTGCTGGAATTCCTTGCCCTCCAACCCCAGCTTTCCTTTCAGATAGCTTTCGAGCTTTGAGATATCACGGAATTGACGCTGACCGGGCGTGTGGTCCATCAGTGACACCAGCCCAACACGGTCCTCGAGGCCGAATTCATCCAGTTCTTCGACCAGCGTTTCTGAACACAATTCGGCCCGCAAATGCAGGAAATGGCTGATTTTTAAGGCGTCTTGCTCTCGTAACTGCCACAGCTCGCGGGACAGGCCACGTGCGTATTTGTTGTAGCGCGGACCAGTCGGGATCGACCCGACGCGCATCGCATCGAACACGGTTGTGATGCCCGTGCTGGCCAGTTCGGCGTCATGGGCAAGAATTGCCGCCGCATGGGGCCAGTCGACCTTGGGGCGGGGCTGGATATGACGTTCCAGATTGTCTGTGTGTAGCTCGACCAGACCGGGGCTGACATAGTCACCCTCACAATCGATTGCACCGCTTGGAACCGCCGCGCCTGTATCGATCTCGGTGATGCTGTCGCCCTGAACCCGGACGCTGCCGGTAATGGTTTCGTCGGGCAGGATCAGCGTGGCATTGGCAAGGATCAATTCTTCTGTCATCTGAACTTCACACAGTTTGAGGTATTGGAAGGCCACGCAATAGGAGGCCAATGTGACATTCACGCGATACGCGATCTATTTTGCGCCACCCGCCACGGCGGAGTGGACGCAATTCGCAACCCGTTGGCTGGGCTGGGACATGGAGGCTGGCACCGCGGTCGCCCATCCTGGGCTGGATGGTGTGGATGTTGCTGCGGTTACGGAGGTACCGCGAAAATACGGGCTGCACGCGACCATGAAACCCCCGTTCCGCCTGCGCGAGGGGCAATCCGTCACAGCGTTGCAAGAGGCCTGCGCCACTCTTGCTGCCAGCCAATGCGCAATCATGATGGAGGGTCTTGAGATTGCCCGCCTTGGCCGGTTTCTGGCCCTGCGACCACTGGGCGACACATCCGCGCTGAACGCGTTGGCCGCCGCCTGTGTTCAAGAGCTTGATATGTTCCGGTCCCCACCGTCGGCGGCTGAACTTGACCATCGCCGCGCCTCCAGACTGACACCGGATCAGGACGCCAACCTGGTCATATGGGGTTACCCTTATGTGCTGAACGCGTTTCGGTTTCACATCACCTTGAGCGGTAGGTTGGACAAGCCCGTGCTGGATTCGGTCCAGCGCACCCTGGAAAACCACCTGGGGCCGCTTTTGCCGAAGCCCTTTCGAATTGCGGATCTGGCCCTGATGGGCGAGGCCGAGGATGGACGGTTTCACCTGATCCATCGCTATGCGCTTTCCAACTGAAGGCGGGACAAAATTATGGCCACCGTATCCTGCAGAGCACCAGAATTGTCGACCTCGATCACCCGGACCAGCCCCTTAGGCAAAGGGGTCTTGGCCTGGCCCAACCGACGCGCCTGTTCGCTGTCACTTTCGCGCCCGCGCAATGACAAGCGTTGCTCTAGAACGCTCGCGTCTGCAGTCAACGAGATAACAATCAGATCGCCAAAGATCTCTTGCGCCTGCAACAACACAGCACGCGATAGGTTGACCAGAACTGCCTCCGCCATCTGACGTTGCTGCGCAATCTCTTTCGGCACACCATAGAGCAACCCATGTGCATGCCAGCTGAGCGCGAATGCGCCCTCACCTTCCATCTGTCGAAACGCGTCATCTGTGACCCGTTTGAAATCTTCCCCCGCTTCGCCTTCGGGGCGGGTGACGACACGGCGCAGCCGCAGGATACCTTTTGCGCGGGCTTCCAACGCCTCAATCACACTGTCTTTGCCGACACCTGACGGACCGACAACCGCTATGACCGGGGCAAGCATCATGCCGCAATTCCCGGCGTGAATTGCGAAACGTTGATCTCGCGATCGCAAACCTGCTTCCGCCCGTCAACATCATGGAAGATGCCGACAATCGCCGCTCCGCGCTCTTTCGCCTCAAGGATCAGAGACAGGACGGTTTCGCGATTCTGCGCATCCAGACTGGCTGTGGGTTCATCCAGCAGCATGGCCGGGTATTCATGGGCAAAGCCGCGCGCGATGTTCACGCGCTGCTGTTCGCCGCCCGAAAAGGTCGTCGGACTAAGGGACCAGAGCCGTTCAGGAATATTCAGACGCTCGAGCAGACCCGCGGCCTTGTCCAGTGCCTTCTGTTTATCGCAACCAACGGCAAGAAGCGGCTCGGCCACGACCTCAAGCGTTGGCACTCTGGGCACAACACGCAGGAACTGGCTGACATAGCCCAGCGTTTCGCGCCGCAGGGTCAAGATCTCGCGCGGTTCAGCCTTGGCGACGTCTAAACCACCGACCAGAACCTGGCCCGAGGCAGCCAGATAGTTGCCATAGATCACCCGCATCAAGGTGGATTTACCTGCCCCCGACGCGCCGGTCAGCGCCACACATTCACCCGGTTCAACCCTGAGCGTAGCGCCCTGCATGACCGGGATCACCGCGCTCCCCTGATTGTGCAGGGTAAAGCTTTTGCTGACATTGTTCAGTTCAATCATTGTCCCGGCCCTCATACCTGCAACACGCTGGACACCAGCAGTTGCGTATAGGCATGCTGCGGATCGTCCAGAACCTGATCAGTCAATCCGGCCTCGACCACATGACCGCTTTTCATCACCATCAGCCGATCCGCCAGCAGACGGACAACGGCAAGATCATGGGTGACAATGATGGCGCTCAGCCCCATTTCCCGAACCAACCCGCGCAACAGGTCCAACAGGCGAGCCTGTACCGAGACGTCCAGACCACCAGTCGGTTCATCCATGAAGACCAGCCTGGGGCCGGTCACCAGATTCCGCGCGATCTGCAGGCGCTGCTGCATGCCACCGGAAAACGCGGTCGGACGATCATCAACCCGCTCCACTTCGATCTCAACCCGACCCAGCCAGTCGATCGCCTTGTCGCGGATATCGCCATAGTGGCGGCCACCTACGGCCATCAGTCGTTCGCCGATATTTCCGCCCGCACTGACAGACATACGCAAGCCATCGCGCGCATGTTGGTGCACGAATGCCCAATCGGTGCGGCTCAGCATCCGGCGTTCAGGTTCCGACATGGTCACGGTATCCACCGGACCGTCTGCACGAGTGTCAAAGATCACCTGCCCCGCATCCGGCTCCAGATGACCCGCCAGACAGTTCAGCAGGGTTGACTTGCCCGAACCACTCTCACCTACGATCCCCATCACCTCGCCGGGATAGAGATCAAAACTCACATCGGTACAGCCGATACGGGCCCCGTAGGATTTTCTGATATCCTGTACACACAGCAGCGGTGTCATTTCATTCACCTTGGGTCATATGAAAACTCGATCCGATTGCCGCCCGGCTCTCGGATCATGAAATGGAGTTTCGGACCTGAACCCGAGGGTTCAGGTGCAAACTCGACAGCGACGGCAGGCCAGTCTTTGACCGCATCGAAAACCGCAGTCAGCGCTTCTTCATCGGGAACTTTCAATGCAACATGATGCAACCCGACGTTCTTGTGCCGGTCAAACCCCTGTAGCCCCTTGCCTTTTTGCTGCCAAAGCGTCAGCTTCGCCGCGCCATTGGTTACATAAACCGCCGGATAATCCGGATTGCTGCCGAAGACCTCCCAACCCAGCGCATCGACAAAGAACGTCCGCGTGGCGTCGAGGTCCGAAACCGTAAGGCCAAGGTGGTCAATTCCAAGCACATCTTCTCGTTTCATGCGGCATCCTCTCTGGCCAAACGGCCCACATGGCCCGCCTCGCGGCGCGACCGGCAATAATCAGTGTCCGAGCAAACAAACATGCGGGTGCCTGCATCATCCATGATGACTTCATCCAGATAGCTGTCCTCGGCCCCGCACAGATCACAGGGATGGTCGGCCTTGGTGGCCTCGAACGGGTAGTCCTGGAAATCGAGGCTGACGACCTTGGTATGCGGTGGCACCGCGTAGATACGTTGCTCGCGGCCCGCGCCAAACAGCTGGATCGCGTCCATCTCAAGCTTTGGGTTGTCGAATTTCGGGATGGGGGACGGGTCCATCACATAACGGTCCGAGACCATCACAGGATAAGCATAAGCGGTTGAGATCGCACCATGCTGGCTGATGTCTTCGTACAGTTTCACGTGCATCAACCCGTATTCTTCGAGGCTGTGCATCTTGCGTGTCTCGGTCTCGCGCGGTTCCAGAAACCGCAGCGGTTCCGGGATCGGCACTTGATAGACAAGAATCTGATCCGCGCGCAGCTTCGCCTCGGGGATGCGGTGGCGGGTCTGGATGACCGTCGCCTTCTCGGTTTCCTCGGTGGTGGCGACGCCCGCCGTATTCTCGAAAAACTTACGGATAGACACGGCATTGGTCGTATCATCCGCGCCCTGATCAATCACCTTGAACGTATCGTCCGGGGTCAAAGTTGCGGCAGATACCTGCACGCCTCCGGTACCCCAGCCATAAGGCATCGGCATCTCTCGGCTGGCAAATGGCACCTGATATCCGGGAATAGCCAACCCCTTGAGGATCGCCCGACGGATCATCCGCTTGGTTTGTTCGTCCAGATATGCGAAGTTATATTCAGTCATTTGATGTAGCTATTTTGTTTCTGGTGTTTTTATGAACGTATTTGGTATTTGTTCGCTCTTTTTGGCGGTTATGCTCTATTTTATTTGGCGCAATTTTCGCGCAAAGTGGCGCCTCGGGGCCATGGCCCGCGACCTTTCGTGCGAATGGGATTCGCTTGAAATCGTGAATTCGCGCGAAGCTTTCGGCAGGAAATCGCCCAATCAGGGCAGCGGCTGGTTTTTGAACCGTAGGACGAGCCTGTAGGGCAAAGCGTTCAGAGCTCATTCCGCAGCCTCCCTCGATGCAATCCGTGCCTCGGCCTCGCGGCGCAGCTTGCGCACCAATTCCAGTTCGGACTGAAAATCCACGTAATGCGGCAGCTTGATATGTTCGAGGAAACCCGTTGCCTGAATATTGTCTGAGTGGCTCAGGACAAATTCCTCGTCCTGTGCAGGTGCGCCCAGATTGTCCTCGCCCAGTTCCTCCCACCGCAGCGCCCTGTCGACCAGAGCCATGGCGATGGATTTGCGTTCAGACTGGCCAAAGACGAGCCCATAGCCGCGTGTAAACTGTGGCGGCTCAGTCTTTGAGCCTTGGAACTGGTTCACCGTCTCACATTCGGTCAACTCGACTTCGCCGATCTCGATGGCAAAGCCCAGTTCGGGAATGTCCATTTCAACCGCGACCTTGCCGATCCGCAGCTCGCCAACAAAGGCGTGGTTGCGGGCATAGCCGCGCTGAGTCGAATAGGCCATGCCCAGCACAAACCCCTCATCCCCGCGCGCCAGCGATTGCAACCGCAGCGGACGGCCCGCCGGAAACTCCAGCGGCTCGCGGGTCAGGTCGCCGGGCGTAGCATCGCTGACCGGCTCGTCCTGAATGATATCCTCACCCTTGAGGAATTCGGTGATATGCGGGGTCGGCTCGTGTCGCGCCGTACCTTCGGGCGCGGGTAGAGTTTCGCCATCCGCAGCCAGTTTGAAATCCAGCAAGCGGTGGGTGTAGTCGAAAGTCGGGCCCAGCACCTGCCCGCCCGGCGCATCCTTGAACGTCGCCGATATCCGACGGTCACAGGCCATATTGCCCGTTTCAACCGGTTCGGAATAACCAAAACGCGGCAATGTCGTGCGATAGGCGCGGATCAAAAAGATCGCCTCGATCAGATCACCACGCGCTTGTTTGATCGCCAGTGCGGCAAGGTCCGGATCATACAGCGATCCTTCTGCCATCACCCGGTTCACCGCCAGGCTCAGCTGCTCCCGGATCTGGACCAGGCTAAGCTCGGCCACATCCGGGGCGCCTCGGCGCTCTTCGGCCAACCAGGCATGGGCATTCTCAATCGCCTTTTCGCCTCCTTTGACGGCAACATACATCGCTTAACCCTCCGCGCTGATCTGGGTACTGCGCGGCAGGGCCGCGACCTTGTCACCGCAGGTAAAGAAGAAGTCACATCCCAAAGGGAAAAGAGCCGCATTACGTTGCAACGCAGGGATATCAGGTAGGTTCAAGCCTGCGCTCTGCTTGATACCGGGACCGTGCAAAATGGCACCGGACTGATCCAGGCCGTCACGCTCAACAATCAGAGTGGTTGACCGGTCCGGATACTCTGCAGTTCCGATGCGATAGCGATCCAGCCCACCAACTTCGCCCCAAGTGCCGACGGCGAAATCCGCCTCGACAGCAGGAACCAGCGGCGCGCCGGTGTGGAAGGTCAGCCATTCGCGCAGCGCGTCGGTGTCGAGCTCACCCGCCAGATGTACCTTGGTTTCCGGGTCGCATAAAGTCAGCAACAAAGTGCCCGCTGCTACCGACAAAGGCGCTGGGGGCACGGCCCCTGACAGGCTGCGGATTTCGCCAGGGCGTGCCATCACCGTCATCGCCGCGCGAAAAGCATGTGCGGAATCAACCGGTATGTTCTGGAACCCGCCCGAGAATTGAGTTTGCGCAGTCATCAATCTTCTCCCCGAACCAGCGTGAAGAATTCTACTTTGGTTGCCGCCGCCTTTGCCGCCCGCGCGATTTTGACCGCCTGCATTTTCTGTTCCAGCGGACCGAGCAGGTTTTCCCGCACATGGTCTGCTGCCGCAGTCTGCATCATCGCATCAATCACAGCTGCAGCTTCGGCCTTGGGCTTTGACCGGCCCTGAACATAGCCATGTCCGACCGTGCCATCCTGCAAGACCACCGAGCAGCGCGTGACCGTCATTTCACCCAGGTTGAAGGGCGCCCCGGTGGCGCCGGTACGTCCGCGCACCATCACGCCGCCCACTTCGGGGCTGCGCAGCCATTCAAAGCCGGGACGGTCCGTGAGGCCCTCCCACAGCGCCAACGTGGCGTCATCTGGCGCGCGGGCCAGCAGGCCCATCCAGGTCTTACGCGCCTCGGTCGCGGAATCTCTCTGTTGTGTCATCAAAGCCTCTTGGCGGGGTTGTCTACTTATCCTATACAACTATACAAATCATAGACCGCCGCCCGGCGACTCGCAATCGCAACTGTGTGAATTTTTGGTGACATGAACAAAACGCCGATCTGGAAAAGCATCGCCCTAAGCCTGACGTCGGACATTGCCGAAGGGCGGTATCAAACCGGTGACCGGCTGCCGACCGAAGCGCAACTGGCCGCAACGCATGGCGTTAACCGCCACACGGTTCGTCGGGCGCTGTCAGATATGGCCGACCAGGGGCTGGTCCATTCTAGGCGCGGGGCCGGTGTATTCGTCGCCGCCCAACCGACCGAGTATCCGATTGGTAAGCGGGTGCGATACCACAAGAGCATCTCAGCCAGCGGCAAGATGCCCGGCAAGAAGATCCTCGCCCTGACCACACGGGCCGCGGATGAAGCCGAGGCCGATGCATTGGGGCTTGAAACCGGCGACACGGTGCATGTCTATGACGGTCTGTCTCTGGCCGACGGGCAACCCATCGGCCTGTTTCAAAGCGTTTTTCCGGCCAAGCGATTTCCTGACATTCTGCAGATTCTGACCGAAACCCAATCCGTCACCAAAGCCCTGCAAAGATGCGATGTGCCGGATTACACACGCATCTCAACCCGCCTGACCGCGCGCGCGGCCACGGCAACTCAAGCTCTGCACCTGCACCTGCCCGAGGGTGCACCAGTCTTGTTTTCGATCGGAATCAATGCAGATCCCGAGGGCAATCCTGTCGAATTCGGAAGAACAACCTTTGCCGGAGAACGGGTCACACTGACCCTGAACGAGGATTGATCCCGTGAATCTCCCGCCCGTCTTCAACCACCTATCGGAGGTTTCATCCCGTTGGGCGTAGCGCCGGGCGAAGCCGATGCTTCTCCGGGTGCGGGAGCACCTGGGGTCACAGGGCCAGCTATTCGTATTTCTCCAAAAACGCCTCGGCCTCTAGTTTGCGAAAATCCGGCAATGCGTCACGCAAGCGGCTGTTGTCCCAGTCCCACCAGGCCAACTGCTCCATCCGATCCGCAACCGCTTGTGGGAACCTGGGGCGGAGTGGTTGGGCCGCCACCCCAGCAACGATCATGTAGGGCGGTACGTCTTTGGTCACCAGCGCCCCGGATGCGATGACCGCACCATTACCGATTGTCACCTCGGGCTTGATGATCGCTCCGTGACCGATCCATGTGTCATGCCCGATATATGCGATCCGGCTTGCGCGATGGGCAAACCACTCCGCATCATCCTCGGCATCGTCCCAATAGTCAGCAGACCGATAGCTAAAATGATGCAGCGAGGCCTTTTGCAACGGGTGATCCGTGGCGCCGATCCGGGTAAAGCTGGCAATGTTCGAAAACTTGCCGATCTGGGCGTTGGCGATGTCGCAGGTCCGGTCGCAATAGGAATAGTCGCCCCAGACCGCGTTGGCGATCCGACTGCCGGTGCCAATCTCGACAAATGCACCAAAGCTGCTGTTGGTAATCTGGCAATCGGGATGGATGAACGGTTCATCCGTGCGCAATCGTGCCATAGTCCTGACCTTTCAAGCTGCGCTCACGGCAGAATAAAATCTTTGGTTTTCGCGTTGCTCGGCTTGCTCTTCTTGCCGCTGTCGCCCTGGATCAGACGACGCCGTAACCAGCCCGAGAACCAATCCATCAACATCACCATGAGAATGATCAGAACGATGTAATAGGCGACCTCTTCCCAATCTTTCTGAGTGATGATCGCCTGCGTCAGCAACAGACCAATGCCGCCGCCAGTAATCGCGCCAATTATGGTCGCGCTGCGGGTGTTGGATTCGAGAAAGTACAAAAGCTGGCTCAACAGCACGGGAGTGATCTGTGGGATCACGCCAAAGCGATAGCGCTGCGGCGCATTCGCACCGGTCGACTGCACGCCCTCGATCTGCTTCTCATCCACATTCTCCAGCGCTTCTGAGAATATCTTGCCGAATGTCCCGGTATCGGTCACCAGAATTGCCAGCGCTCCGGTCAACGGCCCTGGGCCGAAGGCCCGTGCCAGAACAACGGTCCAGATCAAGGCGTCCACACCGCGTACAAAGTCGAACACCCGCCGTGTGGCAAAGCGCACCGACCGCAAGGGGTTAAAGTTCCGCGTCGCCAGGAACGCCAGTGGCAAGGCGATAATCCCTGCCCCCATGGTGCCCAGAAACGCCATCAGGATCGTCTCGAAGATGGCCCAGGCCACATCCTGATGCCGCCAGATCTTGTTGGTCCAGAAATCGTTGAAAATGGCACCGGCCTCACCGGCGGTGGCGCGGCTGACCAACTCGGGGAAAGATTTGCCATAATACGGGCTGTCGAGGGTGAACCAGAACAGCTCCCATCCTGGAAAATAGCAGAACACTTCGGACCGGTTGCGGGTCACGGTCAGACGCCCCGCATCGGTGGTGATCGCCAGCCGGTTTTTCGAGACGTTGATCCAGTCTGGAACCTCGCCCGCCGGTAGCTCGGCCTGCACCCCAGAGGCGCGGGTGGGTGTGGCGCGCACGACGCCATAGCCGGGGATATCATATTCGATTGTCTCAGGGCCGAAACGCACCACGTGACCATCCTCCAGGTCAATGATCGTGGTTTCGCCCAGCGCCACCCAATCGGGTGCGGTTCCGTCGGGATAGGTGCCTTTGCGGTCCCCTTCGACCGCAACGGACACCTCTCCATTGCGATTGTCTCGCGTGACATGGGTTTTGTAACTGTAGGTGTCGGCAACAAGCGTCTTGCCGTTTTCCCAGTTTGCGCGCCCTGCCAAGCCCGGCACGTCAAAGGCAAAGAACACGTAGATCAGGTAAACAGCGACAAGGCCGGGCAACCCGAAATTCACGATCCGTTTGCGGTTGAACAGACGACCGGCCTCGGCCTTGAGGTCATCTGTCGACAGATCAGTGGCAAAGGTCGTCATGCCGAAGCTCCTTTTTCAGACCCGTGGGTCAGGCGATCCCGCAGATAGCCGGACAGCTGATCCACGACCATGATTGTGACAAAAAGCAGAAGGAAGATGGCCGCGGCCTCGTCGTAGCGCCCCTGCCCCCATGACATCGCGTTGCGCAGCTCATAGCCCAGACCGCCAGCACCGACGAAACCGAGGATGGCCGAGGCACGGATGTTGATCTCGAACCGCAGCAAGGCATAGCTGACATAGTTCGGTCCGACCTGTGGGATCACGCCCAAATACATCCGTTGCGACCAGTTCGCGCCCACCGAATGCAGCCCCTCAATCGGCTTCAGCGAAGCGTTCTCGTTCACTTCCGAGAATAGCTTGCCCAATGCACCGGCGGTATGGATGGCAATCGCAATCATTGCTGGAACCGGACCGCCGCCGAGAATAAAGATCAAAACCAGCGCGATAACGATTTCAGGGATGGCCCTGCAGATATCGGAAATCCGACGAAACAATGGGATCAGAGATGGCCACTGCGCCATGCCCCGTGTCGACATCAGGGCAAGAAATGTCCCCACAATCGTACCGATCAGGGTTGATGCTGCCGCGATATTGATCGTCTCGATCAAGGCCGGAAAGAACCGGATCAGATTTTCCGGCATCGCGCCGATCTTTTCCCACGCTTCCGAGAGAACTTCGGCCGGATAGTCGAAAACCCTGCGCCAACCGTCAACGAAACTGCCTGCGTTTCGATCATCCGCAGTGCGGAACCCTGCGGCCATCAAAGCCACAAACAGGATCAGGAGAATGCCACCATAAGCCCGTTTTCGCCGGGTCATTTCTGAGTATTCGTCGCGGATCTGATCGACACTGTGGGACCCTGCGGTCAGGTCTGTCATAGAATGCTCCTGAGAAAACGGGGTCCGGTATAACACCGGACCCCGATCATGTGAGTTGCAGGCTTAGTTCGACTTCAGCTTACGCGCTTCGATGATGACCTCGTAGGCTTCGTGCGTGATGGGATCAAAGCTCTTGGCTTCGCCTGCTGCCACGCCGTAGAAACACTCGCGGTCTTTTTCATCCAGCGTATTCCACAGTTCGGTGACCTGAACTTTGACATCCTCGGGCAGAGCCTTGCGCAGAACAACCGGGCCTTCCGGGATCGGAGCAGATTTCCAGATCTGGACCAGATCGTTCATGTCGACCAGACCGGCATCCACAGCACGGCGCAGCGCGCCCGACTGATAGCCGTCTTCCCAATCGCCCAGACCGTCGGCCCAGGTCACGCCGCCGTCAACGTCACCGTTGTTTACCGCAACGATAGTCTGTTCGTGACCGCCGGTGAACTTGACCTCACCGAAGTAATCGCCCGAGTCCATGGTCGCACCGGTGGCCTGTGGAATCTCGATCGAAGGGATCAGGTAGCCCGAGGTCGAGTTCGGATCACCAAAACCAAAGGCCTTACCCTTCATGTCGTCCAGCGAAGCGATTCCGCTGTCTTTGCGCGCAAAGCCTACCGAGTAGTAGCCATAGCCGCCATCACTGTTGACCTTGACCAGAACCGGCTCAACCGCTTCGGGATCGCTCAGATAGGTTTTGGCGTAACCCGACGCACCCAACCAAGCGACGTCAATCGTGCCACCCAGCAGGCCCTGAATCACACCGTTATAATCGGCAGGGGCGAACAGCTTGGTCGGAACGCCCAGCAGCTCTTCGGTGTATTCGCGCAGGCATTCGTTTTTGCTCATTCGGTCTTGGGCGTTTTCGCCGCCCAGAATACCAATGCGGAATTCGCTTATTTCCTGCGCCATAGCGGGCGCGGCCATGGCAGTGGTCGCAACAAGGGCAGCAATTAGGTTTTTCATCTGTCTCTCTCCAGGTTGATGTCCCCGACCTCTCATCGGGTCGGGCGATGAAAGGTGGTTGGGGTGGCTCAGATGGTGGCTTCGGCTTCCATCAGGGCCTTCTGGGTGGCGTCGAGCGTCTCGATCTCGGTCGAGGTCGCCTCTTCCGAGAAACTCGCATCGGCCCCATAGATCTCGCGGGCGACGCCGGTGGTCAGCTGTTCCGGCAGCCCATCAAAGACGATGCGACCATCGCGCATGCCGACGACGCGGTCGCAATAGCGGCGCGCGGTGTCCAGCGTGTGCAGGTTGGCGATGACCGTGCGGCCGTCCTCTTCGTGGATACGGCGCAGGGCCTGCATCACCACTTGAGCATTCATCGGGTCCAGCGAGGCGATCGGTTCGTCCGCCAGAATGATCTTGGGGTCCTGCATCAGCGCCCGCGCAATGGCGACACGCTGTTGTTGTCCGCCCGACAGGGCCTCGGCCCGTTTCGGCGCGTGTTCGGCGATGCCCAGACGATCCAGAATGTCGATCGCGCAATGGATGTCCTCCATCGGGAACAGGTTGAACATGGTGGCCAGCGTCGATTGGCGATTCAGCGTGCCATGCAGCACGTTCGACACCACATCCATGCGCGGCACCAGATTGAACTGCTGAAAGATCATGGCGCATTCGGCCTGCCACGCCCGCTTGCCTCGCCCCTTCAACTGGGTGACATCGCGGCCTTCGAACAGGATCTTGCCTTCGCTGGAATCGGTCAGGCGATTGACCATCCGCAAAAGGGTGGATTTCCCGGCGCCGGATCGCCCGATGATGCCGATCATGCACGGCTTGTCTACATCCAAGGTCGCCGCATCCACGGCTATGTTTTCGCCGAAGCGTTTGGTCAGTTTCTCGATACGCAGCACAGGCCACCCCCAATTCGTCTTGGCGGTCAGCTACAGCCACTGTTCAACGGCTGTGTGTCAGTAAGGTGAAAGTTTTGTTACGGCGCGATTGTCGCGGGGGCTATCCATCATCTGACCTCAACGCTATACGCATCCTCAACTGTTCAGATGACACGAGGCAACCATGAGCTTTGACCGCAGCATCAAGATCGCCCCGTCGATCCTGTCCGCCGATTTCGCCAATTTCGGTGCCGAGATTCAGGCCATCGAGGCGCAGGGCGCCGACTGGGTGCATATCGACGTGATGGATGGCCATTTTGTTCCCAACCTGACCTTTGGTCCGCCCGCCGTCAAAGCCTTCCGCCCGCATGTCAAAACGGTGATGGACGTGCATCTGATGATCGCGCCGGTCGATCCCTATATTCAGGCCTATGCCGATGCCGGGGCCGATGTGCTGACCGCCCATATCGAGGCAGGGCCGCATTCGCACCGCACCCTGCAGGCCATCCGCGCTGCAGGAATGAAGGCCGGTATCGCGCTGAACCCGGGCACTCCGGCCGAAGCGGTCGAGCATCTGCTGGACCTGACCGATCTCATCTGCGTTATGACCGTAAACCCCGGCTTTGGTGGCCAGAAGTTCATCGACATGACCAGCAAAATCCGCCGCCTGCGCCAGATGATCGGCGACCGCCCGGTGCACATCGAAATCGACGGTGGTGTAGATCCCCAAACCGCCCCGCTGGTCGCTGCGGCGGGCGCAGATGTGCTGGTCGCCGGATCGGCGGTTTTCAAGGGCGGGTCGGTGGACAAACCTGAAATTTACGGCAAGAACATCAAGGCTGTTAGGGCTGCTGCTCAACTGGCGGCGGATTAATCCTTCGCAACTCCGAGCAGGCTGATCACGAGTGGTCACGCTCAAATTGTCGACCCTTACCAAACTGGCACAGGTAAGGACCACTCCTCTTGTTGTCGCATTTCTGGATCTCACGCCTTTTGGTGGCCACAGAAGGGTTCCGGGGGAAATTCCAGCTAACTTCTTGATTTCAAGCCAACCAATATACGATGGTTCACCTCAAATAGGCTTTGCCTGGCATTTTCTTGCGTGCCAATGCCGCAGGTGACCAAACGATGGTGGAGAGTTAGTGAATGGAAACTGCCGATAAGTTGTTGGACATTGTCCAAAAAATTGTTGTGATAACAGCCGCGTTGGTCGCTGGTTGGTATGTTCTTGTTCGACAGGATCATTCTTCCCACGCGACCTTGACCGTTACCTCGAAAATTCACGATGACTGTACGCTTGCCGCCAGAATCCAGGTGAAAAACCCAAAAGGAATAATTATTGAGCCCGTCAGTTTTTCCATTCAGGCATACAAGCTCGACTACCGGGAAATTGTCGATGCGCCGGACAATCAGCTCCGAATATCTGAGCAAGTAATGACTGTGGAAAACGCGGCAAAAATTGGTGAGACCTTTGCCCGAGTTCTGTCACTCAAGCTGCCTGAAGGCATAACCAGCGAAAACGCGATTATGCTGCGAGGACAAATGACACTTGTGGACAGCACCATCTACAACGAAGAAACGATAGTTGAGGTTCCGCGATGCGATTTCTGATTTTGATTTGGATCGGAACTGGTGTCCTGTCTGGTTGCGCCGCCAGAGTTGGGCCCCAGTGCGAAGGGCTATCCAGACAAGCAGGGTACGACCTTCCGGTAACGGTGAACGAACTGCAAAAGATTCGTTTGCGCGGCTTCTCAGAATGCGCTGATTACATTGAAGAAAACGCACTGATCAGAACCTAGCATCAAAAAGGGCGCCGGATGGGCGCCCTTTCCATTTGATCATTCGCTTGCGCGAATTACTCGACGATTTTCGACACAACGCC
>NZ_JBXWOF010000015.1:0-60479 GCF_059610745.1 Ruegeria sp. CDSC042
GCGTCCGGCCGTCTCTCCAACCCGTCCCACCGTCTCTCCAGTGTGTCACAAGCGCCTCAGCAGCGCCGGTGAAGGGGTATTTACGGATTAGGTCTGGGACCTGCAACCCCCAATCTGAAAAAACTTTGCATTTCTTAACAGAAACTTCTCTAGGTTAATGAAAACAACAGGTTAGCTTAATAATTCTCTCTTCCGAGCCGGTAACGGACAGCACGGAACGGGGGAAAGAACAGCCCCTGGGCGGAATCGTACCCAATGCTGGGTATGCGCTCGGAACCGGGGCAAACAAAACGCCGCCCGAGTCTCCTCGGACGGCGCAAATTCTGCGAAGGTCGCAGGCTTACTTCAGATCGAACCTGTCTGCATTCATGACCTTGTTCCAGGCCGAGACGAAGTCGCAGACAAATTTGCCTTCTGCGCCTGCCTGACCGTAGACCTCGACCAGAGCCCGCAGCTGCGAGTTGGAGCCGAAGACCAGATCGACGCGGGTACCGGTCCACTTGACCTCACCGCTGGCGCGGTCCCGACCTTCATAGACGCCTTTGCCCGCGGGTTTCCATTCGGTGCCCATGTCCAACAGGTTGGTGAAGAAGTCGGTGCTGAGCGTGCCGACGCGTTCGGTCAACACACCATGCTTGGTGTCACCAAAATTGGCGCCGATCACGCGCAGACCGCCAACCAGCGCGGTCATTTCAGGCGCCGACAGCGTCAGCAGCTGGGCTTTGTCGACCAGAAGCTCTTCGGGCGAAACCGAATAATCCGTCTTCTGATAGTTGCGGAAGCCGTCGGCCTCGGGCTCGAGCACGGCAAAGCTGTCCACATCGGTTTGATCTTGCGTCGCATCGGTGCGGCCCGGGGTGAACGGAACCTCAACCTCCTGACCGCCGGCCTTGGCGGCCTGCTCGACACCCACATTACCGGCCAGAACGATCACGTCGGCCAGAGACACTTTCTTGCCCCCGGATTGTGCGCCGTTGAACGCCGCCTGAACGCCCTCAAGCGCGGTCAGTGCCTTGGCCAGCTTCATCGGTTCGTTCGCGTCCCAGTCTTTCTGCGGAGCAAGACGGATACGTGCGCCATTGGCACCGCCGCGCTTGTCCGAGCCGCGGAAGGTCGAGGCAGAAGCCCATGCGGTCGAAACCAGCTCGGACACCGAGAGGCCAGTGGCCGCGATCTTAGCCTTCAGCTCGGCCACATCCGCGTCACCGATCAGCTCGTGATCCACGGCGGGGACATTGTCTTGCCACAGCAGTTCCTCGGCCGGAGATTCCTCGCCGATGTAATTCGAACGCGGGCCCATGTCGCGGTGGGTCAGTTTGAACCATGCACGGGCGAAAGCGTCAGCGAATTCTTCCGGGTTCTCGTGAAAACGCTTTGAGATCGGACCATAGATCGGGTCCATGCGCATCGCCATGTCGGCGGTGGTCATCATGGTTTTGACCTTCTTCGACGCGTCATGCGCCGCCGGGGCCATGTCTTCTTCTTTGACATTCACCGGTTCCCAAATCCACGCGCCCGAAGGGCTTTTGGTCAGGTTCCAGTCATATCCGAACAGCAGGTCGAAATAGCCGTTATCCCATTGGATCGGATTTGCGGTCCAGGCGCCCTCGACCCCTGAAGTGGTGGTATCGTCACCCTTGCCGGACCCAAACTTGTTGATCCAACCAAAGCCCATCTCTTCGATCGGGGCCGCTTCGGGTTCGGGGCCGACCAGATCGGGATCGCCCGCGCCATGCGCCTTGCCGAAGGTGTGACCACCAGCAACCAGAGCAACGGTTTCCTCGTCATTCATTGCCATCCGGCCAAAGGTGTCGCGGATGTCACGACCCGAAGCCAGAACGTTGGGCTCTCCGTCCGGACCTTCAGGGTTTACATAGATCAGGCCCATCTGCACTGCGGCCAGAGGGTTTTCCAGATCGCGCTCACCGGAATACCGGCTCTGCGGATTGTCGGTCGGGGCCAGCCATTCTGTCTCGGTTCCCCAATAGATGTCTTCTTCGGGGGCCCAGATATCGGCACGGCCGCCGGCAAAACCAAAGGTTTTGCCACCCATGGATTCGATGGCGCAGTTACCTGCCAGGATCATCAGGTCAGCCCAGGAAATCTGGTTTCCGTATTTTTGCTTGATCGGCCACAGCAGACGACGCGCCTTGTCGAGGTTACCGTTGTCCGGCCAACTGTTGAGCGGCGCAAAACGCTGGTTCCCGGTCGAGGCCCCGCCACGGCCATCTGCCGTCCGGTAGGTGCCTGCACTATGCCAGGCCATCCGAATGAACAGACCACCATAATGGCCATAATCCGCCGGCCACCACTCCTGTGAATCGGTCATCAGCGCATATAGGTCTTCTTTCAGCGCCTTCATATCCAGCTTTTTGAACTCTTCAGCATAGTCGAAATCCGAACCCAGAGGGTTCGAAGCCGCTCCGTGCTGGTGCAGGATCGACAGGTTTAGCTGGTTCGGCCACCAATCCCGGTTGGAACGGGTTCCAGCGCCGTGCATCACAGGGCATCCGCCTGCTTTGGGGTTATCACTTCCGTCCATATCGGTCTCCAATCCTAGCTAATATCCGGCGATCTTGCGCAGTGAAATTCGTGGTAATCAAGAACACAGATTCAAGACACGTCTTCCCCATCCAAATACACTGAGCATCTGGCAAGGGTATCGGTGTTCCTGAAGTCCTGACCTAGTCAGAAATAGCAAATTGCATTCATGCATAAAAGTTTTGTTTAATGATGAAAACCATAGGAAATAATTATGAGGAGAACATCCCCGGATCCCGCGCAATGGGAACTATTTTCAAATCCCTGAATAACCTTGGGTCACATACAGACCACAGCCCTTGTTTTTCATCCGTATGCGACCACTGTCTTTATGAACGACACGAGCGCGGGTTCTTTTGTTCGGATCCGCGCCTAATACAGATTGACCGGCGTATTTGACTGCCGGTTCCGAAAATTTTTGGAGTCTGAATGCAATTTGACTATGTAATTGTCGGCGCAGGATCCGCCGGTTCGGTTCTTGCCGGTCGTCTGAGCGAAGATCCTGGAATACGTGTCTGCCTTCTTGAAGCCGGAAACGGCGGCAACGGCATGCTTACCAGATTGCCCGCGGCAACAGTGGCCTCGCTGCCGGGGCGGCCGAAAATCAACAACTGGGCATTTGAAACCGTGGCCCAACCGGGGCTGAACGGCCGCAAAGGATATCAGCCGCGCGGCAAGACGGTGGGCGGGTCCAGCGCGATTAACGCAATGTTGTACGTCCGGGGTCAGCGTCAGGACTATGATGGCTGGGCTGAACTGGGCTGTGCCGGTTGGGACTGGGACAGCCTCCTTCCCTATTTCAAGATGTCCGAACATAACGAAGATGGTGCCGACGACCATCACGGCGACAGCGGCCCTCTGCACGTGTCAAACCAGAAACAGCCGCGCCCGATCACGCTTGCCTTTATTGAAGCTGCCGAACAGATGCAGCACCGCCGAAGCCGTGACTTCAACCGGGGCGATAACGAGGGCGTTGGTCTGTATCAGGTCACACAGTTTCACGACCCGTCGAAGAATGGCGAGCGATGCTCGGCAGCGGCGGCCTATGTCTTTCCGGTCATGGACCGCCCGAACCTGACGGTCATTACCGACGCCCATGCCAAAGAGCTGACCTTTGAAGGAAAGCGGGCCACCGGTGTGGTGTACAGGAAAAAGGCCAAAGGTGCGGATATCACTGTCTCCGCCAGGCGCGAGGTTCTGGTTTGCGCCGGTGCACTTCAAACTCCGCAGTTGTTGCAGCTATCCGGGATTGGTGCCGCTGATGATCTGGTCAAACATGGGATCGAGGTGCGGCACGACCTGCCGGGCGTTGGCAAGAACCTGCAGGACCATCTGGATTTCACGCTGCTCTATAAAACCCGGGACACCAACACATTCGGCATCGGTGCCGCTGCCGCATTGAATTTGGCAAGGCATATTTGGCGCTGGCGTAAGACCGGCAAGTCGATGGCGGCCACACCATTTGCCGAGGGCGCCGCGTTTCTGAAAACCTCCCCGGATTTGGATCGCCCCGACATCCAGCTGCACTTTGTCATTTCCTTGGCCGATGATCATGCAAGGAAGCTGCATTATGGCTATGGGTTCGGCTGCCATGTGTGCAAATTGCGCCCCGAAAGCCGTGGCACGGTCGGGCTGCACAGCGCCGATCCTTTTGCCGCTCCGGCCATTGATCCGGCTTACCTGTCCGATGACCGCGATCTGGACACGCTGATCAAGGGCGCGCGTATGACCAAAGACATTCTGCACGCGCCGGCCTTCAGTAAATTCCGGCACAAAGCGATGTACGGCATGGATGACGCTCAGACCGATGCGGATTGGGAGCACCATATTCGCGCTCGCGCCGATACGATCTATCACCCGGTCGGAACCTGCAAAATGGGTGTGGATGCGATGGCCGTGGTTGACCCCGAACTGCGCGTGCGCGGGATCGAGGGGCTGCGCGTGGTCGATGCATCGGTCATGCCTACTCTGGTTTCGGGAAACACCAACGCCCCAACCATCATGATCGCCGAGAAAGCCGCGGACCTGATCAAAGCCACCGCCCGATAAGGGCTCAGCCGTCCTTCATCAGGGCCTGCAGTCCAGCGCGGTAATCCGGATACAAAAGCCGGATACCCAGTTCATCCTTGATCCGGTCATTCCTGACCCGCTTGTTTTCATTATAGAAACTTCGGGCCATCGGGGACATATCGGCCTGGTCGAACGGAACCGCAGCGGGCAGAGGCAGGCCTTGCAGCTCAGCCGCATAGGCGATGACATCCTGTGGCGGCACCGGCTCATCGTCACAGACATTGTAAATCGCACCTGGGTTTGGCGATGCCATCGACGCCGCAAGCACCTGCGCGATGTCCGCCACATGGATGCGCGAGAACACCTGCCCCGGTTTGATTATGCGGCGCATTCCCACCCGTTTAAGTTTGGAAAATGGGCCGCGCCCGGGGCCATATATCCCGGCAAGGCGAAAGATGTGGACGGGCAGGCCCGGAATGTCTTGCCATTGTGTCTCGGCCCGGACGCGCCACCTGCCGCGCTCGGCCATTGGTGAAGGAAGGGTCGCCTCGTCCACCCAACCGCCTTTGTGGTCCCCATAGACTGCGGTTGTGGAAAGGTATCCGACCCAATCGAACTGACCTGCGCGGTCAGCGATTTTGTCGCCAAGCGCCGCCAGCACTGGATCTCCGCCCGCATTCGGCGCGGTCGAAATCAACAGATGTGTTACCCCGTCCAAATCAACCGTCTGACCGGGCCAGATCACCGGTTCGGCACCGGATGCGCGGACCGCACCCGATTGCGCCGGATCGCGCGTAGTTCCGAATACGCGCCAACCCGCCGGTTCAAGATGCCGCGACAGGGCCTGCGCCGAATATCCGTGACCGAATGAAAAGAGTGTCTTAACCATATCCTTCTTGATGATCGCCAATGGTCCAAGATGCAAGCACCCGCCACTGGATACTTGATTCGAATCCCCACATACGCCTTTCATGAGTCATGAGTACAAAATCGCCCGACCTGCATGCAGCTTATGCGCTAGACAGCCCCGAGGACCACAAACGGCTTTATGCCGAATGGGCCGGCGACTATGATGACGGTTTTGCGGCGCGCGAGGACTATCAGTTGCATATCCACACCGCCCGCGCCTTTGTCAGCGCCGGGGGACAGGGTCCGGTTTTGGATGTCGGTGCAGGCACCGGGCTTTGCGGTGCGGTACTGGCCGGGTTGGGCGTTGGTCCGATCGACGCCACCGATATCAGCGCCGAGATGCTGGATCAGGCCCTGCGCAAAGACATCTACCGCGACGCGATTGAGGCTGACCTGAACCAGGGCATCCCGGTGCCGCGCGACAGCTATTCGGGCATTGTGTCCTCGGGCACATTTACCCATGGCCATCTCGGCCCCGAGGCCCTGCCCGCGCTGTTGAACGTGGCCCGGACAGGCGCGCAATTCGCTCTGTCGATTAACGCGAAACACTACGAATCTCTGGGATTTGCTGACGCACTGCACCAGCTTGCCCATGGGCAGATACAAAACCTGTCCCTGCCCGAAGTTCGAATCTACGGCGACCTGGCTGCCGGGCCCAACCGGGACGATACCGCCCTTATCGCAATGTTCGAGAAGATCTGAACCCGCTCAGCGCCCTTTCCAGACCGGGTCGCGTTTCTCGGCAAAGGCGCGCGCGCCTTCGAGGTTGTCTTCAGAACCATATAGAATGTCCACCGTCGGCAACTGCCGCCCGGTGATCCGGTTCATGGCATCCTGAAACTTGGAATCTTCGGCGTCGCGCACGATCTCTTTGATCGCCGCGTAAACCAGCGGGGGGCCGCTGGCCAATAAACGGGCCAGTTCCCATGCCCGGTCTAAAAGCTGATCACCTGGGACGATCTCGTTGATCAGGCCCCAACCTTTTGCCTCAACCGGATCGAACCAGCGGCCAGTCAGCAGCAGTTCCATCGCGATATGGTAGGGGATGCGTTTTGGCAGCTTTACACTGGCCGCATCGGCCACGGTGCCCGACCGGATTTCGGGCAGGGCAAAGCTGGCATGCTCTGCAGCGATGATCATATCCGCACTCAGCGCCAGTTCCAGCCCTCCACCACAGGCAATCCCGTTCACCGCGGCGATGACAGGCTTGTTCATATCCCGCAATTCCTGCAGCCCGCCAAAACCGCCGACTCCATAATCTCCGTCCACGGCGTCTCCGTCCGCGGCGGCCTTCAGGTCCCACCCCGGGCAAAAGAACTTTTCGCCACCACCGGTCAGGATGGCCACGCGCAACTCAGGATCATCGCGGAATTCGCGGAACACTTCACCCATGACCCGGCTGGTGGCCAGATCAATGGCATTTGCCTTGGGTCGGTCCAGAGTGACCTGCAGAATCGCGCCATCGCGCTTGGTTTTAACCGGGTTCATATACGTGCCTTTCGGATCAGAGCATCCACGGCCACAGCGCCATCGGGATTGCAGATGAGTGGATTGATTTCAACTTCGCTGACATGGGCTGCATTGGCAATAACATAGGCTTGCACAGCCTCGGCTGCATTCAGGATCGCCTCGGTATCCGCCGCCGGTTTACCGCGATACCCCGCAAGCAACGGCGCACAGTTCAGCTTGCCCAGCGCCTGACGGACCACGTCCCGGGATGACGGGATCAGCACTGAAACACTGTCGCGCAGAATTTCGGTCAGCACGCCTCCAGCCCCTAGCGTCAGAACATAGCCATGGGCCGGATCACGGGTGACGCCGATCAATAACTCGGCAACACCGCCTTGGGCCATCTCTTCGATCAGAACTTCGTCGGTTCCAAGCTCGGTCGCAACCGCGCTCAGATCGTCCAAGCCGACGCCAAGGCGCACCGCACCGTGTTCGGATTTATGCGCAAGCCCGACGCCCTTGACCGCGAATGGAGCCGTCAGATTCGATGCAGCATGCGCAGCCTTGTCCGGACGCGTCACTACGGATTGAGGAATCCGCAGACCATGATCTGCCAGCGCCCGTTTGGCCTCTGCTTCGGTCAAGACATGGTTTGCCTCAGCCTGCGAGGGCAACAGTACCGGATCAGCCGGTGCCGCAACCGGCCGCGCGGCGGCCTCAACCGCAGCCAAGGCTTCATGCAGACCGGCAAAAGGCACCACACCGCCGACCAGCAGGCGCTGCGCCACTTCCTCTGGCAAAAGTTCTGGTAGGGTCGCGGCAACGGCAAAAGGTCGCCCGGTTTGGGCGGCGCAGTTCAACGCCGCTTGGGTGGCACATTCCCAATCCGATGCGTCGGTATGAGGATAGTCGACAATCGCAATGGTAATGGCCTGTTCCGGCCCGGTCATCGCCGACCACGCGCGGGTCATCGCTTCGGTATCGCGCCATATATAGGTGTGGTAGTCCAGCGGGTTCGCCAACGCCACCATGGGCCCCAAAGCTGCGCGCAGGTCAGCTTGCTGCACCTTGGTCAATGGCGGGAAATGCAGATCGCGCCCCTCGGACATATCTGCGGCTAGGCTGGCCTCACCGCCCGAGCAGCTGATGGTACCCAACCCGCTGCCGCGCAATCGCCCCGTAACATGCAACAGCTTGAGACATTCCAAAAAGCTGGGAATGTCGTCCAACCGTGCGATTCCCAACCGGTCCAGAAACGCCTGCGCGCCCGCATCACCACCTGCCAAAGACGCGGTATGCGAAATCGTCGCCGCCTGCGCATGGGACGAGCGGCCCATTTTCAAAGCAACGACCGATACGCCCCGTCTGCGTGCCTTGTCGGCCAAAGCCTCCCATTTTCGCAGATCGCCAAACCCCTCGATATGAACACCGATAGCGGTGATCCGGTCGTCGTCCAGAAGTGTTGAGGCAACGTCAGCCTGATGTGTCTGCGCCTGATTCCCGCAGGTCAGCATGAACGCCATCGGCAGGGCCCGGCGTTGCATGGTCATGTTGATTGCAATATTCGAACTTTGCGTCAGGATCGCTACGCCTCGTTCCACCGGTTGCATCCCATGCTGATCCGGCCAGACTGCGACTTGGTCCAGCCCGTTGACGAAACCATAGCAGTTGGGACCCAGAACAGGCATTTCCCCGGCGGCTGCAATCAACTGGTCCTGCAGATCGGCGCCCAGATCATCCTCGGCTCGCGCCTCGGTGAACCCCGACGCGAAACAAACCGCACCCCCTGCCCCGATCGCTGCCAGCGCCTGAACCGCCTCGATTGTTGCATGACGATTGATGCCCACAAAGGCCACATCCGGGGCTGTGGGCAAATCCTCGAGCCGCGCAAAAACGCGCTCTCCGGCGACCTCGGCGGCTTTGGGATGGACCGGCCAGATATCGCCCTGAAACCCGAACTTGCGCGCCTGTTGAATGACTGACGCGCACCAAGCCCCACCACCGATCACAGCAATGGAGCTGGGGTTCAACGCCCGTGCCAGCGCCGTTGTCATGCGCCAAGTGCCCGCAACAGCTCACGACTGATGATGTGACGCTGAATCTCGCTTGTACCGTCCCAGATGCGTTCGACACGCGCATCGCGCCAGAACCGTTCCAGCGGGTAATCGTCCATCAGCCCCATGCCGCCATGCACCTGAATCGCGGCGTCAGTCACCCGTGCCAGCATTTCGGACGCATAGAGCTTGGCCGAGGCAATCTCGCGGTTTGCAGGCAGCCCTTTGTCCAGCCGGTCGGCCGCTGCCAGTGTCAACAGGTCAGCGGCATCGATTTCGGTGATCATATCGGCGATCTGGAATGACACGCCCTGGAACTTGCCGATTTTCTGACCGAATTGTTCACGCGTGGCTGCATAGTCCAGCGCATAGTCAAAGGCGCGACGTGCGCGTCCGACCGACATGGTCGCCACGGTGATGCGGGTGGCATATAGCCAGGTATTCATCACCTCGAACCCGCCATCGACCTCGCCCAACACCTGACTGTCGGGCAGGCGACAATCGTCAAAATCCAGGACCATGTTCTTATAGCCCCGGTGGCTGACCGATTTATACCCGTCCCGGATGGTGAATCCCGGCGTGCCGCGATCCACAAGAAAGGCTGTGATCCGTTTCTTTGGACCTTTTGGCGTCTGATCTTCACCCGTCGCGATGAAAACGATGATGAAATCGGCATGCTCCGCGCCCGAGATGAAATGTTTGGTCCCGTTGACGACCCAATCTCCGCCGTCTCGAACTGCGGCACATTTCATACCACGCACATCCGAACCTGCACCTGGTTCGGTCATCGCCAGTGCATCCATCCTTTCGCCCCGAACTGCGGGCATCAGATAGCGTTCGACTTGCTCGCCCTCGCAGGCCATCAGGATGTTTTGCGGACGGCCAAAGAAGTGGTTCAAGGCCATCGATCCCCGGCCCAGTTCGCGCTCGACCAGTGCAAATTCCCGATGGTTCAGCCCGGCACATCCGACGCTTTCGGGAAAATTGCAGGCATAGAAACCCAATTCAATTGTCTTGCGCTTGATCTCATCCGCTATTTCCTGCGGAACTTCGCCGGTACGTTCAACCAGCTCTTCATGTGGATAGATCTCTTTCTCGACGAAACTGCGAACAGTCGCGGCGATCATCTCTTGCTCGTCGGTCAGGCCATATTGCATCTGCGGTCTCCACATCTAGGGCTTGCGATATCGTGGCGCGGGTTGCAAAGTTCATCGTGCAGAAATAGACGTTAACCATGCGAAGATGGACAAAATCGCCTGCCGCGATGCAGCAATTCGGGGTTCTGCTTTTTGATGGGTTTTCAAACCATTGCCTTGCCAACACCGTCGAACCCCTGCGCGCGGCCAATTCGCTGGCTGGACGAAAGCTGTATGACTGGGAATTCCTGTCGCTGACAGAAGGGCCGGTCACATCATCCTCGGGGTTGCAGGTTACGCCGCACGCAAGACTGCAATCTGCCCGCGGCGGTACATTGATGGTGATGCCATCATATGGGTTTCGCGCGCATGGCGGCTGGCCGACGCTGACCGGATTGCGATCCGCCGCAAATCGCTATGACGTTCTGGCTGGGCTGGACACCGGAAGCTGGCTGCTGGCGCTGGCCGGACTGCTGGACGGGTATCGCGCCACCATCCATTGGGAAGAGCTGACCGGCTTTACCGAGCGGTTCCCCGAGATCGACGCCCGGCGCGAGCGGTATGTCCTAGACCGGAATCGCATTACCTGTTCCGGCGCCATGGCAGCTTTTGATCTTGTGTTGCATCTGATCGGTCATGACCAGGGGCAGGCACTGGCCCTGGAAGTCGCGCAGTTGTTCATGACCCGCGATTCCGCTCGGTCGCATTCCGGAGGGGTCGGGGCAACCAGTGGGTATGTGAACAAGGCCTTGGCATTGATGCAGGAAAATCTTGAAACCCCGCTGCCCATTACGGATATCGCCCGACAGGTCGGGCGCTCACACAAGGCATTGTCGACACGAATGCAGGCCGAACTGGGTGCGGGTCCGGCTCAGGTCTATCGCCGCTTGCGCCTGAATTTGGCGCGGAAGCTGGTGGCAGAAACCGACCTGACTGTCAGCGAGATCGCCCTGCGGGCCGGATACGACGATCCCAGCGCCTTGACCCGCGCCTTCCGGGCCGAATTCGGGATCACCCCCCGTGCCTTACGGGTCGGCTAGGTATACATCTGCTTTTTATAAGCCCGCGTGCGCGTTGTCGCCTCGGCCGAGCCGTCATGATAGGTGCCAAACCACTTGTCGAACGGGATCTCTGAGGTGCCATAGTTGCACTCGAAATACCGGTGATGCAGCTGGTGGAAAAAATCGCCTGCGCGGGCGGCCTCGGTCTCCCCGGCTTTCAGCTTTTCGAACCCGGAATGGGACAGAACCGGGCTGACCTGCTGGAAATAGGCGTGGAATAACAAATGTATCGGGTGCGACGGCACGATCAGGTGGATGAAATAGGTGGTGAAGTACAACAGGTTCTCAAACCAGTGATTTGATATCCCCGACCACGGCCCGATATTGACGTTGCGGTGATGCACGGCGTGGACATGTTTATAGAGCTTCGGGTGATGCTCCAGCCGATGCACCCAATAGAAATGCAGCCCCGACCACATGGGGATGAGCAACATCCAGACCACAAACCAGACCGGCGCGGTGGACCATGTGACCGTGGGCACATAGCCATTGGCCATCGCCCAATAGATCCCCCATTGGTAAATCGTGGCGACACTCATGGCGCTGCCCAGGGTCCACCAGATATTGTCCCAGACCTGATTGCGAAAAGTGAAGGTCCCGTTGTCCCGGGTCAGATCCCGGCGGTCGAATTTCTTGTACATGCCCTGCCCTTTGCGCATGTACAGCCACCAATGCAGCCCGCCCGCGACCAGAATTTGCGGCACCATGTTCAGCAACCAGATTCGGAACATCCAGCCGGGCTGAAAGGTCTTCATAGTCTCTAAACCAGGGTAAAACAGCGCATAGACCGCCACCGCAAGCCCCAGGCACAGTGTCAGGGCGGTGACCTGAAGCCAGGCGCCGCCATACCATTTCAACACAGCAGACGGGCGGGGTGGCCAGTTGAACAACGGGTTCAAGGCCACCGGCCCCTGAGGGTGATAGTGCCAGCGGGCTGCTTCGGGATTTTGATCAGAGTCCGTCATCCGGGTATCTCGTCAGCTTGCGTAATCCGAGCCTTCAGCATCCAAAAGCGCTTTGATCTCACGCAAATGTGCCTTGGCCTGATCGGGATAATCTTCCAACTCCTGCGCGGTCTTTTCCGCAATCTCGTCTGACAAAACGCGCAGGGGTTGGCCCGTCTGTAAGGCACGGATATACGTTTCGGCAGCGCGCTCGAAATAATAGAGTCTATTAAAGGCATCTGCCGGGTTACTGCCCAAAATCAAAACCCCATGATTACCCATGATCATGACTTTCTTTTTTGGGTCTGCCAGCATGGTTGCGCAACGTTCCCCCTCGCTTTCGAAAGCAAGTCCACCAAATTCGTGATCGACCACATAACGGTTGTAAAACGTAGTGGTGTTCTGATCGATCGGCGGCAATGTGCTGTCGGCCAACGAGGCCAGAACCGTGGCAAAGATGGAATGCACATGCATTACACAGCGGGCATGAGGACAGTGCCGGTGAATCGAACCATGCAGGCCCCAGGCAGTTGGGTCCGGTGCGCCGGGTTGGGTCATGACATCAGCGTCTTTGGCATCCAGAAAAAGCAGGTTCGATGCTTTAACTCGTGCAAAATGCATCTGATTGGCGTTCATCAAGAATTGTGTGCCGTCCTGATTCACCGCCAAGCTAAAATGGTTTGCGACCCCTTCGTGCATATTCAGACGTTCAGCCCATCGAAATGTGGCCGCCAAATCCACACGTTCAGGCCAATGGTCAATATTGGGGCGCAAGCTGGCAACGCTCATTTCCGTCTCCTGTCAGCAGATTGCTTGATTGGAAAATCGTGCCCGCAGTAGAAAAAATTGACCAACGAAAAAATCGCGTCTATTTCATAAGCTGAACTAATGGCCAGGTTATGCCCATGCAAAAACAGCTGCCCCCGTTGGGTTGGCTTCGGACTTTCGAGGCCGCGGCCCGCCACCTGTCCTTTACCGCGGCAGCGCACGACCTGAACATGACACAAAGTGCAGTCAGCCAGCAAATCAAGTCGCTTGAGGCCTATCTTGGCCAACCGCTTTTCCTGCGCCGTCCCCGCGCACTTGAATTGACCGGGGCCGGGATCAGCTATCTCCCTGTCGTGCGTGAGGCATTTCGCACATTACTGCGCGGAACGCGGGCCGTGACCGGGGCCCAGCAGAACGCGGTGCAGGTACAATGCAACATTACTTTTGCGGTCAACTGGCTGGCTCCCCGCCTTCCAATGTTTCAGGCCGAACACCCGTCTGTACAGCTGAACATATTCACCGAGTTGTGGGAGCCCCGGGAAATGGCGGAGGGGGCTGCGGTAGAAATTCGATTTTCGCTCAGACCTTCGGACACGGTGCGAACCGAACTGCTGCGATCCGATCATTATTATCCGGTTTGCGCGCCGGGCTATGAGGTGTCGCTGGATACACTACAGCGAACCCCCTTGTATGACTGCTCAAACCTGCTGTCGAACTGGCAGAATTGGATCGAAGATCAGGGGCTAATTTGGGAAAATCCTCCGATCACATATTCCACCACCTATCTGGTCAGCCTGTCGGTTGCGATGGCCGGGGGTGGCTTGTGCCTGACGCATGACACAATCGCGCGCGACTTGATTGATGAAGGTCGATTGGTTGCACCATTCGAATATCGCGCAGTTGTACCAGAGGCTTATTACCTGTTGCTGTCGCCTCAGGCAGAAGAGTCACCAGGAGCGATTGCCTTTGCCGAATGGGTCCGGCGCGAGATTGCGAAAACGTTCCCTGGCTAGGCCGTGGCTCTCCTGCCTAGCATAGCGGCTCTTACGGGACCTTCACGGGGCTAGGCACAACACCGCTGACGCGCTGCATGACGGAATCATGATAACTGCCGAGCAGGGGTTGCACCTTTCCGTGCGTTCGGGAAAGTTGGGCCATGGAATTCACACCTTTCCCAAGCTGGCCCGATACCGCCCCCCGTTTGATCGCTGTCGCCGCAGGGCGTCAAGCCGCTGACCTTGTTGTCCGCAGCGGGATCTGGGTTAACGTGCACAGCCGCGAAGCCCTGCCCGATCATGACATCGCGATTGTCGATGGACGTATCGCCTATGTTGGCCCCGATGCTTCGCACTGCGTCGGCCCGAACACCCGGATCATCGAGGCAGAGGGGCGGTATATGCTGCCCGGCCTGTGCGACGGGCATATGCATATCGAATCAGGAATGCTGACCCCGGCCGAATTTGCGGGGGCCGTTATCCCTCATGGCACGACAAGCATGTTCACTGACCCGCACGAAATAGCCAACGTGCTGGGCCTGGACGGCGTTCGAATGATGCATGACGAGGCGCTGATGCAGCCCGTTAACATTTTCACCCAGATGCCTTCTTGCGCGCCGTCGGCGCCAGGGCTTGAGACCACCGGTTATGAGATCACCCCCGAAGACGTGGCCGAGGCGATGAACTGGCCGGGCATCATCGGACTGGGCGAGATGATGAATTTCCCAGGCGTCATTCATGGCGATCCCAAGATGCTGGCCGAGATTGCCGCGACCCAACGGGCAGGGAAAACCGTTGGCGGGCACTATGCTTCGCCTGATTTAGGGCCTGATTTCGCAGCTTATGTCGCAGGCGGCCCTGCCGACGACCACGAAGGCACCTGCGAGGCCGATGCCATCGCGCGGGTGCGTCAAGGGATGCGGTCGATGATGCGATTGGGATCGGCCTGGTATGACGTGGAAACTCAGATTACCGCCATCACCGAGAAAGGGTTAGATTCTCGAAACTTCATCCTGTGCACGGATGATTGCCATTCTGGTACCCTGGTCAATGAAGGGCATATGAACCGCGTGGTGCGCCATGCGATTGCCTGTGGCTGTGACCCTTTGGTGGCGCTGCAGATGGCAACGATCAATACAGCTACGCATTTCGGGTTGGAGCGCGATATCGGCTCGATCACGCCCGGGCGCCGGGCGGATATCATCCTCAGCTCGGACCTGAAGGACCTGCCCATCGAGCTTGTCATAGCGCGCGGCCAAATCGTGGCAGAGGACGGCAAGATCACTGTGGACTGCCCGCATCTGAATTGGCCTGCAGCCGCTCGAAACACCGTGCATCTGGGCCATGCCCTGACCAGCGCGGATTTTCAGATCGAGGCCCCTAAAGGGGCGAACCGCGTTCAGGCCAATGTGATTGGTGTGGTCGAAAACCAGGCCCCGACCAAAGCGCTAAAGGCCGAACTGCCCATCATTGGCGGCCTGGTTGAAGCCGAGGGTGAGGTCTGCCAGATTGCGCTTGTCGAACGCCACCGCGCAACGGGCGGGGTCACAAATGCCTTTGTCTCGGGGTTTGGATATCAGGGGCGCATGGCAATGGCTTCGACCGTTGCCCATGACAGTCACCATATGATTGTTGTTGGGACCGACCGCGAACAGATGGCCCTTGCCGCAAATCGGCTGGCCGAGATCGGCGGTGGCATCACGATTTTCCGAGACGGTGAGGAACTGGCGCTGGTGGAACTGCCCATCGCTGGACTGATGTCTGATAGCCCGGCAGCCGAAGTGGCCGCCAAAGCCGAACAAATGGTTCGGGCCATGCAGGCCTGTGGCTGTAAACTGAACAACGCCTATATGCAGCACTCATTGCTGGCCCTGGTGGTGATCCCGGAATTGCGGATCTCGGATGTCGGGCTGGTGGATGTGCGCAAATTTGAAAAGATCGATCTTTTGGAACCCCTTGCATGACAATAATACGAGCACCTAAGGCCCCCGCGCCCGAGAACTTCACCGATCCCGCGGCCGCGGTCGCAAGGTTGGAAGAACTGTACGAGCAAGCCACCAGCTTCCTGTGCGAGAACTTTGCTAATGTGATCGAGCACGGAGCACCAACTGAACGCTTCAGAGCCTATTACCCGGAAATTCGCATCAAAACCTCCTCCTATGCGCGGGTCGACAGCCGGCTAAGTTTTGGTCACGTCTCGGAACCGGGCATCCACTCGACCACTGTAACGCGGCCAGATCTGTTCCGGTTCTATTTGACCCAACAGATTGCCCTATTGATCAGAAACCATGACCAGCCGGTCACGATCGGGGCTTCGGACACACCCATTCCGGTTCATTTCGCCGTGGCCAACAATCCTGATCTGATCGTTCCGCATCAGGGCGCCGCCGGATTTACCCTGCGCGATGTATTCGACGTACCGGACCTGACAACCACCCATGACGACATCGTCAATGGCGTCCATGACCACGAGGAAGAAGACGGCCCGCTGTCTTTGTTTACTGCGCAAAGGGTCGACTATTCACTGGCCCGTCTGGCACATTACACTGCGACTGATCCCAGTCATTTCCAGAACCATGTGCTGTTCACCAACTATCAGTTCTACGTCTCGGAATTCGAAAACTATGCACGCGCGCAGCTGGCCGAACCAGACAGTGGCTATACCAGCTTTGTCTCGACCGGAAATGTCGAGATCACCACCGAAGGCGGAACGCTGGAACAACCCCTGAAGCTGCCGCAGATGCCGACCTATCACCTAAAGCGGGCGGATGGATCGGGTATCACGCTGGTCAACATCGGCGTCGGTCCGTCGAACGCCAAAACCGCGACCGATCATATCGCCGTGCTACGCCCGCATGCCTGGCTGATGGTTGGCCACTGTGCCGGGCTGCGCAACACACAGGCATTGGGCGATTTTGTTCTGGCCCATGCCTATCTGCGCGAAGACAAGGTTCTGGATGATGACCTGCCGGTCTGGGTGCCGATTCCGCCTTTGGCCGAGATTCAGGTTGCGCTGGAACAGGCTGTAGCCGAGGTCACCGAGCTGGAAGGTTATGAGCTGAAACGGGTCATGCGCACAGGCACCGTCGCTTCGGTCGATAACCGCAACTGGGAACTGCGCGACCAATCCGGCCCGGTACAGCGACTCAGCCAATCACGGGCAATCGCGCTGGATATGGAAAGCGCGACCATTGCCGCCAACGGCTATCGGTTCCGTGTTCCCTATGGCACGTTGCTCTGTGTTTCAGACAAGCCGTTGCACGGCGAATTAAAGCTTCCTGGCATGGCCTCTGCCTTCTATACCACGCAGGTCAGCCGCCATCTCGCGATCGGAATTCGTGCGATGGAGCACCTGAGGGGCATGCCGCTGGAGCGCCTGCACAGCCGGAAATTGCGTTCCTTTGATGAAACGGCCTTTCTCTGAAGCAAAAAAGCAACGAATTCCCCCTATTTTTAGGGTTTTCGACGCTACTATTCGTTGTGTTCACCTACAATATCCCGTTACAGTTACGCGGTGAGGCCCTATTTATCGGGCACGTTAAGGAGACCAAGAAATGGCAAAGCCTATGACAAAGACTCAGCTGGTTGCTGCTCTCGCTGAGGAAATGGGAACCGACAAGAAAGCTGCGAACACTGCGCTGGAGGCCATGACCGGCCTGATCACCCGCGAAGTGTCGGCGGGCGGCGCGGTGACCCTGCCTGGTGTCGGCAAAATCTACTGTCGCGAGCGCCCCGAGCGCATGGTGCGTAACCCTGCCACCGGCGAGCAGTTCAAGAAAGAAGCCGACAAAGTGGTCAAAATGACCATTGCGAAGGCGCTGAAGGACAGCGTGAACGGCTGATCCCAGCTTTCACTGCAAAACGATCAAGGGCCGCCGCTTGGGGGCCCTTTTTCTTTTACCCCCCTATTGAAGCCAGTTTTTTATAAGGCTTTGGGAGGCCGGCCGTGGTCAGACTGGTGTTATGCAATCTGAGATCAGCGAAGAATAAATCTAGCGCCGCGCTCATTGGCTGGGTGCGCAACAGGACCGGTGGCCTAAGCTGGCGAATGCCACAAATTCGCGAGGCTGGCCCCGTCACAGAGCAAGAACGGACAATATCCGGTCGACTTTCGGACCAGTAATTTGTTTTGCCGCACTCGCCCCAAAAGAAATTCATTCTCGGCGATGGATGTTTTGATTGGCTCATCCGAACCAATTTTTAGTCATGTGTCACCTTTCGAAGCGAGTGAATTATCTAAAGTTCGGAAAATAAAAGATTTCATTAGATATCTTGGCGACCCCGGCAGGATTCGAACCTGCAACCTGCCCCTTAGGAGGGGGCTGCTCTATCCAGTTGAGCCACGGGGCCGCGCAAAACTCTCTGTAGCGTGGTTTTTTCGGGTTGTCATCGGCTTTGAAGGACAGTTGTAAAATGCGTCCTGTTCACGCTACCATCGGACAAAACAACAACGCAGGTGCACCCCGTGACCACAGAAAACAAACGCCCGCTCACCCTTCGTGATGTTTCTGAAGCGTCCGGAGTGTCTGAGATGACGGTCAGCCGGGTTCTGCGCAATCGGGGTGACGTGTCGGATGCGACCCGCACACGCGTTCTGGCCGCAGCAAAAGAGCTGGGATACGTGCCGAACAAAATCGCTGGTGCGCTTGCCTCAAGCCGGGTGAACCTTGTGGCGGTGATCATCCCTTCGCTGTCGAACATGGTGTTCCCCGAGGTGCTGACCGGGATCAATCAGATTCTTGAGGATACCGAGCTACAGCCAGTGGTCGGCGTCACCGATTATTTGCCCGAAAAAGAGGAAAAAGTCCTGTACGAGATGCTCTCGTGGCGGCCCTCGGGCGTGATCATCGCCGGATTGGAACATACCGATGCCGCACGCGCCATGCTGGATTCGGCGGGGATTCCGGTGGTCGAGATCATGGACACCGATGGTAAGCCGGTGGACGCGATGGTCGGGATTTCCCATCGCCGCGCTGGACGTGAGATGGCACAGGCGATCCTGAAAGCGGGCTATGAACATATCGGCTTTATGGGCACCAAAATGCCCCTGGATCACCGCGCTCGGAAACGGTTCGAAGGCTTTACCGAAGTGCTGGGCAAGCATGGGATCGAGATCGAAGACCGCGAGTTTTATTCCGGGGGCTCGGCCTTGGCCAAAGGCCGCGAGATGACTCAAGCCATGTTGGAACGCTCACCGGATCTGGATTTCCTGTATTATTCCAACGACATGATTGGTGCTGGTGGATTGCTGTATCTGTTGGACCAGGGGATAGACATTCCAGGCCAGATCGGTTTGGCAGGGTTCAACAATGTCGAACTGTTACAGGGTCTGCCGCGCAAGCTGGCCACAATGGATGCATGTCGACACGAGATTGGGCGCAAGGCAGCCGAGATAATCGCCGTTCAGCTTTCCGATCCCGCTTCCGAGGTCGAAAACCGCATAACTCTGACCCCCAAGATCAGTTATGGCGATACGCTGAAACGCCGCTGACCCATGGCGATGCAAAGGCTGAACAATCGGGCGGCCCGCGCCCTGTTCATGGACCGGCACGCGCTGGCAGAACAGCCGTCAGGGGTTGCGAAAGGGCCTGACCTGCTTGAATTGATCAGGCGTCTGGGATTTGTTCAGCTGGACAGTATCAACACGGTCGCCCGCGCCCATGACATGATCCTGTTTTCCCGCAGGCCCGCCTATCGCGCCAAAAACCTCAAGCATGTGTATGAACGTGATCGTGGGCTGTTCGAACATTGGACCCATGATGCCGCAGTCATTCCGATGGAGTTCTACCCCCATTGGCATCTACGGTTTCAGCGCGACGCTGACCTGCTGAAATCGCGCTGGAAAAACTGGCGTCGCGATGGGTTTGAGCAGCAATTTGAAACCGTATTGCAGCATATACGCGATCATGGGCCAGTTTCCTCGTCGGATGTGGGAAAAGACGAAAAGAAGGGCTCGGGCGGATGGTGGGATTGGCACCCGTCGAAAACCGCGCTTGAATTCCTCTGGCGCTCGGGCGCGCTGACCGTGATCGGCAGGCAGGGGTTCCAGAAACGCTATGACCTGACCGAACGGGTGATTGAAACGCATCTTTGCCCCGGCAATATGCCTTATGACGCCGAACATACCGTGGATTGGCTGTGCCATGCGGCACTTGACCGGCAGGGGTTTGCGACCTCGGGCGAATTGGCGGCGTTTTGGGATACGGTCAGCAGCGCAGAAGCCCGAGACTGGTGCAAAACCGCCTTGACCGAAGGCCATGTCGAAGAGATCGAGATCGAATGTGCCAATGGTCAGGTCAGGAAACTGTTTGCACGCCCGGGTGTTGCTGAACAAGCCGCGCAGATCGCCCCTGCGCCGGGTCGGATCAGAGTGCTGAGCCCGTTTGACCCGATGCTGCGGGACCGTGACCGCGCGCAACGGCTGTTTGGGTTTCACTACCGGATCGAGGTGTTTGTCCCCGCCCCGAAACGCACCTATGGCTATTATGTTTTCCCGCTTCTCGAAGGCGACCGGCTGATTGGCCGGATCGACATGAAGGCCCATCGCGATCAGTCGGTGCTGCGGGTCAGCGCCCTGTGGCCAGAACGAACAGTACGGTGGTCAGATGCCCGCACGCGCCGCCTACAGGCCGAACTGGACCGGGTTCGTCGCTTTGCCGGGTTGGATGACATAGAATTTGCTGAGAATTGGCAAAAAGACCCTATTTAGGGTCTGATATACTCAATTTGACCGGCTGCAACCCGTCAATCTCACCCTCGAGTGAATCTCCGGGCTGAACCGGCCCTACACCAGCCGGCGTTCCGGTCAGAATCAAATCCCCTGGTCGCAGATGATAATAGCCGGACAAGTGACTTATGATCTCGTCAATCGACCAGATCAGCTCATCCAAGGTTGCGTCCTGCCGGGTTTCGCCATTAACGCGCAAAATGATGCGTTTTTGCGGGTCGGGTTGCCAATCGCTCACGCGGGTCAGAGGGGCAAATACGGCTGCATTCTCGAAATCTTTTCCAAGATCCCAAGGGCGCTGTTTGTTGCGCTCGCGAATTTGCAGATCACGTCGGGTCATGTCCAGGGCGCAGCCAAAGCCAAACACCGCTTCCTGCACCTGAGAAGTATCAGCATGAAAAACCGGCTTTCCGATTGCAACAGCCAGCTCCATCTCATGGTGGAAATTTTCGGTCCCCGGAGGGTAAGCCGTCGTCACCCCAGACAGGACCGCGTTTGCAGCGGACTTGGTGAAATAGAAAGGGGCCTCACGGTCGACCTCATGTCCCATTTCAGCCGCATGTGCGGCATAGTTCCTGCCCACACAAAAGATTCGCCCAACCGGGTATGTGTCGTCCTCGCCGGTAACCGGCAAAGCGATCGGATCAGGAATAGAGAACAGGCTACCCATCATCATGCCGCCATAACACAGGTTAGTTAAAGTGGATATTAAAGGGCATAAACCAGAGCAAGTCGCAATCCTTGGAAACCCGCACGCCGGTTTTTGCCGACAATTCGGGGATAATTCGGCACAGGCTTGCCCAAATCGAACCGGTAAGCCTGCACGTGTTTCAAAATTCGCAGACATGGCTACTTATGGCGCTGGGCTTACTTTCAACATGCGACTGAAAACACTGCGACAGCTCATTCAGATTTTAGCCGTCAAACCTTGGAAAACCGCTGTATCGCGCTAGCTTGTTGCTAACAGAAAGCGTTCAGCACTGAGACGTCACCACTCACAAAGGCGGCGGACCACCAATCCTCCGCCTTCTTGCGAAGACACCCGCGTGGACGGCAGAAATCGCTGAAATCCGGGTGCGAGTATTCAGAGGACCACGGCCAAACACCCATCCCCCTGGGTAAGTTTGCGCCTGAGAAAACCCGATTTTCGGGGTCTGATGTTCTCTGAAACGTTGCCGGATCGTTTGAACACCCCTCATATCCGGCTGTAGGCCAGGCACATGGTCCACTCGGGCCTGGCCACTCCGTCAGAGAGGTCACAAAGGCCCTCTGGCGGGGCCAACACACTGTTAGTCCCGAAAATCTGATTGTAATTTCAACTCGTGCAGATCGTTGAGAAGATCCAGCAACGCCTCATGCCGCTCTGGTCCCAGCGTGTTGCGGATTTCTTCAGCCAAAAGCAACGTATAGTCGATGTTATCCCGGATAATCCCTGCCCCTTTGACCGTGATCTCAACAATCTGCCTGCGCTTGTCGACCGGATGGCTTTTCCGCACGACAAGGCCCTTGGCCTCAAGCTTTTGCAGAATGCGGGTCAGGCTGGGCAAAAGCAGACAGGCACGGTCAGCAATATGGGTGGGCTCTTGCGGGCCTTCCTCTTCCAGCACCCGCAGAACCCGCCATTGCTGTTCGGTTACGCCCGCCTCTACAAGCATTCTACGGATAGGCCCCATAACCCGTTCCCTCGCGCGCAGCAGCGCAATAGGCAAAGACCGGGACGTCAATGGAATTTCATGAGCCATGTTAAATTCTGGCCGAATTCGGTTCATTCTTCAACTGACCTTTCCGTGTTTGGAATTCCAGGCATTTATCGCTTATTAGAGCCTAAATTATTCCATTTCTCTCTGCGAAAACATATTCAGAAAAACCTCAGACCACTGGATTCCTGCAAAGGGCGTTGACGTTTCAACCCGGATATTCATCACTGGCACAGGATCGAAAGCGGTGTTCAGAGAAGATTGGAAGATAAAATGAACTGGGATGAATTCTCGGATTGGGGCGCCAAGATTGCTGAGTGGGCACAGGATTACCATCTGACTGTCGGCGACAATCCGGTTCGGGCCAGAACGGAACCCGGTGATATTCTTAACGCCTTACCCGCGCGCCCTCCCGAGCGCTCCCAGGCGATGGAGGAAATCTTTCACGATTTCGAACAGATCGTGATGCCTGGGATTACCCATTGGCAACATCCTCGCTTTTTTGCCTATTTTAATGCAAACGCCTCGGCCCCGTCGGTTCTGGCCGAGTTTCTAACCAGCGCCATCGCTCCGCAATGCATGTTGTGGCAGACATCCCCCGCCGCGACCGAGATGGAGACGCGGATGATGGATTGGTTGCGGCAGGCCCTGGATCTGCCCACGGGCTTTGCAGGTGTCATTCAGGATTCCGCCTCGTCCGCGACCCTAGCCGCTGTGCTGACCATGCGGGAAAAGGCGCTGAATTGGCAGGGCAACCAACAAGGGTTGTTCGGACAGAAACCGCTGCGCGTATATTGCTCGGCCGAGGTCCATACCTCGGTTGATCGTGCCATATGGGTTGCGGGGATCGGGCAGGAAAATCTGGTGCGGGTGCCCATACAAGGCGACTGGCGCGGGATGGACCCACAGGCGCTGGAAACAGCAATCCAAGCCGATTTAGACTCTGGTTATCAACCAACCGGCGTGATCCTCTGCGTCGGCGGCACCGGAACCGGCGCGGCCGATCCGGTAGAGGAATGTCTGAAGATTGCGCAAAAATACGGGCTATATTCGCATGTCGATGCAGCTTGGGCTGGCTCGGCCATGATATGCCCCGAATACCGCCATTACTGGGAGGGAGTCGAGCAAGCCGACAGCATCGTGTTCAACCCGCATAAATGGCTGGGCGTTCAGTTCGATTGCTGCGCCCATTTTCTGAAGGACCCCGATGATCTGGTACGGACACTCGCGATCAGCCCGGAATTCCTGAAGACCCACGGCAAGGACGGGATCATAAATTATTCTGAATGGTCGGTACCGCTGGGCCGCAGGTTCCGAGCCCTGAAACTGTGGTTCGTCATCCGCGCCTATGGTCTGGAAGGGCTACGTGAAAGGTTGCGCAATCATATAACATGGTCAGTGGCTCTGCATGACCGGCTGAAAGCTGAATCCGATTTCGAAATCACCACTAACCCTATGTGGTCATTGTGGACATTCCGCTATGCCCCCCTTGGGTCAACCGATCTGGACGATCTGAACCTACGGCTGGTCAATGCGATCAATGATGATGGCCGCATTTACTTGACTCAAACCCGCGTTGATGGCGACTTGGTGATCCGCTTTCAGGCCGGTCAGTTTGAGACCACGCAGGCAGACGTCCAAATGGCATTTGACGTGATCACTGAAATCGCCCGCTCGCTAAACTAGAGGTTCCACATGTCCGCACCCGTCAACACGTTCAAACAAGCCCTGAAAAACGGCGACCATCTGATTGGGTGTTGGTCCAGCTTTGCTGAGGCGGTAACAGCCGAGATCATGGGCACTGCCGGATTCGACTGGCTGGTGATCGACGGTGAGCACGCGCCGAATGATATCCGGTCCATCCGGGATCAGCTGATCGCGCTGGCCGCCAGTCCGACACATCCCGTCGTGCGAATCCCGGTGGGCGACACCGCATTGATCAAGATGGTACTGGACGCAGGTGCTCAGACAATCCTGGTACCGATGGTGGAAAGTGCCGAACAGGCGCGCGATCTGGTACGTGCCTGCCACTATCCGCCCCAAGGTGTGCGAGGCGTCGGCGCGATGGCCTCACGCGCAACGCAATATGGAACGGTTCAGGACTACATTCAGACCGCAGACGATCAGATATGTCTGCTGTTACAGGTGGAAAACCGCGCCGGTATCGCCGCATTGGATGCCATTGCACAGGTAGAAGGCGTGGATGGCGTGTTTATCGGTCCGTCTGACCTGTCCACTGACATGGGTTTTCAGGGAAACAGCGCCGCGCCCGAAGTCCAGGCGGTGATCGCCGACGCGATGAAGCGCATCGTTGCAGCAGGCAAAGCCCCGGGCATTCTTGGTGTCACGGATGAGGCATCGCAGGCCTATAAGGACATGGGCGCCCAGTTCCAAGCGGTGGGGATCGACGTGATGCTGCTGACACAGGCGGCGCGTGCCCTGGCCGCAAGGTGGAAGGCCTAAGCCCGCATCGCCGAGGCCGCCTGAGCATACCCGCCCGAGGCACCATCGACGAAATGGACGTGATCGTCACGGGTGGCTGAGGGGACAAAGCAGGTCATCATCGCCTCATCCTGCGCGTGCAGCCCGTATCGGATCCTGCCCTGTTTCCGGGCCTGTTCAAGAACGGTCTGAATCTGGTTCAGGGTGGCCGGGTCACAATCCAGGGTCATTTTCAGCCCGTCATCGAATTTGCGGAAATCCGCATTGCGGCTGACCGTGCGCTTATAGTGTTCCGGCTCAAAATTCCCCAATCGCTTGCCGGATTTGAACAGCAGCCCGATCATCAAATTCTGCGCCAACAGCTTGATTTTCTGCAGCAAAAGATTGCGACCCGCACGGGACACATGGGCGTCCAGCGCCAAACCAGGCGGAGGCCAGCGGATCGGAGGGCCGCTTTCCGGCATCGGGTGGCCGGACCGGTCCAATCCTTCAGCGGCCACTAGAACAGCCCTTGACAGGTCGGCGAAATCGGTCTCGGTAGCGCGGGCAGTTGGCTGAACCACCACCGAGACAATCTGACCATTCTGCGCCTTGCTGTTGGACCAGCGGCAGGACAGCCCGGTCAAATCCGGCAGCGCACCAGGGGCTGCGTACGGAACCTCAAACCGGCCTGCTTTCATCTCGGCCTCGGCCCAGGCCAGACCACCGCCCGAGAACATTGCATAATCCACCCCCTCGGATGGCGCGTAACGCGCAACCCGAAGATCCTTGCCCGCCTGCCGGATTTCGGTGACGGGCACGACGGCCCCACGCAACGCGATCGAGAACTCTTCTTCTGCCCAGCGCCGCAAATCGGCCAGAACGCTACGTGCTGCCTCTGCCGCGCTTGCCGGTACGGCGAACCCGGCACCATCACCCCCAAAGACATAGGGAAATTCTTGCCCGCGAAGCGCATTGATCATGGCCGAGATCACCGCGGCCCCAACCATGTTCACGGCCTTGTATCGTCCCCGCTCTATCTGACCGGTGGAATCCACGACATCTGCGACACCAAGAACCCATTCCGTCGGCACCGCGGTAAAGCGTTCAGGATCGGTCAGATTGTTAAAATCCCGCAACAGCGGAAGGCTGTCATAAAATGCGGCCTGTGCATCTTTCATTGGTTCCTCGACAATATGAATAGACCTTCAGATAGCCCAAATTTGTTCGATGTCCGCTGAAAACATCATAGCACACGCGCTTGTACATATCACGGGGACATGCCAAGCATTTGCTGGCGGGTTGGGCGAAAGAGGCGTCTCATGAAAACCGGACTGGTGGTTCTGTGTCTGGGCTATGTGCTCAGCCAATTTTTTCGCGCCTTTCTTGCCGTTCTCAGCGTCGATCTGGGGCGTGACATCGGGGCAAGGCCCGAAGATCTGGCCTTTGCCTCGGGGCTTTGGTTTCTGGTCTTTGCCGCCATGCAACTGCCAGTGGGTTGGGCGCTGGACCGGATCGGGCCGCGTTTGACGGCTGCGGTTTTGTTGCTGGCAGGTGGCGCGGGCGGCGCTGCGTTGTTTGCAGTGGCCAGCACCCCGTTTCATATCGCAGTCGCGATGGGGCTGATCGGAGTCGGGTGCTCGCCCGTTCTGATGGCATCCTATTACATCTTTGCCCGCGAATACCCGCCCGCCCGCTTTGCCACGCTAGCAGCCATCATGCTGGGCGTTGGGTCGGTCGGCAATCTGGTGGCCTCCTACCCCACAGCACTTGCGGTCGAACTGATGGGCTGGCGCGCCACAATGGCTACACTGGCCGTCGTTTCGGCCATTATCGCAGCGGGCATCTGGATCAACGTTCACGACCCCAAACCGGTTGAGACCGAGCATCGCGGGTCAGTTCTGGACCTGCTGAAAGAACCTGCCCTGTGGGCCATCCTGCCGCTGATGCTGGTGGCCTACGCCCCCGCGGCTGCGACACGAGGCTTGTGGGCAGGTCCATATCTGAACGACGTTTTCGCCCTCAGCACCACGCAGATCGGAACCGCGACGCTGGTCATGGGGGCGGCTATGATTGCCGGCACCTTTGCCTATGGGCCGCTCGACCGGTTTTTGGGCACACGGAAATGGGTGATCTTTGGCGGCAATGCCTTGGGCGCGGCGGCGCTGGGGCTGTTGTGCCTGTGGATCGACATGGCAGTCTGGGTGTCAGTAAGTCTGATGGCGGTGATCGGTTTCATGGGCGCCAGCTTTCCGGTCATCATGGCCCATGGCCGCGCCTTCGTGCCGCCGCATCTGGTCGGGCGTGGCATGACCCTGTTGAATCTGTTCGGCATCGGCGGAGTGGGTCTGGCGCAATTTGTCACCGGCCGCGTCCATGCCGCGACAGTGGACATCAGTCCAACCGCGCCCTACACAGCGATATTCGGCTTTTTTGCAGTCACGCTTGCCATTGGAAGCGTGATTTACCTATTCAGCCGCGACAGCGTTGACTGACGCTGGAACCATCGGGAGAGCCCATGTCCGACCCTGTTGTCATCGCACCCAACCTCAAACGCAGGCTGTCCGGCGTGACCGCGACGATTGCGCGGCTGGTGCCTTTGCAGGTGCAATGGATCGACATCGCCGCAACCGGACCGGGCCTACCGGCCGACCTGCCCCATATCCCGCTGGGCCGCCTGCCCTTTCTGTCGCGCAAGACCACGCGCGTCTGGCATGCGCGCCGCAATACCGAGATGCTGTTGGGCCTGTTCCTGCGCAATGTCTTTCGTCTGCGCCTGAAACTGCTATTCACCAGCGCCTCGCAGCGGTCGCATACGGGCTATAGCAAATGGCTGATCGACAAAATGGACGCGGTAGTCGCCACATCGCGCAAAACCGCCGGATATCTTGAGCGGGACGCGCAGGTCATCATGCATGGCATCAACCTGCAGGATTTCACCCCGCCCGAGGACAAAGACGCCCTGCGGGGCAAACTCGGCCTGCCCAGTGGTCTGCTGCTTGGGTGCTATGGCCGTATCCGGCACCAGAAAGGCACCGATGCTTTCGTCGATGCGATGATCGACCTTTGTGGCCGTTTCGAAGACGTCCATGGCATCGTCATGGGCCGCGCGACCGAAAAACACACCGGCTTTCTGGCCGAGCTGAAAGACAAGGTCGCCAAGGCGGGCCTGTCTGACCGCATCCTATTCAAACCCGAGGTCACGGTGGATCAGATCGCCGAGTGGTACCAGGTGCTGGACTTGTTCATCGCGCCGCAACGCTGGGAAGGCTTTGGCCTGACCCCGCTCGAGGCGATGGCCTGCGGCGTGCCTGTGCTGGCAACCGATGTCGGTGCCTTTGCAGAGATCGTGACCGACCCCTCACTGGGCCTTGTGGTCGAACCGGGGAACATTCCCGCCCTGGCTGATGCCGCCGCTGAAATGCTGTCGAACCCCGAGTCGCTGGCGCAATCCGGCAGCGCCGCCCGCGTCCATGTGGAACAGAATTTCGACATCTACGGCGAGGCAAAGACCTTGGTGGCGCTCTATGAACGGCTTCTGACCGACGCCTGAGACGATGCACCGCGTCAAATCGGTGTCATTGGGGGAAATATCCCGCGAAACCTCTTTTTTCTTTGCTGCAACGCGGCTATGAACGCGCGTCCTTAACTTTGGAGACATGAAATGGGCTATCGCGTCGTAGTCGTCGGCGCCACAGGTAATGTGGGCCGCGAAATGCTGAACATTCTGGCAGAACGCCAGTTCCCCATCGATGAACTTGCCGTGCTGGCAAGCCGTCGGTCGCTGGGAACCGAAGTAAGCTTTGGCGACAAGACACTCACGACCAAAGACCTGGACACGTTTGATTTCACCGGCTGGGACATGGCGCTGTTTGCCGTGGGATCCGAGGCGACCAAGGTCTACGCCCCCAAGGCGGCGGCGGCTGGCTGCGTGGTGATCGACAACTCGTCCCTGTATCGCTATGACCCTGCAATTCCGCTGATCGTGCCGGAATGTAACCCCGAGGCGATCCACGACTATAAGAACAAGAACATCATCGCCAACCCCAACTGCTCGACCGCGCAGATGGTTGTCGCGCTGAAACCGCTGCATGATCGCGCCAAGATCAAGCGCGTCGTCGTGTCGACCTATCAGTCGGTTTCCGGCGCGGGCAAAGAAGGGATGGATGAGCTGTGGGATCAGACCAAAGCCATCTATAACCCTACCACCGAAGTTCCGCCGAACAAGTTCCAGAAGCAGATCGCCTTCAACGTCATTCCGCAGATCGACGTCTTCATGGAAGACGGCTCGACCAAGGAAGAGTGGAAGATGGTTGTCGAGACCAAGAAGATCATCGACCCGTCGATCAAGGTCACCGCGACCTGCGTCCGCGTTCCGGTCTTCGTTGGCCATTCCGAGGCCGTGAATATCGAGTTCGAGGAATTCCTGGACGAAGATGAGGCCCGTGACATCCTGCGCGAGGCGCCGGGTATCATGGTGATCGACAAGCGCGAACCGGGCGGCTACGTCTCGCCGATCGAATGCGCGGGTGATTTCGCCACCTTCATCAGCCGCATCCGTCAGGATTCAACCATCGAGAACGGCCTGAACCTGTGGTGCGTCAGTGACAACCTGCGCAAGGGCGCAGCGCTGAACGCGGTACAAATCGCCGAATTGCTGGGCCGTGAGGTCCTGAAGAAGGGATAACTGATACCCTTTCTTTATGTGATTGACCAAACCCCGCAGCGCCGCTTGCGGGGTTTGTTTTTTCTTAGGCCGCAAAAGAAAATCCGGGCCCATCTCTGTAGTGGACCCGGATCAGATTAAAGTGATTGGTGTTCGTGTAGCCCGCCGGTACGGCGCAGCCCCAATCAAGAGGCGATCTTGATCGCATCCTCGTACAGCAGAACCGCACGTTCGGATTCTTTCTCGAGCACATCCATTTTTGCACAGAATTGCACAACGTCCTCCAGGCTTGGCACCTCTGCGGCGTTCAGGGCCTCGACGGTTGGCTGCAGATCGTTCCACTGGGCCTTTACCTGTTTCAGCGCCTCAAGCGAGGCATCGCTGGGCGGTTCAGACATCTTGAGATAGTCATTGCCGCCGCCAATCAACGCATCGACGATCTTGCCAAACTTGGCTGCATTCTTCTTGAACTTTTCGTGGTGTTCTGCGGTTTCTTTTCCGGTGGCGGCCAGCGCAATTTCTTTGCAGATCTTCTGGGTGATCATCCGCTGACGACCTACGAATTCCAATGCCAGCGCCATCGACGGTTCAATATCGACCTCGCCATAGGCCGCTTCTAGCTTGCGGACCACGGCGTGGCAGGATTCTTCAAGTGCCTCGACATTGCCCACGATCATGTTCAGTTGCGCTTCGTTGATCGACTTGTTAGCAACGATGTCTTCGACCGCGGTCCGGTATGGCACCCAAACGCTGGCGACTTCCTCAAGCGCTTTGTTGACGGAATAGAATCTTTCCCGGTCAATACCGGACGACCCTTTGCCTTCTTTGAAGCCAAGCAGGATATCGTCAAATTCATCATGCGCCTGCTGCAATTCACTCAGGTTCCGATCAACTGCTCCGCCGATGCTGACCAGAACTGCGGATTTGGCGACCTTCTCGGACAGAAAGCTCAGCTTTTCAGCGGCCAGAATTCGGTGCGCGACCTGACCCGCGGCCATAGCCAACGCATAGCCCCCAACCGGTAAGAATGCCGTTAGCCCGATTCCCAACGCTCCGGAGGCGAAAACACGACGATTGATACTCATGGCGGTCTACCTAACCCTGCTGCTTTAACATGTGTTTATCGAGGAAAAAGCGCGTTAAATGTCCCAACACGGTGTTCAGAAAATGAAATAATGGTGGCTTTTTGAGTTTCAACTGGCCAATCCGGCCCTCGGCTGATCACTCCGGTCAAGGGTTTGACCTCGTTTACCCTTCGACCAGCGATTTCAGATTATCCAACCCGCGCTGGTAATCTCCGCCAACCCATTTATCCATCATCAGCCCCATCCAGCGGGACATGGGATTCATACCCAATTCGGATTCAAACCCCCAGGTCACTTTGGTGCCGCTGCCCTCCGGCTGCAGTTCAAACATGGCAATGGCAGTTCCCATTGGACCAAAATCCAAGGCGGTTCTGACCATCTGGTTTTCAACGCTTTCGGTGATCTCTTGCGAACCGGTGCCGACCTGCCGGTGATCCGACGACCAGTTCAGCACATTCCCGACCCCAGAATCAGGCCCGCCATAGGTCAGCTTCGTCTCGGGATCACGAGATAACCATGGCGACCATTTCTCGGTCTCTTGCATGGAGTTGACATAAGGAAAGATGACCTCGGGCGAGGCATCAATCGTGATGCTACGCGAAACTTCTGCCTTGCCTGGCAATATAAAGGACACCCCTACCAGAACCAGAATCAAGACTAGCACGGTGACAAGAACACGTTTGATCAATCGCATGGAATGCTCCGAATCCCTAAAATGACATCCCAAACTTATCAAAAAAACAGCGCGGAATCAGTAGTCTGATCCGCGCTGCCTGAAATTGTCGAAAATCCGCCGGGTCAGACGACCACGAATTTCTTTTCGCCGGGATCATAACACTGAAGGCCACCTTCACCGATATCTGTCCACAAACCGTGCAGGCTGAGCGAGCCGCTCTCTACCGCCGCGGAGATGAAGGGGAAGGTCATCAGGTTTTCGAGCGAAGCAACAACCGCCTGCCGTTCGAACTGGCGCGCTTGGTCGGTGCTGTCTTCGATATCGGCAACCAGATCATATTTTGGTTTGAGGATATCCATCCAGCGACCAACAAAGCTTTCTTTGGCTTCCAGCAGTGGTGCCTGGCCCTTGCACATGTCGATACAGCCCTGCACACCACCGCATTGGGAATGGCCCAGCACGATCAGATGCGCCACTTTCAGCGCGGTCACCGCGTATTCGATGGCAGCACTGGTGCCGTGATGATCGCCGTCCGGCGCATAAGGCGGCACCAGATTGGCAATGTTGCGGTGAATAAAGAACTCACCCTGATCCGCCCCAAAAATCGAGGTGACATGAACCCGGCTGTCGCAACAGGAAATCACCATGGCCCGCGGACGCTGCCCTTCGGTGGCAAGACGGCGATACCAGACCTGGTTTTCCGAATATGTGGTGGCTTTCCAGCCATGATACCGATTGACCAGATAGTTTGGCAAAGGTTTGGCGAAGTCCATTCTTGTGTCCCTGTTCATGTCTCGGTGGACTGCTGTAACCTGAATTCGAAGAAAATTCGAGCCATTATCCTGCCCCATGGCAAGGTTTTGCAAAGGAATTGCGCACCACATTCGGGCTATGCCGTGGGGGCGTATAGAATTGGGGTGAATGTGGTGGAAAAGATCGTCACGCTTGAACACAAAGAAACAGTGCGGCTGGATTCGGATCGTCTGAATGGGCTGTATCGACAACTGGGTGAGAAAAACGCGTTGGACGTGCTGTGTCGCACGGTCGAGGAATTGGCGGTGCGCCTGTCGAATTGCGAGCGGTTCTGGAGACAGCGTGACTGGGCCGGGCTGCGCAAATGTGCACGATCCATTGTGGCCATTGCCGAACAGATCGGAATGATGGCGCTGGCCTGTGTGGCGAATGATGTGGCGCAGAATGTGGACGCGGGCGACTCGGTCGCCGCCGGGGCCACGCTGTCGCGGCTGATCAGGGTGGGTGAGAAATCGCTGACCGTGATCTGGGATCAGCAAGATCTTTCGGTCTGACAGGGCTTGCGGACGGTCCATGGACGGCTAGGTTGGGCATAAGCCACAACAGTCGAGATTTTCATGACCCTGTCTTTCGCACCATCGTCGGACGCATCTGTCCCCCTTCACGTCATTGCCCAGCCGGATCTGGACGACTGGCTGACGGGTCAGCCCGAAACAGTGACGGCCTGGGCCAAGATCAGCGGATTCACCGGTGCGATGGGTCAGGTTTTGCTGATTCCAGGGCCTGACGGTGCGGTACAGTCTGCTTTGGCGGGGTATGGCACAGCCACTGGCCGGTCCCGCAAGCGGTTTCCGCTGGCCGCCGCCGCCGAAGCCCTGCCCGAAGGCGCATATCACATCGCGTCGGGCATAGACCAAGCTGATCTGGAAACTGAATGCCTGGGGTGGTTGCTGACCGGTTATGCCTTTGACCGCTATGCCAGCCAATCCCCGGCCAAGGCCCGATTGGTTGCACCCGATGGTATCGACGCAGCCCGGCTTGAAATTCTGGCCGGGGCCGAGGCCTTGACCCGCGATCTGGTCAATACACCGGCCTCTGATATGGGACCGGAACAGCTTCATAGCGCAGCCGAAGCCCTGGCACAGGAATTCGACGCCTCTTTCGAGGTTGTTCTGGGCGACGCCCTGCTAGAGCAGAACTTCCCCATGATCCACACGGTTGGCCGCGCCGCAGCACAAGCGCCCCGTCTGATTGAGATGAATTGGGGCGTGACAGGCCCAAAGCTGACCCTTGTCGGCAAGGGCGTCTGCTTTGACACTGGAGGGCTAAACCTGAAACCCGGCGCCTCGATGGGGCTGATGAAGAAAGATATGGGCGGGGCCGCAAATGTATTGGGGCTGGCCCGGATGATAATGGCGCTGGAGCTGCCCGTGCAACTGCGGGTGCTGATCCCGGCGGTTGAGAATTCGGTTGCGGGGAACGCCTTCCGGCCCGGCGACATCCTGACCTCGCGCAAGGGGCTGACTGTTGAGATTAACAATACCGATGCCGAAGGGCGCTTGGTTTTGGCCGACGCATTGGCGCTGGCGGATGAGGGCGAGCCGGATTTGGTGATCTCGATGGCGACACTGACCGGGGCGGCACGTGTGGCGGTGGGCGCCGATCTTGCACCATTCTATACCGACAACGATGCCGCGGCTGATGCCTTGAACCGCGCCGCAGGCAGAGCAGCCGATCCTGTCTGGCGCATGCCATTCCATAACCCCTATGAGGGTCTGATTGAACCCGGCATTGCCGACCTGGATAACGCACCGGCGGGTGGTTTTGCAGGCTCGATTACTGCCGCCTTGTTCTTGCGCAGATTTGTTGGTGACAGTCCCTATATGCATTTCGACATCTTCTCGTGGCAGCGCAACAAGGAACCCGGACGCAGCAAGGGCGGGTTCGGTCAGGGGCCCCGCGCCCTTCTGAAGGCCCTGCCTGAGATTTTGGGCATATGACCCGGCACCGCATCATACAGCCGGTCATCGACCTGATGCGTGATCCCGACGGGCCCCGCGATCGCCAGCTGTTGTATGGGGATAGCGTTCGCACAGATGAAGAGCGTGACGGCTGGAGCCGGATCACCGCGAATAAGGATGGCTATGCGGGCTGGGTCCGGTCAGACTGTCTGGCCCCAGATGTGCCTGCCACCCACTGGATCACGGCACCGTCAACACATGCATATGAGCAACCGAACATGAAATCCCGGGACCGAACCTCGTTAAGCTTTGGCAGCAAGGTTCAGACAATGTCCGAACAGAATGGATTTATTGAGACGGAACTAGGCTTTATCCCGGCCATACACGCCAAACAGATCAACATAACCCTGACCGATCCGGTCGCCGTGGCCGAACTGTTTCTGGGAACGCCCTATCTTTGGGGCGGCAACAGCCGGTTCGGGCTGGATTGTTCAGGTCTGGTTCAGGCCGGAATGCTGGCTTGTGGGCTGCCCTGCCCCGGTGATAGTGGCGACCAGGAGCGTGATCTGGGTCAGGCGCTGACCCCTGGCACACCCGCTCAGCGCGGTGATCTGCTGTTCTGGAAAGGGCATGTGGCCTGGGTCTACGGCGACAATATGCTGCTGCACGCAAATGCGTTCCACATGGACGTGACCTTTGAGCCGATGGATGTTGCAATCACGCGCATTCTGGAACAGGGCGATGGGCCCGTGACCGCCCATAAAAGGCTTTAATCCAGGTCAACCGACCGTATCAGCTTGCGCTCCAACACCCGCAGCACCGTGCGCAGATCATGGCCGCGCTTTAGGATGCGGCCATCCATACCGACCACCGAATACATGCCTTGCCGGGAGCGCAAACGCGGATCTTTTTCGACCCGATAAATCGGATGCTCTGCCGTGCGGCGGAAGATGGAAAACACCGCCATATCACTCAGGTTCGAGATCCCGTAATCGCGCCATTCTCCGGCGGCGACCATCCGGCCATAGACAGAAAGGATTTGGGACATCTCGTGCCGATCGAACGCGACGGGCATCTGGGTCGAGTTTGCAGAAAACCGGCTGGGAGGCTGCATGTTCATGCCCCAAGCCTTGCCGGAAAACGTGTTCGAATCAAGCCTATCCGCAATCGGGTGTGACTTTTTCGTCGGTGCTAGCGCTGTCGCCCAACCTGTCGGCAGATCAGGATCACCGGCAACAACCCCACTGCCAGTATCACCAACGAGGGCACGGCGGCGCCCTCAAGCCGTTCGTCTGATGCCAGCCTATAGGCCTGCACGGCCAGCGTATCGAAATTGAAAGGCCGCATGATCAGGGTCGCGGGCAGTTCTTTCATCACGTCCACAAAGACGATCAACAGCGCTGTCAGCAGCGATGGCGTCAGAATCGGCAAATGCACCCGGCGCAACGTCCCCAGCGGCGTCTGCCCCAGAGACCGCGAGGCTGCATCCATATTGGCATGCACCGTGCTCTGCCCGCCCTCATATGCGCTGAGCGCGGCGGCCAGAAACCGCACCATATAAGCGGCTACCAACAGCCAGATCGAACCGGTAACAAGCAACCCGGTCGACAGGTCGAAATTCTGCCGCATCCATGCATCCAGTGCGTTATCGAAACTGGCAAAAGGCACCATCAGCCCGACGGCGATCACACCGCCTGGAACCGCATAGCCCAGCCGCGCCATGTACCCGGCACCAGAGGACACCCTCCCCGGCCGCAATCGCTGAAAGAACCCAACGCTGATGGCCGCAAAAACCGTGACAACCGCCGCCACACCGGCCAGCGTCAGCGAATTCTGAATGAACCCGAGATAGCGCCGTGACAGAAGGTTCTGTTCGGACTCCATCCCCATCTGAACCAGAATGAACACCGGCAACAGAAATCCGAACAGCACCGGTATGGCACACAGGGCAAAAGCCGCGCCCGCTTGCCAGCCCTTCAGCCGAGCGGATGGCAGCGAGGCGTGGCTTTTGCCTGCCTGATAGTATTTGGCCTTCCCGCGCTGCATCCGTTCTGCCACGGCCATGACCAGCGCAAAGCCCAGAAGGCAGAGCGCCAGCTGCGCCGCACCCACCCGATCACCGATCGAAAACCAACTGGTATAGATACCCGTGGCAAATGTCTGCACCCCGAAATAGGCCACGGTGCCGAAATCGGCGATGGTTTCCATGATGGCAAGTAGCACGCCACCCGCAATCGCGGGACGCGCCATCGGCAGCGAAACGTGCCAAAAGGCCAGCCACGGACTTTTGCCCAACGCGCGCGCTGCCAGAAAGGCCGTTGCACTCTGCTGCAGAAAAGCGGCCCGGGCCAGCAGGTAGACGTAAGGATACAAGACTAAGATCAACATCACTGCCGCACCCTCGGTCGACCGAATCTCGGGGAACCAATAGTCGCGCGGGCCCCAGCCCGTTACCTGACGCAGGGTGGTCTGGACGATGCCCGGGTGATCAAGAATGAATGTATAGGCATAGGCCAGCACATAGGCCGGAAAGGCCAGCGGCAGCACCAACGCAATTTCCAGAATGCGCACGCCGGGGAACCGCGTCATCGTCACCAGCCAGGCTGCGCCCACGCCGATGGAAAACGTGCCCGTGGCCACCAGCACGACCAGTATCAGTGTCGTCATCGCATAGCCGGGCAGAACAGTTTCCAGGAGATGCGAAACCGTATCCGTGCCGCCCGTCGTTGCGGCCAGAACAACCGCAAGCATCGGCAACAGACAGGCTGCCGCCACAAGGCAGGCCACCACGCCGACGAGGCGTGTACCTACAGCGCCGCGGTTGCGCCTTCCGTGCTCAGAGATTTCGATATCGGCCATGATCCCGGCTTTAACTGGCTAAGGCGCAGAGTCCGTCTTTAATCGACCAAAATGCTCGGAAACACCAGTGGGCAGCGAAACAAATCTGCGACACATACTGCCGCAGAGTTGCACAGCCTTCATTCGTAGACGCGCTGATCCTCGATCACCAAACCATCTTTCGGCAGCGATCCCGGCGCCACGACTTCGATCGCGCCTTTCAACTTCAGCACCTCGACGACGGATTTCGCATAGGCCAAGTCATCTCCGCCGGCGCTTTCGATCAGAACCTTCATCGTGTCCATCTCACCCTGGCGGGCGGCAATGACGCGCGCCTTGACGATTTCATCATGCTTGTCGACCAGCGCCGCGACCTGTTCAGGGCGCACGAACATACCCTTGATCTTGGTTGTCTGATCCGCGCGTCCCATCCAGCCCTTGATGCGCATGTTGGTGCGACCGCAAGGTGACTGACCAGGTTGAACCGCCGACAGATCACCGGTGGCAAACCGGATCAGCGGATAATCGGGGTTCAGTGAGGTCACGACAACCTCACCCACTTCACCCGGCGCGACCGGGTTTCCGGTTCCGGGGGTGACGATCTCGACAATGACATGCTCATCAATGATCATCCCGTCCATCGCGGGGCTTTCATAAGCGATGCTGCCCAGATCGGCGGTGGCATAGCATTGCAGACAGGCGATACCGCGATTGGCGTACTCCTGACGCAAAGACGGGAACAAAGCACCGCCGCCAACAACGGCAGTCACGAAATCCAGTGCCACGCCCATCTCATCGGCCTTGTCCAAAATGACCTTGAGGTAATCCGGTGTGCCCGCATAAGCGGTGCAGCCGACATCGCGCGCGGCGGTTACCTGCAGTTCGGTTTGGCCGGTGCCGGCAGGCAGCACAGCAGCCCCCACCGCCCGCGCGCCGCTTTCGAAGATCATGCCCGCCGGGGTCAGGTGATAGCCAAAGCAATTCTGAACGATGTCTCCGGGCCCGACACCTGCTGCGTGCAGGAACCGCCCCATCCGCCACCAGTCGTGATCGGTGCTGCCGGGCTCATAAATCGGGCCGGGCGACTGGAAAACATGATGGAAATGCCGGGCCGGTTTGACGGTAAACCCGCCAAAGGGCGGGCGCGACGCCTGCGCCTTAGCCATATCGGACTTGCGCAGAACTGGCAGCTTCACAAGGTCGTCCAGCGACTTTACAGCTGCCGTATCAACAGCCGCCATATGCGCTGCAAACCCCGGAGCCGAGTTCGCGCGCGTGATCTGTACCTGCAACACATCAGCCTGTTCAGAGGCGCGCTGGTCGGCCGTGCGGGTTTCTAGCGCATCGTAGAATTTCGTCATCGCCAAATCCTCCATCCGCCTACAGCCACCTCTTGCGGCGGCGGTATGAGCGCACATCGCGGAAGCTTTTGCGGCCGTCATCCGACATGCCCAGATAGAATTCCTTAACATCGGGGTTTTCGCGCAGCTCGGCAGCTGGGCCATCCATCACCACGCGGCCGGATTCAAGAATATAGCCGTAATGTGCGAACCTGAGCGCCACATTGGTGTTCTGCTCGGCCAGCAGAAACGAGACGCCCTCTTTTTCGTTCAGATCTTGGACGATGCTGAAAATCTCTTCGACAAGCTGCGGGGCCAGTCCCATGGACGGCTCATCCAGCAGGATCGTTTCGGGCCGCGACATCAGCGCCCGACCCATCGCAACCATCTGTTGCTCTCCGCCCGACGTGTAACCCGCCTGGCTGCGGCGGCGTTCCTTCAGACGTGGGAAATAGGTGTAAACAAGGTCCAGATCCTGTTGGATCGCGGCCTTACCGTCTTTGCGGGTATAGGCGCCGGTCAGCAGGTTTTCCTCGACCGTCAAGTGTTCGAAACAATGGCGGCCCTCCATCACCTGGATGACGCCTTTTTCCACCAGATCTGCAGGATCGCTTTCATGCACGCTGGTCCCGCGATACTTGATTGATCCCTTGGTGACTTCGCCCCGTTCCGAATGCAGCAGGTTCGACACAGCCTTGAGTGTGGTGGTCTTGCCTGCCCCGTTGCCGCCCAGCAGGGCCGTAATGCCCCCTTTGGGCACCGTTAGGCTGACGCCTTTCAGCACAAGGATCACATGATTGTAGATCACCTCGATATTGTTGACCTCAAGCAGGGTTTCCGCCTGCACGTCAGTGGTTTGTGCCGCATCCAGCATCAGCGCGTGTCCTCATGACTGTCCCGCGAGGGACCGTTGGGGTAGAGCGGCGGCTGCCCGCCGCTCTGGTCAGTTTCGCGGCCCCGGATCAAGACCGGGGCCAGCCATTATTCACACCCGGGTGTGATGTTGTTTTCCGCTGCATAGGCTGCAGAATCTTCTTCGATCAACGTGTTGATCACATCTGCATCGGTCGGCTGGAAATCCTGAACCGGGTTCCAGGTTCCGGCCGCAGCATCCCACTGCACAACGCCGACAAGGCCGGGTCCGCCGTGATTTTCGCACGAGACCGAAAATTCAGGCCCGAAACCGGTCATGCCCAGCGCTTCCATCTTGGCGTTGGTCATTTCCAGCGCCTCCATACCATCGCGCATCATGGATGCGTCGATATCAGCGGTATTATGGATTCCCTGCGCAGTCTTCACAGCTTCAGCGGCCAGCATGGCGGCATAGAGACCGCGGTTATACTGAACCGAGCCAAGCTGATCGCCCGCACCCGCCGCTTTGCCTGCATCCACCACGTATTTCTGCAGATCATCATAGACCGGATAGTCCATGCCCAGCCCGGTAAAGGTCAGTGCCTTATAGCCGTTTGCCTTGTCGCCCGCGGGCTGCACGTCAAATTCAGCGCCAGACCACCAGACACCGATGAAGTTTTCCATCGGGAAGCGGATGTTCGCAGCTTCCTGCACCGCGACCTGGTTCATCACGCCCCAGCCCCACATGATTACATAATCAGGCTTTTCGCGGCGAATTTGAAGCCACTGCGATTTCTGTTCCTGACCGGGGTGGTCAACAGGCAGCAGCGTCAGGTCGTACCCGTGCTTTTCAGCCAGAGTCTCCAGCGTGCGGATCGGTTCCTTGCCATAGGCCGAGTTGTGATAGACCAGTGCGATTTTCTTACCGTTCAGGTCACCATCGTTTTCGCTCAGCAGATAGTTGATCGCGCCCGACGCTCCGTTCCAGTAGTTGGCCGGATAGTTGAACACGTGGCTGAATACCTTGCCGTTCGCAGCAGAGGTCCGGCCATAGCCCATCGTGTGCAGCGGAATTCCATCTGCGGTCACTTTTGGGATCAACTGGTAGGTAATGCCGGTCGACAATGGCTGATATACCAAGGCGCCTTCGCCCTTTGTGGATTCATAGCATTCCACGCCTTTTTCGGTGTTATAGCCGGTTTCGCATTCGATCACATTGGCCGAAACACCTCCGATGCCGCCGTCACGCTCGTTGAGCAGTGTGAAATAATCGGCATAGCCGTCAGCAAACGGGATACCGCCTGCCGCATATGGTCCCGTCCGATAGCTGAGCGACGGGAACACAAGGTCGGCCATGGCCGGACCTGCGGCCATCATGGCGCCCAGCGCCAGGGTTGCCAGTTTCGTCTTCATCGGGTGTCTCCTCCCTTGATTGGTCCGATGTTGAATTCGGGCTTTGCACCCGTCTTGTCTTTGGGCCTGCCCGTCAGTGCGGAAACGGCCAGAGTCTGAGTTTCTCTTTCGCCACACGCCAAAGCTGCGCCAGCCCATGCGGTTCCAGAATCAAGAACATGATGATGAGTGCGCCGACGATCACCAGATTGAGATGCGCAACGATATCAGTGGGCCAGCCCAATAGATCGACACCGACCACCTTCAAAACAACCGGCAACAATACCAAGAATGCTGCCCCGGCGAAGGAGCCGAAGATAGACCCTAATCCGCCGATAATAACCATGAATAGGACCAGGAACGATTTCTGGATGCCAAAGACTTCGCCAACCTCAACCGCGCCCAGATAGACCGCAAAGAATAGCGCCCCCGCGATACCCACAAAAAATGAGCTGACAGCAAAGGCGGTCAGTTTTGCCTTAAGCGGGTTTACCCCGATGATCTCGGCCGCGATATCCATGTCGCGGATCGCCATCCATGTCCTGCCGGTCGTTCCCCGAGTCAGGTTCCGTGCAATGATGGCGCAGAAGGTCAGGAAGATCAGGCAGAACAGATAAGTTGCCCAGGCCGGAGCATTCGGGCCTGTGATGATGATGCCGAACACATCCCGCTCGGGCGCGTTGATCTGCCCAGAAGCCGAGTAGTTGTAGAACCACGGCACACGGTTGAACAGCCACACCAGAAAAAACTGCGCCGCAAGCGTGGCCACGGCCAAATAGAACCCTTTGATTCGAAGCGAAGGCAATCCGAACAAAACACCAACAATGGCGGTGATCCCGCCCGCAAGGATGACATGGATGAACATGCTGACTTCGGGAAAGGCCGTCATCAGCTTGTAGCAGGCATAGGCCCCCACAGCCATGAACCCACCGGTACCCAGCGACACCTGCCCGCAATAGCCAACCAATACATTCAAACCGATGGCGGCGATCGCATAGATCAGAAACGGAAGCAGCAGCGCGTTCGCCCAGTAGTCATTGATGATGAATGGAATGATCCCAAATGCCACTGCCAGCACCACATAGTACCGATACCGGTCAAATTTGATCGGAAAGGTCTGGCTGTCTTCCACGTAAGAGGTTTTGAAATCTCCGGCCTCGCGATAAAACATGTCTTACTTTCCCCATTCTTCCTGCGCCCGGTCTCGGGCGACAGTGTTCAGTTGGCTGGAGCCTTTGGCATATCCGCTCGCCTCTGAGGCGCGCACAAGTTTCATGTAGGCCATGACGCCGGTGACCAGCCCGGCAAAAGCCAGGATCGCGGCGATCGTCAGTTGGCTGTCGGTCAGATCGTCCGAGGTCAGGGCGATATACCCAAACGCCCAGAACCCGGCCCATGCGATAACGTTGAGAATGGCGATGAGTTTAGTCATACGCTCACCTCAGACCGGCGTTTGTTAAGCCAGTGTAAGACACCAGCTAGGGCCGCGTAGAAGAACAGCGAGTCCAGAGCCCTGAGATATCCGACATAAAGCAGCATTCTCATCTCCCACTCTGTATCACCCACCAGCGCCATACTGGACCCTGAGAGACCGATCTCGAAGCAATCACCCAGCGACCGAGCAAATCCGTAAACCAGCAATACAACGGGGAGTGATTTGAAAAGGGGTGCCAGCTTATCCATCTATACTCTCTCGATAATTTTCTCACCGAACAGACCCTGCGGCCGGAACACAAGGAAGATCAGCGCAAGCACGTAGGCAAACCAATTCTCGGTCGCACCGCCAACCATCGGGCCAATGGCGAACTCGAACAGTTTCTCACCCACACCGATGATCAACCCTCCGACGATGGCTCCGGGGATCGAGGTAAACCCGCCCAGCATCAGCACCGGCAACGCTTTGAGCGCGATCAGCGACAGTGAGAACTGCACGCCAGACTTGGTGCCCCACATGATACCCGCGACCAGCGCTACAAACCCGGCCACAGACCAGACCATGATCCAGATGAAGTTCAGCGAAATCCCGACCGACAGCGCCGCCTGATGGTCATCCGCCACCGCGCGCATCGCCCGGCCCTGCTTGGTATATTGGCTGAACACAACCAGCGCCGCCACCAGCAGCGCCGCAATTACCGTTGCCACAATGTCCAGATTGTCGATGAAGAACCCATAGCCGAAGACGTTAAAGGTCGCTTCATCGAGCCAGAGGTTGATGCCCTGCGGCAGGCCTACATCCAGCGTCTTGATCTCGGACCCCCACATCAGGTCGGCCACGCCCTCAAGGAAATAGGCCAGCCCGATGGTGGCCATGAACAGGATGATCGGCTCTTGGCCAACCAGGTGGCGCATCACGAACCGCTGCACCGCCCAAGCCAGCAGAACCATCACCGCCATAGTCAGAATAATCGCCAGCAGCGCAGGGACACTCCAGCCAAAGTAATGGATATGCGTCCCGAAAGTCGCATTGATCAGATGTGCAAACGGCACCTGCCCGTTCATGATCCCGACCAGAGTCATCGCGGCAAACAGGGCCATAACCCCTTGCGCATAATTGAAAATCCCTGACGCCTTGTAGATCAGCACAAAGCCCAGCGCGACCAGCGCATAGAGCACCCCGGCCATAAGACCGTTGAGGATGACTTCCATCGCAAATACGAGTTGTTCAGGCATCCTATGTCCTCCGAACAGATTTCATCTGGCGCGTCATCCCGGAAAATTCGTCGAATTTTCTCAGCCCGTTCCGTATATCAGTCATGGCTCACCCCCAGATAGGCATCGATGACTTCCTGATTGTTGCGCACCTCATCAGGCGTGCCGTCGCCGATCTTCTTGCCGTAATCCATCACGACCACCCGATCGCTCAGATCCATCACCACGCCCATGTCATGTTCGATCAGGGCGATTGTGGTGCCGAATTCATCATTCACGTCGAGGATAAAGCGGCTCATGTCCTCTTTCTCTTCAACATTCATCCCGGCCATCGGCTCATCCAGCAGTAACAGCTTGGGTTCAGCGGCCAGCGCCCGGGCCAGTTCGACCCGCTTTTTCAAGCCGTAGGGCAGGCGTGAAACGGGCGTCTTGCGGATATGCTGGATTTCGAGAAAGTCGATGATCCGTTCAACCGCCTCGCGGTTTTCGGTCTCTTCGGCCTCGGCCTTACCCTTCCACCAAGCCTGCTGCAGGATATTGGTCTTCATATAGTTCAGGCGCCCGGTCATGACGTTGTCCAAAACGCTCATCCCTTCGAACAGGGCGATGTTCTGGAATGTTCGTGCAATCCCCTGCCGCGCGACCTCATAGGGCCGCATTGGAGGGCGCTTGGCCCCGTGAAACCAGACCTCGCCCTCTTGCGGGACATAGAACCCCGAGATTACGTTCAGCATCGAGGACTTACCCGCCCCGTTCGGACCGATAATGGCGCGGATCTCACCCTCACGGATGTCGAACGAGATATCCTTGATCGCCACCACACCGCCAAAGCGCAGAGTGATGTTCTTCATCTCCATCACGACGCCGCCGATCTTGCGGCCGTCTTCGGTGACATATCCTTCGGAACTATCCAACATCAGCCCCTCCTTGACTTACGCAATACACGGAATGGCGGGCGGGCGATGACCATAGGTCGAGCGACGCAGGACCGGACTTCATTCCGCCGCTACCTTGTGTTGCGCGACCGTTACAACCGGCGCATCCACGATCTCAAGTGTGGCACTGATCGAACCCTTGCGGCCGTCCTCATAGGTCACCTCGGTCGTGGTCGAAACGCTTGAAGACCCGTCGTAAAGGGCGGTGATGATGTCGTGGAATTTCTCTTCGACAAAGCCCCGGCGCACTTTGCGGGTTCGGGTCATCTCGCCGTCATCCGCATCCAGTTCCTTGTGCAGCACCACAAAGCGATGCACCTGACAGCCCGACAGCATTTCATCGGCGGCGACCGATTTGTTGACCGCTTCTACATGGGACTTGATTGTCTCTAACACTTGCGGATGTGCCGTCAGTTCCTGATAGGACCCATAGGCGACGTTGTTGCGCTCGGCCCAATTCCCCACGGCGGTAAGGTCGATATTGATGAACGCCACGCAGCGATCCTTGCCATTCCCGAACAGCACGACCTCAAGAATATCGGGATAGAACTTCAGCTTGTTCTCAACATATTTCGGCGCAAACATCGAGCCATCGACCATTTTTCCGACGTCCTTGGCCCGATCAATGATCCGCAGATGACCGCTGCTTTCCTCAATGAACCCGGCATCACCCGTGGCCACCCAACCCTCGGCATCCTTGGTCGAGGCGGTCGAGTCCGGGTTGTTGTAATATTCGACAAACACACCTGGCGAGCGATAGTAGATCTCGCCCGTTTCGGCGATCTTCAGCTCGACATCTGGCGCGGGCACACCAACCGTATCGGCGCGCACCTCGCCATCGGGCTGCACGGTGATGAAGACCGTCGCCTCGGTCTGCCCATAAAGCTGCTTCAGGTTAATCCCCAGCGAGCGGTAGAAATCGAAAATCTCAGGCCCGATCGCCTCGCCTGCCGTATAACCGACCCGGAACCGGCCATACCCCAGCGTATCCTTCAGCGGCCCATAGACCAGCAGATTGCCCAGCGCGTATTTGATCCGATCACCAAACCCGACCGCTTTGCCATCCAGCAGTAACCCACCCACCTTTTTGGCATGGGCCATAAAATGGTGGAACATACGCTGCTTCAGCTTGCCCGCATCTTCCATCCGGATCATGACATTGGTCAGCTGCGTTTCAAATACCCGCGGCGGGGCAAAGAAATAGGTCGGACCGATCTCGCGCAGGTCGGTTATCATCGTGTCAGCGCTTTCGGGGCAATTCACACAGAACCCGCACCAATAGGCCTGACCGATGGAAAAGATGAAATCACCTACCCAAGCCATTGGCAGATAGGACAGGATGTCCTCCTTCCGGGTCAGGTGATCAAAATCGGATGAGTTTCTGGCGCTTTCGATCACATTGCGATTCGACAGCACCACGCCTTTCGGCTTGCCGGTGGTGCCCGAGGTATACAGCATCACACAAGTGTCGTCATAGGTGATCGCAGCGATACGCGCGTCCAGCTCGGCATCAAAGCGCGCATGACCTGCGCTGCCTTCGGCCTTGATGTCGTCCAGCGCGTTCATCTGGGAATGATCATATTTCCGCATCCCACGCTTGTCAGTGTAGAGGATGTGTTTGATCTGGTGAACTTTTTCCTGAATCTCGATAACCTTATCGACCTGTTCCTGGTCACCGCAGACGACATATTTCGCACCGCAATGTTCCATCACATATGTCATCTCTTCGGCGACCGCGTCCTGATAGAGCGGCACCGGAATCGCACCCACCATTTGGGCCGCAACCATCGACCAGTAATGCGCCGGGCGGTTCCGGCCTATGACGGCGATATGGTCGCCCTTCTCAACGCCAATCTCAAGAAACCCCAGCGCAATGGCGCGGATTTCCTTGGCCGCCTCGGCCCAGGTCCAGCATTGCCAGATCCCGAATTCCTTTTCGCGATAGGCCGGGGCATCCCCGAACTGAGTCACATTGCGGTGTAGCAGCGCCGGAAGAGACTGCATCCCTTCAGCGCCTGACTGCGTCTGAGTCAATCTTTTTCTCCTCCCCACCCGGCCCCTCCCCGGGCCGGAAATGGCGGGTCCAGGTCTGGCCCGGACGCCAACGCCCCGATTAAGGGACGTCGACACGATCAGCGTCAAGTTTTGCCTGATGTTTTCTCAATTCTTACGAAATGTAACAAGTTGGGCCGTGCCGCCCGGACCATACACCTCGTCAGAGACCCGGCCCGAGATGACCACAAACTGTTCCGCGAACTGCAAATTTGCAGCAGGTAAGCGCATTCATCCGCGTATACCGATATTGGCTTGGGGTTTTGTATGTTTACCGCGCCTGGAATTCACCGTATGCATCCCGCAACTGAGTAGGACATTCAGAGCGGTTTTTCATGCCGATTTGCTATGCATGTGTATCGACCGAAGGCATCGGTTATGCGGAATGATCCAGATCGCATGACCAAAACCGCTCGAATTGTGCGATCAGAGGCGTGCGCCTTTGAAATCAACCGTTTTCTTGGACGGTCGGGCAGCACGAATTCCGACCCCCTTCCCACCCCAATACGCAAGGCAGGACTGCCGAGATGAATGTCACTCACCAGAGCATCACCAATGTGCTTTCTCAGCATTATGACCTGACACCTTCGACCGGATTGGTCGCGGATATGCAGGATATCTATGCACGGATGGACCGGGTGGTGGCGCCACCGGATTTCGCAATCTATGCGCCCTATATCAAGGCGATCAATGCGCTCAAGAAAGAGCGCGACGCAGTCATTCTGGGCCACAATTACATGACGCCTGAAATCTTTCATGGCGTGTCGGATTTCGTGGGTGACAGCTTGCAGCTGGCAATGAAGGCCAGCGACGTTGAAGCCGATGTGATCGTGCAAGCGGGCGTGCATTTCATGGCCGAAACCTCGAAAATCCTGAGCCCCCAGAAAACCGTGCTGATGCCAGACATGGCCGCGGGTTGTTCGCTGGCCGAAAGCATCACGGCAGACGGGATCGAGGAGATGCGCGCCAAATATCCCGGCGCGCCGGTCGTCTCTTATGTGAACACCACCGCCGAGGTGAAAGCCGCGTCCGATATCTGCTGCACATCGTCCAACGCCGTTCAGATCGTCGATGCGATGGAATCCGACACCGTCATCATGACGCCGGATCAATATCTGGCGCAGAACGTGGCAAATGAAAGCCGCAAGAACATCGTGTACTGGCCCGGCTCGTGCATCGTGCATGAACAATACACAGCGCAGGACCTGCGTGACTTTCGCAAATGGAATCCCGGCACGCGGCTCATTGCCCACCCGGAATGCCCGCCCGAAGTGGTGGCCGAGGCCGATTTCTCTGGCTCGACCAGCGGGATCATCAAATATGTCAGCACCGAGAAGCCCGAAAAGGCGATGCTGATCACCGAATGCTCGATGGCCTCGAACATCGCCGATGAACTGCCCGAAGTCGACTTTGTCGGCCCCTGCAACATGTGCCCCTACATGAAGAAGATCACGCTGCAAAAAATCCTCTATGTGCTGCACACGATGGAAGGTCAGGTCGAGGTTGACGCCGAGATCGCGGAAAAAGCGCGCCATTCGGTGCAGGCGATGATCGATCTGTCGCGAAAGCTGGGTCTCTGATCCGAGATGGAAACCCTCACCACCGACCGCGTTATCATCGTGGGCGCCGGGTTGGGCGCGCTGTATGCTGCGCTGAAACTGGCCCCGCATCCGGTGGTGGTGATCTCTCCTGAAGCGTTGGGCGACGGTGCCAGTTCCGCCTGGGCGCAGGGGGGAGTGGCTGCGGCGATGGACGCCCATGACAGCCCGGAAAGCCACGCGGACGACACCGTAAATGCCGGTGCGGGCACCGTTGACCCGCAGGTGGCCGAATTGGTGACGCGTCAGGCGCGCGACTATATTCTGGACCTGACCACGCTGGGCACGCCTTTCGACCGGACCGCGGGCGGCGATTACGTGCTGTCGCGCGAGGCCGCGCACAGCTTTGCCCGCGTCGTCCGGGTCAAGGGCGATCAGGCAGGCGCACAGATCATGGCCGCCCTGATCGAGCAGGTCCGGGAAACACCCTCGATCCAGGTGCTGGAGGGCACCATGGCCCTAGGGCTGGATGTCGAGGATGGGCGTGTTACCGGCGTCAGCATTCAGCGTGCGGATAAGGGCGGGTCAGCCCCAGTGATGCTGCGCGGGGCTGCCGTGTTGCTGGCCGGGGGCGGGTCCGGTGGGCTCTATGCGCTGACCACCAACCCGCCGCGTATCCGTGGGCAGGTCATCGGTATGGCTGCGCGCGCGGGGGCGCTGATTTCGGATGCCGAATTTGTGCAGTTTCACCCCACCGCCATGGATGTCGGCGAAGACCCTGCGCCGCTGGCAACCGAAGCGCTGCGCGGTGAAGGCGCCATTCTGGTCAACCGTCATGGCGCGCGGTTCATGCAGGCCATCCACCCGGATGCCGAGCTTGCCCCGCGCGACGTCGTCGCCCGCGCCATCTATGCTCAGGTTCAGGCGGGCAACCGCCCCATGCTGGACACGCGCGAGGTTCTGGGCGAGGAGATCAAGGCTCAGTTCCCCTCGGTCGCGGAATATTGCGCCCGCAATGGAATCGACCCGGCGCAGGAGCCCATCCCCGTCGCCCCCGCAGCGCATTACCACATGGGTGGCATCGCGACCGACACCAGCGGATGCGCCAGTATCGACGGCTTATGGGTCTGCGGTGAGGCATCCTCGACCGGGTTGCACGGCGCCAACCGTCTGGCCTCGAACGGTCTGCTTGAGGCGCTGGTCTACGCCCGCATCTGCGCGGAAGGCATCGCCGGAACCTTGCCAGCAACCGGCGCGACGCCGCCGCTGGAAATCAGTTTCGAGGACGGCGGCACTCCGTCAGACCCCGCCGCCGTGGCCGAGCTGCGCCAGACCATGACTCGCAATGTTGGCGTTATCCGTGATCGCAAGGGCCTGACCAAAGCGCTTGGCACCATCGCGCGGCTCGAGGCGGCAAACAGCGACAACCCGTCTTTCCTGAACATGTGTGCCACCGCCACTTTGATCGCCGCGGGCGCTTTGGCACGCAAAGAAAGCCGCGGCGCGCATGAACGATCCGATTTTCCCGACCCCTCGGCCGGACCCGGCAAAAGGTCCGAAATGTACTTTTCCCAAGCACTCGCCATCCGCGCGCAGGCCTGCAAGGAGCAATCATGAGCTTCTCTACCGTTCCCGATCTTGTCCTTGAACCGATGATCCGCATTGCCCTGATGGAAGATCTTGGCAGCTATGGCGACGTCACCACCCGCGCGGTGATCCCGGCGGATACCACCTATGATGCCTGCCTGAACGCGCGCGAGGATGCGGTCGTGTCCGGCATGCAAGTCGCGGCGCTGGCGTTTCGCCTGATCGACCCCTCATTGGACATCACCACGCATATTGCCGATGGCCAACCCTGTAAGGCAGGCGATACGCTGATGACCATCAAGGGATCGGCCGCCTCAATCCTGTCGGGCGAACGGGTGGCCCTGAACTTTGCCGGTCGCCTGACCGGGATCGCCACAAAGACCGCCGGCTTCGTGGCTGAAACTAAAGGCACAAATGCCCGCGTCACCTGCACCCGCAAAACAACCCCTGGAATGCGTCTGGTTGAAAAACTGGCCGTGCTGCATGGCGGCGGCTTCAACCACCGTTACTCTCTGTCAGATGCGATCCTGATCAAGGACAACCACATCGCAGCCGCTGGCGGGGTGCGTCAGGTGCTGGAGGCCACCAAGGCACATGCCAGCCACATGATGGCCGTCGAGATTGAGGTGGACCGCCTGGACCAACTGGCCCAAGTGCTTGAGGTCGGAGGCGCCTCGGTCGTCCTGTTGGACAATATGGACAATGACATGCTGCGCGAGGCGGTGGCGATGGTGCATGGCAGGCTCAAGACCGAAGCCTCAGGCAATGTGAAACTGGAACGCATCGCCTCAATCGCGGCAACGGGTGTTGACTATATCTCTTCAGGTGCATTGACCCATTCGGCGCGCACCGTGGATTTGGGATTGGACTTTCCGGTCTAGACCACGGTCGCGCGTCAGCACTGACACATGGGCTACAGCTGCTAACCCTGTGCGCAAAGCTCCACCATTTCCCTGTGCCGGTCCCGTGCCTGCCCCTGTACACGCTTGACGAAGGGCTGAGGCAGCTCCGGGCCGAGACGTGTTCCATATTTTTCGCAGGATTTATCACCGATCAGCTCAGCGAACCTGACCCATGTGCGAAAGGCAAAAACGTCCCGCAAGCTGAGGATCGGTTTGGAATTGCTTGGTCTTTCCGGGGCAGGCATCGGAATGTCCGTGAAATACGCCTCTTCGATCCCGCTCCAATCGGATGGTGTTTCAAAGTCGTCCCCCGCACCCTCGGAATACTTAAACGCGGGGTATTCCATACTGTATTCAGAACATCCGTGGGATATTTTTGAGTGAACCCCGGTGATCTCAAATTCCGCCTGTGCGGCACGGAAAATCGCAAGACACTCTTTCGCCTCTGCGATCGACTCACAATAGATATACGCCTTATAGGGAAACTTGACCGCTTCGCGCAGCTCGATCATGCTTTTTCTGGCATTGTCCCTGGGCAGCTGCAGGTTGAGCAGCAAGAAATAGACCTGAAACATCCCCTCAAGGTTCTCAGGCAGGATCTGCACCTTGTAGCACTCGTGGCACAGGCCACAAATCACCTTGGTTTCTTCAAAGAAATTCAGGCGTTGGCCGCAATTCCCATGCTCGCCATTGATGGTGATGGTTTGACCCACATAGATCTGGGCGATGGGCACGGCCAACTGGATATTCTGTGTGTCCAGGGCTTTCATCCAACCGGAATAGGCGGCGGTCTGCCGTCCGGTGTCGACCAGGGCTGCCTGCCAGCCCTTTTTCAACCCGCCCGTCACCTCAAGCTGCGCTTTGCTGTAGGCGCCCAGATGCTGTTTCGGCAGGTTGGAATATTCCAGCATCGTCACAAGCTGCCGGATGGCCTGTCGGTCATTGGGCTTGAGTGAAACCCGCTTCTCAAGACGTTCCAGCTGCGCGTAATCCATCACTCTGGCCTCCTGCTTCGGGTTTGGCCCGCCAGTTTTTCTTGTGATTGCGCCGAATGAGGTCGCCGTCAACTGAAATGCGCGAAACTGACTAGCTGCCGGATTGTTCTGAGACGATCTCTCCGAGCCGGGTAAAGAATTTCCCCGACAGTTTCTTGGCAGTCCCGGCAATCAAACGGCTGCCAAGCTGGGCGATCTTGCCGCCGACATCCACCTTAGCAGTATAGGCAAGAACCGTCTCGGACCCGTCTTCGGTCAGGGTCACATCGGCACCGCCCTTGGCAAACCCGGCAGCCCCGCCTTTGCCCTCGCCCTGCAGCGAAAATCCGTCCGGTGCCTTGGATTTATCCAGCGTGACCTGACCCGCGAATCGCGCTTTCACCGGGCCGATTTTCAGAACCACCTTTGCCTCAAGGTCTTGCGGCGAAGATTGGGTCAGCTCTTCGCAGCCGGGGATACATTCCTGCAGGATATCGGGGTTGTTCAGCGCCTCATACACCACGTCCCGCGGGGCAGCGATGCGGATTTCGTCACTGAGTTCCATTCTGGCATCCTTCGCACAACAGCTTTGTGCCTATCAATAACGCGGTTTTTGCCAAATGTTTCAATTTTTTGTTTCAGATCAGGATACGCGACCCCAAATCTTACCTAATCGGGCGCCACCGGTTTGCGGTGACGCCCAATGCGGTCAGTCGCTGATCGCGCCCTCTTCGTCGCGGCGCTGATGCATCTTGGCTTTGACACGCGCGCCTACGATCAGAGGCAGAACAAATCCGATCAGGGCAATGGACCACAAGCCGATGGCCAGCGGGCTGTCAACCAGCGTCCACCAGTTGCCATTGTCGATGGTGACTGCGCGGCGCAAGTTATTCTCCATCGAGTTGCCCAGCAGCGTGCCCAGAATGATCGGCACCAGCGGCACGTCCAGCTTGCGCAGAACCCAGCCCATGACACCGAACCCAATCATCACCAGCAGATCAAAGCTGGACCCCGAGATGCCGTAAATACCCACAAAGCTGACCATCGCCACGACGGGCATCAGGATACGCGAAGGCACCATCAGGACGCGGGTGAACAGGCCCACCATCGGGATATTCATCGCGAGCAACATGAAGTTGGCAATGAAGAGCGCAGCGATCAGGCCCCAGACCACATCCGGGTTCTGGGTAAACAGCAGCGGTCCGGGCGTGATATTCAACGCCAGCAGAACCGCCAGCAGCACGGCGGTGGTCCCTGACCCCGGCACGCCCAGCGCCAGCATCGGCACCAAGGCCCCCCCGGCGGCGGCGTTGTTGCCGGCCTCGGGCGCGGCGACGCCACGCGGATCACCGGTGCCAAATGTGTTGTCCTTGTCGACCAGCCGTTTCTCCATCGAATAGGAAATAAACGAGCCCAAAGACGCCCCGGCCCCCGGCAGAACCCCCGCCAGAAAGCCCAGGAATGAGGTGCGCAGCATGGTCGGCATGCATTGCTTGATCATTGACATCGGCGGGTAAAGCCGCCCGATATTCAACTTGCGCCCAGCGGCATCCGACCCGCCATGACGGTTTTCCAGAAAGATGAACACTTCGGACAGGGCAAACAGGCCGACAATGGCGACAAGGAAATCCAGCCCATCATACAGGTGCACCTCACCAAAGGTGAACCGCGGTACGCCGGTCTGGGTATCGACACCAATGGTCGCCAACCCAAGGCCCAGCGCAGCGGCAAAAGCCGATTTCGCCTGATTGGTCGAGGACACGCCGCCCAGCGTCATGAAGGCCAGCGCGAACAGGGCGAAATACTCAGCCGGTCCAAACAGCAGCGCGATCTTGACCAGCTGCGGCGCCAGAAAGATCAGGCCCCATGTGGCCAGAAACGCACCAATGAATGAGGCGATACCGGACAGCGAGAGCGCCTCGCCCGCAAGGCCTTTTTTGGCCATCGGATGCCCGTCCAAGCAGGTCATCATCGCAGGCTCGTCCCCAGGGATGTTCAGCAAGATCGACGAGATTCTCCCGCCATACATTGCCCCATAATAAACACTGGTCAGCAGGATCAGAGACGGCGTCGCGCCCAGCCCCAGCGTGAACGCAAGAGGAATCAGAATGGCCACGCCGTTCGACGGGCCCAGACCGGGCAACGCGCCCATGATCGTGCCCAGAAAACAACCCAACAGGGCCAGCAACAAGTTTTGCCATGTTAGCGCGATAGCGAATCCATCGCCAAGGGATGCAAGAGTTTCCATGACGTTCCCCTTAGAAACCCAATGGTCCGCGAGCCAGTGACAGGCCCAGAACCAGATGGAAGATGACGTAGATACCGACAGAAGTACCGATTCCGACCATTACGCTTTCGATCGGACCAGATCCCAGCCGCCAGGCCAGGTAAGCCGCAGCAAAGGCGGTAGAGATTACAAATCCCAGAACCGGCAACAGCTCGGCATAGAACATCATCACGACTACAGCGGCGCCGACTTCGACCAGCCGGCCCAGCGCGGGCCACTCGGGCTCGGCATCCGGGCGCAACGCGATGACCGCGCTGGACAGGCCAAGGATGGCGGCGACAATCAGTGGAAAGGCCTTGGGGCCAACCGCGTCTGACAGAAAGCTCTCTTCAATCGCCAGCGCTGACAGGGCAAAGCCGATGGCAAGAAGAATGCCGAAGACCCCGAATATGCGATCACTCATGGGTATCTCCTATGTAAGGGAAGTATGGGCCTGGTCGGGGTGCCGCGCGCCCGGCGCGACACCCCGCTCTCAGGTGAGTGCTGGTCTTATTTGATGATACCGATCTCTTTCGAGATGGTCTGGATCTGACCCACGGATTGCGCAACAAAATCCTGGAAAGCTGCGCCTTGCAGGTCCAGCGGGGCCAGACCATTGGCGGCCATGACCTCTTTCCATTCATCCGAGGCGTAAAGATCACCGATCTTACCGACCCAATCGCCATAGGCCTCATCGCTCATTCCGCCAGGGGCGTAGAACCCGCGCCAGTTTGCGCCGATGGCATCAATGCCCTGTTCCTTGGCCGTCGGGAAATCAGCGAATTCGCCGGGCAGACGTTCAGGCGCCAATACGGCGATGACTTTGATATCGCCCGAGTCGACAAAACCCTTGGCTTCCGAGATGTCACCGGTAAAGGCTTGAACCGAACCGGCCAACAGCTGGGTCACAGCTTCGCCGCCGCCATCAAAGGCGATGTATTTGACCGACCGTACGTCCTCGATGCCATAGGCATTGGCCGCGATCAGAACCTTCAGGTGATCCCAACCGCCCACGGCGGAACCGCCCGCCACGGACACAGACGTCGGATCGGATTTGATCTGATCCAACAGGTCGGGCAGCGTGTTAACCGCGCTATCGGCTGCAACGGCGATCACGCCATAATCCGCACCGATGGCCGCTAGCCAACGCACCTGATCCATGGTGTTGCCTGGATAGGCGCCCTGCGCCAGGCGGGTCGCCGTGGCTGCGCTGGCCGCTACGATCAGCTCATTATCCTCGCCGCGCTTGTTGACGACCTCGGCAAAGGCAACACCGCCACCGCCGCCGGCCAGGTTCACAACCTGCATGGTCTGGTCGATCAGACCCAGATCCTGCAGAGATTTACCGACCTGACGGCAGGTGAAATCCCAACCGCCGCCGGGGTTGGCCGGGGCAATACATTCCTGTGCGCTGGCGCTCACGCCGGACAGGGCAAAAACAGCAGCCGCAATCGCGCCGCTTGTTCCAAACAGTTTCATTCGTGTCTCCTCCTCTGGTCTTTTTGGGCTGCGTCCTGCAACCGAAACCTGTTCCCGCAAGGGACTGTCCTTGCGGGCTGGTACTGTTTACAGAATAATGCTGTCACGAACCTGTCACAGAAATTCAGGGCAGGGCGCGGGGGGACAATGCGCGTATTGATGATCGAGGATGCCGTAGATCTGGCCGAAGGCGTAATAGCTCATCTGGCGCGGTCGGGCGTCGTTTGTGATCTGGCGACCACTGTCGAATCCGCACGTGATTTCCGCGCAGTTCAAACCTATGACGCGATGCTTTTGGATATAAACCTGCCTGACGGGTCCGGCCTGAACTTTCTGGGCAAAATCCGAGACAGCGGCGACCGCACCCCAGTGCTAATGCTGACGGCACTGACTTCGGTCGAAGATCGTGTCGCCGCTTTGGACAAAGGTGCCGACGATTATTTGGGCAAGCCTTTTGACCAGCGCGAGCTTGAGGCGCGGTTGCGCGCCCTTGTCCGGCGCGATGCCGATCGCAAAAGCGAACAGATCACGCTGGGTCCGCTGATCTATGCCGCCAAGGATCGCAGCGCCACGCTGAACGGTAAACGCCTGAACCTAACCGCGCGCGAGGCGGCGGTCCTGGACGCCCTGATCCGGCACGAAGGTCAGTATCTGTCGAAATCACGGCTGTATAACTCGCTTTACGGGTTCGAAGACGCCGATGTGGGGGAAAACGCGATCGAGCTGTATATCGCACGGCTCCGCAAAAAATTCACCGGCAGCGCCATCAGCATTACCACCCAGCGTGGGGTGGGGTATCGGATCGGTCTGAATGACTAGGCTGCGCCTGCCCCACAGCCTGACGGCCCGCGTTCTAAGCGCGGTGGTTTTGATCCTGATTCTGGGCGGGTTTCTCGTTGGTCTGTCGATCTGGGCCAATGGTCGCCTTGCTGCGCGGCAGGCCTATGACCGGCTGCTGCTGGGCGCGGCCAGTGACATTGCCGAATCCGTTCGCATTCAAGATGGCCAACCCTTTGTCGATCTTCCAGTCTCGGCCTTTCAACTGTTGGCACAGGCGCCGGATGACCGGATTTTCTATGCGGTACAGGTGCCGGATGGCCCCTTCATCACCGGGCTGGACCGGGGCACCGTGATTGAGGTGCCGCCACAAACCGGCACCACGCCGGTCTATTTCGCCGCTGATCTGAATGACGAACCCGCCCGTTTCGTCCGCGTTACCCGCCTGTTTGCCGAGCGTGATTTCTCGGGTGAGGTGGAAATTCTGGTCGGTCAGACATTGCGCGCGCGTCAAACCATGACCGTGGGGCTGATGCGGGATGCCTTGCTGCCGATGGCTGTGGCCGGGATGTTGCTGCTGATCATGTCGTGGTTTGTCACCCGCTCGGCCCTGCGCCCGCTTGAGGCGCTGTCCGATGACCTGACCCGTCGCGATCCTTATGACCTGACACCGATGGCCAGCGACGGGTTGCCACGCGAATTGCAGGTGATGCTAAGCGCAATGAACCGGTTCATGGGGCGGCTGGACCGGCAAGTGGACACGATGCGCAACCTGATTGCCGACACCGCTCATCAGCTGCGCACACCCGTGGCCGCGATTCGGGTGCAGGCCGAGATTGCGCAGGATGATCCCGACCCTCCGGCCCGGACACGCGCGCTGGATCGGCTGCTGGGGCGCACCCGGTCACTGGGCACGCTGCTGGATCAGTTGCTGTCGCGCGCCATGGTGATCCACCGTATCGACAGCGCCCCGCGGCTGCCCGTCGACCTGCGCGAAGTGGCGCTGGACGTGCTGGAACACAGCGATCATGAATTGATGGCCCCCACCATCGAGGTGCGTCTGGAAATCGGCGATACGCCAGTTCTTGTGAATGGCGATGCCTTTTCGATCGGCGAAGCCGCCAAGAACCTGCTTGGCAACGCTCTGCGTCATGGTCTGCCACCCGTCCGTATTGGCGCCGCGCAAGAGGGCGCGCGCGCTGTTCTATGGGTGCGCGATCAGGGACCCGGGCCTGCGACCGTAATCGCCGATCAGCTGGGGGACCGGTTCAATCGCAGCACCGGTTCGGGCGAGGACAGCACCGGCCTGGGCCTGTCCATCGTGAAATCCACCGCTGAGGCCTTTGACGGCCGAGTTGAGATGGGGCGGGATGAAACCGGGTTTCGCGCTGCGCTGAGTTTCCCGGCCAGAACAGATGAGAGCAGCACATGATCCGAGCCCTAGCCCTTGTAGCGCTGAGTTTGATTCCTTCGCTTTCGCGCGCCCAAGAAGCCATCGCAGAATTCGGCGCAGGTCAGGATCCGATGTTGATCCGGTCAACCACCGACATTGCGATCATCGCCCCCGTGCTCGAACGGTTTACGGCGCTGAACCCCAATCTGCAGGTCACTTATGAACAATGGGGATCTAACGCTCTGTTCCAACACAGCCGCACGGTCTGTAAATCAGGTGAGAATCCTGCAGACATCGTGTTCTCATCCGCGATTCAACAGATGGTTTGGCTGGTGAATTCGGCCTGCGGACACCGGTTTCAATCCGACCTTACCAATGCCCTGCCCGCCGCGCGACGCTGGCGGGATGAGCTGTGGGGGATCACCACCGAACCCGCCGTCATCGTCTACAACAAGACCTTGTTACAGGATCAGAACGTCCCACGCAGCCGGTTCGCCCTGCTGGACATGATGCGAACCCAGCCGGATCTACTGCGTGGGCGCGTGGCAACCTATGACATCGCGGCCTCGGGTCTGGGTTATCTGTTTGCCTATGGAGACAGCCTTGAGGCCACGACTTTCGGCTCTTTGATCGAAGGTTTTGCACGTATCGACGCGGTGGCCACTTGCTGTTCTGCGGAAATCATCCGCGATGTGGCTAACGGGCGCTTTTTGATCGCCTATAACGTTTTGGGGTCTTATGTGGCCAATGCCAAGGCCCCGGGCATTGGGGTGATCCTGCCAGAAGACTATACTCTGGTCCTGTCACGTGCCCTGATGATCCCGCGCCAGGCGCGGAACAAACAAGCCGCCACGGAATTCTTGGATTTTCTCCTGTCGCCACAGGCGCAAACCCTGCTGGCAACTTCGGGTCTCGTCGCCCAGATGGACACAGCCGATACGGGGTTAACGCCCAGCGCCCGAAGGTTCATCGCCCTGTCGCCGGCCCTATTGGTTGCCAGAGATCAGAACCGACGGGCCGAGCTGTTCAAGCTGTGGAACGACGCCTTCGACGTGGAAAGTGCGCGTTAGGTCTTTTCGTCGATGGCAGGTTCGATATCAGGCCGAACCGGTTCGATCTCTGCCTCAATAACCTCAGGCTCATCGGCCTCGTCGACCTCATCCATATCGGTGTCGGCCTTGTCCTCAAGCGCGCCAACGATCAGCGGCAGCATGTGAACACCGGTGGCCGAGGCGATCTCTGGCGTTTGAGGCGTTTGCCAGCTGAGCGTGTCAAAGCTGTGGCAGTTCTGACAGACCGGACCCCATTCCGGCTGAATGTCATGGCAGTTGTCGCAGACCCATTGCGGCCCGCGCGGCGCGTTCAGCGCCTTTGCCAGCCAGCCCTGCACAACCACATCCGAGGCCCCTTCGCCGCGTTCAATCGCTGCCATCAGCGTGTAGGCGCGGGCATCAGCCTGTTTTTCGACCACATCCCCCAGCGCGCGGCGGGCTTCGGGGAAATCTTCGGCGACGATGTTCAACTCGGCCAGAATCAGACAGGTTTCCGGATTCTGCGAGTGTATGCGGGTCAACGTCGCAAAGCGTTTGATGCGCTCGGCCGGTGATTCATCCGGTGCAATATCGGCAAAAGCATGGGCCAGATCGGGATGTGGCTGTGCCTCCCATGCTTTTTTCAGAATCTTCGTTGCGGCACGCGGCTTGCCTTTTTCGATATAGGCACGGGCGGCCATCGCAGCGGCCGGCACCAGATCGGGGGACAGGCGGTTGGCCTCGATTGCCTGTTCCTGCTGTTCTACGGTCGAACTTTCGTCCAGAATGCCCTTTGCTTCGGACAAGGCGAGCACCGCATCGCGGCGCTTGAACACATCGCGGGGCAAATGCCCGGATTTCAGCTTGGCGGTCAGCGTTGATCGCGCCCCAGCCCAATCCTGCGACTTGGTCTGCAGGCCCAGCAGGATATCTTGCGTTTCCTGATGGCGCGGCTTGATGGCCAATGCCTTTTCGGCCAGCTTCCGAGCAGTGTCATCATCGCCTTCGGCCAGCTTCTGCTTCATGATACCGCGCACCCCCACAAAACGCGTGGCATTATTCGTCACCAGTTTCTTATAGGTTTCAGATGCCTTTTGGGTATCGCCATTCATCTCGGCGGCCTGGGCCACCAGCAGGTTGGTCAGCTCGGGTTTGTTCAGCAGCTTTTCGGCCTTGGCAGCCTTGTTCATCGCGATCCGCCCCTCACCCGAGGCAAGCGCCATGATCCCATCGGTTAATGCCTGATATCCGCGCTGTTCCCGGCTGCGGTCGAAATAACGCGACAGGGCTGTTTCATCCCCATTGAGGAATTTCAGCGTGGCGATCAGCAGGGTCAGCAGCTTGAAGAACAGCCAGATCGCAATGATCATCACGCCTAGCGCAATGACCGATTGAAGCGGACCAAGCGTGTATTCCGTGCCACCCGCTGTGATCTGCACCCCGCCTTTGGTTTCCATAAGGAACCCGGCGCCAAGAGCCAACAAGCCGACAATCGCAACAAAAACAAGGATCTTAAACAGTGACCACAGCATAGCAGGCCCCTCAGTTCGAGTTCGCGCTTGAGGCAAGCGCATTTGCAGAATCCACAGCAGAAACCCGCGTCTGGGCCGCCTGTTCCCACCCTTCAAGTGCAGCTTTGGCTACATCGGGCAGGGATTTCAGCTCATCCAGGGCAGCAGAGACATCTCCGCCCGACAAAGCGGCTTGAGCCCGCGACAAGACCGCATCGGGGCTGTCACCTTCTTGCGGGGTAACCGAACGTGCACCTGTCTGGCGCTGCAAAAACGCGACAATTCCGGTGCCCTTGTCCGCGTCCCGCGCATCGGCCAACGCCGTGCGCGCAGCGGGCGCAAAGCTGTCCTGAAGTGCTGCAATCGTCGCGACACCTTCGGTCGCCGGTGCTGCCAGCGCCTCGGGAACGGTTACGCCTGCGGCCTTCAGTTCTGCAATCAGGTCGCCATAAGGTTGACCCGTATTCAACTGTTCATGCACCCGTGACAGAAGGGCTGCATTGGTCGCCGCCAGCGATTTTGCTGCAGCCTCGGCCTCGAGCGTCTGAGCGTCGGACACCATCTTTTCCACCTCGGCCCGTTGCGCGGCCAAAGAGTCCTGGAGTTTCTTCAGCTCGGCCTCGATGGCCGCGCCGGTTTCAGGTGAAGCGCCCTGCGTCAGCGCGCCACTTTCCAACTCGGCCAAACGGCTGGCAAGTGGATCAACCTTGTTGGTCAGATCGGATATGCTGGACTTCACCCCATCCAGATCAGAGGTGATTGGCGCGATTTGGCCGGTCAGCGCGTCAATCTTCTGGGACAGGTCCGACCCGTCGGTCAGAGACTTCGACAGTGTTGATATCTGATCGGATTGTGCGGTCAGCTTCGCCTCAAGCGCGGCGATTGCGTCGGACTCACCCGAGGAGAACGCGCCGCTTTGACCCAGAGCGAACCCGGCCGCCGCAGCAATCGCACCGCCAATCAGCGCCGGGATAAAGCCGCCGCGTTTTTCGACCGGCGGTTCTGCGACGGTCTGATCAGACGACGTAAGAGAGGCTTCGGCTTCGGCTTCGGCTTCGGCTTCGGCTTCGGCTTCGGCTTCGGCTTCGGCTTCGGCTTCGGCTTCGGCTT
>NZ_JBXWOF010000016.1:0-35878 GCF_059610745.1 Ruegeria sp. CDSC042
GCTCCTGTCATGTTCCAGCACGCGCTACCAGAAATGCACTCGAACTGACAGGTGGGGGCGAAGTTTGCGGCAGAACCGCGTTCAATGTGTGCTCGCTTGGTTCGGCTTATCGTCGTCTACGCATCGGTGTTTTTAAGTTTGTGACGGAGGCAAGAGTGCTTCCAGTATCTTGTTGCGCGGCGACGCGGGCGATGAGAAAGCGGGCGTCAAGGTGCGCGCAGTGTGAACGACTGGACGCTTCTGTTACCGTGATCTGCCAGGCACCGAACGGAAGCGCCCTGCCAGCGTCATGAGCACCCAACATGTGTTTCTCCCGTCACGAAATTTTGTCCAGTCCTGCCGGGACGGACAAGGGGGGCAGCACAAGAAATCGCACTTTCAGACAGGCTTGGTATGAATGATCACGGTTGTAGGCTACTCAATCGCCGTAGCGAAGCACAAGGCCTGTCGCAGGGAAGCACTCATTTCCAATGAGGTTTCCTTTTCGGCGGTCAGTAATCACGAACCCTTCAGATGCATAGAGCGCCTGAGCGGGACTGTTGCCTTCAAGGAGATCAATCTGCATGGTCCCGTTGCCTCGGCTCATGGCGTGGCGAAGAAGTGCGCGTCCAACGCCAAGACGTGAAAGCGCAGGATCGACATAGAGCCACTTTAGTTCTGTTTCGTCGAAGGCCGCAAAACCTGCTACGACGCCGTCTCGCACGGCGACCGCCAAATCCGCGTCGAACAACCCTGCATCTTCGAAGGTTTCTTCAAGGGAGCGAAAGGCGGCGACGCCGACCGTATAGGCGAGTTCGTCTTTGCGCGCCGCATCATGAATGACGCACAGACGTGGCCAATCATTTGGCTCATATGCACGGAATCGTAGTCTGTTGCCCGATGTCATGGCTTTCTGGCACTCGCAATGGATGTTTTGTCATTGGCAGTCTTCGCCTTGGCTACAGCGTTTTTACAACTGGTGGGCGTCATGCCAGTTTCCCGCTTGAAAGCGGTGTAGAACGAAGAGCGAGAGTTGAAGCCGACCTCATAAGCAATCGCCAGGACCGTCGATGCGCCTTCTTCAACCAAAGGGATGGCCTCTTTGACCCGCCAAGTGTTTACGAATTCAAAGAAGGATTGGCGAATGTGCTGGTTCAGCGTTTGGGACACATAGTTCAGCGACACGCCAATATGTGCCGACAAAGCGCTGAGTGTTAGATTAGGGTCGCGATACAAATGTTCTTTCTCCATCGCGAGAATAAGCTTACGCGCTATCCGTTCAGACTGGTCCGAACCTAAAGCGCTCTTTACATATTTTTTGCTGTGCGGCTCTTCGAGGCTTTCCAATTCCGCAGTGACGAAATCCAACTCCTTCGATGGCCTAAGCCCCCAGAGCGCAAGGGAGAGAATTACAATCAGAACCCATAGGCCATCGAGCAACGGGCCAATGGGGTCTCGTGACCCAGAAACGGCAAGCAGCTCACCGATGAGGCTTTGCAAGACATAAGTTCCCATGGCACCGGCGAGGACCGCGACCCAGCGCAATTCAAGCCCCTCGGTGCTTGAGAAATGCTGCTTGAGCAACGCAATGTGTTTTGTTTGGGTTCGGATGACCCAGAACACATAGAGCGCCCATTGGACAACAAGCGCGATGGTCAGGGCCGCGAAGCCATATATCAGGAAACCGAGACCTGGCAGGGGCTCCGGTGTGGATACTCCTGCGTACCAGACATCGCGTGATGCTTCCGGTAGCGCCATCGCGATAACTGCAAATAAGAACGCCGAGCAAGGCAATGCAAAATGAAGCGCAACCGAGCGCCTTGTCTCATACTGGCCCTTGCTCAGCGTCAACTCGCGCACATAAAGCAAGAAGACAGGCATCAGGCAAAAATTGGCAACGACACTTAACAGTGCGGTCCCATCGCGAACGGCTTGTGGAATTTCGCTGGTAAGCGTGACGAGAACCGTATCAAGCTCGCTGACAGCGAACATTACGAAAAACACCGCCAGGCTTGCCCGTGAGGACGCGCTCCACCGCTGGGACCAGCTGATCATTGCCGCCAAGACAGCGACCGCAAAAGTGGCGGCGACTGTGGCAATCAACAGGGTGTCCGGGTCAAAGGTCATAGTGCGGTCTGGCAAACTGCGTTTGGGCGGGATACCCCCAAACCCTACTTGCCAAAGTGTCTTTGCTCAACGCGTGTGCCCGTATGTCCTGTCCGCGCCGACCGGGTCGGACACAAATTTGGGGCCATGCGGACGATACCGCAGCGTAAAAATGCCATGTGGGGGCTGCAGGCCGCATCCTACGGCCCCGAACATGCGAAAGGGCTGCCCCAAAATGTCACGCGATCCTGACCCCGTCACCAGTCCCGTTGGTTCGATCGTAGCACCGACCGATCCATTGGCATTTGTCGATAGTGTTTGGCTTCATGGTGCGGGTCTGGCTGGTGACACTTGGCACCCGATCACGAACGGATACACCAAGGCCTTGACACCGGACCTTCCCGGCCACGGGACCAACCCGCTCTCGCAGCCATATAGGGTAGAAGCATATGCTGAACGCTTGTCAGATAACGTGCCACCCGGATCCGTGCTCATAGGGCATTCACTTGGTGGAATGGTTGCGCTTGAACTGGCTGCCCGATTGCAGGATCGCATCAAGGCGTTAGTCTTGATCGAAGCTGTTCCGACGGTGCGTGACCGACTTGTCGGGCGATTGTCTGCGACGGTCGCAGCATCCCTGTACCGCTCGTTCCCGACGTCCTTGCTCGCGAACCTCTCTGGGTTGGGCGAAAGCCGCGATACCAAGATCGAGCTTCAGCGACAGTTGGCTCAGATGGATCGGCGGCGGATTTCGGCAGCGCTGGAGGCCGCATCCCTTTATGACGGACGCCTACGCCTCGCTGCGATAGCTGTTCCAACCCTCATTATCGTCAGTAAACGAAACTCGGCGACGCATCACGGCGCGGGCCTTTTGGCCCAACGTATCCGCGGGGCTGAATACGTGAAGCTGCCGGGCGGGCACATGTTACATACCGACAATCCCGTCCAACTCAGACGAAGCATCAGCGGTTTCCTGCGTCGCACAGGTGCAGCCGAAAGCTGAATCTTGCCGAACCAGATCAACTGTCGTGTGCGAAGACAAATCGCGGTTCTGCACGATGGAGCGCGAAAGCACAGGGTTAGCAACCATCAGCCCGGTCGGGGTCGCGCCTAACCACAAAGACATGCTTTTGGGCCGGTCGCGGTGTTTGCGCACCAAAATCGCACCCATCCGGACTAGACAGTGCTCCACCTCGGGACCGCGTGCTCCTCGCCAATAGGAAGAGACGACAGACCGAACATTTTGCGCCAACTGCAGCACAGTGCAAACACATGACAAGGCTCAAAATGACCATACCATATCAGTTTCACATGCGCCCCAGCACTGGCATGGCCATGTTAGTTGCCCTCCTGGTGCTCGGCGGGTGTGCAACCTCGACTCCGCATGCCTATGACGCTGAACAAGAGATCGAATTCCTTTATAGCCGCGCCGGGCCTCATGCGGTCACGACAACTGATATCCCGGCAACCTTTGGCCAGCCCGGGGGCCGTGTGTACCTCCCTGCGGGTCACGACGGGTCTGCTCCCCTTGTGGTCTGGCAGAACGGGACCGGTGAGCCCATTGGAACCTACGATGCCATTGCAAAGCACCTCGCCTCTTGGGGAATGGTGGTGATCGGGAGTGATGATCGGCAGATGGCCACTGGTGAACGCGCGGTGGCCATGCTCGCCAATGCCAGGCTTTGGTCGATGACTCGTAACCACCCGCTTTTTGCGCGCATAGACGCGGACACTTTCGCGCTTGTGGGATCGTCCCAGGGCGCGGTGAGCACGATCAACGCCCACACACAATATGAGACCGGACGCGGCGCGACAGCTTTGGCGATCCACGGAACGCCGACCGACGACGCCATCGCGTTCTTTCGGCTCGACATGGACTATGATGCCGGCGCGGTCACGGCTCCAACGCTGATCCTGACCGGCACCGAAGATGAATTCATCTCTCCATTGGGGCTCAACAGAGCGCTTTTTGAGGGGATGCGCGGCCCAGGTTTGCGGGTTCTCGCAGTCGCAGATGGCGCGGACCACATCGAATTGGCAAATGATGCGGGCCGGTTTCGGGGATACCTGACGGCCTGGCTGTTGTTTCAACTCCTCAACGATCCGCATGCGGCACAGGGCTTCATAGGCCGGTCGGAAATCATGTCAAACCCTGGCTGGAGTGTCGCTGATGTCTTACAATGAGTCTCATACCCTGTTCAGGGACCGCCCCCATATGAGCTACGGGCGACATCGCATTGTTCCCATGCGAGTTTACGTGCTGCTGATCGCAGGCATTGGCCTGATTTTACTTGTCCACACCGCCTACAACATGGCGTCAGAAGCGCTTGAAACTGATAAACGGCCCGAACGGGCGTCCCTTTCGACATGTCTTTCGGGGCCTGCGCCCTGTTCGGTCTTGTACCTATATCCTCTTGCGTGTCGTCGCCTACGCGACGCGACGACAAGGCAGAGCCTTCAGGCCATCTTTGTCGTCGACCGACTTCAAAATCGGAGGACATGATGAGGCTTATTATGCTGACAACCTGCTTATATTTGGGATCATTTGCCGGGTTTGACAGCCGGACCCCACCGCTTGATGGGGTCTGGCACTCGGACGGCTACGGCTTTGTTCTGGAGATCCAAAGCCACACGGCGCGCCTGTTCAGCACTGCGGAAGACCTTTGCCTTCCGGAGGTCAGTACACTCGTCCCCCTAGACGAGCTTTTACCGGGTTCCAGCTTCGCGGTGTCGGGAGACGGCCAGAGGCTCAGCATTGGATTTCCCATGGAACCCCACCGGATAAGTGCAATCCGGCTCGGGTCTCTTCCGATGCAGTGTTCAGTCGAGATGTCCACAGATGCCAACGCCGTGTTCGAGGCCTTCGTCAGGTTCTTCGATGCCAGCTATCCCTATTTTGCCCTCTACGATGTGGACTGGGACAATCGCGTCGCTGCAGCAAGACGACGAGTGAACGATGCCACAGACGACCAAGCCCTGTTCGAAGCATTGGCATGGCTGATCGCACCCATTCGAGACGCACATGTCGCGCTGATTGTTGACGTGGACGGGTCGCGTCAGATTTCGGCACCGGGCCGCGCGCGCGTTCTTCAGCATCTGCGCGACACCGCACGGGTCGAAGGTCGCGATCCTGCATCGGCAGCCCGGGAGTTTCGTTTGTCCATTTGGTATGAGAGTATCGCGACGGTCATGCTTCGCGGTACAGGTCAGATGCGCGGTAACGATCGTATTCAATATGGCATGCTAACATCTGAGGTCGGGTACCTCGCTTTCAGCGCACTGGACGGGTTCGGACCCCAAGATGCGACGCTCGAGGAAAACCTGGCAGCAACGCAAGGCATGTTGGACGTTATCCTGGACGACCTGACCTCGCTTGGGGCGCGGTCCATTGTCCTTGACCTTAGCCTGAACTTTGGCGGCAGCGACTACATCGCGCGGGAGGTTGCAAGCCGGTTCTTACGCGAGGGCGTGCATGCCTACAGCAAGTTCGCCGCCGATGCTGCGCTGCCAATCGTGACGGACGTGCGCATTGACCAAAGCCCGCGCGTTCAGTTTGACGGCGACATTTTTCTGCTGACCAGCCACATAACGGTCAGCGCAGCAGAAGTCTTGACGCTGTCTCTGCGGACCCAGCCTCACGTCACTCACGTCGGCGAGACCACGCGCGGTGCCTTGTCGGACGCATTGTCACGAACCTTGCCTAATGGATGGCAACTGAATCTATCAAACGAGGTCTATCTCGATAGCGAAGGCCAACACTGGGAAGGTCTGGGTATTCCGCCAGATATCGAGATGCAGGTGCTGTCAAACGCTGACCCAATCGCCAGTCACCAGGCAGCTATCCTAAGGCTCTTGGGAGTAGAGAGTTCTTTTTGAGAAGAGACCTTTAGCCGATGCTGAACCACCTGCGGTAAACCGCACAGTCCAACCTCAATTGAGCTGAGCGCTATCGAGACACGCAGATGAAAAACTCTGAAATTCGATCGGGCACTGCGCGGTCTTCGACCCCCACGAGACGCAGAACGGCCGCGCTTGCCGCGGCTGCATTGATCGGCTTTGGATTGTGGTGGAGTGCCACTGACCCTGCTCAGATCCAGCCGGTGGATGGTTTGCATCCTGACGAGGCAATAGCCTTCGACACTACAGCGTCGAACATGAGAGTCTTCTGGCCACCCAACGCAACAGACACTGATCTGGCGGTAACTGGGGTCGCTGTGGGGCTGGATGGAAGCATCTACATTTTGCACCGCGCAGGTCGTCCCTTCGCCGCTGGCAGAGCGCTGATACCTGACCCGGTCATTCTTCGCGTGGATGCGGACACCGGTGAAGAAATCGCACGTTTTGGCGCGGATTTGTTTGCGAGCCCACATGGGATATCGGTTGCCCATGACGGTTCGATATGGGTTGCAGACACCTCACTGAATATCGTTGTGCACCTTGATCCGCGGGGCCAACCAATTCGCAGGTACGGCGATAGCTATCCCTTCTATTTGGAGGCCCTCTTGCGTGTGCGAAACGTTTTGCCGCGACTCCCAATCCCGATGAGCGACGCAACTTTTGCGCGCCCTACCGACGTGGTTCCCCTCTCGGAGGGACGCTTTGCCGTCGTTGATGGGTACCGCAACTCCAGACTCGCCGTTTTTGACACGCAAGGACGGCTTGTCTGGCAGGTGAACAGGCGCGGGTCTGACCCAGGGGAATTCCACCTCCCACACGGTATCGCCGCGGATGCTCAGGGCAACATCTACGTCGCGGACCGCCGCAATGCGCGAGTTCAAGTCTTTTCTGAGCAGGGTCAATTGCAGCGCGTCATTAGTGGTCCATATGTTGGACGGCCCTTCGGGGTCGATGTGGACACACGCGGCTGCATGTTCTTTGCAGACGGTGGCGACACGCTTGATCTGGATCGCCACCATGTCCATTCCCGTTCCGGCAGCGGGGTTTCCATGTTTTCGGCAGACGGTGCCCTGATTGGACGCGATGACGGGCCGGATCAGGGCCAGCCCGGTTTCCAATTGCCACACGACATCGCGGTTGGAGGTGATGGACGGGTCTACGTTGCCGATCTTAATGCAGACCGTGTGTTTGCTGTGGATATGGCCGCCCCGTGCCAGAGCTAAGTGGTTCATTGAATTCGGCTCACTGCTTGGGCTGACCTCTTTTCATTTCCATGCTCTGCTATTTGTTCCGCTGGTTCCCAGAAAATGCCCACTTAAATAGGGCCAGACACCCCTTGGACAATATCCTGTCCGCGCCGAACGACACGGACGCATTGAACTTCGCAGTCTGACACGCAGAGCGCGACAGGCAAGTTGGCCTGTTATTTTTCCAATTTCGAAAAGGACACTTGATATGGCCCATTTGGACCCCAACGCCTTGAACAAGGCTCCAACAGACGCATTGACGCCATTCGCGGATAGCGGACCAGCGCCTGCCGTGTTGATGGAAATCGCGCGCGACGGGCTGTCCGTGCGAAACGCCGTAGGTACTGTTGAACTTGACGGCGATCAACCGGCCACCGCTGAAAACCGGTTCGAGATCGGATCGCAAACGAAAATGATGACGTCGGTCATCGTACAGCAGTTGGTCGGTGAAGGACTGATCGACTTTGACGCGCCGCTGGCAGATCAGATGGATTTGGCAGGCCTCGAAGACATAGCCAACATCAACAGCGTCACGGTGCGAGAATTGCTTGCCAATCGCTCCGGCATACCTGACTTTGATTCCGTGCCGGGTCAGGCCGGTCTTCCCGCCTATATCGAGCAACTGCTCTTTTCTCCCGATCAACCTCTTGGTCCAGACGGGTTGCTGGCGATTGCATCCAAACAACCTGCTTCTTTTGCGCCCGGCGAAGCCTATGAGTATTCGAACACGAACTATCTGCTTTTGCAGAAACTGATCGAACAGGCGACAGGCGACAGCTTTGGCGAATTGCTGTCGGATCGCATTTTCTCCGTTGCCGGTATGGACGATAGTATACTGGGGTCTGAGGGTGGCAATGAAGGGCTGCTGCGCTCCTACACCGAAGTCGTACCGGGGCAGCCCTTGGACGTGACAGACGCATTGCTGGACTTTGGGGCTGCGGGCGGTGTTGTATCCACCACCGCTGATATGATCAGCTTTCTTGACGCGTTGCTGGTGTCGCGGACACTGCTATCGCCCGATCAGTTGGCAGAGATGCAGGATTTCCGCGCGCCAGATGGAACACCCGGCATCAATGGGGAGAGCCTCGGCCTCTCCTCTGGCACCATCTTCGGTCAGCAGATCATCGGGTTTCAGGGCGGAACGCTGGGGACCAACACAGCGACGTTCCTTCATGTCGAATCTGGTACAATCATTTCTATCGCAGCGACGCACTCCGGAGAAGAGCCGACGGAACTGCTGGTCTCTGCATTTGCCGCTATTTTTGGTGACGACGCCTGGGCAGCGTTCGACCCATCAGATGAAAGCTTCAGCATAGAGGCCACAGCGGCTGATATCACTTTGACAGAAGACAGCGACGCCCCGGGCGGCCCAGAGACAGTCCTGGAATTGGATGGTGTTAGTCTCACCTTCGAGGGTGCGTTGGATGATCTTGATACCGGCCGGTTTACCTTCTCAGACAACTCGACCCTTTGGATCGGAAATGCAAGTGGGGATCGGTTTGATGTCATGAAGGATGCCGCCGAAGCCGCGCAAAACAACAACCAGATTATCGGGCTCGACGGCAATGACCACTTGCGCGGCGGACACGGCGACGACAACATTGATGGTGGTGCCGGGCGCGATCACCTGCGCGGCCGGGATGGTGACGACATCCTGAACGGCGGTGCGGGAAACGACATCCTGAATGGCGGGCACGGCGATGATCAGCTGAATGGTGGCGATGGGCGCGACTATCTACGTGGCGGCACTGGCAATGATGTGTTGGCTGGCGGCAATGGCGGCGACGTGTTGCGCGGCGGTGCCGGTGACGATGTTCTTGAGGGAGGCGCAGGCCGGGACCACATGTGGGGTGGCGCGGGCAACGACGTATTCGTGTTTCAACTCGATTCAGGTCAAGATCGGATCTTTGGGTTCAATCCTGAAGAGGACCTTTTGGATTTTTCGCAAACCGGATTGTCTTTCGAAGACTTGGAGATCACGTTTCGCGGTTCGTTCACAAAGATTAGCTATGGCGACGCGGAGGTTTCGATCTTAGGCACCTCCTGCGCGCTTTTGGCGGAAGACTGCTTCATTTTTTAGCCACCACAAATAACTAGCTGGCGCGCGTGGTTTCCGCGCGCGCCTAACCAATGTGTTCAGCGTTTGGACATTCGGGTTTCCGTGACGGTTTGACCAGCTATTGGCCCATGCCCGAACATCGGGTTCCCAGCTTTCTACCCGGTGGGATTTAACGCCACGGTCCGTTGTGCGCTGTGCCCCTGTTGCGAGGCCCCGGCTGGAGCATATGAACGCTGTCCGACTTCAGTCAAAGCGTTGACCCACTCAGCACGACAAAAGCACGGGCGCGCGACCTGCCGCGCAATCGTTTGTTGTCAGCCGCATATAGTAGCACGGACAGTCGTCGTGACCTGGCGATAAGCTACTCAATCACTTCCGTGTAGCGCGTGATCCGCATCCAATACATTTTGCATCTGGCCATTTTGGTTTGTGACCCCTGCGCGGACCCTGCCGGATACGAGATCGGCTATCATCGCAGATTCGAACCCCTCGTTCCGACCATCGTGTCCGATTGTTTTGCCCGGTTCCACAAATACCCCATGCGCAACACCGGGACTTACAGGTTTGATCATCTGCCTGGCCAAACCGGACGGCAACAGGGCATCGCTGTCCCCGTTCAAAGAGACAAGGATTGCGCGCATGATTTTAGTCAAATCCGTGGCGCTCGCCCAAAGGCCCGCGGCAGCGCTTTCAGGATGGCGCACAAAACCGCCAGGTATCGGCTGCCCATCCTTAAGGTAGCCATTCGCATGCGCCCTACGGGGTTCAAGATCAAAAGTCGCTCCTGCGGCTCCGATTGGACGCAGAACATTTGTCGTCACATACTTGCGAAAACTTTCATCCGAGACGTCCTCAATAAGGCACTGCAAAATAGTTGTCCCTCCACCACTGTAGTCGTAACGCTTGAACAACCGCCGCTCTGTGCGGACTGCGGGGGACGTCGCTGGATGTTGTCCGTTTAAGATATCTATCACGTCTGGAATGTCGTCATCGGCGCTATACCCCATAAAGCCGTGAATGTTCGTACCAGCAGTATGGGAAAGGAGGTCCGAAATCGTTGTCCTGTCACTGCGCGGACCGGTCAATTGCCAGCGCTCAAGGTACGCGTTGACCGGGTCGTGTAGGTCAAAATACCCGTCACGAACCAGCGTGAAGACCGCCAGGGCGGTCACCGTCTTGGAGCATGAAGCCACCTGAAACAGCGTCCGGTCATTGACCGGCGTACCGGGTGCGGCCATGCCGCCATGTGCCAGCCGGAGCCCATCGCTCGATAGGTCGGCAATCTGCCACCCTGTCTGATCTGCATGCCCTGCGAAGGACGCCGGTGCCAGGGCTGATGTCAGCGATGCCAGCCCGATCAGGGAAAAAACTCGTCGGTTCATTGGATTTCTCGTCATTATTTGCTTGTGGGAAGTCCGTCCAATTGGAAAGACCATCCAGCAACAATAGCGTCTCGCTGCGGGTGCATCGCCCGACCCTATAGGCACGTATAGTCCGGTGCCGCGTGGTGGGGTAGAACCGCCGCTTTGATGTCTGGTTTCGACCTCTTGATCCTCGATGAGCTGCCTATGTCCCTGTTGCCCAAACCGATTGCCAGATCCTCTCCTACCTAATCAGCGAGCTCTACGAACGAACTTCAATCATTGTCACCGCTAATCTGGCATTCAGCGAATAGCCAAGGTTGTCTTCGCGTGTCCGATTAGGCTGCGCAAAATTACAGTTTCAGCCCGCACCAGCTCCGCCATGCTGAACGGCTGCTTCGGAGACTTACGCTGCACTGCGACAACGAATCTGCTGCATTTGCAAACGAATGCTGCGTCAGCTAAATGCCAAAGTCCAAGGTCTACTCCGTCCCGCAACTTCCCCGTTCGTAGCTCTCGGGATCTCGCTATCGCAACGAATGGTCGCTAAGTGGGCTGCGACTGCAGCATCCCGAACGTGCTTCCAAGGTCGGCTTTGGGCCGCAAGCGCCTGTTACCTATGCCAGCCAAGTTTGACTGCGGCTGCATTTGTCTCAAATATCTTTGGCGAAATAGTGCAGATGTGGGCGTAACGAGGGTTGATCCTTGTACGTTGTCGTTTCTATCGGACCGTCCAACTCTACAAACCCTAGCTTGGGATACAAGTTTCTCATTTCTATATTGGGTGTGAGCGTGTCCGCAATCAGCCTTTTGAGACCCATATTGCGCGCAGCATTCTCACGCGCCTCAATCAATGCACGGCCAGTGCCCGTTCCTCTGGCTTGTTCGGTAACAAAAACTCTTTTGAGCTCGCCGGTATCTGGCCCGAGACACTTCATCATTCCGCAGCCGACAATCTCACCGGCTTCAGACCGTGCAACAACCAGACATCCCTTCGGAGGCAGATAGTCATCCGAATTTTCCCAGAATTCAGCGAGCGCACTTTGGGGTGCCGCAGGATCAATATCGAAGCCTATGGCCCGCATCCTTTGGACGATGAGTTCATAATACTGCGATAGGATTTTATTGAGCTCGCCCTTAGCTGGCAGCTCCGCACAGGTCTCAATTCTTACATCTTGCATGGGTCAACCACCTGTCCCGAAAGAACTCAATGCAAATAGGATAGGCCGGAAAAGCGGCGACGTCATCTTCGTCCGCAGTGCGGCTTTCTTTCCAGATCAGTTTCTGCATTCGGTAGCCGATGCCCGCTTCGGGGAAGCTGTATCGCGGCGTCCAGCGGGTCGGCCGATGTCTCCTACGGGCCGCCCGCGAAGACGGCCCCTCCATTCTATATCTCAATGGCTTCTGCGATGGCCAAAGCGTCTTCCAGCTTAACGCCCAAATATCGAACGGTACTGTCCATCTTGGTATGTCCCTACAGGAGCTGAACGGCCCGCAGATTGCCAGTCTTTTTGTAGATCTGTGTGACCTTGGTGCGCCGCATTGAATGCGTACCATAGGCTGTTGCCTCAAGACCTATAGATGTAACCCAATCGCGAACGATCCGTACATATTGGCGCGTTGAAATGTGTAACCGCTCGTGGAAGCGGCCTGGCCACAGAAATTCAGAGCCAACCATAAGAGGGTCCTCCATCCATTTCGCAACTGATGCTAGAGTGCTTTCCGAGATTTCAAATCGCACTGGCTTCTGCGTCTTGCTTTGCAGAACAGACGCACGTTCCTTAATCTGACCCGACGCCATCACATCCACAACTTGCATGCGAACGAGGTCACAGCCTCGAAGCTTGCTATCAATTGCCATGTTGAAAAGAGCGAGGTCTCTGTGGTTTTCGGCGAGTTCAAGGCGAACTCTTATTGCCCAGACATGTTTCGGTTTCAGTGGGCGCTTCTGTCCGACGATCCGGCCCTTGTTCCAAGCAGAGCGAAGTGCGCGAATGGCAGGTAAATTTGGTGTTTCCATGACTGATCCTCCGATCCGCCATGCCCTCCCAGAACGACAACCCGGCGTTGACGGCCAATCATATCACAGGATGCCGCATTGCATTCGAGGTCGGCTCGGAACCCGAATTGGCAAATGCTGCACTTACCATTCAATGTCAGGTGTCGGATTGAGGCGCCCAGTCATTTCTCTTCCAATTTCGGTAGAGCTTTCGCACCTTTACAAGCGATTTAGCCGGATTGACTAGGAAACTTCCGATCATTTACAGGGATAATTTGCCAGTCATTTTGTTGTCTTCGACTTTGCGAAACCGCCGTACGAGATAATCCACGAACGCGCGGGTTTTCGGCGCCAGATTGCGCCTGTCGGCAAACATTACGACGATATCTGTACTAGGTGGTGCGTATTCCGGCATAACACGGACGAGTTCCCCGGATTTGAACTTCCGGTTTGCAATGTAGCAAGGTAGTCGCGCGATCCCGATGCCAGCCAGTGCCGCTCGAAATACAACATCGGTGCTGTTCCCTTCAAAACTGCCAGTTGCTTCAAATCTTTCGCCTGACTTTGGTTCGTTACTGTTCCAAGCGTTCCGTTGGCTTCTCCCAGCAACTCTCAGGCAATTATGTTCAGCCAACTCGGCGAAATTCGTCGGCGTTCCAGAAAGCTCAAGGTATTCAGGTGAAGCACAAAGCACCCTGCGACTCCGCATAATGCGCCTGATGACCATATCTGGGTTCTGACGTTGTTCAGCAAAGCAGATCGCAGCATCAAACCCTTCACTGCGAAGATCAATCTCACGGTCGGTTAAATCTAACGATACTTGAACTTCAAGATTCTCTTCCATGAATTTAGGCAGAGCAGGTATCAGCTGTGACTTACCAAAGGCAACCGTGGATGCGACTCTGAGCACTCCGCGGGGGATACCATCAAAGTTATGGATCATCGCCTCGGCCTCTTTGAACTTGTCAGCCATCGCTTTGCACTTTTCGTAGAACGCTCGGCCTTCCAGTGTTGGGGAGATACCCGTTCTGGTGCGGTTCAGAAGCCGGTAGTGCACCTGATCTTCAAGCAATCCGATCTGCTTGCTCACAGCCGATGGGGTTTGCCCCATTGATCGCGCTGCCGCAGAGATGCTTCCCTGCTCGACAACCGTCGCAAAGATCAACATTTGCGCAGAAATATCCATCTCATGAACCTTGCTGTTCCAATCTGGCATGGGGCCCTTGCCAAATTGCCAAATTGTGAGCGCTACCAAATCCACTTATCTCTGCAGTGCAGCATAAATACTGCATCGCAGCAAGACACGAGGCAATATCATGGCAATTACACGATCAAACAGCGCGCTGGATGTCGTTTTCGAAGCTGGCCGCACGTTCTTTCATCAAAAGATAGACACGATGCGAAGGGCACAGGCCAATCGCAGGGTCTACCGCGCGACGTATTATGAGCTATCGGTGCTATCTGACCGCGACTTAACAGATCTGGGTATTCGGCGCAGTAGCATCAAAAAACTTGCTATAGAGGCTGCGTATGGCTGTTAACACCCAAACGGCTAGCTCAGATCGTGATCAGGCCATTACCTTATCAATCGCCTTCCTGGCTTGGATCAGAGCCACGGCAAATGCTGGCCTAAAGACTTTTCAAATGGCCAGAATGCTCTCCACTCTTTCGAGTATGAGCGACTACCAGCTCGCTCAGATCGGAATTTCGCGATCCGATATCCCGGAATATGCCGCAAAATTAATGGCTGACGATTAGAGAAGTAGACCCTCAGGACAGAAGATTGCACGAAATTTGCTGGTCCTCGCTCCTCCCAGAGTAAGCCAGCAAAAGCGGCGGCGAAAAAGCCAACAGGGAGCGCCAACGCAAAGGGCCAGCATTTTCACCTCCTCCCGAAAATGCTGGCCCAAACCAAACTGCCAAGCAGGAGCTCCGAAAAATGACCGGTGAAAGAACTTTACACGATCCGGTCGTCCGTCGTCTCCGTTTCAGCGATCAAAATGACATCTGTTAACATTTTCTTCAGTTAGATAATCAAACCCGGCGGGCGCGTTTTTGTGGAGCCATCGGCAACAAAGGAGTCTTGAGTTACGCACAGAATGTCCTTCGTTACGACGGTATCGCTTGTGGGGCGTTTGTCTGTGGGTAATTGGGGGCCTTGTGGAATTGCGCGGTCTCTTTCATTCATGGCCAGCAACAACCGAGGCTGCGTTTTCTGTCGAGACCGAGTGCCAAAGTATCGGGATTGGGGCGACAACCGGCATGATCCGCCGGAACGGGTCTGGGAGCAGCTGGGGAGCATAGACATACTTCTGCTGCCGCTTGATGATTCAGGGCATGTCATGGGGTACCCAATGGCTGAAAGGGTTATCCGGCGGACAGCGGCGCGGGTCATCATCCCGCACCACTACTTCATCTGGAATGTTGTCCTGCGCCAAAGTACACTCTTTTCCGTAGACAACTAGCTTGCGGAGCAGCCGAACGTCCAGCATCTGAAAAGTGCGAAAGCAAGCTATTGCGCGGCCAGCCTTCCATCAGTTCCCCGGATTGACAACTTTGGTTATCACGTTGCCTTTGATGTCGACGCTTGGCACCGGGACAATGGGAAGAACGTTCAGTCAACCGGGTAACCGCCCAAATACTGCCGTCTACACCTTCAGAGCCCTGAAACAATTACTCCATTATGGCGCGAATGGGAGTCAGTCTAAAATATGCGGGACTACTTCAATAGATGCGTGTCGGGGTTACGAAAACCCCGCTCATGACTTGACCGAATGGTTTCCGTCGGCTCCGCGATGCTGTGATCTTTTTGTGGCGTCAGCGGTAATCTCATCTAAGAAACGAGGTCAGTCGTCGAAGCGACCTAGCTCTGTATTTTTCCTCAGCACACCCGCCGGGAAGACGCGACCATTCATAACACCCCAAACGCCCGATTCCAGAAGCTGAGCTGCGATAACCGCGCCGCCGAGATTGAAGTCTCCATCTGACGCCGAAAGTGAAAACGGTCGCATTGCGCCTGTCAAGACAACGGTTTTGTCTGGAATCTGACCATCCAGAAACTGGGCTGTCACATCCATAGTCCCTGTTCCGTGCGTGATAACCAAAGCGTTTTCAGTGCTGTTGGAAGCGGCCCGAAGGATCGCCTCCCGGTCTGCATCGTCAAAATCAAGGCTGTCCTTCAACATGAGAACTTCAACGACTGGGAAGTAGCAGCGACCAATCTTCAGCATTTGAGAGAGGTGACTTTCGCCGTTGCTCCTAAAGCTCAGAGCCTCGGTTCGCGTGTCATGAACCTTGTCGATTGTGCCACCTGTGGCAATGATCCGAACTTCCTTCATCTAAGCGTCCAGCAGATCAAGGATGGTTTGCGCTACATAAAGGTCCTGGACAGATAGGCCGGAGCTGTCGAATACAGTGATGTCATCGTCGCCGGATCGGCCTGCCTTCAAACCTAACAGAACTTCACCAATCGCCGTCAGCTCTGCCGCATCCTTGGCATGTTGAAACTCACCGATTTGTCTCGATTGTGCGGGCAGATCGCAGAATAATCTGGCACGGTCAAAGAGTTGGGGCGGTAATTCTTGTTTCCCTGCGGAATCTGATCCCATGGAAGCGACATGTGTACCTGGTTGTACCCATGCAGCGTCGAACAATGGCGCAATTGCTGGCGTCACGGTGACAATGATATCCGCCATGCGGCACGCCTCTTCAGCCTCCATCAATTCAGCGGAAATGCCTTCTTCATTGAGCGAAGAGACGAACTGCGCGCCTTTCTCGGAATTTCTGGTAACTACCAAAACTCGTTGCAGGTCACGGATACGAGCGAGAGCTCTCACCTCGTACTCAGCCTGATGACCTGCTCCAAACACGGCAAGCGTCTGGGCATCAGAGCGGGCAAGAGCATTGGCGGCGACTGCATTGGACGCTGCTGTTCGGTAAGCATTGAGCTTTCCGGCCTCAACCGCAGCTCCTATGCGTCCACAGCTTTGATCGAACAACAGAATGATCGAGTTGTGACGCGGCATGCCAAGCGCATCATTGCCAGGCCAATAAGAACCGACTTTAAGGCCTGCTAACTCCGCGACAGCAGAAGACTTGATAGCATAGCTATTGGTGGGTTCGCTCCCATGCGCCAGAACTACGGGAAAAATCGTGGCACGTTCGCTCGCAGCTATCAGAGCTGATTTAACGGCATCATAAGCCATTTCATGGGACGCAAGCTTAGCCGAAACCTCTTCGGGGATGTAACGCATGGGTGTTTCTCCTACCAACCGCCGAACCTTGGCCAGACATGCAAGTCAGCCTCGTGATTTGCGGGAATGACGTTGTATTCAGTGAATTGCGCGGCCATGGCACAGGCATGGTTTGGCAAAATGCGAAGGCGGGTGCCCAAAGGGAGGTCGGGCAACTCACGTTCGCTGCCTGGCCAGCGCGCGATGATTCCATGTTCCTGATTTGCTTTAATGACAATTAGGTCGGGGATCACGTGTCCGGCTTCATCACATACGACGCCATAGCCCTGATCGATACGTTGGTTTGCCGTGCCACGATCTTGCGACAATGCCATCCATCCCGCATCTACGATGGTCCAACCTTTTTGGTGTTGGTGACCGAGAACAGTTGTGAGGACAGAAAGTGCGATGTCATCAAGATCGCAAACACCGATTCCCGCCTGAACCAGATCGAAAAACGCATAAACGCCTGCGCGGACTTCGGTGACACCATCCAGTTTGCTGGCAGAATGTGCAGTTGGCGTAGATCCGATACTCACGACGGGGCAAGGCATGCCAGCATCTTGCAATGCATTGGCAGACTGAACGGCAGCGTCACGTTCTTGTTTGGCAAAAATCTCATGACCATGGCGGCCTTGGATTTCATAGCTTTCACCCGCATGGGTGAGCACACCGCGAAGCTCAGCTGCCCCATCATGCAACACGCGACCGATCTCAAGCAAAACTGGGTCTCCGGGAACAACCCCGCTACGGTGACCGTCGCAATCCAGCTCGATAAGCGCAGGAATGGCCAATCCCAGACGGGCAGAAGCATCTGCGACGGCCTGGGCTTGCGCGACACTGTCGAGAACGACGGCGAGATCACAACCCTTAGAGCGAATGGCCGCTACTCGGTCGAGCTTCTGAGGCGTGATCCCCACGGCATAGATGATGTCTTTGACCCCTGCCTCGGCAAAAACTTCGGCTTCAATGAGAGTCGAAACTGTGGCCGGACCAGACCCGTCTGTCAGTATACGGCGCGAGATTTCTGTAGATTTCACGGTTTTTAAATGTGGGCGCAAAGAAACACCCAAGCCGTCTACCTGTTTGGCAAGACGTTGGATGTTCCGCATCATCTTGGTTTCATCAAGAACGAGTGCAGGGGTCTGCAAATTCTTGAGTTGGGTTTCTTCGAATGACATTGCGACTCCTTTGCGTAATGTCAGACTTTTAGCGGAAATTTTCGTCAGCCTCTATTAACATGAACTGCATCTTGCATTAAGCTGAACTTAATGCTTGAAACACCTGATCTAAAGTTCTTCACAACTTTGGCCGCGGCACCATCACTGGCAGCGGCTGCACGTGAATTAGAAGTGACGCCGTCTGCGGTTTCGCAACGCTTAGCACAGATCGAGGCTCGGCTTGGTCTGCGTTTGGTCGAAAGGGGTCGCGGCCCAGTCGTATTGACTGCAGAAGGGGACAGGCTTGCACGCCGTGCCAAGACGGTTCTTACCGATCTGTCACGCCTAAACGATGAACTTGTGGGTTTACGCGGGGACGTAGCTGGCCCCCTTCGTATCATCGCACCCTTTGGTTTTGGCCGTATCCACATCGCCCCAATCATCGGAAAACTTGTCCTGGAGTTTCCTAGCATAACACCAGACCTCGTGTTGAGCGATGACCCCTACGGCGCTGCTGCCTCCGACAATTGGGATATAATCATCCACATCGGCCAACTCGCTGATTCCACATTGATTCAGCGAAAACTCGTATCAAATAGAAGGTTCCTTTGTGCAACACCGGATTACCTCAAAGTGCATGGAGAACCACGTCACCCTCAAGAGCTTCTTAAGCATGCTTGTGGTGTAATACGCGAGGATCAGGCTGATGTTACAATGTGGGGTTTTAAGGACCCAAAAGGCTCTCGCCACTCGGTCCGAATTCGCCCGGCCTTTGCCAGCAACGATGGTGAGGTGGTCAAGGCTTGGGCCTGTCAGGGGCTGGGAATTGTAATGCGCTCGGAATGGAGCATTGCAAGGGAACTAAGAGAAAATAAGCTGAGGCTTGTCATGGAAGAATACACGCTTTCAAGCGCTGACGTTATTGCGCTTGTTAGTCCCAAATCACTTAGAACGAAACGTGTTGAGCGCCTCATAGACAAACTCATTGAGGAAGGATGTGTCGCAAACTCTGGGGTCTAGTTGACGAGCATGCATGATCTGAGGTTTTTACTGGTCGAATAATTTTCGAACAGGTTACCTGAGCATGATCTTGTTAAAGGGCTGTCATTTCCCCAAGGACGCAGTTTTGTACGCTGTTTTCTTCTATCTGCGGTACACGGTGTCCTTTCGTGACTTGGAAGAGATCATGGCTGAGCGCGGTATCCGAGTTGACCATGCCACGTTGAAAAGGTGGGTGGTGAAATACTCGAAGAGTAACACGCTAAAACGAGGCTTCCCGATCGCAAATTAGCGAAGATTGAGACCCAATGACAATGAACTTGGGCCGGAACGGACCTACCCTATGTTCACCAGGTTGTTCTTTGTATCACGGGAGTTCGTAGTCCAGTTCAAACCACTCAAATAATCAACGCGTGGAATTGGAGCTATCCTGTTGCAGTCGACTAATCTGACAAAAGCAGCAAAGAAATTGACCAGGATTCCAGAGAATTCACGATAGCACTACACTACATGTTTCTTGTCTCCGGGTGAAAAGCTTGATGGTCAGTGCGTTTGTTAATCAGTGAAAAAAAGAAGCTTAGAGAATCCCGGAGACACCGCACAACTGTAGCCGCAGCCGCTTGTGCATAAGTAGGAGAACCATGCATGCCTGAAACAACCTATTGGTTGCGGCAACACGCGGTTGAGTTGCACAACTTAGGCATCCTGGATTTAACTGATCCTAAGGCCTATCCAATTTGGCTGGCAGCTGATCTGATAGATCAATTAGAGGCGCAGCTTGCCCAGTACATATCAGGTACTTTGATTGTTGAGCCAAAGAGTGCCGAGCACGCGCAAGCGATGATTAACGAGGCCGTTGCCTATATCAATTCCGAAAAAAACTGTTTTGAGTTGCCAGAGACTACGTCTTGACTGCAGTTCAACATCACATTCGAGCCTTTTAATAGCCCAAAATACTACACTTGCCGCGATGATGTCTTTGCGCCGAGCGCTATGCAGGGAACCAAGATGCAGGGGATGAGCGTGACCAGCCCTGCAATTCCCAAGAATGCCGAGGCTAGATTGATGCTGTCAGATGTGAAGCCAATGAGTATTGGACCAACAACATAAGCTATGTTCCCTATTGCAGAAGCTCGGGTAATCGCGAAGACACGGTGATTGTCGGACACGTATTGCCCGAGGATGGTAAGTGCAAAGGGTGAAATCAATGCAAGAGAAAGTGACGCCATCGTAAAACCAACATAGGCTTGAGTGGGTACAGAGGCGGTTGCTGCGATCGCGAGGCTTATTGCCGCTGCAGTAGCCGCGGTAGCAAGTACGATAATCGACTTTATTCGTTGCGCTAGCCAATTCCCGGTAAGCAGTACAATACCGTTGGCCAAAGCTGCCAGTGCTGGAGCATAAGATCCTTCACCTGGATCGCCGCCCAGATCCCGCTCAATAAACAATGCTGACCAGTCGCTAGTGGGTTGTCCGGCAAGGTATTCAATAAAGATGATCGCTGACACCATTGCGAATACAAGTCCCAACCTTGAACGGCCAATCACACTATCCGTGATCTTTTTCGCAGGTTCTGCGCGCATCCAAAAGGACAAAGCTAACATGAGAACGCAAATCCCGAACAAGATGGAAAAAGTCGAATACCCTGCTTCGCGAGCCAGACCAGCCATGAAGGCGGCGACTGCGTACGAAAAGGAATAGAATGACCAGGTCATCGCCATAAGTGGTTGCTCGCGACGTGCTTCAACTTCGGAAACACGCGCGTTCGACAGCACATCACTTTGGCCAATCCAAAATGATATGAAGAAAAACGTTGCAGCCAGCCACCATATCGAAGTCACCAGACCGGGAATAAGCAGGAGCAGTGCCGCCAAGCATGTTGTGATGGACATGGAATAGGCTCTGAGCCTCTGATCGACCAAGGGTGCCGCCAGCATCCCAACCACACCGCCAATGGCTGATATCAAAAACGCGATCCCAAGTTCGGTGTCCGTAGGATCCGTCAGTTCGACAAATCCGGGTACCATCGCCGCAATTGCTCCCCACAACATACCTTGGGCTACGAATGCAACAATTGCAGGGCGCGTCTCTGCGAGCTGAATCAATCCGACCATAAGCAGCAAAACTCTTTGGAAAATGCGAAAACCACCGCCCTCAACCTTCAACTCTCGGCATAACTGGTTCAAGTGCTTTCGTTGTAAGCATGTGCTTTTCGTAGCACTCCTTCATGGCCGAGACGATCGAAGATCGCCTTATACCTTTCCAATCCACCCAGACGGAAAAAGGCGCAATACTCTATCAGCAAGTCAGAACAGGTATGAAAGCCTCAAGTCACCACCAAATGATTGTTCATTCTCACCCAATAGTGCGCCAACCGAGAGTTTCAGAGTTGTCTGCTTGCCAATCCGGCCTGCAATGCGTGCCTTTAGCTCAAAGAACTGATCGTCATAATTCGATGTCGACCTGAAGGTCCCCGCAGTTGCGGCGTGATCAACTGCCGAGACGTCGCTTTCAAAGTCATCGCCAAAAATGCCCAGGTAGCCAACGCCAAAGCGCATATCCATCGGGCCGTTTTTGGTTTCAAGATCCCATCCGAATTCGACACCTGGGTTTATCGAGTACTTGGTTGTCGATGAAGAACCAATATCAAGACTGAACGGCAGCGATCCACCGATTTCGCTCCCATCTTGTCCTACCCACGTCACGCCAAGGTCGAAGTAAGGTTCGATGAATGAGCCACCAGACCGTTCAAAGAGCTGCGAAACACGCCCATGTAGCGCCAGCCAGCTATTGGAGATATCGTTTTCAGTCGGCGACACACTGAAGCTGTCTAGACCATTTCGGGTCAGGCTATAGTCACCCCGTCCACCTGACAGCGAAAGTGCATAGGTACGATTTTTGTTTTCGCGTTTGAGGACCGCACCGACGTTGTATCGGTCGCCATCGCCAGAAGAAATTGATGTGCTGTAGTTCACGCCTTCGTAGGACAACGCACCGCCCAAGAACCATCCATCCGAGACCTCAATCTGAGCACCCCCTGCGATACTCCAAGTGTTTTCATCAAATGAAAGATCGCCATTGTTTGCGTCCGCATTTCGCGTCAGGCCACCAAAGGAAAACCATGAACAAGTTCCCTCATGCGAATAGGAAATCTGCCCGTCTTCATTCGCTTCTGGGCAAGACATCAGACGCTCTGAAAACCGGTATGAGCTTCGCAATGACGCGTCCGACAAACGTAAGACATCTGCACTGGCGACATGCTCGTAAATCTCGACCACTTCCTCAACTGTTTCGACGGCAAGTAACGGGAAAACAAATGCATCCACATTTGCGAACTCATCGCTGCCCGACGCGACAGCGGTGTTTCGTGCGTCTGCCAGTCTACCCAGGTATCCTGCAACCGAATTTAGGTTTGGATTGGAGGCATAAACGCTGGGCTGAGAACGCGTAGTATCTCGGGTGTCATTCACCCCAGAACTTATCGGCTCAGATTCCCAGGCCGCATAGTTAACATCATAATTTAGCGAAAGAATATCTTCCCCATTGCTGGTAGTCTTTGCCAGACTATAGGTGACAATAGCGGTGTCACTAACAGTCAGATCGGTGGTTTCCACAGTAGTTGCTCCGTGGACAATCTCAATGCTTCCTGTCGCGCTATTGATAGGCAAATGATCAACCGGGTTGGCCACGACAGTCCCTGCAAGGGTCGCAGGGCCATCCTGAATAGAGATCAAATCGCCAGAGTTGCTGTCAAAGTCGAAATCAACCCAAAGAGATCCCGTATCAGATTGTGTGATTGAACCGGTTAGCTGAGTGGTGGCCACATCGCCCAGGGTTCCTCCCACGCTACCGATTGACCCGGCTGACATAGTGCCGTCGTTGGTCAATTGTGACGTGCTTGTCCCTAAATCGAAAACAATTCCAAGACCAAGCAATGCGTTCTCATAGTTGTTAAACGCATTCTCGGTGGCAGAACCATTTCCCTTTGTCGCAACCAGCGATACTGAGCCCTCCCAGATGCCGTAGTTGTCCACAGCCATTTCGCCATCATGGTTCTTCAACGCATAGCCATATGTAACACCCTCCGAGGAAAATGTTTCTGACCGCTTTATGGTGCCATGGTTGACAAGACTGTTGTCACTGTTCCCCATTCCCCAAAGAATGGCTTCTGTCGTGTCTTCGCTGGCGGTGATCGATCCCCCCTCGTTGACCGTTAACGAGATCGCACCATCGCCATCATAGCCATCGCTTTGCAGAAATACGCCACGGCCATCCACTCCGGTCGCGGTGATATCGCTATTCACGATCAAGGTCACATCACCTGCATCCTGACCACCAGCGGAGCCAGCATCAACATCCGCTCCGCTGGCACTTTGAGCAAAAACACCCACAGCACCGGCACCCGAGACCGATATAGGTGCATTCACCGTGACATTCACATCACCGCCTGCACCATTGTCTGCTCCACCACCGGCCCAAGATATGGCTTCGCTTTCAGCATCGGTAATCAAGCCGCCCCAGCTTGACGCACCGCCACCACCGCCAATCGATTGAGCCCAAACGCCATGTCCGCGAATGCCGGTCGTGGATATTCCCCCAGACCCGTTGCTTGCATTTCCAATTGTAACGTCGACTTCACCGCCGTCGCCACCGTCGCCCGCGACCAAAGCTGTCCCCACGGCAATACCAACGTTCAGATCAACGCCAAATTCACCAGTCAACGCACGCGCAACAGCGCCTGCGCGACCGCCTCCGCCACCTACAGACTGAGCGAAGACGCCCATTGCATCAATTCCTGTGGTAGCGATGTAACCTGTCGACTCAACCTCGACCGTATGGCCATTTCCGCCATTTCCACCGGTTCCACCAACGGCGAACTCACCAATACTACCCGCACCCGTCGACGCGGTGCCGCCATTGCCGCCGCCTCCGCCGATGGATTGCGCAAGGATTGCGTCTGCCGCAAATCCTGCGGTCGAGATCGAACCGGAATTGGTGACAGTAACAGCGTCACCATCACCGCCGCTTTCCCCTTGGCCACCAACTATCGCGGAAACGGATGTGAAAGAACGGACATTGCTAAAGCCTTGACCTGTTGCAGCCGAGATATACCCCAGAACTTCGTCTGCCGTGGCATCCGGCAGAACGTACTCAAGCCCCAGCGAACCACCGCCGCCGTTGCCGCCACCGCCTCCAATCGATTGTGCAAAGATGCCGTAGCTTTCAGTGCCCTCTGTCTCAATCGTTGCAGCGTTGTCTACGACAACCGCACCACCATCGCCGCCATTTGATCCGTTGCCACCAATCTCGATACTGGCTTTCGCCGAGTAGGTTGTTTTGGGTGAATCCTCATCGGTTGAGGAGGCACACGTGACCGAGCTTGGCAGGACCGCATTGTTGAAGGTGCATGCCCCTACAATACTTTGATTGTAACCCGAAACGGAGCCTCCGTCACCGCCCCCACCCCCAACGGATTGCGCAAAAATACCGTAAGAAATACGGTCCGCCACCTTGTTACCGTCATCGTCGTATTCTTCGTATCCCACTTTGATGTTGCCGGTATTGTTGACCGTGACATCACCGCCATGGTTGCCACTGCCGCCTTTGCCGCCGACCGAAATCCCAACATTGACGTTACCCGTCTTGTCGGTCGTACCTTGTTGGCTGGAGGTATAATCGAAAATGGCGGTCCCTGCGTTTCCAGCGCGACCGCCTCCGCCACCGACGGCCTGGGCATAAAGGCCGTGCGACTCTACACCATTTGTTGTCACGGCGGCCGAATTCGTTACGGAAACGTCACCTGCAGTTCCGCCCCCTGCACCCGACCCGCCTACGGCAGCTTCAAAGTTTGCGCTACTGCTCTCGGCCATTTGGATCGCAGCAGCAACAGCATTCCCACCATAACCGCCGTCACCACCAATTGACGTTGCCATGATCCCGTCAGAATAAGCGCCAGCGGTGACAATCGAGATCGTGTTTTCAACGCTCACATCATCGCCAACGCCGCCTGATCCTCCGTCCCCGCCAACTGTTACATCGGCTTGCATTCCAGCGTCAGAGCTGAGCGTGAGTGCACCCGAATAGGACGAACCACCGAATCCACCATTTCCACCAACGCTCGAGGCAAGAATACCCCGTGAAGCATAGCCGTAGGTCGTAATCAGGTTCGACGAGTTTACCGTAGATGTTGAAGTTGCGACCGTAACGGTACCTGACGAACCGCCGCCACCACCGGCGCCGCCAATAGTAACGCCAGTTTGCGCTGAGTATTCTCCCGCGCTCAGGCTACCTGCCGCGGAGAACGCACCATGACCACCGCTGCCACCTAGGCTCATAGCCATGATTGCGTCCGCATAGTCACCTGAAGTTAGCACTTGGCCCGACTGTTCAACCGAGACATCTCCGCCGGTTCCACCGCCGCCACCTTCACCACCAACTGTGACCTGAGCCTGCCCCATCGAGGATGTCGTGCCCGAGATCGCGGCAGTAGCGCTACCACCGCCGCCGCCAACGCTCATAGCCTTGACAGCAGTTGCATGATCTCCTGCAGTCTGCACGAGGTTGTCCGTGGAGACAGAGACATTCCCAGCCTTGTGCCCTCCGCCACCGTTTCCTGAGACTGATACTGTGGCTGCTCCGGTCGATGTACCGTCTCCTGCGATCGAGATACCGCCGCTGCCTCCGCTGCCGCCAACCGACTTAGCCAGGATCCCAATGGAATTGTCTCCAGCTGTAGAGATCGTGCTGGCTATTCCCAAAGTCACATCCGCAGCATCGCCACCGCCGCCACCTGTTCCTCCAACCGCAAAGTTCACTGCACCCGAACTCGTTAAGGATCCCGCAATTGTCATCGAACCGTGGCCGCCACCGCCACCGATTGATTGCGCGTTGATCCCGATTGCAGAACTTCCTTCTGTGCTAACCGCAGTGGTATCATCCATGGAAACCGAAACACTGCCAGCATCGCCACCTGCGCCACCGGCTCCGCCGATAGACAAGTCCGCATCAGCTGTCGACGAACCAGTTGCTGCGACAACGAGCGCTGCATTGCCGCCATTGCCGCCAACACTTTGTGCGAAAACACCATCCGAGGCGTCACCCGTGGATGAAATTGCAGCTGTTCCAGTGATATCCACGGAAACCGTGTCAGCAGATCCACCACTACCTGCGGCACGTCCAACTGCAGCCGAGAGGCTGATGTCCGAAACGGCATTGGCATCAATCGAGATGCCGGACGCCCCACCACCGCCGCCTACAGACTGTGCCTTTACGCCGGTGGAATTGTCTCCGGACGTGGCCACATTACCGGCACTGCTCACCGTCACAGCGCTGGCGTCACCGCCGGTTCCGCCCTCACCGCCAATAGACGTACTGGCCGCAATGTTTGAAGAATTTGCAGAAGAAATGGACATTCCACCAGTGCCGCCGCCACCGCCGACCGATTGGGCATGGATACCTGCAGAATGATCTCCTGCAGTTGTCACGCTTGTCATGGCCGAGGCACCATTCGCTCCGGTAAAGGACACCGCAGCGCCGTCACCGCCAGCTGAGGCATCGCCACCGGCACCTACGGACATATCAATCACTGCACCTGCGCTGGCCGAAATGCCGTATCCGCCATCTCCGCCGCCACCGCCAATCGATTGCATGTAAATGCCGGTCGAGTGGTCACCCTGGGTTTCAACAGCACCGGTTCCCGTACCGACCACGGCGATGGCCCCGCCATCGCCACCAGCTCCGCCATTGCCACCAATCGCAGAGGAGAACTCTGCGCCGACCGAGATCGAATTCGACCCTGATCCGCCGCCACCGCCGGCACTCTGCAAAAAGATTCCGTCGGAATCCTCGCCTTCGGTAGAGATAGTCGCTCCACCGGATGACCCCACGGCCATGTTTAGGGTGGCATTAATGGTGCCACCATTACCACCGTCGCCGCCAGTACCGCCAATTGAGGTCATTCCGCTGGTAGAATGGCCTCGACCACCGCCGCCGCCGATTGTCTGGGCGTGCAAAGCATCAGAATATGCACCTATGGTCCCGATCGTTCCGTTAAGATCTATAGTGACTGCGCCGCCATCACCGGCGGAACCCGCATCGCCGCCAATGGCAACAAGTCCGGTCGAAGATCCCGATGCCCCACCGGAGCCGCCCTGACTTTGCAGGACAATGGCATCCGAGTAGTCTTTGTTGGTATTGACGGCACCACGACCCGTGAAGGATACCGCTCCACCGTCACCACCAGCTGATCCATCGCCACCTAGCGCGACAATCCCGTCGGCCGAGCCGCCGATGCCACCTCCGCCGCCAACCGATTGAACATAAGCAGCAACGCCATAGTCGGAATTCGTGACAATGGTGGTCTCATCATAAAGTGTCAAACTCGCTCCGGCGGATGCTCCTCCTGCCTGCCCGCTAGCTCCATAAGTGTCTAGGCCAGAGCTTGAGCCGCCTACCCCACCAAGCCCGCCGACCGATTGCAAGACCAAACCATAGACCCCGCTGTCCGAGGATCCAGCATCCAGATGTCCGTTGAAATCCAAACTTACATTGCCGGCACCACCACCGCCGCCACCGCCACCGGATTTCCCACTCGACAATCCGCCGCTGCCATCGCCCCCATCGCCGCCGCTACCACCAAGTGATTGCAACACAATGACTGGCCGATGGTAGTTTTCAATTATGTTGCCGCTATTGCTTAGGTCAACGATAACGTCTCCGCCGATACCACCCTCGGCTCCGTCGCCTCCGCTAGCTTTGTAACCATTGCTTCCATCGCCACCAGACCCACCGTGCCCGGCCTGCGACTTAAATGTAAAAGTCGGCTCAACGGAATCGTGATCATACCATATGATATACCCTTGGCTTGCATCGAAATTAATGTCACCGCCATCGCCACCGGTTCCACCATTTCCAGCCTTGCTATCATCCAGATCACCACTTGCGTTGCCACCATGGCCACCCTCGCCGCCGATGGATGAAACGTTCAGATAGGTTTGCGTACCAGTTTGTTCGTTGTTCAGGTAATTGTAGAGCGTGAAATCGATGTCGGCACCGGCCCCACCGACGCCGCCTTTACCTCCGGTTGCGGTCTTTAACACGCTAAAGCCTTCACCGCCATGGCCGCCTTCACCACCTTGGCCAGTCACCGACAAAAGTTGAATATCGGTATCAACGCCTTGTGTTTTTCCAATGCTGAGCGTGATCGATTCACCACTTCCCCCGGCTCCACCCTCACCGCCATGGCCGTTACCTAGATCAGACTTTCCCGAACCGCCTTCTCCACCATCTCCGCCATAGGTCCCGAGGGTAACGTCGGTGCCCGACATGAGACCAGAATCCCAATACAACAAAACTGGGCCACCGGCTCCACCGTCGCGTCCATCGCCACCTTCATGAGTTGAGGTCGAGGTGTCGCTGCCATTGTCGTTTCCGCTGTGCCCTTTTCCACCTGTGCTGGTCGAGTAAACGACGCTCCCGGTCACTTGTATGCCATAAGTCTCGTCACCGTTTTGACCGTCAACGACGATCTCAAGTTCGCGACCGCTCGTACTGTCGTCAGTGTGGTTCTCACCTTCTTTGCCTGTGGACGTAAACCAGAGGCCATAGTTCACACTGTCTGATTCATTGCTCAGGAAATCCGTCTGCTGATCCATATGGATACCATAGTAGTCACCGCCTGCCGTATCGGACCCGTCCGTATCTTCTTCTTTGAACGAAGTGAGATCGCCCTGACACCGCCAGGTGGTCACGTCGGATTCGAAGTAGCATTCATCTGCCAGCGCCTGCGACCAACCAAAAACCGTGAACATCACAACCAGGGATGAGGGTGTTCCGGACATGACAAAAGCATGCGAAATCGTTGAAATCGGTTTCATGTAACGTACCCGTTTTTTTGTTCTTCAGAGCAAACCTCGGCTCACTCATTTTGATCCAAGACGTAACAATTCAATCCGGGTCGTTCATTGTCACAGCGTCTCAGTCTGCAACTGAGGAAATGACCGCGATCTTTACCTCAAAAGTGTCTGTAGTTTCTGGACCTTATTGGGTGGGCGGCCCTTGATCTGCCATCAGGCAGGTCGTCGAGATGGACTACATCAGAACCGCTTTAGTTCAACTTAGCCCGCGGAATGTGAGACAACTCCTAGTTCAGAAATCGGAGTTGAACGGATCGACCTGCAATTGGTCGGTCATGTTCCCGAGAAACATACACGTCAAACCCGTTTGTATTTTCGCCATAATTGAAACAAACTCTGAAAATACTCATTTAGGTGTATGTTAAGTTTAGAAGCTGACCTATGGTTGTGTCCTGATGTTGAGGAATGGCACGGGAGTATTGATCCATACGATGCCACCAGCGCCGGGACACTAAACAACGACACACTGGCTTATGTCACATTCGGCACCGAGCGGAGTGAGTTTTGTTACATCGGTTAGCCATGATGGAGCATTTGTGAGCAAGTGAGCAGCACAGGAAAACCTGCCCAAGAGGGTCATGACCCAGTGCCGATGTTAACGATGACTTCTTCGTGCTCACTGGAAGAACAAATGGATTTCGCGTTGGACACCAATCGCGAGGGATTTGATGTTGATTTGGCAACAGATCTCGAGCGGGTGAGTATCGACCAAAAGATGTGGTTCGCAGACAGTTTTGCCCTTTCCGCCGGAACGTGGAATGGCCTTGCCTTTTCTCGCATTCCCAACAAGCATTCACTGAATGACGTTTTCGCGATTGAGATCCTGTATTCGGGGGTCGAGCACTGCCATACTTCAGGCGACCGATCAGAATTCAAAGTTTCGACGACCCATATGCATTCGGGTAGCGAGTATCGAGATGCCTTGGAAGATGCGACTACAGCGGGCCTCTACGTCCCAATTGAAGCTGTCGGGTTTGATCCTTCTAAACACACAGAGCACCTGTTTCATTCATTGGATTCATCAATAGGCGCGCTTATTGGAACTGCCCTGCAGAATGTAGTCCAACGTATGCCCTACATGCCCGCAAATGACGTGCCTGACGCTATTGAAGAAGTAACAGATCTGGTCCGCGACCTTATTCTGGCCAATCGAAAAGACGTTAATCGGGGCAATGTTTCACGCGCCCGTAGGCTGGCGATTGACGCTTATATCGACGAACACATCTTTGACACGACGCTGAACGCCAACAAGCTTTCAAGCGAATTCGCGGTATCCCGCGCAAGCCTGTACCGTCTATTCGAAGCTGACGGCGGTGTAGAAGCCTATATCATAAAACGAAGATTGCACCGCACCTTGTTGACACTCAAGCACACGACATCGAAACGCGGAGCCGTACGCCGGGTATCGGAGAGTTTCGGCTTTTATGATGCCGGGAACTTTACGCGTGCTTTCAAAAACGAATTTGGCTTTAAGCCATCTGAGGTTCTTGGCACGGGTGAAATCCAAGTCACAAATCTGGTATAGTTGATACTGGTTAGAAACGAACCCGGGTACGACACGGTACAACGCGTTAGCTGTCTGAGAAACTTGGGTTCTGCGACCTTGGGAATTTCAATTGTAAGTTTTGGTCCCGTTTCGATTGAAACCATCAGCTTATTCTAGGCTCAAGACCCATCGCCAGTATATGACCAAATACTAGATGCGATCCCTGAATCGCCAGTTCCAATCAGAGTTGATTGACCCACTTTCTGACCACATTGCCTTTGCCGTGCGAACTTGAGCCATAGATGCGCTCCCAAACCGAGCAGAAACTTGGCTTCACTGTTTCTTCAACAGTAATCCGGCATTTGATTTAGCCGATTTACGAAGAATCAGATTGAGACGTGGAGACAGTGATCTGCCGCATTCGAGCCGTATTATTTTTACACGCTAAAGGTGTAAATAGGTGCGCACTTTATTTTCATTAACGATTTCAGCGGCTTAATAACCGCAAACTTGTCAGTCGAATACTGAATTGTCAATTGTTTTGGCAGGTGAAGGCGTTTGCGTTGGTTCAGCATTCAATGCAGTGCGAATTCGCAGCTGGAATTGAAAGAATGGCTGCCCGTATCACCTGAAACTACCGGAAATAAATTCGGGATAATCCCGGAGTGCATTTCTAACGACATGGCAATTCCTGGTTGCAAATTAAGTAGTTAGGGATCGGAACTTTGAAGAGAAAAATCACAAACATCACGCCCGCATATCAGTCATCATATCTGTTGCGGGGAGGGCGTATGACAAAACACAAGGGTCAGGTGGCCAGTTTTGCACCGTTACTTGGGCGACTAGGCAGACATGCCGCATCAGGTGTGCTTGGCTTGGCTCTTATTTTTGGCGGTGGAACTGCTCATGCAGGTGTTTGCTCGGGGACCGCCACCCCTGGTAGTTTTCTCTGTAACGGAGGGGCAAACCCCGCCTCTGATATCCCTGTCTACATCAATCGAAACGGACCAGTCATCGTAACAACCGAGGGGGGTTTCGATCTGAACATCAACAGTTATCCCAGCAACAATGCTTTTGATTTAACTGGTAGCGCGATCAACTTCACCGATGGAGTCGCTTCAACAATCACTGCCTTGGGCTCGAACTCCAATGGAATAGATGCGGATGTTCAACTTGGTTTTTCAGGCGATATTCAGATTACTTCAAATGGCATTATCAGGGCTGGACGCGCAGGGATCTTTGTAAGGCAAGGAGGGTCCGGGGGAGTTCGGATAAACACCAGAGATGTGACCGGTCAAAACACCCACGGAATCTTCACGAGGACAGACACTGGAGGAACCGGTGACGTGGAAATAAGTGCAGGAGAAGTCAACAGCCGACTGGCCGGTATTCGCTTGGTTCATTTCGGAGGTGGTGATGTCCGGATTGATGCCGGGATCATTAACAGCACAAACGGAGAAGGCATAAGCGCGATTTCTCTTGCAACCACCGACTATGACATGACGGTTACCGCACTTGGCTTGATAACCAGCGGAGGACCGGGAATTGCCGCACGACACAATGGTACCGGGACCTTGGCGATCACGGTTCTGGGTTCGATCGATAGCCAAGGTGGGGCTGCAATCGCTGCTGATACCTTAGCCGGACAATTGTCTACGATCGACATTCTAAGTGGTGCGACGGTTGTTTCGCGCTCCGGTCAGGCGATCACGAACAATGAAGGCGACAGCCGGGTGACGGTTGAGAACGGATCTATCGTTCTTGGTGATGTTGTGCTGGGCGGCGGCCGGGATGAGCTGATAGTTGAAGGGGCTGCGGATATCAGTGTACCGTCGCGCATTGACGGCGGCGACGGTACCGAAGATCACCTGACGCTATCGGGGGTATCGGGCCGATTTGACTTCGATCCGTTTATGAACTGGGAACACCTGACGCTAAGCAATGATTCCGATTTGGGAATAACCTCATTCTTCGCCAATCAGTTTGACACGATTGAGATTGACAGTGGTGCGATCATGAATGTGTTGCCCGGATCAGTCATTGAGAGTGATCTGACTGTTCAAGCAACTGGCAACCTACGGGCACAAGCAGGATATGTGACCCGATATCTTTTGGACGGCAGTGTTTTAAATGACGGGTTGATCTCGGTTTCTGACACCGTTGCCGGTGACGAGTTGTTCTTTGGCCGGAATCTGTCAGGCAGCGGTACAATTGAACTGGATGTGAATTTCACCAACGGAGCAAACGATTTCGTGCAGGTGGACGGTGACAGCGCAGGGGCCAGTCAAGGCTTAGGGGTGCAAAAGATAGGCAGCGGCAATGGTCGTTTACAGGAGTTCACACTTGTCAGAGTGTCGGGCTCCAGCACTGAAACCGATTTTCGCCTTGTTGATGCGGATTTCGTTACAAATAGCGGCGCACAGGCGATCAGCGATGGCACCATTTCCTACGTACTGGAATACGATGCCGCCGCCGGAACATTCGTTCTGACGCCATTTACCCGCCCGGGAACACCTGGAGGTGTGAATGGCAATCCTGGTGGAGATTTCCTGGCTGCAAGTGCCCAGCAAGCAAGCGATCACATGGCCTTTTCAAGTGCATTGCAGCGTGTTCGGATTGCAACGCGAAGCAGCGGCACTGAAGCCAATACGGTCAGTCGCTCGCTTAACAAACTGACATCGACCACGCGACCCTTGGTCTGGGTTCAGGCCGAGGGACAGCGTGACCACTACGAATCCGGTGGCCGGGATGTAACAACCAACAGCGGCGGCTTGCGATTTGGCGCCGGTCTGCCCCTGGGTGAAGTCGCGGGTGGGCAAGTGTTTGGTGGGCTCGAGTTTGGTGTAAGCAGCCTATCAACCGACATAAGCACTTCTTTGACCAGTGCCGATGTCTCGACCGACGCCTATGACGCGACACTCAGCGCGCTTTGGGTTGCGGATAGTCTGCTCTATGTCGACGGTCAGCTTCGCTATGGGTATTTTGATAGCACCACTCGCCCCAACGGGGGCGAGTCTGTGGACACCGACAGCAGCGGGTACGGGATATCTGTCGAGATCGGTAAACCATTTGCGATGCAAAACGGGCTGACGCTCATTCCGCAATTACAGCTGATGTACAGCGATATTGACATGGACGATGTTGCGGATCTGGCAGGCGGTGGTCAAACCGGCTCATTGGTAGATGGTGATACTCTAACAGCGCGGTTCGGGATGCGTGCAGAGCGCGCTTTTTCAGACTACTCAGTTCTCTATGGTCAGATCGACTATTATCACGCATTCGACGATGAAACCTCGGTGGCCTTCGGCCAGAACACGCTGCTGACGGAGCGTGGCCAGAACGCCGTCGCGCTGGCCCTTGGCGGCAATATCGAACTGTCAAGCCGAACGCGCGTGTTTGGCGAACTTATCGCCGAAACCGGACTGGGCGGCAGTTCTGACGACTACGCCTTTGGCGGAAACATTGGCTTTGAGTTCAGGTTTTGAAAACTAGCTAATGCAACCTCACCCAACACAGCGAACCTTAACAGGAACTAAATGGGGGCGATCACTACGCAAATGAGGTTCTTCATGACGTGAGTCTATCGTTTCAATCTATGCCTCCCCCCTCCTGCATTGATGTGAAACGTCAAACCGCGACGCGCTTGGAACCCGCAGTTTTCGACGCGCCCTTAGCGGGCCTCCACTCCGATCCCTGGCTCGCTAAACTGCCGTCGCAGCTCGCAACAGCTGCGGCGGCTTTTTTTCGGTAGAGTTTGAGGAAAGCGAACGGGTTGTGTCGCAAACTTTGGCGTTGATCAGAGCTACCACTCTGATTGGGTGGATTTATCCGGCGATCTCTGCAAATTGACGGAATCCGCTTGTCGAAGACCCAAGCTGGCCCTTGCGGATCATGTGGGCTGTCTCGATCCCTGCAAGTGTCGCTGCAGCTGAGACGAAGCTTTTGAAGCCGAGCATCGGCCTCATGAGTCGCTTGATGAAGCGGTGATCCTGCTCGATATTGTTGTTAAGGTATTTCGACCTGACGGTGTCGATCTTAACCGGCATCTGCAACCGCTTGAAGATCTTGTTCACGTCCTTGATCCCGGCCGCGTTGCTCCTGCTTTTGTCAATGGTGATCTGCTTCGGTATTCCTTTGATGCACAAAGCACTGGCGAAGAATCTCAATGCAGACTTGGCGTCTCGCTTCTCGGAAAGCATGAAATCAAGGGTTTGCCCGTCGCGATCGACGGCACGGTACAGGTACACCCATTCACCGCGAACTTTGATATAGGTCTCATCCATGCGCCTAGATTCCGCCGTGTTGGCCTTCCGTTTCTGAGCCGCGCAAGCTGTCACTGTACCCTAATAAATCAGAACTTACGGATTCACGGCGTTCTGGGGCGTTTTTGTACCCTTAATTGCAATTTATCCGCAGGTTCCTTGGCTTATGACTTGACCCCACTTGAGTGCTTCCAGATTGCATCGGCGCGTGTCAGAAGCGCTTGACGATTTACCTCTGCTCCGAGCTCTGAGATGGCCTGACGAGCGGCCTGCAAAGCGCTCTCCGACACTCTTGGGCGGCACAATCCAAGTGTTTCATGCCCGGTTGGATGCCCTGTTTCACCCAGTTCAGGAAGCGGTCGACCGAGGTCCTGCGACAATCCACGGATCCGCTCGATCATCTGACGATGTTCAGGAAAGACGCGGCTCAACTCCCGGGCCGCCAGGTCGTTTCCTCGCAGTATGATGGCGGCACCCAACAAGGGACGGGTCGTGCCGATACCGACCGCAGCAAGCGCCAGTAGCCTATCGCGCTTGTTCCCAGAGGTGAGCGACCAAAGACGCCCGATCTTCAGCACCGACATGACTTCCAGGGTCAGACTGATCCGGCGCAACCGCGCGAGATCGGTCGTGGTAGCAGCCGTCTTCAGAACTTCCGCGCCACGCAAAGCGCGGGCATGAAGTCTGCCTGATACATCTTTGGCTGGATACTTGGCTGCCAGGACCTGGCCGCAGATTTCACAGGTCATCGACCATGCCAAGCGCCAATGGCGAAGTACAAGATCGGGTGATTTAGCAACACACCCCGGGCAATATTGGAAGTCATGCCGGGACGCGTATTTCACGTCATGCTGCATTGTATCCGGAAGAGCCATGCTGACGATTTCATCCGGGGACCGCTGAACCGCCCCGCATAGCATGGCCCAGTTCGCCGTCCGCAGATCGCTTGCACATTCCGGCACCCTGCCCTGCCCAATACCCAGATAGCCACAAAGCTCTTCAACCGAACAATGATTAGCCTTCGCCAAGCGACCCATCCAGGTTCTGTCGCAAACTTTTTGGATGGCAGAACATCACTGGAATTGATTAGCAGTTTACCTCGCCAGTTGGGCGAACTGCTGAAACGGACGGAGTTTGGGTGTGAATTGACCTTTGCGGATCATGTTGACCAGTTCTA
>NZ_JBXWOF010000017.1:0-8619 GCF_059610745.1 Ruegeria sp. CDSC042
GTCTGAACGGGCTGTGTTGATATTATTCGACCTGGTTGCGGGAGTAGGATTTGAACCTACGACCTTCAGGTTATGAGATAGCTTACGCTCACTTGCACCAACTACGCCGAAAAACGCTGATTTACCCTATCTTATTGGAATCATTGTTTTATTATTGACGACCGGCACGCCCAGTTCCTACCTCTTACGCCATGAACCGCTTCCAGTTGCTTCCACAATGCTTCCACGGGGCGATGACAGAGAAAGGATGAGGGATGCCCAAACTTACCAAACGCGCAATAGAAGCCTTACCGGTTGAGGCGAAAGACTACTTTGTCTGGGACAGCCAGATTGCCGGGTTTGGTGTCCGCGTGATGCCCTCCGGGGCCAAGACCTATCAGGCACAATATCGTAAAGGCGGAAGGACACGGCGCGTTTCCATCGGTCGGCATGGCAAAATCACCGTCGATGAAGCACGGAAGCTGGCAAAAGAACTGATGGGCCAAGTGGCAAAGGGTGAGAACCCAGCCGAAGAGATAGCCCAGCATCGCCGCGCACCCACGGTCGCGGCCCTGTGTGAGCGGTTCTTTGACACCCACGTCAAGGAACGCTGCAAGCCGTCCACCCAAGGGGAATACCGCAGGGCAATTGACCTGTTCATCGTTCCAGCCATTGGCAGCTTTAAAGTGGTAGATGTGGAGCGAAAAGACATTGCTGAACTGCACCACAAATTTCGGGACAAACCCTATCAAGCAAACCGGACGTTGGGTGTATTGTCCAAGATGTTCAATCTGGCGGAAATCTGGGGCTTGCGGCCTGACGGATCAAACCCCTGTCGCCATGTCCCAAAATACCGCGAAGAGAAACGGGAGCGGTTTCTGAGCCAAAACGAGTTGCTGCAGCTCGGGCAGGTTTTAGCTGACGCGGAACGCGATGGATCGGAGTCGCCCTTTGTTGTCGCCGCCTTCCGGTTGCTGATCCTGACCGGTTGTCGCCTTGGTGAAATCCAGACCTTGCAGTGGTCCTTCATCACAGACGCTGGAATGGAGCTTCCAGACACCAAGACGGGCGCGCGGCGCATTCCCCTGCCTCAAGCGGCCCGGGCGGTTCTGAGCGCCCTACCACGGCTTCCTGACAACCCTTATGTCATCGCCGGGGCTGTCTCCAGTCACTACGCCACCGACCTGCAAAAGCCATGGCGTCGTATACGTAAGCGGGCCGGTCTGAATGATGTTCGTATTCATGACCTGCGCCATACCTACGCATCAAATGCCGTATCGTCGGGGATGCCCATTCAAATGGTCGGTCGGCTGCTGGGTCACAGTCAGATTCAGACCACTATGCGATATGCACATTTGGCCGATGATCCGGTTCGGCGCGCGGCGGAAGAAAACGCAGCGCGGCTCAATTCATTTGTTGGGGCGCAAGAACCCAACCAAGGGTTGCGCCTAGTTAGGTAATGCGTTCAGCGCGACCACCCCCTTAGACGTATACATAGGCGAGCTACATTACGTAGGGCGTCTACGTATACGATACGTTACATGGAAGTTTTCTCACTACCCGGGGTATACGCGGGGCCGGGTATACTCCGGGTAGGGAAATTGGGGCCCCATTCGATGACTGGATTGACCGCTCTAGAGCCCTTACCTGCCGTCGCCGAGTAATCTGGTAACTGCGGGGGCATTAGGCTGCTTACAGCCCAAAGCAGGCCTTCAAAACCGGGCTTTACAATACTAGCGATGCGGACAGAGCTGCCGTTGAATAACCGCTTCACGTCAACTTGCTTCGGGAATACCAAACTCATTCTGGGCGATCGAGCCGGGCGAAAAGTCTTCTCTGGCCCTGTCAGGCAAAACGCCCATTCGAACGAAGAAAATGTACATTAGCTTCGGGTACGGTAGCCACGCTGGGTGTTAATATTTCGGAACTCTGTTTGCACTCGCGCCCATCCGTGGAGATGCTTTTCACAATCCACGCGCAGCTCTCGGTCTTCGCGCACTCTCGGATCTTCCGTGATAACGTAGTACTCGAGACCTTCAGAGCCCCATTCCTTTGCAAGATCGACAATTATGCCTTGCCGAGCGGCCTCTTTCTCATTGTGCGCCCCATTGCGGTGTTTATCTGCCCACCTCATATGAGAGCGGTTACGTCCACGCATCGAGTTGCCCGTTTCGCCAATGCGAATGGATCGGGTCGGCCAGTGAACCTCGGCGTAAATACCGCCGTGCGTCGGCATGTTCGCCACGTTACCTTCACCTTCAATGAAGACCAGATTGAATTGAACAGCTCTGTAGATCATTAGACAGGTAACGTATCAACGAACGCTGGGTTTCTGCAACTGCATGATCCCACCAACTGTTCTTGACGACGAAGACCTGTACGGTTTTGGAAATCAGAAGCGCCGCCGAACAGTTGCCTTGCGTTACAGCCGCCCTTCATTCATCGCGCAGCATCAGCCAATAAGGCCACGGTGTCGCCGTTCGCTGCTTTTCGTATCAGCCACTGAAGGCAGCCCGAAGCGGACCTTTGTTCTGAACGTTCAATTACAGAATTACTGGGAAATTTTTAGAATAGAACCAACATCCGTTTTTGAACTGCAACCGTTCAAACCTCGTATTCTCCGATGACTGCTGAAGATTTTTCTACTGGCCATCTGGGAGGAGGTGGTCCAGCCTCACCAGACCAAATAATAGCATGGCCCTCAATCGATTTTGAGACGTCTTCAATTCTCAGACGATACCCCTTAGCGGATACCGACGTTATCGTTGCTCGTATCACATTAGCAGCATTCAAAGACCGCTCCACAAGGGGGGGATGCAGCGCGACGTTCAGTCTTTTCATCGGATCTCTCACAGACGGATACACGATCCCGATTAGACCATCATCTGCAATGTTCAAACGTTCAGTTTTTGGCATTTGCGTTGTCAGTAACTTGGCCATAAACGCTGTGATTTTATACTTGTGAGAGAAGTCATCTGCGATCCTCTCAGTGAATTTTTTCCGTAAATAATTAACTAGAAATCTTTCTTTTGTTGAGATCACCACGTTCGGGGGGGATAACTGAGGAACCATCGTGTGGTTCACTGGAATCTTCCCATTGCAACGCCACTCGCACAAGTAAATTTCTTGCCCTTCTTTGACTCTAGCTTCCATTAAGGCAGTACGTGGTTCGTCCGACCCATAGAACATTGGTTTTTGAGGAGCGTTGCAACGCTGATATCCTTTGACACATTCTACTGGTGGAGATCTTAGATCAGCAATTGTTTCGATCTTCTTGGAAGCGTCAGTTCGAACTCTGAACAGGCTTTGATCGATGTTCATACCAATGGTTCTGGTTGGAAGACCTTGATGAAGAATTCCTAACCCGGTCAAAGAGATATACGCATCATCCCGCCCCAAATCCAATTGGTCCAGTTTTTTTACGATTTGACGCATTTCGCGGACGGCCAAAGCTTTGATCGGTGGCGGACCCAAAGATTCTTCAATCCACATTCCATATTTGTTCTGATGCATTTCATCTTCCTCGACGCAACAGGGATTTCATGGAACTCTTTTCACCCAAACAAATCAATTGCCATTTGTTTTCGGGAGCAAATGTATCTGCCTAGAAGGGTATCTGGCTTTGGCTTCCACTAGCACAATTTTGTGTGGGGGATATTCTCAACACTTTGCAAAGTCCGCTTCCTGCGCATTGCTGCCATCTGTCGTGCTCGATGTTGCAAGCGCGGCGAAGGGCCGCTTGGTGGCCAGTTTTTCCTACAAAAACCGCTTGCTCAGTTCTGAAGCTCGTCTTACCCGGGGTATACCCGGTTGAGCGTTATGTTCCGGGTAGGTAAACGTCAGAAACTCTAAGGCGCGCAAGTGACAGATTACGTCGAACTCTGGAAACGATCCCACTGGTTATCAAACTCTGCAAAGGCCTACGCGACCCACTTTTTCAAAAAAGAATGGCAGGCCGCCATTGAACACCGAGGCGAACAACCATGGATGAAAATTTTTGAAGAGTCAGCGAACGAGGCAAGAGCCGCCGGAAAAACTGGGTGGGATATCGCCGAGCAATGGTTGGTCGAATTTGCCGAAAAAAATACACCTCAAGCAGACCTGTTGAAGCGCGCGGAACAGCAGATAATAGGCCACCTGTTGGATGGAACTTATCGTGGCTATGGCTTTGATCGCCCGCGAACTTTGGACACGGAACCAGTTCGCATTCCTGCTGAATGCTGGAAGGGCGTCGTTTCTTGGGCTGGCAGCGAAGTTTCCTACCAATCTTTGACGTTTCGCCAAGTGCGGGTTCGTATGATGCAGGAGCATCGCGATCCCATTTTGACAAAACCATATGAAACACCCGTCGCGAAAGTCGGGCGACCCACCGTAGCCCCTGCCATCGAAGCGGCCTTTCAAGCATTGAACAGGATTGGCGAAATCGACCTTTCAGCATCGCAGATGTCTCACTATCCAAAGATCAAAAAATGGCTGGAGATAAACAGCCCTGACCTTCCAGTACCTGCGAACAAGATCAGCTCCGAAACCATTCGAAGAATTATATCACCTCTTTTCAGAGAGTTAAAAGAAACCAAAAAACAATAAATTCTGGTGGGATTTATTGGTATTTTTTGTGGTTGGCGGTAGGTCCAAGTCTAGAGCATCAGCAACTCAAACTGGAGTAAACAGATGCTCACGAACGAACCCGCAAACGACAACAACCAACCCGCAACGGACTATCTTGACGGCTTTATTGACGAAAGCAAAGCTGCCGATTTCTTGTGCCAAAGCGTGCGCACCATCCAGAAATGGCGCGTGACGGGGTTTGGTCCGAAATTCTACAAGTCGGGTCGCTCCGTGCGCTATCGTCGCCGTGAGCTATTGGAATGGGCCGAGGCGCGCCGCTACGGCAACACCATCAGTTACACCGCAGCCTGAGTTTTGCCCGCACAGGGTTGGCAGCGCTGTGTGGGATTTTGGGGCCGGACTGGCTCTGTAGGGGCGCGGGCGAAACGGTCCCGCGCCCCTTTCCTCAAACATCAACAGAAAGACACTGAACCATGGCAAACCAGCCTGCACAGAAATTCAAGATTGGTCTGATCACTGCAACCATCTGGGACAATGACGGCTTCTACTCGGTCGAAATGTCCCGCGCCTACAAGACCGATGCTGGCGAGTGGCGCAATTCGAACAGCTTCCATCATTCGGACCTGTTGAATATCTCCAAATGTGCGGAGCGCGCCGAAATCTGGATTGGCCGTCAAACCAATGCCAGGTGATTGCAGCGCCGGAGCGGCTTCGCTCCGGCCCCAAAACAAATGCTGCCCCGCCGGAGGCACCAAGGGGGCGTAAGCCCCCGCACTCTTTTCTTCACATCGCCAAATCTCCCAGCGGCAGGGTATGCCGCGACAGAGGGGGGTCTTGTAACACCCCCCTCCACGAATACGAAAGCGAAGGCCAGCGCAAATGGAAGCAACGATCCTGCATTCAGGCTTCGATGGGCTGAAGTTTACCATTCAGGCTGAAATTCCCGAGGACTTTCGTGAAGAACTGGAATCCGCCAAACAACATGCCAAAGAGAGCTATGGTGATTGTGTCCTCAGATTTGGTTCTGTGTCGCTTAACGTGACCAGCAAAGGCGCACGCGGTTTCACCGCCCATACAGGCGACCACGGGGCCGTATGGCTGTTCCAAGACCCGGAGGACCGCATTCCAAACAATCCCGGTATCACCGTCGACTTCCGGGCTTTTGGGCTTGCCACGGGTGGCCTTGAAGGGGCTGAGCAACACTTTCGCGATTGTATGGAAGCTTTCGGGGTCAAGTACGTAGAAACGCAATTGAGGGTCGCTCGGGCTGACTTCGCCGTAGACTTTCTGGCCCCTTGGTTTGAACCCGACCGCGAAGCCTTGGTAGTTCCGCCCGGCACCAAGGTCACCGAATATACCGGCGTTGATGAGACCGCGATTGTGTCTAGCGGCGCGCGCGTTGTCGGCTTGCGCGCCGGAGCCGTCGCAAACCGGCAATTGGCTATCTACGATAAGCGCGCCGAAGTGATCCAGCAAAACAAGATGGGCTGGCTGACGATTTGGAATGCCGCACTTAAAGCCGTTGGCAAACCGCCCCTTGATCTGGCCGACCGGAACTCAAGTCAAGTTTGGCGCTTTGAAATGCGGCTTGGCTCCAAGCAACTTCGCAACCGTTTCGAGATGCGGAACTGGCAGGATGTAAGCAACATCGTCGGAGACGCTTTCACAGACGCGTTGGGCCGCATTCGTTACTGCATGCCCACCGAAGACTCAAACCGCGCTCGGTGGCCTACACACGAGCTTTGGCGGCAGTTTGAAGCCGTAGTTGGCAATGACCTACTGCAAAACTGTGCGGGCGTTCAGCCAAGCGAAGTGATCCAAGCCAACCGCGCGGCAAAGATGCGGGAACTGGATGCGCAGCTTGCAGGACTGTTCGTCACCCGAGCTGCGATTTCAGACGTTTCTGCGGAAAGTTTTGGAGAGTTTTTGGAAAGTCATTCTGATGTGTTGGTTCGGCTAATTGAAGAAAGTACTATGCCACTCCCAGAACGGCTAGCCAAGACGCGCGGGAAGTATCGGTTGTCCTGAACTAAGGCCACTAAGTCACCGTTCGCTACACTCGCATCCCAGTTGTTCACCAGCGGGCGTTTTTGCGTGACAGCTTGTCAGTCTTCGTAAGGCCAGCCGGTGAGCGACAATGAACCTCGAAGTTTTTTAAGATAGTGTCCGGTCGCCCAATCTGATGCATCACTAGGCGACCAGTTTGTAAAAGGATTGCCGGATGTTTCGACACCTTCGTCAGGTCGCAGTCGATGTTTCGTAACAACCTTTTCACGTAGTTCATCAAGTTCCCAATGCAAAGTAGTATCTTTGGTGCCAAATGTGACGGGCTTTTCACTGAGAAATGTGACTGACGGGATGTTGGCGGCAACTAGTGAGAGCCCCTCCAGTTCACCCATATTGATGCTTGGAATAAACCCTCCGGGAACGGGTTCTGGTTTATCAATACGGCAACGGCGCATACTGGCACCAACAAACTTCGAATTGACGCAATCAAAGTAGTTTAATACCGAGTCACTAAAACTTGCTCCCGAAAAATCAGAAAACCGCAAAGATGCGAATTCAAATCGGCATTCAGCGAATATCGCGCCACGAAATGACCCATTTGCCAAATTTACACCACGAAAGTCACACCGTCGCAGATCAAGACGGTACTTTCGTGAAGCCTCGATAGAGATTTGTTCCTCGCTCCGTCGCTTGATTACATCTAGTGCAACTTGAACATCAGTTCGTGGTGTAAAAGGTCCGTCTTCGTCGTACTTTGGTTCTAACAACGGCGTTGTGGTGTTTTCACGCACATAGGCACAAAGAATTTCCATGACCCGAACATGATCATGGCCGTTGTCAAAACGAGTGCTATCCTGTGCGATACGCTCCAAGGATAAAATAGCACCAATCCGAACCTCGATATTGGGCGCAGTCTCTCTAAACACTTGCCAGGAGCCTTCGACTCCAACAGCCTCACTTTTCTCAATATTTACACCATCTCCTTGCCACTCGATAACTGTCCTTTCTTCTGGCCATGTCGACACAGATTGATCATATCCTTCTACAACTTCATCGGCCTCATGGTTCCAAGATTGGCTCCACTCTCTCGGCGACAGTTTCGTACGTGGCTTCTCGGAATACTCCACGGCGATTTTTTCACTGCAAGTGAATCGCTCTGCCACACCGGTCCAAATCGTCACTGGACGACCAATTTTCTCAACGGCTTTGTCCGCCCCAAGTTGTTCGACTGCTTTGTTTATCCGGTCAGTTATGTGACCTTCCTTTTGGTAGCGAACGGTTTGGTGCTTCAGAAACGTTGACCAGATCAGAAAAGGTGAACCGAGCAGCGCAGCAACCAATGCACCAGCGCCAAGGTTGGCCCCTTCTTTCACATTTGTAACGCCGAGCCAGATAGTATGATATGTCACGGCAAATGCGGCGACTAGTGCTGCAAAGACTAACAAAGGAACAGCAATCGTCAGCACTGCGCCTATAAGACGTCCAATCGGAAGTGCTGTCTGCCAATTGGGTGTACTTGTTATCCCCAACCAACCCAAAAATCCGTCTCGTTTATGGTCGTTTGCCATTTGCTCTTTCAATTCTATTGTAACTCACAACCCTTGCGGGAAAATTCTTTGGGATCAATGGTGATTTGAAGAAGCGAGGATCATTCATCGTGTATCGTGGATTTTGATCCTCGGTTAATCAGTTGTGTGTATCCAACTCTTGGAAGTGTCGTGCTGATTGGAATTTGCGATTTGATTGGCTTAACTGCCAAGTCTTAGGCTGGTCCCAACGTGCGGCAGGTGCAATATCCAAAGCGCGACCAACGGCAGTTAAGGGCTCGTCGCGGCTTTACGGGGACTTGTGCATATATCCTCTGTTGCGCGTTCACCACAGGGTAACTTCGCCCCGTTTGCTTCCACAGTGCTTCCAGCGGCGATGGCGCAAAGCAAAAAGCCCCGCGTTTTGCGAGGCTAAGTGCTTGATATCCGACCGAGAAGTTTGGTTGCGGGAGTAGGATTTGAACCTACGACCTTCAGGTTATGAGCCTGACGAGCTACCGGGCTGCTCCATCCCGCG
>NZ_JBXWOF010000018.1:0-2500 GCF_059610745.1 Ruegeria sp. CDSC042
TGGTTGCGGGAGTAGGATTTGAACCTACGACCTTCAGGTTATGAGCCTGACGAGCTACCGGGCTGCTCCATCCCGCGACACTAGGTTGGCCTATCGCTTTCGCTACTTGAGGCCGGGGTCGAATAAGTAATTGTATCATTTAGAGAGAATTGGGATTTTTCTAGGTTTGGCGGTGACCTACTCTCCCGGGGCTTAAGCCCAAGTACCATTGGCGCGGCAGTGCTTAACTTCCGGGTTCGGGATGGGACCGGGTGTTTCACTTGCGCTATGACCACCAAACCGAGGAAAATCCCACGTTGCGACTTGCGTAGCAAGCGCGACGGGTGGCAGGCAGCGTCTTTTGCGTGCAAAAGGCGCGTTGCCACTCGGTAGTGTAATCAATCAACAGTGCCGCTTGGCGCGACACAGCCATCGTTAGTCTAAGGTGTGTATGTTTTTGATTTGTCTTTCCATTACTGGATCAAATCAAGCCTATCGGGCGATTAGTACCGGTCAACTGAACGCATTACTGCGCTTACATCTCCGGCCTATTGACGTGGTGGTCTTCCACGGCCCTCAGGGAGACCTTGTTTTGAGGGGGGCTTCCCGCTTAGATGCCTTCAGCGGTTATCCTGTCCGATCATAGCTACCCAGCACTGCCGTTGGCACGACAACTGGTCCACCAGTGGATCGTTCACCCCGGTCCTCTCGTACTAGGGGCAACTCCTCTCAAGTCTCCTACACCCACGGCAGATAGGGACCGAACTGTCTCACGACGTTCTAAACCCAGCTCACGTACCTCTTTAAACGGCGAACAGCCGTACCCTTGGGACCTGCTCCAGCCCCAGGATGAGATGAGCCGACATCGAGGTGCCAAACACTGCCGTCGATATGGACTCTTGGGCAGTATCAGCCTGTTATCCCCGGCGTACCTTTTATCCGTTGAGCGATGGCCCTTCCACTCGGGACCACCGGATCACTATGGCCGTCTTTCGACTCTGCTCGACTTGTCAGTCTCGCAGTCAGGCTGGCTTCTGCCATTGCACTCAACGAGCGATTTCCGACCGCTCTGAGCCAACCTTCGCGCGCCTCCGTTACGCTTTAGGAGGCGACCGCCCCAGTCAAACTACCCGCCACGCAGGGTCCCGGATCCGGATAACGGACCGCGGTTAGACATCAAGAGTGCGAAGGGTGGTATCTCAAGGGAGGCTCCACAAAGACTTGCGTCTCTGCTTCAAAGCCCACCACCTATCCTGCACATCACAATCCTGATGCCAGTGCGAAGCTGTAGTAAAGGTGCACGGGGTCTTTCCGTCTAACCGCGGGAAGCCTGCATCTTGACAGGCAATTCAATTTCGCTGAGTCGATGTTGGAGACAGCGGGGAAGTCGTTACGCCATTCGTGCAGGTCGGAACTTACCCGACAAGGAATTTCGCTACCTTAGGACCGTTATAGTTACGGCCGCCGTTTACCTGGGCTTCAATTCAAGGCTCTCACCTCTCCTTTTAACCTTCAGGCACCGGGCAGGCGTCAGACCCTATACGTCGTCTTGCGACTTCGCAGAGCCCTGTGTTTTTAATAAACAGTCGCCACCCCCTGGTTTGTGCCCCCAGCCCCTAGTTGCCTAGGAACCGGGCCTCCTTCTCGCGAACTTACGGAGGTATTTTGCCGAGTTCCTTCAACATCGTTCTCTCAAGCGCCTTGGTATTCTCTACCAGTCCACCTGTGTCGGTTTAGGGTACGGTCTTATAGGAGGGCTATTTCCAGGAACCTCTCAGCAGCCCATTCAATCCAATAAGGATGAACTACCTCTGAGATCCGTCACCACTCCACGGCCTAGGAATATTAACCTAGTTCCCATCGCCTACGCCTTTCGGCCTCGGCTTAGGGGCCGGCTTACCCTGCTCAGATTAGCTTTAAGCAGGAACCCTTGGACTTTCGGCGAGAGTGTCTCTCACACTCTTTGTCGCTACTCATGTCATCATTCTCACTAGTGATCTCTCCACCGGATCGCTCACGCGCCGGCTTCATCGAAAGCCTCTCTCCTCCAATACGCCCGAAGACGTGAAGGAGGAATGAGACTATGTCACACTACGCTCTGCTACCATGCCTTACGGCATCCTAAGCTTCGGCTCATGGCTTGAGCCCCGTTACATCTTCGCCGCAGGACAACTTATTTAGACCAGTGAGCTGTTACGCTATCTTTAAAGGATGGCTGCTTCTAAGCCAACCTCCTGGTTGTTTTGGTCGTCCCACCTGCTTTCCCACTTAGCCATGAATTGGGGGCCTTAGCTGTAGGTCAGGGTTGTTTCCCTCTCCACTACGGACGTTAGCATCCGCAGTGTGTCTGCCATCTAGTACTCCCGGGTATTCGGAGTTTGGTTAGGATCAGTAAGCCTGTGGGGCCCCATTACCCATCCAGTGCTCTACCCCCCGGGGTATTCGGATGACGCTCTACCTAAATAGATTTCGCAGAGAACCAGCTATCTCCGAGTTTGATTGGCCTTTCACCCCTAGGCAC
>NZ_JBXWOF010000019.1:0-4448 GCF_059610745.1 Ruegeria sp. CDSC042
ATGACGGATATTAAGCGCACGCCTTTGCATGGTTTGCATGTTGAGTTGGGTGGGAAGTTGGTTGATTTTGCGGGCTGGGAGATGCCTGTTCAGTATCCCTTGGGGATTATGGGTGAGCATGCGCAGTGTCGTGAGAAGGCGGCGGTGTTTGATGTGTCTCATATGGGTCAGGTGATCCTGCGGGGTGAGGATGTTGGTGCCAAGCTTGAGGCTCTGTGCCCGCAGGCCTATGCGACACTGAAGCCTGGCAAGGCGCGGTATGGGTTTTTCACCAATTCGGATGGCGGGATCATGGATGATCTGATCGTGTCGAATGCGGGGGATCACTTCTTTGTGGTGGTGAACGCGGCGCTGCGTCATCAGGATATTCCGCATATGCGCGCCAATCTGGACGGGGTTGAGGTGATCGAGATCTTTGACCGCGCGCTTGTTGCGGTGCAGGGACCGAAGGCCGAGGATGTGGTGGGTGCGCTTTGCCCTGCGGCGCGGGATCTGAAGTTCATGGAAACCGTTGTTGCCGACATCCTGGGGGCCGAATGCCGGATCTCGCGTCTGGGCTATACCGGCGAGGACGGGTACGAGATCTCGATCCCCGAGGACCGCGCGATTGAAATCACCAAGGCCTTCCTGGCGCATGAGGATTGCGAGGCGGCGGGCCTGGGCGCGCGCGACAGCCTGCGGCTGGAGGCGGGGCTGTGCCTGTATGGCAATGACATCGACCAGGGCACCTCGCCGATCGAGGCCAGCCTGGGTTGGGCGATCCAGAAACGCCGCAAGGAAGAGGGCGGGTTCCCGGGGGCCGACCGCATTCAAAAAGAACTGGCCGAGGGTCCCGTGCGCAAGCTGGTGGGCATCAAGCCGGAAGGCCGGGCACCGGCGCGTCAGGGCGTGGACATTCAGTGCGCGCAGGGCAATACAATCGGTCAGATCACCTCGGGCGGGTTTGGCCCGACGGTCGGTGGACCTGTGGCGATGGGCTATGTGGCGGCGGATCATGCCGAACCGGGTACGGCGGTGAACCTGATCATCCGGGGCAAGCCGCAACCGGCACAGATTGTGGCCACCCCCTTTGTCACCCAGAATTACAAGCGTTGAAGTCAGGAGAGAGACAACATGGCAACCTATTATTCCGAAGAGCACGAATGGCTGACCGTCGAGGGTGACACCGCGACGCTGGGCATCACCAAACACGCGGCTGAACAGCTGGGCGACGTGGTGTTCGTGGAACAGCAGGAAGCAGGCGACGAGTTCGAGAAGGGCGGCGAGATTGGCGTGATCGAATCCGTCAAGGCGGCGTCCGAGCTTTATGCGCCGGTTGATGGCGAGATCGTCGAGGTCAATGAGGCGCTGGCCGACAATCCGGGCGCGCTGAACGACGACCCCGAGGGCGAGGCCTGGATTTACAAGATCAAGATCACGGATGCGTCGCAGCTGGAAGATCTGATGGATGAGGCCGGCTACAAGGCCTTCATCGGGTAACTTCAATTCCGGGGCCCTGAAACCGGGCCCCGGGCTTCATCTTTTTCCAAATACTCCCGCCGGAGGCATCTGCCAGAGCGGCTGGGCGAGACATTCCTTGAGGAGCGCTACACATGGCCTTCAAACTCACCGATTACGAAGCCTATGACTTTGCCAACCGTCGCCATATCGGGCCCAGCCCGACCGAGATGCGCGACATGCTCAAGGTGATCGGCTTCACGACGCTGGATCAGCTGATTGACGCCACCGTCCCCCCTGCGATCCGGCAGAAGGAAGCGCTGGACTGGGGTCCGGCGATGACCGAGCGCGATGCGCTGTTCCACATGAAAGAGGTGGCGAGCAAGAACAAGGTTCTGACCTCGCTGATCGGTCAGGGATATTATGGCACCACCACACCCGCGCCGATCCTGCGCAACATCCTGGAAAACCCGGCCTGGTACACGGCGTACACGCCTTATCAGCCCGAGATCAGCCAGGGCCGGCTTGAGGCGCTGCTGAACTTCCAGACTATGGTCAGCGATCTGACCGGGCTGGACGTGGCCAACGCATCCCTGCTGGACGAAGCAACCGCTGCTGCCGAGGCGATGGCGATGGCCAAGCGCGGTGGCCGGTCCAAGGCCAATAACGCGGCTTTCTTCGTCGATAAAAACTGCCACCCGCAGACCATTGCGGTGATCAAAACCCGCGCCGAGCCTCTGGGCATCGATGTACAGGTGGCTGATCCGGATACGATGGACGCGGGCGCGGTGTTTGGCGCGATCTTCCAGTATCCCGGCACGCATGGACATGTGCGCGACTTCACCGCCGAGATCGCGGCGCTGCATGAACATAAAGCCATTGCCATCGTTGCCGCCGACATCCTGTCGCTGGCACTGCTGAAATCCCCCGGCGAGATGGGCGCGGATATCGCCATCGGTTCGACCCAGCGCTTTGGCGTGCCGATGGGTTATGGCGGCCCGCACGCGGCCTATATGGCGACCACCGACAAGCTGAAGCGGTCGATGCCCGGCCGGATCATCGGCGTCAGCATCGACAGCCGGGGCAACAAGGCCTATCGCCTGGCGCTGCAGACCCGCGAACAGCATATCCGCCGCGAGAAGGCCAACTCGAATGTCTGCACCGCGCAGGCGCTGCTGGCCGTCATTGCGTCGATGTATGCGGTTTATCACGGCCCTGATGGCATCAAGGCCATCGCGCAATCGGTGCATCGCAAGACCTCGCGCCTGGCGGCTGGTCTGGAAGAGGCGGGCTTTGCCGTGGAACCGGAAGTGTTCTTTGACACCATCACGGTCGAGGTCGGCCATCTGCAGAATGTCGTGATGGAGGCCGCCGTGGCCCGCGGCGTCAACCTGCGCAAGGTCGGCGACAGCAAGGTCGGCATCAGCCTGGACGAACAGACCCGGCCCGAGACCATCGAGGCCGTCTGGGGTGCCTTCGGCATCGATCGGGCGGATGACAGCTCGAACAAGCAATACCGCCTGCCGGATTACGCGCTGCGTGAAAGCGAATATCTGACCCACGAGATCTTCCACAAGAACCGGGCCGAGGCCGAGATCACGCGGTACATGCGCCGTCTCGCCGACCGCGACCTGGCGTTGGACCGGGCGATGATCCCGCTGGGCTCCTGCACGATGAAGCTGAACGCCACGATCGAGATGATCCCGGTCACCTGGCCCGAGTTCGGCAATCTGCACCCGTTCTGCCCCGAAGATCAGGCGCAGGGCTATCACGAGATGATTGCCGATCTGAACGACAAGCTGTGCCAGATCACCGGCTATGACGCGATCTCGCAGCAGCCCAACTCGGGCGCGCAGGGCGAGTACGCAGGCCTGCTGACCATCCGCAACTATCACGCCGCGCGGGGTGAGGCGCATCGCAATGTCTGCCTGATCCCCACTTCGGCCCATGGCACCAACCCGGCCTCGGCCCAGATGGTGGGCTATCAGGTGGTGCCGGTGCAAGCGGATGAGAAGGGCAACATTGATGTCGCCGATTTCCGCGCCAAGGCGGAAAAGCATTCCGACCATCTGGCCGCCTGCATGATTACCTACCCGTCGACCCATGGCGTGTTCGAGACCACCGTCCAGGAGGTCTGCCAGATCACCCATGATCACGGCGGTCAGGTCTATATCGACGGCGCCAACATGAACGCCATGGTCGGACTGTCGCGTCCTGGTGACATTGGTGGCGACGTCAGCCACCTGAACCTGCACAAGACCTTCTGCATCCCGCATGGCGGTGGCGGCCCCGGCATGGGTCCGATCGGCGTCAAGGCGCATCTGGAGGAACACCTGCCCGGCCACCCGGAATACGGCACCGCCGTCGGTCCGGTCTCGGCGGCACCGTTTGGGTCTCCGTCGATCCTGCCGGTCAGTTGGGCCTATGTGCTGCTGATGGGCGGTGCGGGTCTGACCCAGGCCACGAAAGTGGCGATCCTGAACGCCAACTATATCGCGGCTCGGCTGCAGGACGCCTATCCAATCCTGTACACCTCGGAAACAGGCCGGGTGGCGCATGAATGTATCCTTGACACCCGTCCTTTGGATGAGGCGGCCCATGTCAGCGTCGACGATGTGGCCAAACGACTGGTCGATTCCGGCTTCCACGCGCCGACCATGTCCTGGCCGGTGGCCGGAACCCTGATGGTCGAACCCACCGAGTCGGAACCCAAGGACGAGCTGGATCGCTTCTGCGACGCCATGCTGTCCATCCGGGCCGAGGCGCAGGACATCATCGACGGCAAGATCGATGCGGAGAACAACCCGTTGAAAAACGCCCCCCATACGGTGCGCGATCTGGTCGGCGACTGGGACCGCCCATACACCCGCGAACAGGCCTGCTTCCCCCCGGGCTCCATGGGCGTCGACAAATACTGGTCCCCCGTCAACCGCGTCGACAACGCATACGGAGACCGAAACCTCATCTGCACATGCCCACCAATGGACGCTTACGAAGAAGCCGCAGAGTAA
>NZ_JBXWOF010000020.1:0-2990 GCF_059610745.1 Ruegeria sp. CDSC042
GTCAGGCCTTCTGGTTCTGGGAGTTTGTTTGCGCGGCATGCGGCGGTCAGGGTGTTGGCCAGCAGGCATGCGATTGTCATGGGGCCGACGCCGCCGGGGACGGGGGTGATTGCTCCGGCGCGTTCGGCGGCGCTGGCGTAATCCACGTCTCCGACCAGCTTGTTCTTGCCGTCGCGTTCAATGCGGTTGATGCCCACGTCGATGACCGTGGCGCCTTCCTTGATCCAGTCGCCGGGCACCATCTCGGGGCGGCCCACAGCGGCGACAACGATATCCGCGCGACGGACAACATCGGGCAGATCCTTGGTGCGGCTATGCGCGATGGTCACGGTGCAGCTGTCGCCCAGCAGCAGTTGCGCCATCGGCTTGCCAACGATGTTCGAGCGGCCGATCACAACCGCATCCATGCCCGACAACGATCCATGATGGTCCCGCAGCATCATCAGGCAGCCCAGCGGGGTACAGGGCACCATCGATTTCTGACCGGTGCCCAGCAGGCCCACATTCGAGATGTGGAACCCGTCGACATCCTTGGCCGGATCGATCGAATTGATCACCAGATCCTCGTTCAGGTGCTTGGGCAGCGGCAGCTGTACCAGAATGCCATGCACGGCCGGGTCGGTATTCAGCTTGTCGATCAGTGCCAGCAGGTCTGCCTCGGAGGTGTCCACATCCAGCTTGTGCTCATACGAGTTCATGCCGACCTCGACGGTCATCTTGCCCTTCGAGCGGACATAGACCTGGCTGGCCGGGTCTTCGCCCACCAGAACCACGGCCAGACCGGGGGTGATGCCATTTTCGTCCTTCAGCTTTGCAACCTGATCGGCAACCTGTGCCCGCACCGTTGCTGCAAAGGCCTTACCGTCGATAACCTGCGCTACCATTCTTCGATCCCTTCTTCCCAAAAACGGATCGGACGCTTGGGGCGCCCGGTCAGTCAGTCGTTGCCGAGCACACGTTCCTCACGCGCAATCGACCAGTCAATCAGAATGCGCCACAGCGTCTCGGCCAGATCGGGGTCCATCCCCGCCGCCTGAGAGCTGGCACGCACCTTTTGCACCACCTCTTCAACACGATCCGGAATACGGGCCGGCAGGCCCTCGCCCGGCTTCAACTCAGACGCGCGATCAATGTAGCTGGCGCGCCTCACCAGCATCTCGATCAGGTGCCGGTCCAGTTGGTCGATCTGAATCCGCAGATCCTGCATCGTTGCGCAGTCTTGCGGCGGTGTCAGAGTGGGCATCGTGATCTCCTCGTGGCCCGGAGCATTCTCCGGATCACGAGATGTCTTATCTGGCGACTTAGAACAAGCCCTCGATCTCACCTGCGTCATTGAGGCAGATGCTTTCGGCCGCCGGTTTGCGCGGCAGGCCCGGCATAGTCATGATCTCACCACAGACCGCCACGATAAATCCGGCACCCGCGCTCAGGCGCACCTCGCGCACCGGAACCGAATGGCCGGTGGGCGCGCCGCGCAACGAGGGATCGGTCGAGAAGGAATACTGCGTCTTGGCCATGCAGACCGGCAGGTTGCCGTAACCGGCTTCTTCCCATTCACGCAGCTGGTTGCGGATCTTGTTGTCGGCCAGAACCTCGTCCGCGCGATAGATGCGCTTGGCGATGGTTTCGATCTTCTCGAACAGCGGCATATCGTCGGGGTAGATCGGCGCAAAGTTCGCTGTGCCCCCTTCGACGATTTCGACCACCTTCTCGGCCAGCGGCGCCGAGCCTTCCGACCCCAGCTCCCAGTGACGCGACAGAACCGCTTCGACCCCGTGGTCAGAGCAATAGTCTTTCACGGCTTGCACTTCTGCGTCGGTATCGGTGACGAAGTGGTTGATGCCAACCACAACCGGCACGCCAAAGGATTTGACGTTTTCGATGTGACGACCCAGGTTGGCGCAGCCCGATTTGACCGCGTCGACGTTTTCCGCACCCAGATCAGCCTTGGCCACACCGCCATTCATCTTCATCGCACGCACGGTGGCGACCAGCACCACAGCCGACGGCGCGATACCCGCTTTGCGGCACTTGATGTTCATGAATTTCTCGGCGCCCAGATCGGCGCCAAAGCCCGCTTCGGTCACCACATAGTCAGCAACCTTCAGCGCGGTCTTGGTCGCAATGACCGAGTTACAGCCATGTGCAATGTTGGCAAACGGGCCGCCATGCACAAAGGCCGGGTTGTTTTCCAGCGTCTGCACCAGGTTCGGCTGCATCGCGTCCTTCAGCAGCACCGTCATCGCACCTTCGGCCTTGATGTCGCGGCAATACACGGCTGTCTTGTCGCGGCGATACGCGACGATGATGTCGCCCAGACGTTTTTCCAGATCCTTCAGATCATTGGACAGACACAGGATCGCCATCACTTCCGACGCCACGGTGATGTCAAAGCCGGTCTCGCGCGGGAAACCGTTCGATACGCCACCCAAGCTGGCCGTGATCTGACGCAGCGCGCGGTCGTTCATGTCGACCACACGACGCCACGCTACACGGCGAATGTCGATCTCGCACTCATTGCCCCAGTAGATGTGGTTGTCGATCATCGCCGACAGCAGTGAATGGGCACTGGTGATGGCGTGAAAGTCACCGGTGAAGTGCAGGTTCATCTCTTCCATCGGAACAACCTGCGCGTAACCACCACCCGCAGCGCCGCCCTTCATGCCAAAGTTCGGGCCCAGCGAAGCCTCACGGATACAGATCATCGCGTTCTTGCCGATCCGGTTCAGACCGTCACCCAGACCCACAGTCGTCGTCGTCTTGCCCTCACCCGCAGGCGTCGGGTTGATCGCCGTCACCAGAATCAGCTTGCCGTCCTCACGGCCCTGAACCGAATTGATGAAGTCCTGGCTCACCTTTGCCTTGTCATGGCCATAGGGCAGAAGATCAGCAGATTCGATGCCGATCTTCGCACCAATCTCCTGAATCGGCTTCTTCTTCGCCTCACGCGCAATTTCGATGTCAGATTTATAGCTCATTGGGTTTCGGTC
>NZ_JBXWOF010000021.1:0-2813 GCF_059610745.1 Ruegeria sp. CDSC042
ACGGTGAGGTCGAGGCCAAAGTCAAAACCGAAGTCGCAAACCTCTGCGCCAGATTCCCTATCTATCCAAACTTGTAAACTGAAGGACACCAACCCATGAGCTTTCATTCCATCGAACAGGCTCCTGCCCGCCTAAACCGCAGCGAACTCGCCGTGCCTGGCAGCCAACCCGGAATGTTCGAAAAGGCCGCACAATCGGACGTGGATGTCATCTTCCTTGATCTGGAGGACGCCGTCGCGCCGGACGAGAAAGAACAGGCCCGCAAAAACATCATTGAGGCTCTGAACGACATCGACTGGGGCAGCAAGACCATGTCGGTACGCATCAACGGGCTCGACACGCATTACATGTACCGCGACGTGGTGGATGTGGTTGAACAGGCTGGCGAGCGACTTGATCTGATCATGATCCCCAAAGTCGGCACCGCGGCAGATGTCTATGCCGTCGACATGATGGTCACGCAAATCGAGGATGCAAAGGGGTACAAAAAACGCATCGGATTCGAGCATATTATCGAAACTGCGTTAGGGATGCAGAACGTCAGTGAGATCGCGGCGGCGTCGAAACGTAACGAAAGCCTGCATTTCGGCGTAGCCGACTATGCCGCCTCGACCCGCGCGCGGACGACTATTATCGGCGGTGTTAATCCGGATTATTCCGTTCTGACTGACGCCGATACGGACGGAGGACGCCTGACCCATTGGGGAGATATGTGGCACTATGCGCTTGCCCGCATGGTTGTGGCTGCCCGCGCCAATGGTTTGCGCCCAATCGACGGCCCATTTGGAGACTTCCAAGACCCGGACGGCTACAAAGCCGCCGCAAAGCGCGCGGCAGTTTTAGGCTGCGAGGGCAAATGGGCCATCCATCCCAGCCAGATTTCACTGGCAAACGATGTTATGTCGCCGGGCGACGCCGAAGTCACCAAGGCACAACGCATTCTCGAAGCAATGGCCGAAGCCGAAGCAGCGGGAAAGGGAGCGGTTTCGTTAGATGGCCGCCTGATCGACTATGCTTCGATCCGTCAAGCTGAAGTTATGGTTGAAAAGGCTCGTCAAATCGCAGCAGCATGATCGCCTCATGACTTTACAATCGTCCATGTCTCAACGCGATTGTGCCGCTAACATATTTGCCGAAGCCATAGCAGCGGCAGATCCGGCGGTATCCCTGAGCAGACGGCTGCAATCAGCCCCATTGCCTGCGCCCAAACAGGGTGGGCGCAGCATCCTGATCGCGATTGGTAAAGCGGCCCCAGCCATGATGGCGGAAGCCTTGCAAAACGTTCAGGGTGATCATGTCGCTCTGGCCGTGACCCATTCCGAAAACCAAGCGGTCGTATCCGGTGCAACTGTGTTGAACAGTGCACACCCCGTTCCGGACGAACGGGGCCTCAAAGCCGGTCGGCAGATCATTGATCTGCTCAGCACAGCACGCGAGCAAGATCAGATCATAGCGCTGATCTCTGGCGGGGGATCGGCCCTTGTTCCGGCACCTGTGGACGGATTGTCCCTATCGGATAAGATTGTGGTCAACGAGCTCTTGTTGTCTTCCGGATTGGACATCGTGCACATGAACCTGGTGCGCCAGCATCTGAGCCAGCTCAAGGGCGGAGGGTTTCTGCGACACGGTTCACCTGCACCGGTCACAGCCTATATTCTGTCGGATGTGATCGGAGATGACCTGCGTGCCGTTGCCAGCGGCCCCACTTCTCCACCCATCGGAACCCAAGCCGATGCCCGCAGGATCTGCATTGGGGCTGGCATCTGGAAGCGTCTGCCCCAATCCGTGCGGGACCATCTTGAACACAGCGTTCCTGAACAGACGATAGCAGTTGAAGCGACAAATCATCTGATCGGGTCGAACACGATAAGCCTTGAGGCTGCGCATCGCTGTGCGGCGCAGTTTTGTCGGGCTGAAATTGCATCCAAAGCACTGACAGGAGACGTGTCCGACGCTGCACGTCAGATTCTGCAAGCGGCCCGTTCTGTGGCTTCCGACCGCCCGGTCGCTCTACTTTTCGGAGGGGAGACAACCGTCCGGCTGCAGGGTTCGGGTCTTGGTGGGCGCAATCAGGAACTAGCGCTGCGCGTCGCCCAACTGGCGCAAGGGGAAGCTATTCCCGGCAACTGGATTTTCCTCAGCGGTGGAACAGATGGCCGTGATGGTCCGACCCCCGCAGCGGGTGCGATTGTGGATGTGGGAACATTCGACCGTATCCGCAATGCGGGGCAAAATCCGTCCACGCTGTTAGCAAACAACGACAGTCACCGTGCATTGGGACTATCGGGTGATCTTCTGATGACTGGTGCGACCGGAACCAATGTTGCAGATATCCAAGTATTGCTGCTTGGGCCTGAAGCTTGAGCGCGCGCTAAACTTGGCGGGCATCAGGTTGATATAGCGTCAGAGATGTCGAATTGGAAAGTAATGCCTGAATCCGTCGAGAAAGGTCCGATTCATGCGATAGTCTGATTTCAAAGCCATAAAAGAGGCGTTTGTTCCAATGTCACAGGCGATGTTTTAGGCTCTGACGGAAGGATATAGGCATTATTTTTGCGGGATGTTTGGCGTTGATCGGCGTGTAAGTAATTGTAATTTTCGTTCTAAAGTTGCTTTTTTGGAGTAGGGTTTGAACCTTTGGCCTTCAGGTTATGAGCCTGACGAGGTGAAGACGTTAAGCAATTGATCCAGTGGATCAAATGTAGTCTGAACGGGCTGTGTTGATATTATTCGACCTGGTTGCGGGAGTAGGATTTGAACCTACGACCTTCAGGTTATGAGCCTGACGAGCTACCGGGCTGCTCCATCCCGCG
>NZ_JBXWOF010000022.1:0-1458 GCF_059610745.1 Ruegeria sp. CDSC042
AAACGATTTCTTGGCATGGCTTTTGGACCCTGCTTATTGTTACCTAAACCACAAAACGCCCTGATTTGCAGGGTACTTCAGACTCGGGCGGCATATGAGCATGAAAGAGGACAAAGTGAGTTCTGACGGCCAATCTTGGAATGTTCCAGGTTTTGGTGTGCATCACATAGCCAGGCTTCTGGAAAACCGTGGTTCAGATATTGTTGCGCTTCTGAGATCGACCAACTTACCCGTTGATTGTCACAAAACTCCGCCGGATTTTGTTGATGTTCGCAATGAGCTCCGACTCTTGGAGCTTGCAGTGCAAGAGACCCGAGACCCCCTGTTTGCGATCACTGCGGGAAAAACCTTCAACCCCAGAAAGACTACACTCCTCAGCTATGTCGTTTTGAACTCTCCGACCGTTGGCGAGGCAATCGAGAAGGCAGTGAACTATGCTCGCTTGGCTCGGGGCTTTGCCAAACTGTCCTTCTATGAAGAAGAACGTGGCATGTTTCTGGAGATAGACTCCATCGCTGAACTGATGCGCTCTGATGGAGCTCACAATGAGTTTCGAATGTCTGCTTTTTTGACCAGCCTTCAAATTGCGGCTGAGACGCCTTTGCCAGTCCTTGAGATACGTTTTCCGCATGAATTGACCGAAGAAAAGCGGACCCAAATCTCTAGTGCATTATCAGTCAATATCAAGCAGAAACAAAGAGTTCCCGGCATCTTGTTCGATAAAGCAGTGATGGATATCCCGATCAAGGATACGGACCCCGCATTGCTTCTGCACCTTGAAAAACATGTGCAAACGTTGATGAACGATTTACCGCCAGTAATAGGTGAAACAAGTTCTTTGGTGCAGAGCGAGATAACGTCGCGACTGTCTTTTAGCGCTCCAACACAAGATGATATCGCGAAGACACTGGGGATGAGCATCAGCACACTTGGGCGCAAACTTGCCAAGGAAGGCACAACTTACAAACAACTGCTAAAGGACATCCGTGCAAGGCTGGCAGAGCAGTATCTTGATGACCCCAAGCTAAGTCTGCCTGAGATTGCTTTTGCGCTTGGTTATTCTGATCAAGCGGCGTTTAGCAATGCCTACAAGACTTGGACGGGCCAATCTCCGGGCAGTGCTCGAACCGCTTAGGTCGACCTCAGGATGTGCAAATCGGTTAACATTGCAGGCTGGGGCAAGAAAGCGGATGCTCATCGTCTCAAACGCAGTCCAAAGCATCCGCTGTTAAAGTTTATCCCCATGCATCAGTGCATGAATCACAAGGGTCGGAACTCGATAGTTCTGAGTTCAAATGGAAGCCAGGGCCAGCCGCTTTGGAAGTTTGGTGGTCGTAGCCATCCAACGGGTGCGCCATGGACATTCCAGCACTCAGAACAATGGCGAACGCGGTGACGAAGGAAATCAGTGCCTTTTTCATTTCTTGGTTCCTTTCGGTTGAGCGTGTTTGAAACGCT
>NZ_JBXWOF010000023.1:0-1272 GCF_059610745.1 Ruegeria sp. CDSC042
TTACAAGTTTGGATAGATAGGGAATCTGGCGCAGAGGTTTGCGACTTCGGTTTTGACTTTGGCCTCGACCTCACCGTTATCGTCCTCGCCATTTGCGGCCAGACCGTCGACCACTTCGATGATCCAGTCGGCGATCTGGCGGAACTCGGCCTCGCCGAAGCCGCGGGTGGTGCCTGCGGGGCTGCCAAGGCGGATGCCGCTGGTCACCATCGGTTTTTCGGGATCGAACGGGACACCGTTCTTGTTGCAGGTGATATGCGCCCGGCCCAGTGCCTTTTCGGTCGCGTTGCCTTTGACGCCTTTAGGGCGCAGGTCCACCAGAACCACATGGGTGTCGGTGCCGTGGGTGACTGTGTCGAGCCCACCTTTGATCAACTGGTCCGACAGGGCCTGCGCGTTGGTGACCACCTGGGCGATGTAGTCCTTGAACTCGGGTCGCAGTGCTTCGCCAAAGGCCACGGCCTTGGCCGCGATGACATGCATCAGCGGGCCACCCTGAATGCCAGGGAAGATGGCCGAGTTCACTTTCTTGGCGATCGCCTCGTCATTGGTCAGGATCATGCCGCCCCGCGGACCGCGCAGGGTTTTATGCGTGGTGGTGGTAGCCACATGCGCATGCGGGAAGGGCGATGGGTGTGCGCCTGTCGCGACCAGACCGGCGATATGGGCCATGTCGACATGCAGATAGGCGCCGACCATATCCGCGATCTCGCGCATGCGGGCAAAATCAATGATGCGCGGAATGGCCGACCCGCCTGCGATGATCAGCTTGGGCTGATGCTCTTTCGCCAGCGCTTCGATCTGGTCATAGTCGATCTGGTTGTCCTGTTTGCGCACACCGTAATGGACGGCGTTGAACCACTTGCCCGACTGGTTGGGTGCGGCGCCATGGGTCAGGTGGCCCCCCGCATCCAGGCTCATGCCCAGGATGGTGTCGCCGGGTTTGATCAGTGCCTGGAACACGCCCTGGTTTGCCTGAGAGCCAGAGTTCGGCTGGACGTTTGCAAAGCCGCAACCGAACAGCTGCTTGGCGCGGTCGATGGCCATATTTTCAGCGATATCAACAAATTGACACCCGCCATAGTAACGCCTGCCGGGGTATCCTTCGGCGTATTTGTTGGTCATCACCGAGCCCTGCGCTTCCATCACGGCAGCAGAGACGATGTTCTCGGACGCGATCAATTCGATCTCGTCGCGCTGACGGCCCAGCTCGGACGTGATCGAGCCGAACAGCTCTGGGTCGCGCGCTGAGAGAGACTGGGTGAAAAAACC
>NZ_JBXWOF010000024.1:0-1226 GCF_059610745.1 Ruegeria sp. CDSC042
AAAGGGCGCCGGATGGGCGCCCTTTCCATTTGATCATTCGCTTGCGCGAATTACTCGACGATTTTCGACACAACGCCGGCGCCGACGGTGCGGCCGCCTTCGCGGATGGCGAAACGCAGGCCGTTTTCCATCGCGATCGGTGCGATCAGCTCAACCTCGAACGACACGTTGTCGCCGGGCATAACCATCTCGGTGCCAGCTGCCAGGGTCACGGTGCCGGTCACGTCAGTTGTACGGAAGTAGAACTGCGGACGGTAGTTCGCGAAGAACGGCGTGTGACGGCCACCCTCTTCCTTGGTCAGGATATAGGCTTCGGCTTCGAACTTGGTGTGCGGTGTAACCGAACCCGGCTTACACAGAACCTGGCCACGCTCAACACCTTCACGGTCGATACCACGCAGCAGCGCGCCGATGTTGTCGCCCGCTTCGCCGCGATCCAGCAGCTTGCGGAACATTTCAACACCGGTACAGGTGGTTTTCTTGGTGTCGCGGATGCCGACGATTTCGATCTCGTCGCCAACATTGATCACGCCACGCTCAACACGACCGGTCACAACTGTACCACGGCCCGAGATCGAGAACACGTCTTCGACCGGCATCAGGAACGGCTGGTCAACAGCACGCTCAGGCGTCGGGATGTACTCGTCCACGGCAGCCATCAGCTTGCGGATCGATTCTTCGCCGATTTCCGGGTTGTTGCCTTCCATCGCGGCCAGTGCCGAACCGGCAATGATCGGAATGTCGTCGCCAGGGTAATCATACGAGCTCAGCAGCTCGCGGATTTCCATTTCAACCAGCTCCAGCAGCTCTTCGTCGTCAACCTGGTCAACTTTGTTCATGAACACGACCATGGTCGGGATGCCAACCTGGCGGCCCAGCAGAATGTGCTCGCGGGTCTGAGGCATCGGGCCGTCAGCCGCGTTCACAACCAGGATCGCGCCGTCCATTTGCGCCGCACCAGTGATCATGTTCTTGACGTAGTCGGCGTGGCCGGGGCAGTCAACGTGGGCGTAGTGACGCGCGTCGGTCTCGTATTCCACGTGGGCCGTCGAGATGGTGATGCCGCGGGCCTTCTCTTCCGGCGCGCCGTCAATCTGGTCATACGCTTTGAAGTCACCAAAATACTTGGTGATCGCTGCGGTCAGCGTCGTCTTGCCGTGGTCAACGTGCCCAATCGTGCCAATGTTGACGTGCGGCTTATTACGCTCAAACTTTTCCTTTGCCAT